>CAZBUB010000156.1:0-1515 GCA_964494985.1 uncultured Desulfohalobiaceae bacterium | reverse complement strand
CGGCGTCAGCCTAAGGGAAACCACATTATTCCCGGATTGATTAAGGATCAGGATTTCCGGATCCAGATCCTGAAAAAAGTATAGCACATAATGCAGCCACAGCAATTGTCTTCTGTCCTTAAAGGTCTGCTGGGAATCTTCCTGCCATTGCAGCGGGCTGAGGTTGATCTTTTCCTTGGTGCTTTGCAGCAGCTTGGAGCCTGTATGGGTATATTCAATAACTATTCGGCCCTGTTGTTCAAAAAGCTCCACATTGATCCTGGAAGCGTGGCCCCAAAGGATATTCTGAAAGGCATGCAGCAAAAGCAGATCCAGGCCCTGGGCCACACGCCAGCTGGAGCCACAAAACAAGGGTATCTTTTGTGCCCGAAGGCTTATTGCATCTTCCCAGGGCAGATTCAGGTATTTCAGCTTCTCCACAAAAGCCTGCAGCCTATCCTGGAAGCTTGTGTGCATTTTTATCAGGTTGGGCAAATCCTGTTCCCTCTCCTGGGCCAGTTGCAGGCTTTCCGTCTGCATGACCCTGAAGAGCTTGACCAGGCTCAAAAGATCCTGTCCGCTCTTGTTGAGCTTTTTCAGGCTCCGTGCCAAACGTGCGCTGTGCTCAGGGGCACCCAGCTCCCCCTGGTATTCCTGCAGAAAGTTTTCCAGGTGTACAGAGCTAAGATCAATACTGTTGCACAAATGCGCCAGATTGCTTTGCAGGATCTCCCTGAAGGTCTTGAACAGCAGGCCCCAGAACAGCTCCAGATGGAAGTTGCCCGGCAAAAAAGGAGGTTTGGGTCTGGTCTCGATCTGTGGAGGACTGGAGGTGAAAGGTTTTAAGTATTGGCTGGCCTGCTCCAGGCTCAAAATACAGTTGTTTTTTCCCAGAAGCTGGATGCCCAAGGTATGTTGGCCATTGCCATTGCTGACCCATCTGATCCTGCCCTGCAGGACCGTTTCCTGCCCGCTCAAGGGCTGGGCAAAGCCTATACTGACCTCCTGTCCTGGCTGCAGATAGCTTTCTGTTTTGAATTTCAGACCATGCAGGCTGATATCTTCAATAATGGCATCAAGTATAGATCCCGTTTCCAGCAGATCCGGCTGGATCCGGGCAGGTATTTGTAGGGCGAACCTGGGCTCAGCTCTTTTTTCAGTGTGATTTTTGAGGTTCTGCATTGAGTTTTGTTTCCATACTTTTCGCAATTGAGTTATCAGCTTGTTGAATGCGCACCCACAAGATTCTGAATGCCCCAAGGAGTATGGCTTTAGTCTCCTGGTTTCTAAGCTTTTCCTTTTTACTGAGAAATCCTCGAATAATTTCCTTGCAAGTTTGAAACCAAAACCAAAGCAGGGATTTTGGGCTGTAAACAAACAGCAATCTAAATGGTAACCAATTGTTATTAAAGAATATTTAAAGGGCAGGCTGTTATGCTCTCTTCCAAACCCAATCCGGGACTGTGCAAAATGTTTCTGCAAAAAAAGAACTTTATTTCATGAAAAATGGAATCTTTTTGCATAATATATCAGTTA
>CAZBUB010000155.1:0-1521 GCA_964494985.1 uncultured Desulfohalobiaceae bacterium | reverse complement strand
TGGCGCTCCAAAGCCGTCCGGTTACGCTGGACGTTCAGGACAATTTTCAGGACAAAATGTGCAAAAAAGGAAAAAAATGTCGTGAACATAATGATTAATTACTTTAATTTTAGTGTGTTGGATAGAAAAGCTTGGAATGGGTTTCGAGGGGCCGCAGGTTCAAATCCTGCCATCCCGACCATTTTTCAGGGGCTTATGGATAAGCCATACCCCCCTTTTTTTAGGTAATGCTTCCGCAAAAAAAAGGGGCAGATTCTGCCATGGCTATGATCACAGACTCGGTGCTGGAAGGTTTGCAGCAGGAAGAGCTGGTACCAGGGACCATGACCCAGTGCCTAGGCTACTTCCCGGAGATCTTTGAGTACCTGAAGCAAAGGCAGGAGGAGATGGGCAAGGCCAGGCCCATAGTTACCTATGTTACGGCTGCTACAGTCTGGGCCTTCCAGAGCTGCGGAGAGCCTCAGAGGGAGCTGCCTGCAGGCATCCTGCAGCACATCTGGAGCAAGTTGACCCAGGGCAGCGGCGGGGACCATCTTTCCAGCTTCCTGGAACAATGCGAGCCAGGGATGTGGGACTATTTTGTCAAGCTGACCCAGGCTGCAGCCAGGAAAGAGGATTGGGACCAATTCTTGATTGCTGCTGCAGCCCTGGCTTATGCCCCGGTGCTCACTGCATGCATATATGTCTTTTGGCCCCTGGAGGATCTGGAAAATCTCGAAGGGGATATATTCCAATAGACTGCAGGGACTGGAGGATATGTCCAAAACTGCTGTGATAAGCGAACAGGGTTTGCGCTGGCGTATGGAGGATGCCTATATTTTGAGGCATGCCTTGGTCCATGCGGCAGACATTTTTGCAGGAGTGTACGATGGTCACTGCGGGGATTATGCCGCAGCCTATGCTTCCCAAACCCTGCATCTGCACTTTGCCCACCATCTGCAGCAGGGTAAAAAGATAGAGCAAGCCTTTATCAACAGCTACCAAAAAGTCTCCCAGGAACTTAGTCGGGTCCAGTCCGGGACTACCGCAGCTCATTTCTATCTTTTGGGCAGGGAGCTTAGTGTGGCCAATGCCGGAGACTCCCGAATTATTATAGTCAGTAAAGAAGGGGTTAGACAATTGAGCCGGGACCATCGTCTGGATGATCCCCAGGAGATGGACAGGATTCTCTCTTATGGAGCTGAGATCAGTTATCCTTATGTGCTGCGACAAGGAATGGGGCTGATGCCAACCCGCAGTCTTGGGGACTCCTTTTTCGAGTCGGTGGGGGTGATCTCTACTCCTGACGTACACCAGGAACGGATTCAAGACAGGGATCTCTGGCTGATAGCTGGCTGCGATGGTCTGTTCGATGTTCTGGACAACCAGGAGGTGGCCGGGATTGCCCGCAGCTACAGTGATGTCAGGGAGCTAGCTGAAGGATTGTCCCAGGAAGTGCTTATCCAGCGTATGGGCACGGACAACCTGACCATAATTGTTCTGGCTCTGCAGCCAGGGCCAGGAATGGCCAAGATGACTAAG
>CAZBUB010000154.1:0-1547 GCA_964494985.1 uncultured Desulfohalobiaceae bacterium | reverse complement strand
TATCGCTACTAGCCTCCTTCGCATGGCGGCGAGAGGAATTTACGTGAAACTTCAGATGGGTAAGTTCAGCCTGCTAAAACTTGAGAGATCCTCTGGCTGGCCTGGCCATCCCAGAGCTCAGGCACCATGGAGGTCTTGTACTGTCCTGCCAGGATGCGGTCTATTGTGCGTTGCAGCAGCTGCATATCCTTGCCTACCAGCATATTGCTGCCTGATTCCAGGGTGATGGGCCGCTCTGTGTTCTCCCGCAGCGTCAGGCAGGGTATCTGCAAGGCTGTGGTCTCCTCCTGCAGCCCGCCGCTGTCTGTAAGCACTGCTGTGGCATCCTTCCAGAGACACAAGAAATCATTGTAGCCCAGGGGCGGGAACAGAAAGAGGCCCTGCTGGATCTTGCCAGTTGTTGCCTGGGGATCCTGCATGTCCTGCAACAAGCCGAACTCCTGCAGCCTGGCTTTGGTTCTGGGGTGGCAGGGAAAGATTATGGGCAGCCTGCTGCTTATCTCTTGCAGGGTGGAGACAATGGGCTGCAGATTTTCCAAACGGTCCACGTTAGAGGGCCTGTGCAGGGTCAAGCAGGCATACTTCCCAGGCAGCCTGGATTTGAAAGACTGCACTTCTGGGCTTGCTCCAGTAGCTTGCAGCTGCTCTAGCTGGAAAAAAAGATTGTCTATCATCACATGGCCTACAAAATGCACATTATCTTCCGGATGGCCTTCCTGCAATAAGTTCAAAGTGCCCTGCTTCTCTGTGGTAAAGAACAGATCGCTGATAGCGTCTGTGGCCAGGCGGTTAATCTCCTCAGGCATGGAGCGGTCCCTGGAGCGCAGGCCTGCCTCCACATGGGCCAGCTGGATCTGCATTTTTTTGGCCACTAAGCCTGCAGCAATGGTGGAGTTCACATCTCCTACCACCAGGACCATGTTCGGCTGCTCCTGCAGGCAGACCTGCTCGAACCTGGTCATGACTGCAGCGGTTTGCTCTGCGTGGCTGCCTGAGCCTACTTCCAGATTGTAATCAGGCTGATGTATGCCCAAGGCCTGGAAGAAAAACCCAGACATGTTCTGGTCGTAGTGTTGCCCGGTATGTACCAGAACAGGTTCTATTATTTGGGAATAATTGCTCCGCAACTCCCTTAAGATAGGAGCAATTTTCATAAAATTAGGCCGGGCTCCTGCCACCAGAATGAGCTTCAGCATCGATCCTCCCAGGCAACTTTTTGGAGATTGGTATATGAGAGATATTGGTGGATTGGGTAAAAGCGACAAAGTGCTGCGCTAGGTATAAAAGTAAAAAGGTGTGTTTTGCTTCGCAAGTGTAGAAAATAATATATTTGAAAGTTTGGCTAGTTGTCTGCTTCATACATCCCTCTTTTCCACCCTTATTACCCACATCACGCCATGCATAAAATGAGTAAGCATCACCTATGTTACCCATTTTGTGCATGGCGTATGATGAGTAAAAAAAGCAGAAGTTACTCATATCATGCAATGCATAAAGCAAAAGTTTGCTATTGGACCTCTTGAACTTCCAGAGGATCATGATGGACT
>CAZBUB010000153.1:0-1598 GCA_964494985.1 uncultured Desulfohalobiaceae bacterium | reverse complement strand
TGTACTTTTACACTTTCTATCTCGGTGCCCAAAATATGTATCTCGAACATTACGGTCTGGACAGGGAACCCTTCCACATCACCCCTGATCCCTATTTCTTTTACTTAAGCCCCAGTCATAAGGAGTCCTTGGCCTCGCTGATTTATGGGCTTAAGAATCGTAAGGGATTTGTGGCCTTGACTGGCGAGGTGGGGCTGGGCAAGACCACTGTGGTCCGGGCTTTCCTCAACAAATGGAGCTCCAAGGCCAAGATCAAGACTGTATTTGTGTTTAACCCCAACCTAAGCTTCAAGGGGCTGCTATTAACCATTTACTCTGAGCTGGGCCTGGAGCCACCAGTTTCTCAGCTGCATGAATACGGGCCAATATTTGAGCAATCCGGGCAGGACGCCCAGGATCAGGTCTTTGAGCTGGTGCAGGGTCTGCACGAGGCCCTGATCCAGGAATACCAAAATGGATACAACATAATCCTGGTCATAGACGAAGCCCAGAACACGCCATTGCAGACCTTGGAAAACCTGCGCATGCTTTCCAATCTGGAGACCAGCAGGGACAAGCTTTTGCAAATCTTCCTCATCGGCCAGACTGAGCTGGACAAGATCCTGGATAGAAAAGAGCTCAGGCAACTGCGGCAGCGCATTGCCGTCCGGGCCACCATCCGGCCCCTGAGCCGCAAGCAGAGCAAGGACTATATCCTGCACAGGCTGCGCAAGGCAGGCGCAGACAAAAACAAGATCTTTACCAGGGGCGCTTTGCGCAGGATATGCAAATACAGCCAGGGAGTGCCCAGGAAGATCAACATCCTGGCGGACAATGCTTTGATCACCGGGTTCGGCTACGGCAGGAAGACTATCAATGCCAGGATTATCAAGGAAGTCCAGGCTGACCTGGAAGGCAGGAAATTCAGGCCCAGGCTCAAGTTTGCCTTGGCAGCAGTTTTGCTTTTGCTCCTGGTGGGAACAGGCCTGTGGTTCAGTCCTTATAAGAACCAGCTCATTGCTGGGCTGCAGGACGTCTCTCCCTGGGAGTTGCCTAGCCTGGAAACATTCCAGGAGGACCCAGCTCCCCAAAACTCCCCTGCTCAAACCGAGCCTGCAGCAAAACGAGCCCGCCAGAGCTCCAGGCTGGAGTTCCAACCCCTGCAGCCGGCTTCCCAAGACAGCCCTCGGAATAAGGCCAGCATGCAGCTACAAGACTTCCAGGTGCTAGAATCTGCAGCAACACGCCAGGAGCCAGAAAATGAACTAAGGCCTGAGCAAGATGCCCAGCAGGAATTTCCAGGTATTGCATCTGAAGCAGGGTTGGACAGGGAGTATCCTTTGCCCAGGCAAGAAATGACTCCGGAGAACATCTATATCCATCACAAGCTGGCCCAGGAGATCCCAGCCTATTCCGGGCTCTCCAAGACCAGGCAGCAGGTGCTGATCCGCATGGCCAGACAGACTTCCATTGAAGGCCTGCTCAGCTTCAAGCGCATGCTGGCGGCCCTGGAGAAGCAGGATTTTACACAGGTGGCCAAGCAGATGGTCCACTCCCGCTGGGCCAGGAGCGTGGGCGAAGAAGCGTATACTTTGGCTGAGGCTATGCGGGAGGATGAG
>CAZBUB010000152.1:0-1646 GCA_964494985.1 uncultured Desulfohalobiaceae bacterium | reverse complement strand
CCACGGCATTGCGGTAGAGGGCACCATCCTGCTGGGCCTGGACTCACATACCCCGGATTTCATCAAAAGGCTTATTGACTTCTTGCTGGAAATCAAGCTGGACCTTGCGGAATTCACAGTCTTAACCCCTTTTCCGCACACCCCGGCCTTTGCAAAATTGCAGCAGGAAGAGCGCATCTTCTCCTACGACTGGGATGAATATACCGCGGATAAGGTGGTCTACTACCCCAAACAGATGAGCCCTGAACGCTTGCAGGAGTTGCTGTTCTACGCCTGGGACACCTTTTATCAGCAAAACTCCCAGCAGGTCTGCATGTCCAAGCTTTTGCAGCTGGTGCTGCAGAAGGAAAAGGCGGACAATACCCAGCAGCCCAGAAGAAGGGATCTCATGCACCAGGCATTCGGCAGGCCCTTGAAATAGCCTGCAGCCTGTTCCCCAGCCCGGTTATTTGTTGCCAAGTCCACCCTGCCGACCTTAAATCAGTTTGCCCAGGAGGTAATAGGTGAGCAGGCCCGCTCCCAGCGAGCCATAGATAAACAGTCAGGGCAGGCAATCCGTACCCTTCTTCCAGTACAAAAGCCCGATCACCCCGGCCCCGGCCAGGATGGACAAAATGAGTTGCAGCGTAGAGGTCATAGGTTATTGCTCCGGTTTGTCAGCCAATGTTCAGACCTGCTTCCTCAGCCAATTCCTTGAACAGACCAGGAAATTCAGGCTCAAAGTCCTGGTAAAAAGGCACAGGATACTTGGCTCCGACACTGCGACCTGCCTTTTCCAGCCCAGCACCGAGTAACTGCAGCTTATCACCAGGCAAAGCAAAGATCATTTCATCATCCTGGGTTCCAGACATGATCCGGTCTCCATTGCCGGGAATGACCACGTTGGCCTCGTCGTTCATGTGTGGTGCGGCCAGATATTCCCGGCATTCAATTTTTCCGGAAAATCCGCTCTGGACTTGCTTTCCTGTCATGTAGGTCCAGGCATGCACAAGACGCATAATCTGAGCTGGATTGCCATAAAAAACTACAGTGTCTGGCTCGGTCACCCCTTTGGCCAGCGGCGCCAAGATTATGGCTTGAGCCTGGCCTTTCTGCATAAAGGACATGCAGGAGACTTCACTAGCAGCGGTTTCTTCATCCTGTGACCAGCCAACACGGGCAAAGAAGCTGGACAGGAGCTGATGCGCATTTTTATTTTGAGCATGACCAAAAGCGATCAGGGCAGGGATGCAAACAATGTCCTCAGCTGTGAGACCAACTGTCCAGCGATAAGTTCTGGCCAGGGTCATGGCCTGACAGAGAGTGATCTTCTTGTGCAAGGTTTGCGAGGGCCGGCGGGTTTTCTCCGGCCACTGAGGCTCTTGGTCATGGAATGACACGGCTACAGGAAGAGTCCTCAATCTGAGCTCCTCATAAATGCTCTTGGACAAAGATTTCATCTCATCAGGGTTCATGGCTTTTTCTCCTTATTTGGATGGGCTGTATCCGTATCTTAAAAAGATCTCACCCTCTGGCACAGCCATTTCTCGCACAATGGTTAGGATGTCAATCTACCATAAGATCCTGCCGCCCCTTCCTGCGGCGGAAGCTATTAATCCACCGCAGCACAGGACCACGGGAGATCAACCACCGTTCAATCCTAAACT
>CAZBUB010000151.1:0-1689 GCA_964494985.1 uncultured Desulfohalobiaceae bacterium | reverse complement strand
CTGATTTTGGACCTCTTGAACTTCCAGATGACTATGGTGGACTTTGAGGTTGAAACAGCTTGCACAGTTTTGCTTAACGCATTCTAAGTCGCTCAGATCCGGCACCTACTTTTGCAGGCCTACTCGAATCGTTAAAACGAAAAAGTAACAGAAGTAGGTGCCGGAAGCCTGTATGCCGAACCCCTGGACCTTGGCTTCTTCTTCGGTAAAGCTTATCCGGGCACAGGAGATGGTGAATAAATACAAATTGCTTTAAAATATGAGTATAGGCAAAGTGCAGGGCATTATGCAACCTGCCTGACCTAAGCCCAAAAGGAGGAAGCATGTTTGAATCCCTGGAGCAGATCCCTTTGCAGGAGCTTAAATGGAGATGGGCCAGGTGCAGGACCGTGCTGCAGGAGGACCTCCCTGGGGCAGGCGGGGTTTTGGTCTTTTCCAGAATCAATATTTACTGGCTGAGTGGCCATTTGGCGAATGGCATGTTCTGGCTGCCCCTGGAAGGGGAGCCAGTTCTTTTGCTGCGCAAAGGTTTGGAGCGCGCCAGACTAGAGTCTTTGGTTCAGGAGCAGCATGGATTTCGGTCTTTTTCCGATCTGCCTCGGGTCCTTGCTGATTTGGGGCGGGACATGCCTGAAAATATTGCTGTGGAGATGTCGGGTCTTAACTGGAGCCTGGGCCAAAACTTTTCCCAGAAGCTCCCTGGTCTGAAGTTGCAAAATGCCGACTTCTTGCTGAGCCAGGCCCGGATGGTGAAGTCCCAGTGGGAGCTGTACAAGATAACCCTGGCTGGACAAAGACAGGCCCAGGTCCTGGAGCAGGATCTGCCTCAGGTGATCAGCTCCGGGCAAAGCGAGATGGAGCTGAGCCATGCCCTTTGGGGACAATATTTCCAGCAGGGACATCAAGGCCATGTACGCATGGGCGGCCCAGGTGAGGAACTTTTCCTGGGGGCTGTCAGTGCAGGCGATTCAAGCAATTATCCCACCAGCTACAATGGGCCTGTGGGCTTGAGGGGTGTGCATCCCGCCCTGCCCTACATGGGCTATGCAGGAAAGGTTTGGCAGCCAGGGGAAATACTGATTGTGGACACCCTGTTTGCCTTGGAGGGGTATTATACTGACAAGGCCCAGGTCTATTTCGCCGGCAGCAAGGAGCAGATTCCTAAGCAGATGCGAAAGGCCCAGGATTTTTGTGCAGGGCTGCAGGACTGGATGCAGGACAGGCTGCAGCCGGGCACCACACCTCAGGAACTTTATGAGTACTGTGTGCAGCAGGCTGAAAAACAAGGCTGGAGCGAAGGCTTTATGGGCCTGGGCGGGAATAAGGTGCCTTTTGTGGGCCACGGTATAGGGCTTACTGTGGATGAATATCCGCCCTTGGCCAGGAAGTTCCAACAGCCTCTTGAGGAGAACATGGTCCTGGCCCTGGAACCCAAAGTGGCCTTACCTGAAGTGGGTATGATAGGTGTCGAGAATACTTTCAGGGTTACACCTCAGGGAGGCCAAAGTTTGACTGGAGGGATAAGGGAGCTTATCTGTTTAGAGTAGGAAAATTGGCCTTGACAATAAACAAGAGCAAAGGTTAAAAGACTTTTTTTGACAGCCAGGGCCACTAGCTCAACTGGCAGAGCAACGGACTCTTAATCCGGAGGTTGAAGGTTCGATTCCTTCGTGGCCCACCTTAGATTTC
>CAZBUB010000150.1:0-1702 GCA_964494985.1 uncultured Desulfohalobiaceae bacterium | reverse complement strand
CTGAGGGCATTCAGCACCGCCAGCAAGGCCACGCCCACGTCAGCGAACACAGCAGCCCACATGCCGGCCAGGCCCATAGCACCCAGGCCAAGCACCAGGGTCTTGACCCCCAGGGCGAGAAAGACATTCTGCCAGACCACGGCCCTGGTCCTGCGGGCTACCTGCAGGGCATTCACCAGCCTGCCGGGCTCGTCCTGCATGAGTACGATGTCTGCTGCCTCTATGGCAGCATCAGAACCCAGCCCGCCCATGGCTACGCCCAGATCCGCCCTGCGCAGCACCGGGGCGTCGTTGATGCCGTCCCCCACAAAAGCCAGCAGCTCCCCGGGTTTCTGGGAAGAGAGCAGCTCCTGCAGCCTGTCCAGCTTCTGCTCAGGCAACAGCTCTGCCCAAAAGCCATCCAGACCCAGCCTCTGGGCCACATCTGCGGCCAAGGCCTGACTGTCTCCGGTGAGCATATACTGTTTGCTGACTCCCATGCTGCGCAGGCGGTCTACAGCTTGTTTTGCGCCAGGCTTCAGGGTGTCGTTTAGCTTTATGCAGCCGGTGTAGGCCTGACCCAGAGCCACGTAGACGCAGCTCTCCCCCTGGCCAGGCAGGTGATCGGGCTGGATGTGGTTTTCCTGCAGCCAGGCTTTGCTGCCTATCAGGACCATGCCCTGGGGGAGAGTGAAGCTTAGCCCTTTGCCCTTTATTTCCTGGAAGTCCTGGACCTGATTCTGGCTGGCCCTGGATCTGCCTGCAGCTTCCAGCACTGCGTCTGCCAGGGGATGGTTGGAGTGGGCCTCGCCCAGAGCAGCCAGCTCCAGAAGCTGTTCTTTGTCGAATCCCGGAGCAGACAGGACTTCCCCCACCTGGAACCTGCCCTGGGTCAAGGTCCCGGTCTTGTCCCAGAGCACGGTGCGCATCTTGTTCAGGCCCTCCAGGTAGTTGGCTCCCTTGACCAGCACTCCCTGCCTGGAGGCCGCGCCTATGCCGCCGAAAAAGCCTAGCGGGATGGAGATGACCAAAGCACAGGGGCAGGAGACCACCAGGAAGACCAGGCCCCGGTAAAACCACTCAGAGAACTCCGGAGGGGCGGCATACAGCTGCTGCAGCCAGGAAATCTGGTACAGAACCAGGGGCAGAAGCACGATAGCCAGGGCCCCGCCTACCACCGCAGGGGTGTAGTAGCGGGCGAATCTGGTGATGAACCTCTCTGTGGGCGCTTTTTGCTCTGCCGCGTTCTGTAACAGATCCAGGATCCTGGCCACAGTGGACTCCTTGTAGGGCCTGCTGACGCTAATCTCCAGCAGGCCGCCCTGGTTGATCAGCCCGGAAAGGATTTCCTGGCCTTGGCTGAAACGCCTCAAGCCTGATTCCCCAGTCAAAGCATACGTCTCCAGGCTGGCCTCCTGGCCCAGGAGCATGCCATCCAGGGGCACTCTTTCTCCGGGCCTGATCTGGATTATGTCCCCGGTGTCCACTTGTTCCGGGGTTACCTGCTGCAGGCCATGGGCGGTCTTCAGCCTGGCGAAGTCCGGACGCAGAGCAAGCAGGGAGCTGATGGAGCGCTTGGAGCTGGCGACTGCCGCATCCTGGAACAGCTCCCCCACCTTGAAGAAGAGCATCACTGCCACTGCCTCAGCATAGGCCTGGATGGCCAGGGCGCCCAGGGTGGCCAGGCCCATGAGGAAGAATTCGTCGAATACCCGGCCCTGGA
>CAZBUB010000149.1:0-1846 GCA_964494985.1 uncultured Desulfohalobiaceae bacterium | reverse complement strand
GCTTACGCTCCGTAATATCCGTGCTGAAGCCATAATAGTACTGGACATTGCCCTCCCTATCCCGCACAGCCTGCATGTTCCTGGAAACCCAGAACTGGGAGCCGTCCTTGCGCAGCATTCGGCACTCATGCTTCAACACCTCCCCCTGCTGCAGCAAAAGCCGCTCCAGCTCCTCCCGGTCCCTGGGGTCCGCATACATCTGCCTGGCAATATCCGTGACCGAGCCTATCAACTCTTCCGGGCTGTCATAACCGTACATCCTGGCATGGGCATGATTAACCGCCAAAAACCTGCCTTCAGGGGTGGACTTGAATACACCCACAGGGGCATGCATCAGCATCTGGGAGCATTCCTGGGGGGTGATCAACGATTCCGGATTGCCACCACTATCCGGGGTATGGAGGCTCTGGGACATAAAAATTCCTTTTCCAAAACCTGACTATTATACAAAAATCAAGGCGGGCTATGAGTAAAGGTGGCTAAAAGAACAACAAGAATAGCTGGAAGGATCATAGCCACACTCAGCAAAGTACAAACCGAAGCAAAAGTCCTTAAGGTGCAAATACAAACCGTTTAGCAACCTCATCTACTGCAAGTAAATTTTTGTCTTTATTCCATCCTTCAAGCATGAAGTCAATAATAAATTGCATTACCAGGGTTACCCAAAAGCTAGGTTTAAAAGCTAAAAATTAGTCCAAATCAGGGCATAGCAGCCTCAAACCCTCATCTTCATCTCCAAGCCCATACTTAGCATTAACACCCCCTCAGCACCAGGAGGTACAGCTCCTCTTGCACCTCGAAGCCCACCATGGTCATGATCTTGGCCCTGAGCAGCACACACCCTGGTCGTCCTCAACCCTGCAGGTTATCACCTCGCTCAAGAGCCTGTCATACTCCAGGTCCTGCAGGGGCTTTTCGTCCTTAAACTCTTCCTGCCAGGATGAGAAAAAATTGAGGACAAAAAGTGATTGCCGGATTCGCGGCTTCACGTCTTATGATTCCAATATCAAACTCCATTTATTGTGTTTAGGAGTCGGTATCTTCAGATGGCCATTCCAGAGGGTGCTGAAGGTAGCGATAGTAGCTCGTAAAAGTGTAGATTGCGCTCAGGGGCGCGTGGCCCAGAATCCGATCCTTGGCTGCCAAAACTGTGCAAGGTGCCCGGACGTGTTGCAAGAACAGAGAGTCGTGTCCCACGCACAGTCCCAGAAGGATGTTCAGCTCAGTTTGGAACCGGTTGAGCAGGTAGGCCTGGAGCACAGGGTGGCACATGGTTTCCTCCTCGGCCTGTTGATCGATGTGCTCATTCTGTCCTAGACCGAGGCAGGATTTAGATACACATCCGGATTTGCAGATCGCGGAAACCACCCGGAATCCATTGGTCTCAAGGATCTGCTGAACCACTTCCGCCTCTTTGGCCAATCCGGCGCAAAAGGCCAGCCCGAGCCGCTCGTATCCCATTCTCGCGGCGAACTCCACTGTCTCCCGGATCCTTGGCTTGACCGGCTGAATCCTGGCATAGCCGAGATCGCGGTTCGTGTATCCAGCGGCCTCCTGCAGGGAGGCCTGGCGGGCGAATTCGAGTTTGGCCTCATCGGACAGGGCCTTACGGGCCTCTTCCACAAGGTCCTGCTGATTCAATGTGGGGCAGTTCTCGGGCCCTGTGCCGTCTCTGCGGATGCAGGCCCGCTTCCGAGGCGGAACGGAACAAGCCGCGCATGTGGGATACTCTTCCCGGTCCATAGTGACGCTCCTTGTTGGTTGGGGGGGGGATTGCTTACCAGTTTCGTAAGCGTCCAAGCAGGTACACCTGCCGCTTCTGGTCAGGATATGCTAAGGCCTGCTT
>CAZBUB010000148.1:0-1884 GCA_964494985.1 uncultured Desulfohalobiaceae bacterium | reverse complement strand
TGGGCTTGACTATTTTATGCAGCGGGTGCAGCAAAGTGGGAGTTTCCTGGCAGCAGCTGAGCAAACCTAAGATGGAAGCTGAACAGGAGCAGCCACAGCTTGAGGCTGCCATGGATCATTTTCAGACCAGGGAATATGCCCAGGCCAAGGAGCAATTCCTGCAAACTGCCCAAAACGCAGATGTCAGCTCGCAGATCCAGCAGCAAGCAGAGCTCGGTGCGATTTTGTCTGACATGCTCCTGGCAGAAAACCCGGAAAAGCTCCAGGACCTGGAACAGGAGCTTACTGCCCTGGCCAAGGAGGCCTCCCAGGCGAACGCCATGAATGCCCGCATGCTCAGGCCCTTTGTAAAAATTGTGCAGGAAAAACAAACCCAAACCCAGGAGCTGCAGTCCTTGAAGAGCCAAAACCAAGCCGCCCAAAACAAAATCCAGGCCCTGGAACAGGAAAACAAAAACCTGGCTGACAAGCTCCAGGAGCTGGAAACATTGTTCAATCGCATGGAACATCAAAAGCGCAGGCTTTTTCAAGATCCCAAATGAGCAGCAATCAAGCAGATACCAATCCTGACAGCTACTCCCTGCTGGTGGTGGACGACGACTCCAGCATCCTGCAGCTTTTGCAGGCCAGGCTCTGTTCTGCAGGCTTCCAGGTGTACACTGCCAATCACGGCCAAGAGGCCCTGGAGACAATGGCGGAGCACTCCGTGGACCTGGTCCTGTCAGACGTGAAGATGCCAGGTCTGGACGGCAAGGGCCTGCTCAAGGAAATCACTGCAAG
This sequence comes from uncultured Desulfohalobiaceae bacterium, assembly GCA_964494985.1. Lineage (GTDB taxonomy): Bacteria > Desulfobacterota > Desulfovibrionia > Desulfovibrionales > Desulfothermaceae > CAZBUB01. The sequence continues at coordinate 1,104 of CAZBUB010000148.1, read as the reverse complement.
CTGGCCAGGCATACCAGTGGTGCTTCTGACTGCCTACGGAGACGTCCAGGACGCAGTGAGCTCCATGCACCAGGGAGCAGCAGACTACATGACCAAGCCCTTTGATGGCACAGAGCTGGTAGGCAGGATCCAGAAGCTCCTGGCCCAAGCCTATCCAGCAGGACCGGAAAGCCTGGATGCTGATACAGGCCTGGTGTATGGCCGCAGTCCGGCCATGACCAGGGTTATCCGCCTGGTGCGGCGCATCGCGCCCAGTAATATCACGGTGCTCATTGAGGGTGAGTCCGGCACAGGCAAGGAGCTGGTAGCCCAACTGCTGCACAAATGGAGCAACAGGAGCCAGGGTCCGTTTGTGGTCCTGGACTGCGGCTCCACCCAGCCCACCCTGCTGGAAAGCGAGCTTTTTGGCCATGTCAAAGGGGCCTTCACCCATGCTACCCAGGACAAAAAGGGCTTGATAGAAACAGCAGACCAGGGAACCTTGCTGCTGGATGAGATAGGCAATGTTTCAGCAGAAATGCAGACCAGGCTGCTGAGATTCATCCAGGACCACACCATGCGCAGGGTGGGCTCCACCAGCTCCAGGACAGTGGACTGCAGGGTCCTGGCAGCCACAAATGCCGACTTGTCAGAGATGCTCAGCTCAGGGCGGTTCAGGGAGGATCTTTATTACCGGCTCAAAGCCCTGAGGCTGCAAATCCCGCCTTTGCGGGAGCGCTTGGAGGATCTGCCCCTGCTTGTGGAGCATTTTCTAAGCAGCATAAGCCGCAAGAACAGCCTGCAAAAGCCAAAGCTCAGCCAAGCTGCGCTGCAACGCATGCAAAATTACCCTTGGCCAGGCAATGTGCGCGAGCTTTACAATGTGCTGGAGGCAGGCGCCCTGTTGTGCGCTGATGGGCTTATCAGACCCAGTGACCTGCAGCTTGAGTCTGCTGACTCCAGGATGAATGCCGAATCTGCTGACTCCCTTTCCCTGGCTGAAAACGAAAAACAGGCTGTGCTCAAGGCCCTGGAAAAATCCGGCTGGGTGCGCAAGAAAGCAGCCCAGATCCTGGGCATCAGCAGAAGGACCCTGCATTACAAGATTCATAAGTATAATATTCA
>CAZBUB010000147.1:0-1955 GCA_964494985.1 uncultured Desulfohalobiaceae bacterium | reverse complement strand
AATTGGCGTCCCCAGGGGGATTTGAACCCCCGTCGCCGGCGTGAGAGGCCGGTGTCCTGGGCCGTGCTAGACGATGGGGACGCGCTTCCTGGTTGGTGGGTCGTGCAGGATTCGAACCTGCGACTCTCGGCTTAAAAGGCCGATACTCTACCAGCTGAGTTAACGACCCGAGCAAATCAAATACACTATTGTTTATAGATAAGGATGTCAAGGAAAAATTAGAAGGTGATTTTCTGCAAGCCATGCATATAAGGATGCAGGGCCTCAGGGATCATTATTGTGCCGTCTGGCTCTTGAAAGTTCTCCAAAATAGCTATCAGGGTCCTGCCCACTGCCAAGCCTGAACCATTGAGAGTGTGAACAAACTCGCTCCTTTTGCCTTGAGAGGGCTTAAAGCGAATGTTGGCGCGTCTGGCCTGAAAATCCTCAAAGTTGGAGCAGGAGGAGATCTCTCGGTAGTTGTCCTGGCCTGGTAGCCAGACCTCAATGTCATAGGTCTTGGCGGCGGAGAAGCCCAGATCTCCACTGCACAGGGTGACCACCCTGTAGTGCAAGTTTAAACGCTGCAGTATTGTTTCTGCATGTCCAAGTAAAAGCTCCAGCTGCTGGTAGGAGTCCTCAGGATGAGCAAATCTGACCAGCTCCACTTTATTGAACTGGTGCTGGCGGATGAGGCCCTTGGTATCCTTGCCGTAGGAGCCTGCCTCAGATCTGAAGCAGGGGGTATAGGCTGCATAACCCAGGGGCAGATCATGCTCAGCAAGGGTCTCCTGGGCGTGGATATTGGTCACTGGGACTTCTGCTGTGGGGATGAGGTAATAGTCCCAATCCTCTAGCTTGAACAGGTCTTCTGCAAACTTGGGCAGCTGGCCTGTGTTTTGCATGCTTTGGGAATTGACCATGAAAGGGGGCAGCACCTCCTGGTAGCCATGCTCGTTGCATTGGATGTCCAGCATGAAATTGATAAGGGCCCTCTCCATCTTTGCAGCCCAGCCCCAGTACAGGGCGAATCTGCTGCCGGTAATCTTAGCAGCTCGCTCAAAATCAAGGCCTCCCAGGTCTGGTCCCAGCTCCCAGTGTGGTCTGGGCTGGAAATGAAATTCAGGCTTGGAACCCCATTTCTTAACCTCCAGATTGTCTTCGTCGCTGTCTCCCTCAGGCACGTCTGGATGTGGGATGTTGGCTATGGAAAGCCTAAGGGTGCGGATTTCTTCTTCCAGCTCCTTCCTGCGGGCCTCCATTTCCTTTATCCGGTCTCCGACCAGGGACAGTCTTGAGATTTGCTCGCTGGCATCCAGGCCTTTTTTCTTCAGCTCTCCTACTTCTGCTGAGGTTTGATTTCGCTCCTGGCGCAGCTCCTCGACTTCCTGGACCAGCTTGCGCCTGTTTTGATCCAGCTCCAAGAAATGGTCCAAGTCGAGATCCGAGTCTCTTTTGCGGAGCGCATCTCTGACAATATCCGGGTTTTTTTGAATAAATTTGAGATCAAGCATAAAAAGGAGACCTTGGTTTTAGCTGTTAACAGGCTAGATTGGCGCATTATCTTGCTGCAAGGGGAGCCTGAAAGATAATGCTCTGTTTTCTCGGGGTCAAGTCAAACTCTCAAGGAAAAAAACAGGGACGCAGACCGAAGTCTGCGTCCCTGTTTTTAAAGAAGCCGGACACCCAAGGGAAACTGTTACCGCTGCTCCCTTTCGGGCCTGACGGGGTTGGCAGTTCCCTTGCCGCCCGGCTTCATTAATAAAATTTATCTTTTGATGCTGTTGGTTGTCAAGGTGTGAATCAGTTTCCATCGCAAACAGGGCCCTCTTCGCTTTCCCCAGTTATCAGGACATTTGGATCTACATTGCTCATTTTCTAGGTGGTCTTCAGGATTTTATTTATTGCTGGACTCTGGCAGATAATTTTAGGCTGGGGAAAGGCATAGCGAGTAACCTTGGATAACACAAGCTAAG
>CAZBUB010000146.1:0-2094 GCA_964494985.1 uncultured Desulfohalobiaceae bacterium | reverse complement strand
CCTGTCAAAAAATTTCTTGGTTCCTGGAAAATTCCACAGCCAGCGTCGAAGCTCCCGCATTGGTCCAAGGAGGTAAGTAGCGGGTACAGGATGATCAACGTGCGTGCAGAGTCCATGTTCGACAAGCCCGCCTACAGATCTGCGGCCAGGAAGAGGCGCTGCCTGGTCCCAGCCAGCTGCTTTTTCGAGTGGAAGAAAAAAGGGCAGGGGCCTAAGCAGCCTTTTTACATTCGACCCAGAAATCAGGAGCTCTTTGCCTTTGCCGGGATCTGGGAGTGCTGGGAGGATAAAGAGGCAGGGCAGGGCATAAACTCCTGCGCCATCGTGACCACCAGGGCCAACGAGGCAGTGCAGGAGCTGCACGAGCGGATGCCTGTTATAATCAGCCAAGAGCATTTCGATCTGTGACTGGATCGCAGCCAGCAGGATCCAGAGTCCCTGCAGCCTCTGCTGGAGCCGGTGAGCAGTGAGGAGGTGGAGTCCTACCAGGTGGGGCTGGCGGTAAACAATCCCAGGAATGATTCTGAAGAGGTGGCCAAAAGGATTGGGGAATTACATTAGGTCGTAGGTATCTGAGCAAGTTCATTGAAACAGCAGTCTTATCCCTTTTAAGGCGTGTGCAAATTTGTGTGCAAAAGAGGTTGTCACAGGTGTAGACAGGTGGCTATAGTTGCAAATGTAAAGCCTGTAAAACCAGTAATATCGCGCTTGGGGGCCAGGCCTTTCACGCTGGCGGCGGGGTTCAAATCCCCTTGGGGACACCAAATTAAAAGATACAAGTTATACCCCACCACATCCCCACATTTAGGGGATTTTTTTAGCATGCTTGACCAGCTCTAACCCCGTCGCTTATCCTTTCCCACATGAAGGCTTATGCCTGAAAATCTTCAGGGAGCCAGAGAACACCAGCTATTTCATAAAGAAGCACCTGTCTGAGGATATCCAGAGATATCTGGAGCTAGACTGTCTGTATCTGGAGAATAAATCCGTTACTAACATAATGCTTGGCATTATTAGCGTATTGCGTTATTATCCTATCCATGATAAAATCCTTTGGAGACAAAGAAACGGAAAAAATATTCAGCAGGCAAATTTCAACCAAGTTGCCACAGGATATTCAGCGTATTGCTCGGAAAAAGCTGGTAATGCTTGATGCTGCAGCGCAATTAAATGATCTACGAACACCACCGGATAACCGATTGGAAGCATTGAAAAGAGACCGGAAAGGTCAACACAGCATACGCATAAACGACCAATGGCGAATTTGTTTTAAGTGGAAAGACGGTGACGCGTATGAGGCTGAAATAACAGATTATCATTAGGAGTCTATATGAACAAGCAGCTTCCTTCCATCCATCCTGGCGAAATTCTTATGGAGGAGTTTTTAGAGCCCATGGGAATCAGTCAGTATCGTTTGGCAAAGGATATAAGTGTGCCCCCTAGGCGCATAAATGAAATTGTGCATGGAAAAAGATCCATTACCGCGGATACCTCTCTTCGGCTTGGACGTTTTTTCGGTATGTCACCCCAATTTTGGCTAAATCTTCAAACTCGATACGATCTTGAGGTAACCGAGGATTTTTTAGCGGACAGGCTCGATGATGAGGTTCATGCTCTTCATTCTCAGACAGACTAAAATGTGAAGAAGTTATAACATCAGTGTACACGGGACGGCGAAAAATATGTCGCCCGTGACGCGGGTGTTCCGCACCATCGGATCTTTAGCTGTCCAGCCCACTTAGCAGCACGGTCGTTGTTCAACAGCTGCTGGCCACAATCCGTCTTCTGACCATATACCGGATCCTGCCCATTCCCCGGCCTCCTGCTCGTAGTCCTTGCGCGCTAGTCTGGCCTTCGGCCTATGGCTAGCGCTTGTCGCTGCCACTTAGCTCCTCAAGTAATGACTCCACTTGCTCAGACTGGCCGGCATCGGTGGGTGAGACTGCCCCCAGTCCCCTGCGCGCGCAAACGCCTTTGATTATCCTCTTGGACTGCGGGGAATGGGGGTGCTGGGTGCGAGGGAGGAAAGTGAAGGGTTTGGTGCAGAGTCTGGGGGTCGAGGTTTTCGTACAGGGCTTGAGGCTGCTGGCCCCG
>CAZBUB010000145.1:0-2176 GCA_964494985.1 uncultured Desulfohalobiaceae bacterium | reverse complement strand
AAGCAACATGCTCCATCTGCAATACTTCGTCCGGGTTCGGGGAGTGGGCTGCTGCAGGATGGGTGGAGGAAAGCTCACTGCTTATTCTCTCCAGCAACATAGAGAGCATCCTGCGGGTAATGAGCACTTTGCAGCTGCTTTCGTCCTGGAGGTGGGCGGTGAGTATGAGGCAGTCCTCTCTGGGATTGTAGCCCAGGGAGAGGTGCGTGGCTTTGGGGTTGGACTGAAGCAAGTGCATGACCTGATCGAAGATTTACCCCGTAAAACTCCTGCCCCATGAAATTTCTGCTCATTTCATTTGGATCTTCCCATTTTACTGGGGCCTCGCCCACGAAGTCTTTGTCTGCCCGGTGAAATGAGCCAAAGGCTCCCTGCCGAGGGCAGGATTTCACTGGGGAACCGATGATCCTGGCGTCAGCTTGCCCGGTGAAACCCTGCTGCGCAGGAACCTCGCCTTGTGGCGTGGTTGTTTCACTGGGTGAATAGCGGAATCGGTATCGAAAACGATCCATCCGGCTGACCTTATACTTGTGCTTGCGCTCCTTGTCCACGATCTTCTGGTCGATCACAGCTCCTTTGCCAGCATCCACTGCGCCGGTTTCGTAGACGAACTCCCGATATTTGCGTACGATCTTTTTGGAATCCAGCTTGTTCCATTCCTTGAGACCAAAATCAATGCAAAAACTACCTGTCCCATTCTGCTCACTGTCCATCTGAATGTTTTCCTTCCCTAAGTGTCTATGTAAGCCTATGGGAGGCAGCACTCATAAAATCCTGCTTGCCATGGATGATAGCCAAGATATTCACATCCCTGTCAGTCACTTCAGAGATAATCCGATAAGAATACATAAAAATTTCCCTGACATTGGGGTCATTTGTTTCCGGGACCATCCTTCCTGCCTTGGGAAAGGCCTCAAGAGTTTCAGACTTGTCAACAATATTTTGAACAACATGCCTGGCGTAATATCTGGAATCCTCGGCGATGTAGGCAAATATCTTCTTCAGATCCCTTTGGGCCGGACCAGACCATCTCACCATGATTCTGTTTCCTTTCGCAGTTCATCAACAGACAGGCTGTCACCACTTTGAACAGCATCTCTGCCTTTTCTTACCTTGTCCATGACATAAAGCTGGTACATGATGTCATCAATATTTGCGCTGTCTGGCATATTGGATATGACCTGAAGAGCTTCTTGTTTCAAAGTTTCCATATCTTTTCTCCTGTGTGTTGAAGATCGAATGAGGACTGTCAGGCTGAATGCTTGGCTGAATCGAAATCATCAGCCCTCAGCCTATTACCTCCGGCCTTCATATTACCTCTTCAAAATTCATTCATAAAGGCCAAATCAATGCTCACCGGAATCCGCTCGTATTCTATCTGGGTCTCGCTGTCCCGAAGCACCAGGTAATAGTCCTTCTTATTGTCATAGTCCTTTTGCTTCAGGGTCAGCTTGACCGACTTCTTGCGGTTGTCCAGGGACTCTGACTGGCTGTCGAAAGTGAGCTTCTCCTCATTGCTGATCAGCTCGTTTGCGTCCCTTAGGGATATCAGCAGGCTCCTGGGCTTGACCCTTTCAGCCACAGCCTCGGTCTGGATAAACTGGAACCTGGAGATGGTGGAGGTCACCTTCTTGGGGCTGCCCAGGATGGAAACTCCGACTTTCCGGACTTCTGATTTCAAGGCCTCTTTGCCCTTCATCTCCCGAATGCCCAGAACCGGGATCACCACTTCCTGCAGCGCGGCTCCCCCATGGATGAACTTTGCTCCCCCCACAAAATGAAAGCGATTTAGGCCCTTGGGGACCCAGAACTCGGTATCGTCCTTTGTGCCCGCAGTATTTTTGCTGAATCCGTGCCTGATTCCCCGGCATTGTTTCAACCTCCCCTGAACGAATTTCCTGAAGGCGTCTTTTCGCAACAGCAGTCCACTTTTTGTCAACTTTTGAATTCAAGGGATTCAATGTACGCAGCAATGAGTCAACCACCAATGCCCTTTCCTCTACTGGTAGAGACTTTGCTTCTTGTATCAGCTATTTTATGTTCATCGCATTACCCCAAATTTTGATGATTGCATTCTGAACAATTAACGAATAAACAGATCTATCCTTCCAAAATGCTCCTGGCTGATTATGACAGGCATCCGCTCGTGCAGCTCCTGCACTGCCTCGTTGGCCCT
>CAZBUB010000144.1:0-2199 GCA_964494985.1 uncultured Desulfohalobiaceae bacterium | reverse complement strand
GCAGTTACAGTGAGGGTAAAAATTTTTAACTCATTGATTTTATTGTATTTTTTGTACGAAGCCAAGATTTGCTTCCCGTCGTTGAGCTTGGGTGTCCGAAAATTCGAAATGCCTGCACAAAAAGCGTGAAACTTTAGGTATTAATTTTGTTTACAAGATTTGTCTTGGCGTACGATCTTTATGTTCATAGGCTTATTATTGGCCTTGCCAGACTTGCAAAGAATGGGAAACAATCTGTGATTTAGGAGAATGCATGCCTGAATGCACAGTCAAGGGGACAAGCATCCATTACCGCACTGCAAACACAGACTTGCAAGGCAATATCCCGGTACTCTTCATCCATGGAGCAGGCGCGTCTCTGCATGTCTGGGCCAATCAACTCCAGGAGGACATTCCTGGATTTTGCCAGATTGCCCTGGACTTGCCTGGTCATGCCCGCTCCCAGGGCCAAGGGCAGGAATATATCCAGGATTACGTGGCTTGGATCACAGCCTTTATCCAGGCTATGGGCTTAGAGCAGTGTATCCTGGCCGGACACTCCATGGGCGGAGCCATTACCCAGCTGGCTGCATTGACCCAGCCTGAGCTTTTCCCGGCACTGGTTCTGGTGGGCACAGGGGCCAGACTTAGGGTGGCTGAGGATGTCTTGACCAAGGCCAGGAATGGGGAGTCCTTTGCTGCATACTCCTATGCCTCGCATACCCCTTTGCATCTGCAGCAAGAGGCTGAGAAGGAATTCAGCCTTACTCCTGCTGAGGTCAGATATCGAGATTTTCTGGCCTGCGACCGCTTTGATATTATGCACAGGGTGCAGGACATTCAGCATCCAGTCCTGATTATCTGTGGGCAGGAGGATTGTTTGACCCCGGTAAAATACTCCCAGTATCTGCATGAGCATCTGCCAAGCTCCAGGTTGGAGCTGATCCCTAGAGCAGGGCACATGGTCATGTGGGAGCAGGCCCAGGCTGTGAGCTGGGCCATGGCTGATTTTTTGTGTTCTGTACAAATTACCCCCTCCTTGCGAAGGCGGGGAGTCTGAATTGAGCACAGCATCTGGTGAGTAATTACTTTAAGATCAATTGATAGTTGTCTCACCCTCCCCCCTCATCAGCAAGAGAAGACCAATACAATAACTATATGTAGTCGGAGGAAATTCACCGTGCCCCTTAAGGATACTGCCAAACAATTTCTTTTTAATCGTCTCGAGGACCATTCTCCTCAAGGGGTGGCAAAGGGCATCATTCTCTTTGGCATTTTGGCCGTGATAATATCTTTCGGTTTCATTGGTTATCTCCCTTCCCTTGCCTCAGCTCTAGAAGAAGGGCGAACATTGATCTGGGTGGTTTTTACCCTGGCCTATGCCCTATTGATTCTTCTTGTTATACTTAAATCCATATCCTTTCATATGCGGGCTTTATGGGTTTGTGTGATTATTTTTCTGGTTGGAGTCACAAGTTTCTTTGCCTCAGGGTTGTTCGGAACTGGCAGATTATGGTTTGTCTGCGCGTCGATTTTGGCCTGCCTGCTTTTGGGTTCTCGCACTGCCTTAGCTTTTGCTTTTCTGTCACTGGGATTCATGATTGCATTTGGATACCAGAACGGCTTTACAATAAACTTGCCTGAAGAATCCGACAGCACCATTTGGGGGATAGTATTGTCTTCCTTTGCTTTGGTGCAGATTATTCTCATAGGGGGGGCGACTCTCCTTGTAAATAGCTTGACCCGGTCACTGCAGAGGGAAAAGAGCCTGGTGCGGGATAAGGAAGCAGCAAACCAAGCCAAGTCGGAATTCCTGGCGAATATGAGTCATGAAATCAGAACTCCGCTCAACGGTATTTTAGGCATGCACCAGCTCCTGGAAACCACGGACCTGGATCAGGAGCAGGCTGAATACGTGCAGATGGCCAAGAAATCTACTGAGCGCCTGAACAGGCTGCTCAGCGACATCCTGGATCTGTCCAGGATCGAGGCAGGCAGGATGGAGCTGAGTGAGGAGTATTTTAAGCTTGCGGACATATTGCAGTCAGTGGGGGATATTTTCAGGCAGCCCAGCGTGCAGAAGGGGATTTTCTTAAGCATCCATGTGGATCCAGAAGTTCCTGGAGTGCTGATCGGGGACCCAACCCGGCTGACCCAGATCCTGTTCAACCTGGTGGGCAATGCTGTGAAGTACACCAGTCAGGGGCAAGTGCATGTGCA
>CAZBUB010000143.1:0-2234 GCA_964494985.1 uncultured Desulfohalobiaceae bacterium | reverse complement strand
TGGATAATACCCATGTTCTTGCATGATTCTGGGTACGGGAGTGCTGGAAGCCGTGGGCTTAACCACTGTTATGCCTTTTCTGTCCGCATTGTCCAATCCGGAGGTGGTGCAGGAAAACGGTAAGCGTACGAGCAGGTAAACCTGCCGCTGCTGGTCAGTATATGCTAAGGCCTGCTTAGGATCAAGCAGGCCTTAGCATGTCCTCTTCGCAGTCCTGGCGCCGGGTAAACAGTTTTATTCTGCTACGAGAGGGGATCAGCCATAAAGGCAGAGCATGCCCTGGAGGGAGTATGGAATACAGGAAAGAACCGATCTTTATCAACAGGCAGCAACGGAAACGGGACAGGTCGAAAATGTTTGACACTGTCATCCAGATACAGATTAGTCACCTGATATAATTGACAATAAAGAGCAGAACCATAAAGCCCTGTCCGTCTGCCAAGAAGGATTAACTTTCGGCCCATGGGCTGGAGAAGGCCAGATCACCAGGAATACAAGTAAAAAGGCGGCCTGGGAGAAGAAAAGAACGTGGGGCCATACCAGGGATCATAGGGTCTGTATGCTGGTCCCCAGGTGTTGTATCTGTCGTCATCAGGGTCCTGCCAAAGATGGATTTCCTTGATCTTAATCACTGGATAGGGGCCGTAGGGGTCGTTCTCCAGGACCTTGGTCTTTCCAGTTACCTCCCCGGCTATAGTTGTCCCCCGGTGCTTAGAATAGATTTCAGGATCAAGGAACGTATTCTGGGTGGCCATAAATCTGCCTGCTGAAGAATCCTTTGTTTTTGGTTTTTGCTGTGAGGTGAGCGGGGCCTGCAGGATAATCAGCCGGCTCTCTTCCTGACCAGGTTGATTTTCAATGATATACCCGCCCCAAATGACGATTTCCCCGGTATATTGCGCTGGGTCCGACGCGATCTGTTCAAAACTGAGGTCAGGATCGGCCTGAATCCGGAGGTCCTTGGAAACCACGGCACATCCGGAAATGCCTACAAAGATCAGTACCAGGCCGAGCAATATGCGTTTCATGGCTGTCCTCCGTGATTTTTGTTGGCACTCATCATTTTGCGGCACACAATGTTTAGGGATCAATTGTTGCAATTTTCAATAATGGTTTGAATAAGCACAACATTTTATTGTTTGGTTCCCTTCCCTGCGGCCGCTTTGGGCCGGAGGGAGGTTCAAGGGAGGGTTCTTATATTTGTCATTTATAATATTCCATAGCATTAGGCAAGGACCCAGAAATATATGCATCCGGCGGCCAGGAAGATGGCGCTGGGCATGAGTATCTTCAGCCAGGCAGAAAAGGGATTGACGTTGAAGAACTCGCAGGTGAGCAGAAAGCAGATATGTAAAGGTGAGCCAAGGACCCCTGCATATCCGGCAAACATGGCCAGGACCAGATAATTGATCCTGTTTTCCAGGCCCAGATGATCCAGGATGCCCACAATGAGTGGAAACGTGGCTCCCACATAAGCCAGAGTCAGACCGGCGATGAGCCCTACCACCAGGGGCAGGAGGACACTGATCAGAATCAGGGCAGACGCGCTGCCTGTACCCTGAGCCAATTCCTGGACTATTCCGCCCTGATCCAGAGTCTCCTTGAAGACAAAGATGGCCACCAGGGTGAAAAGCATCTGTATGAAGTGTTTTTTGATCAGCAAAGGCCACACAGTATGCACAGATATATTGTTGTGATTCAGGCAGGCCCAGATGGCCAGGGTCAGGGCCAGGATAAATCCCAGCTCTGGAGGGAGGGGCAGTCCAGCCAGCCAAATCACTCCCTGAAGAAGCAAAGTACCGCCCACAGCCAGGATCAGAGGCAGGGTATCCTTCCAGTCCCCCCTGTCTTGGTCCGGGGAGGCTGATGGCGAGGAGTGGCTTTGTAAAGGTGTTTTTTGTGGACGGAGGAAGAATAGCCAGCCCAGAAGAATGCATAGGGGAAAGCTGGGCCAGGTCAGGCCAATAAAATGCAGCAGAGAAACACTGCTTAATGATGCGGCCAGGATGAGGCCCGGGTACATGGGCCAGATCAACTCCCATAAATGCCGAAACCAGTAATTGACCAGGGCCTGGTCCATAGGTGTGAGATCGAAATCTTTGGAAGCGGACTTAACCATGGGGGCGGAAAATACAGCTCCTCCAGGCATGGGCAGAAGACCGATCAGGGCAGGGAAGAAGGCCAGGCCAAGAACCTCAGCCGCTTCTTTTTTCGCCACTACCACCCACTCACCA
>CAZBUB010000142.1:0-2300 GCA_964494985.1 uncultured Desulfohalobiaceae bacterium | reverse complement strand
TGGCAGAAATCTCTAGATAAAAAAGAATTTTTTGATGATGTGTTTTAATATAAAAAAGTAACTGTTCACCAGGTCCAGGGGTTCGGCCCACAGGGCGCAAAAAACTCGCTCCCAAGAATGCGTAAAGCAAAAGTCTGATTTTGGACCTCTTAAACTTCCAGACAGCCATAGTGGATTTTTAGGTTGAAATAGCTTGCACAGTTTTGCTTAACGCATTCTAAGTCGCTCAGACATTTTGAGCCCTGTGGGCCGAACCCCTGGACCTTGGCTTCTTCCTCTGTAAAGCTTATCCGGGCACAGGAAATGGTGAATAAATACATAAAAAATAACTAATATGAGTGTAAGTAAGTATTCAAGGAGACTTTATGCACATCTATGCCGACCAGATCAGCCAGGTAAGCCTATCCAACGGCAACTTGAGAATCACCCTGACCCAGAGGGGACCTAATAATGAGACTGTGGAGGCTGGGACCTTGTATTATCGGCTGACCGGAAACGTTGCTCCTAAAATGGAAGTGGTCTAAAATTGTGTTTTAAGGCCTGGCGCAAGCAGAGCAAGGAAGGGTAGCATATGGGGACATTATGTTGCGAGAATGAAAGATAGAGGTTTATTTTCTTGAGAGCAAACATCTTACAACTTAACAAACTTAAACCTTTTCCGGCTCTTTACCAGCGGCTTGAACAAATTTCCCCGGCGCATTCTCCATCCTCGGAATCAGGGTGGAGTTAGCCGGAATCTTCTTTTCCCTGACAGGAGATACATGGTCTACTGAGCCATCGCCCGGGGCAAAGTGAAAGCTCAATGGCCGGGCATAAGCTTGTCCCGGCAGATCTAGGAGTCTATATGCCTGCTCAAAATACCCTCTTCGGCCCTGTCCCGTCCCGCCGTTTCGGCCGCTCTCTGGGCATAGACCTCGTGCCTCTAAAGACATGCACCCTGGATTGCGTCTTTTGCCAACTGGGACGGACCCCGACCAAGACCATGGAGAGAAAGGACTATGTGCCCATCGACATGGTCATCTCGCAGCTCCAGGAATGGCTGGCTGCCGGCAACCAGGCCGATGTGCTCACCTTGTCCGGCTCTGGAGAACCTACACTGCACGCTCAGTTTGACCGGGTATTGGAGTTTATTAACTCACACAGCGACATTCCCTCCCTGCTCCTGACCAATGCCACTTTGCTCAGCCTGCCCCCTGTCAGAACAGCTGCAGCTCAAGCGTCCATGGTCAAGACCTCGCTGTGTGCCTGGGATCACAAATCCTTTCAGCGCATCAACCGTCCCCATCCTGATCTGGACTTCTCCTCATTTGTCCAGGGCCAGATCGAGTTCCGGGATGAATTCAAGGGCCGGCTCATCCTGGAGGTTTTTCTCCTGAAGGGAGTGAGCGATTCTCCGGATCAGCTCCAGGCCCTGGCTGACATCGCCCGACGTATAGCCCCGGACCGTATCCACCTAAACACCGTGGAACGTCCGCCGGCCGAATCCAGTGCCAAACCGGTGAGCCTGGAGACCCTGGAATGGGCCAGAACCCTTTTTGCCCCCACCGCTGAGCTGCCCCTGTCCTCAGCTCAGGCAGGGAAAGTACAGACCGGAACAGACGAGGCGGCCATCCTGAAGACCATTCGCCGCCGGCCATGCACCTTAAGCGATCTGGCCGCTATCTATGGGCTGCATCACAATGAAGTGGCCAAATACGTGACCAGGCTGGTCAACAAGGGTCAGGTGCATTGGGTCCACGGAGGCTCGGATCAGCCCTATGTGACATCTGTCGACCACCAGGGATAGCCGGCCGGGATAGCCCAACGGGGAAACCGGGATAGGTCGAAAATATTTGTTGCTTCCTGAGTTCCGTCATCCGATCTGCAGGCCGCAAGATATTATACCCTGGCGGCGGGACTTACATCCTGGCTCCTGCATCCTTATCACCTTGCGGAAGTCTGCCCCTTATACAAAAGGGCCAGGAGGGTGATATCATCGGATTGATCTGCACCGCTGGCAAATGCATGGACGCTCTGCAGGATGCCGCTGACCATGTCCTCCGGACCTGCCGCAGCCAGGCCCCTGACCTCGGATTCCAGGCGCTGCTCTGAATACAGCTCCCGGCCTGGATTCATGGCCTCAGTCACCCCGTCGGTATAGGCCAGAAGCTTTTCACCGGGCAGCATCATTCTGGTTCTGGTCTGAAAGACCATGTCCTCCATCCCGCCCAAGACCAGTCCCGGGGGCAGGTCCAGCCACTGCGGATCCTGGCCCGGACTGAGCACCAAAGGCGGATTGTGGCCGGCATTGGAATAGCGCA
>CAZBUB010000141.1:0-2362 GCA_964494985.1 uncultured Desulfohalobiaceae bacterium | reverse complement strand
AATCAGACTTTTGCTTTACGCATTCTTGGGAGCGAGTTTTTTGCGCCCTGTGGGCTGAACCCCTGGACCTGGTGAACAGTTACTACTGATTTTTATATAAGTTTAGCCATTTTCTCCTCGCTCACCACTGCCCTCTTCTACAACCGGGAATGTTTCCACTGCTTCCTGCTCCAGCCCAGCACTGCCCAGGGCTTTTCCTGCTGGAGCCTGTCCTTCCATGTCATGGCTTAATGCTGCTACTACAAACCTTGGTCTATTTCGAGCCAGGCACATTCCTCTTCAAAGCAGCCAGCAGCTCATCCTTGTCCACCGGCTTGGCCAGGTAGTCGTCCATGCCGGCCTCCAGGAACTTTTCCCGGTCCCCACTCATGGCATAGGCGGTCAGGGCAATGATCGGTATTCTGGCTTTTTGTAATTGGAAAATTGGAGAATTGGAGAACTGGGAAGTTGAGGATGGTTTTTTATCTTCTGACATCTGACTGATCTCTGACTCCTGACCGCTGTCCTCTGTCTTCTGTCCTCTGGCCTCTACTTCACGAATAAGCCGGGTGGCCTTCACCCCGTCCATGACCGGCATCTGCACATCCATGAGCACACAATCAAAGCTCTCCTTGGCAAGCATAGCCAGGGCCTGCTCCCCGTCCGCTGCCAGGCTGACCTGAGCCCCATACTTTTGCAGCAGACTCTGGATATAGAACTGCGTGGTCTGCTCATCGTCCACCAGGAGCACATGCAGACTGCTTAAGTCCGAAACCACTCTGACCTGAGTCTCCCGGATCTTCTGCTGGAACTCCTCCGGTATCCTAAAGGGCAGGCTGACATAGACTATGGTCCCTTCATCTTTTTGGCTCAGCCAGCAGGCATTGCCCCCCATAAGGTTCAAAAGACGCTTGACCAGGGGCAGGCCAAGGCCTGCGCCCTCGAACTGCCTGGCATAGGGGGAATCCGCATCCCCTGCCTGGCGGAAAGTCTCGAAGACCGTCTCCAGCTTGTCCTCTGCAATGCCCTGGCCGCTGTCCTGGACAATAAACAGCACCCTGCAGGACTCTGGATCGGACCCGGGAATCTGCAAGACCTCCACCTGCACTTGCCCCTGACTGGTGTACTTCACAGCATTGCCCACCAGGTTGAACAGGATCTGGGTCAGCCGGGTTGGGTCCCCGATCAGCACTCCAGGAACTTCTGGATCCACATGGATGCTTAAGAAAATCCCCTTCTGCACGCTGGGCTGCCTGAAAATATCCCCCACTGACTGCAATATGTCCGCAAGCTTAAAATACTCCTCACTCAGCTCCATCCTGCCTGCCTCGATCCTGGACAGATCTAGGATGTCGCTGAGCAGCCTGGTGAGACGTTCTGCGGATTTCTTCGCCATCTGAACGCATTCAGCCTGCTCCTGGTCCAAATCCGTGGTCTCCAGGAGCTGGTGCATGCCTATGATGCCGTTCAAAGGGGTTCTAATCTCGTGGCTCATGTTGGCCAGGAATTCGCTCTTGGCCCGGTTGGCTACCTCTGCCCGCTCTTTGGCCCGGATCTGCTCATCCTGTGCCTTCTTTATTTCAGAAAGGTCAATGTCAACACAGAATAGCTCAAAAGAGCCGTCATGCTTGTGAATTAATGTGTGACTTGAAAATACAGGAACAAGCGATCCGTCTTTTCGTTTCATGTTAAGTTCTGAACTGGGAATTGGGTCAGTTGAAACGGCCATCTGTTGAATTTCCTTCTGGACATGATGCCGCATCTCATCAGGAATTATCAAATCTATCAGATTCTGACCAAGCGCTTCTTGTTCAGTATAACCGTACAAATTTTCAGAAGCTTTATTCCAATAAATTGTAACCCCTTCCATGTTATATCCCTGTACAGCAACTGAATCTACATGGGCCAAAAGTCTGCGAAAGCGGGATTCACTTTCTTTGATGGCTTCCTCAGCTCGCTTGCGCTCGGCAATGTCCAAGGCAATAGGCAGGAGTATAGGCCTGCCCTGCAATTCAAAGATATTCAAGTGGATCTCTGCCGGATACCGGGATCCATCCTTCCTGATGTGCGTGGACTCGAACACTGCAGACTCGCCAAGCCGCAGCCTGTTCCAGAAACGGACTTGATCCTTTCTGTCTACGCTTTCAGGATCAATATCCGCCACTGTCATATTCAAAAGCTCTTCTTTCGCATAGCCGGTGTTCTTGCAGGCCATATCGTTCACTAACAAGATCCTGCCCTCCAAGTCGTGCGCAAACACCCCTGCTGGCAATCTCTCCAGCAACAGCCTGAACCGCTCCTCGCTTTCTTGTAGTCGCTCTTCAGCCCGCTTACGCTCCGTAATATCCGTGCTGAAGCCATAATAGTACTGGACATTGCCCTC
>CAZBUB010000140.1:0-2397 GCA_964494985.1 uncultured Desulfohalobiaceae bacterium | reverse complement strand
GGTAGGCCAGCCGCAGAAGCCGTCTCCACCTAGGATAATAATATTTTCCGGCATGTTATCTACCTCAGCTTATTTTATTTTACAGTTCCTGCTTGCTTAGAGTTTCCAGAAGTGAACAAGAGCTTCTTCCTAAGTCCAAAGAGTAATACATAGACTAGCAGATAAAAAACCTTGGCCACGAGATAATGCAAGGAGAGCCAGCTGGCCAGGACCAAGAGGGTTAGCTGATTCAGCACCAGGCCCAGGGCTCCAAGTGCGACATAAATAGTGAACTCCAGCCATTTGCGACTCAAGCAGCGCCATTTAAAAATCCAAAATATGCTCAGTAAGTAGTGGACGAGCATCCCAGCCAAAAAGGCTGGAGGGGCGGACCACAGGTAATGCAGACCGCAGTGCTCAGTCAGCAAAAACAAGGTGCTGATATCCACCGAGAATCCGACCAAGCCGGCAACAAGATAGCGTAGTAGTTGAATTCCGGTATGATCCGTCTTTCTAATCAGGAGCCTGGTGCCTGACATTACTCTGCTGCCTCTAACCATAGGATTTTGGGCTTTTCCGGCTGGCTTGAGCTTCCTGTATCAAGGTCAGCATTATACAGCTTGGGCCTCAAAACGCCCCTCTAACTAACCATTTTAGCTTTCAAACGCAATCGGCTCCCCATAGCAGGCAGTTTTTTGGACACCAGGAAAGATAGCCTACAGTCAAAAGACACTAACTGTCCTTTGCCGGGATATAGATCCAGACCCGGGTCAGATCCTGCTGGTCGTCCACCTCCAACTGGAGCTCATAGCCCATGGTTTGCGCTGTGAGCCAGGCAGAATAGGTGCCCAGGCCTGTCCCCTGCTCTTTGCCATAGGTGTTATACTTGGCAAAGAAGTTCTTCCTTACTGCCTGGGGCACAGCTCCTTGGTTGGCTATGCTGAGCAAGACCCGATCCTCTATGGAAATATCCAGGACTATTTCCTGGCCTTGGGGGGAAGCTTCCACAGCATTCACGAGCAGGTTGGCCAGCATGGTGTATAAAAGGCGCTCCTCAGCCTTAACCAGCAGGGAGTCCCCCTGCTCTAGAAAAGCCCCCTGCAGCAGAACCTTGACCTCCAGCCCAGCAGCCTTCAGCTTGGACTGATTGTCCGCGAGGAGCTCCCGAATCACTGCCAGGAGATCCACTTCCTGGGGCTGATATTCGTAGTTGCTCATCTCCATTTTGAACATATCCAAAGACAAATTGACCATGTTCAGCATCTTCCAGCCCGTCTGTTCGATATAGCCCAAAATCTCCCTTTGCTCCTCAGTCAGGTTATCCTCCAGCAGCAGAACCTGGGGCAAACCAATGATCCCGTTGAGCGGGCTCTTCAGGTCATGGCGCATAATACGTTCCACATCTGCCTTGATCCTCTCCAGATTCTTCTGGTGAGAAATGTCCTCCTTGACCCCCACGTAGTTGATGATCCTCCCTGCTTCGTCCTTGACTGGGGCTATGGCTGCCTGCTCCCAGTAAAGCTCTCCGCTTTTTCTCCGGTTATAAAACTCCCCCCGCCAGGTCCGGCCAGAGCTGATAATCTCCCACAGATCCTTGTAGAACTCCTGGCTGTGCTCCCCAGACTTAAGTATCCTGGAATTGTGACCTATTGCCTCCTCATAGCCGTAGCCCGTTATCTGGCTGAAGGCAGGATTCACGTACTCGATACTGCCCTGGGTATCAGTGATCACAATAGGCATGGGGCTGTTTTCCACTGCCAGTCTGAGCTTATTTAGCTCCAGCTCCCTTTGTTTGCGCTCCGTGACGTCCAGGCCCAGCATGGCCACTCCGTTCAGCTTCCCGGATTCCGGTTCCAGCACCGGGAACAGGTAATGCTGCATATTCCTGCCCGAGCGCAATGTCTCATACTGCAAAGGATGACTGCTTTCTTGCAACACCTGAAGCATGGCAGTAAAGTCCCCGGCTGCCCTCTGTGGTAGCAAATCAGCCAACCTGAGGCCGGAAAGTTCCTGCACTGGGGTTCCCAGTCTCTTGGCCACGGTGGAGTTGGCCTGCAGGATCCTGCCCTGGTTGTCCAGCAACAAAGCAGATTCCTGAATAGCTTCCAGCAGAGAGCTCAACTGTTCTGCTTGTCTGGCTGTGGTCTCTTCCGCCTGCTTTTGCCTGCTGATGTCCAGGAGCACCCCTTCCAGGAATACAGGCTGGCCCTTTTCATCCGGCACATTGTGGATGCTCTCGTACAGCCAGCGTACGGACTCTTGCTTGTGCAGGATACGGTATTCCCGGTAGGTGCTGTATCCGGGTCTGCTAAGCAGGTCCCTGTGGGAGCTGGAATACAGAATATCCTGCATATCTTCGTGGTGCATGATGTCCTCCCACTTAATACTGCCTTGCAGAAAATCCTGCTCGCTGTAGCC
>CAZBUB010000139.1:0-2402 GCA_964494985.1 uncultured Desulfohalobiaceae bacterium | reverse complement strand
GACCAGGGGATATCAAAATGGATCAGCCTGTGGGACAGGTAGTGGAGGTTGATTCCTTCTGAGGCCACGTCCGAGGCGAGGAGCAGGCGCAGAGGCGATTCCTCCCGGCCGAAATCCTCTACAATCTGCTGCTGCTCTATGTCTGAGAGCTGGCCGTGGAGCAGGGCTACCTGACTTTCCTTGAGCCCTAGCTTGGCCGGCAGATGATGGGCCAGAAAGTTCAGGGTCGCAATCCGTTCAGTAAATATGACCAGGCGATCCTTGGGATCCTTGCCGGTCCAGTGCAAGGAGCTGGAAGATCTGGTCAGGAGCTCAACCAGCTTCTGGAAGCGGCTGAACTCATCCGGGCCAATGGCTGCCACGGAATGACGAAGCCCTTGCAAAGTCTGCTTATCCGCAGCAAATGTCTCATCATTTCGCTTGGCGAGCTGTCTAAGCCGAGCATCGATGGTCTCCAGGCAGGCGGCCGGGCTGGAAAACAGGGACTTTTCCAGAGTGGTCTTGAACAGGTGTGCGCCGCCCCGGCGTTTGTCCAGGCTGTGTATGTTCGAGGAGACCAGATCCGCAAAGGCCTGCTCCTCCTCTGGTGAGGCCTGGACCTGGCTGGTGCTTATCCGCCGCTCCTGGAACGATCCCTTGACCTGGTGCTGGATGTCCTTTTTGAACCGGCGGATGAACAGGCCCCGGATGTCCTCAGGACCGTAGTTGTCCGGATTGGCAATTGCCGTGGGGTCCAGCATGTTCATCAGGCTGGCGAAGCTCCTGGCCCGGCCATCGTGTGGGGTGGCCGAGAGCATGATCAGACTGTCCGATCGCTGGGAGAGAAGCTTGGCCAGCCTGGCCCGCTGGGTGCGTCCATGGCCGCGTTCAGCCACATTCTGGGCTTCGTCGATAACGATGATGTCCCAGGAGGCCTTTTCCAAATGCACCCTGAACTCGTTATCCTGCTTCAGGGTGTCAATGGAAATGATAGACTTGTCAAAAGAGTAAAATGGATTGTGGTTGGTAGGGATGCGGGAGCGGACTCGCTGCAGGCCGATGGAATCCAGTCGGGTCAGGGGAATGGCAAACCTGGCCCAGAATTCCTTCTGAAACTGGGTCAGCATGCTCTTCATAGTCACCACCAGAATCCGCTTGCCCCGGCCGCGGCGGATGAGCTCGCTGACCAGGATCCCGGCTTCCAGGGTCTTGCCCAACCCCACTGAATCGGCAATGAGAATACGCTGTCTGGTCTTCTCCAGGGCCTGAAGGGCAGGGTCCAGCTGATAGGGCACCAAATCCATGGCTGCCTGGTGACCGATATAAATGTTGGCATCAGTGGGTGGTGTCTGTCTGAGCAGACTTTCCAGATACAGACGACTGTCCTCATATTGATTGGATCGGTCCGGGACTAGCGTGGTAGTGGCGGGATCCAGAACCATTATGGGCTGGCGTATGGCCTCCAGATCAGTGAGAAAGATGGCTTCCTTGTCCTTTACCAGCTCCGAGAGCCCCACACAGGTCAGGGCTTTACCCCCAGTGGAGGCCTTATCCACCCGCCTGACCAGCCATTCCGTATCCCGGACAACAACCCGGGCGCCTGGGGCCAAGGGAGAAGCTGCTGCTTGTGGCATAATCACCTAGAGCATTAGATTTGAGTGCCTTACAAGAAAACCTTGCACACGTTTTAGACTGCAGCAGGCAAAGATCCATTATAAACGAAAAGCACGACACTCGGGATTGTAATATTACTTGCTTTTTCTTGAAATATCTTAAGGTTAGGCAAAGGTCAATCCAGGGAAGAGGAAAAAGGTCATGGTAAGAGAATTTTAGGGAAACAAAAAAAATTGAGAAAGCCATCATGGCTGCTTGGCTGTGAAGATGATGACCCCAGGTTGTCAGAGATAGACCCCCCGCCCGCACCTTGTCATAGATTCCGCATTATGGCGTAGAGGACAAAAGCTGTTAATCGTGAGAAGCAGCTCGGAGGGCGCGAAGCTTATAGGCCAGGATATCTTATTCCTGGAGTTTTAGCCAAAAGGGCCATTTAGAAGGAGGAAAGAGCCAGAACCTGGCGAAAAGGAGGGATATAGCAGCCACGATTATAGCTGTCAGAACCACTAGGGCAATGACTACAGAATATCTGAGAGACCTCGACCTGGAGGCTTCAGGTGGAACCATGGGGATGCCCCTTGATGGCGAAGTGGCCGGCTATCTTTTGTGGATAAGTAAGTATGTTGGTAGAGAGTAAGCGATTGGATTCGAGCTGGTCAAGTCAGGAAGGGTTTTTAAGTAGCTAAGCAAAATGTGGTTCAAAAAAACCAAAAATCAATCGGTGTCCAAATAGTGTCCCAAAAATATCTTACATCAAGGCCAGCATTTCTGCCTTCTAAATAACCCCTTGATTTTCCTGGAGCCAGCGA
>CAZBUB010000138.1:0-2411 GCA_964494985.1 uncultured Desulfohalobiaceae bacterium | reverse complement strand
CATATATATCGACTACGATTACGACCACGACCACGATAGCGAGGGGAGAGGGCAGGGCAACTTCCTTTCATCCTTAAACAAAAGAAACGACCTATATGACAAGCGCTATCGCTATTATCCTGGTTCTGGGTGTTTTGATCTTCTTCCACGAGCTGGGCCATTTCCTGGTGGCCAAGTCTTTTGGAATCGGGGTCAAAACCTTTTCCCTGGGCTTCGGGCACAAACTTTTGGGTTTTACCAAAGGCCAGACTGAGTATCGGGTATCCATGGTACCTTTGGGCGGTTATGTGCAGCTGGTGGGCGAAAGCCCGGACGCTGAGCTGCCAGAAGGTTTCAGCGAAAGGCAGAGCTTTTCCCTGCGCCCGCCCTGGCAAAGGATACTGGTGGTGGCAGCCGGCCCGGTCTTTAACTTTGTTCTGGCCTGGTTTATCTACTTTGCCATCTTTTTCTCAGTGGGCCAGCAGGCCATGCTTCCGGAGGTGGGTGAGATCCAGGAGGACAGCCCGGCCCAGGAGGCTGGCCTGGAGCCTGGGGACAGGATCCTGAGCGTAAATGGCCAGGAGATAAAGTACTGGTCTGAGATGGCAGGCTTCATCCAGGAGGGCCAGGGCCGAGAGATGCAGCTGCGCATCCAGCGCGAGGAGAGCACACAGGAGGTCTCTTTGCAGCCAGAGATGCAAAACACTGAAAATATCTTTGGCGAGGAGGTCCAGGTGCCCAGAATAGGGGTGGTGGCCTCCGGGGAGACAGTGCGCATCTCCATGGGACCTTTGGAGTCTGCCTGGGCAGGGATGACCCAGACCGGTCAGCTGATAAAGCTCACAGTGCAGGGCATAGGCAAGTTGATCGCCAGGGTGGTGCCCCTGGATCAGCTGGGCGGGCCGATAATGATAGCCCAGCTGGTCAGCGAGCAGGCTGAGCAGGGGTTTGTGGATGTTTTGGCCTTGACCGCCCTGATCAGCGTCAATCTGGGCCTGATAAATCTGTTGCCCATCCCGGTCCTGGACGGCGGACACCTGATTTTTTACGCTCTGGAGATCGTGCTGCGCAGGCCTGTAGACCCCAAGTGGCGGGAGAGGGCAGTCAAAGTTGGCTTGATTTTGATCCTGGGTATCATGTTCCTAGCTATATACAATGACATCTTTAGACTGGTACAATAGCTCAGCTCCCTGCTTGGTGCTCTGCTCAGCCGAGGGCTGCGTGCAGATCCTTCTGGGCCGGGAAGGGCAGATACTGCAGTTCAGACAGATCCAGGCCAAGTCCAGCTCTATGAGGCTCTTGCCCCCTGCTGTCCAGGGCTCAATGCACGAGGCGGGTCTCACAGCCCAAGATCTGGGCAGGATAGTCTGTGTGCGCGGGCCTGGAACCTTCACCGGGGTCAGGGTCAGCCTGGCCTTTGGCCTGGGATTGGCCAGGGGGACTCATGTGCCTTTGTTCGGCCTGGATTATTTGCCTTTGCTGGCTGCTGGGGTATTGTCTTTATTATCCGGAAGCCTTTGGGTGCTGGTCTATGCCAGGCGGGATTTGGTGTATGTGCAGGGTTTCAAAGCCCCAGGGGGCGAGGAGATCACCTTGGCTGAATGTTTGCAGCGCAGCCTGGCTGCGGAAAGGATAAACCAGGAGCAGGGACAGGCGTATGTCCTGGGCAGCGCCTTGCGACATGATAGAGAGTTTTGGCAGCAGAGCTTGAGTCAGGCCGTAATTTTAGACAGTCTGTGGGACAATCCTGGCCCGGAGATTTTGCTGCGGCAGGCTATGCAGAGTCAGGCTCCGGCAGAGCCCTTGTACTTGAGGCCCTCTGACGCAGAGGCCAATCTGGCCCGTATCGCAGAGCAGCGGGGGCTTAGCCTGGAGGAAGCCAGGCTGCTGCTCGAGGGAAGCGGTAGTGGTGAAGGATCATCATATCGATAGCGACTACGATCACGACCACGACAGCGATGGGAAAACAGGGCAAATCGTGATCGTAGTCGGTGACGCAGTCGCTGTTGATACTCATGATTTCTATCTGATGAATGAGATATACTATTTATGCCCAAAGATTTCTTAACCCCCAATCTGGAGGACTACCTGGAGGCGATATTCTTCCTGGAGGCTGAGCAGCACTCTGCCCGGGCCAAGGATATCGCGGACCGGCTGGGGGTGCAGCGGGCCTCGGTGACCGGGGCCTTGCAGAGCCTGGCCCACAAGGGTCTTATCCATTACGAGCCCTACAGTTCGGTCAATCTCACCGCCCAGGGATTTCGGCTGGCCAGCAAGATCGTCTACAGGCACAAAGTTCTGCTGGAATTTTTGTCCACCTTCCTGCAGCTGCCCCAGGACGTGGCAGAGTCCAATGCCTGCAGGCTGGAGCACCACATTGATGACGAGGCTTTGGATCGGCTGGTGGCCTTTGTGCAGTTCGTGCGCAGCTG
>CAZBUB010000137.1:0-2480 GCA_964494985.1 uncultured Desulfohalobiaceae bacterium | reverse complement strand
TCCTGGATGTCCTGGTCAGCCACCAGGGCGATATAAACCTCATCCTGGTTGGCCACCACGCCCAAGACAGTGGGGTCAGCCTGGTGGGGAATGTATCTGCTGACCAGATAGCTGGAATCAGTGGGCAGCTGCTTTTGCTCCAGCTCTGCTTGGCTGAAGGCCAGGAAGCTGTTCATGCCTGCGGCAGAGTAGGGCAGGCTGATAAACAGGCCCTGCTGCCAATCCTGCCAGAGACCTGCCGAGGTCCGCAACAGCTCTGTGAAGCTGGCACAGATCCTGAAATCAATAACTGGAACCTGGGTCTGCTGCAGGGTCTGCAACTGGTGCAGCTTATTGTTCCAGAGCTCGGCGATCTCCGGATCCGGGCCCAGCAGTTTCACCCCGGGCAGAGTAGACAAGGTCAGCTCTGGCACTGCCTCGTAGACATGCAGGAACAGCCTGTCCTGCCTGTGCAGCAGATCCTGGACCAGGGCCTGGACCCGGCTGGAGCTGGAGACCTGGCTGGCGAAGGCCCTGGGTGAGGGCCGAACGTTGACGTGATGCCCAGCTGCTGCTGAGAGTTTTCTGCTTTCCGGATTCAGAACCAGGATGTTCTGTACAGGGTAGCTGGAGAGGACATCCGGGATGATGGAGATGACATCGAACTTGCGGCCGAATTTCCTGCCCAGGGCCTCTATCAGGAACTGGTTCAGACAGTCGCTCTTCAGCTCGCCGACATACAGGAAATATTCAGTGTCCGGCTCCAGCTGCAGGCGGCAGTACAGTATATCCTCGTCTCCGGTGTTCATGCTGGAGGGGTTAGGCTTTTTTAAAGGTAGATGTCATGAGTATCGACTACGACAACGACTACGATAGCGACTACGACTGTAAATTATGAACTGGTTCTTTCCCCTCGCTATCGTTGTCGTGGTCCTAATCGTAATCGATATAAAGGGAGAAGTCCTAATGCTCGATCACGACCACGACTTCAGAGTTGGCAAAGGTCCTGATTTATTTGCCTTTACTTTTTACTTTTAACTTTTTACATTTCACTCTTCACTCTCCACTTTTTTATTTCGATTTGCTTAGTCCTGCGGCAGTTCAAAGTCAAGCATTTTTTGCAGAGGAAGATATGCCCCAAATGCCTGCCAATGAGAAGAATATCCTTTTTGTAACCTGCTTGGCCCATTTCCTGACCCATTTCAACATGCTTATGTTTCCGGCCCTGGTTTTGCCCCTGTCCCAGGCTTACCAGATGGAGCTTTCCCAGGTCCTGAACCTGTCCTTTGCCATGTATCTGCTCTACGGGGTCAGCGCACTGCCCTGGGGGCTGCTCAGTGACAGAATCGGAGCCAAGCCTTTGCTGCTGCTTTTTTACCTGGGCTGCGGTTTGAGCGCAATCGGTGCTGCTCTTTTCCTGGGCTCGGCCCAGGGGCTTGGCCTGTCCCTGGCTTGTCTGGGCCTTTTTTCAGGCATCTACCATCCCGCCGGCCTGGGCCTGATCTCCAGAGGCATGAGTCGAATGGCCATGGCCTTGGGCTACAACGGCATGGCAGGAAATGCCGGGCTGGCCTCTGCCCCTTTGCTTACTGGTGTTTTGAACCATTTCCTGGGCCTGGAAGCAGTGTTCTTGTTTTTGTTCGGGATCAATCTGCTGGGCGGAGCAATGCTGCTGGTTTCAGGAATCCAGGAGCCAGCCAAAAAAAGCGGCCAAGCATCAAAAGCAGGGCATAGCAGCATGCCGGTGGTAAAGGCCTTTTTGGTGCTTTGCGTATGCATGATGCTGGCTGGAATGATCTATAGAGGACTGACTGTAATCCTGCCTTCCTACTTTGAGCTGCAAAGCGAGGCCCTGTTTGTGTACCTGGAGTCTTTGGGCAATCTCCTGCCCAGCAGGAACGTAGGGGCTACTGTGTTGACCTCCATGGTCTTTTTGGTGGGGATAGGCGGCCAATATCTGGGTGGCTGGGTGGCAGAGAGGTTTGATCCCAGAAAGGGCTATCTCCTGTTCCACGCCATGGCCCTGCCCTTGGCCCTGCTCATGTTCCAGGGCACAGATCACTGGCTCTTGCTGATCAGTATCTTTTATGCCTTGTTTTTGCTGGGAATGCAGCCCATAGAGAATACCTTGGTGGCCAGATTGACCCCGGACAAGCTGCGGCATAGCGGTTATGGGGTAAAGTTCGTGCTTACTTTCGGGGTAGGGGCCTTGTCTGTCAGGCTTCTGGGCTGGGTGCAGGAGGTTTGGACCCTGCCACACGTGTTTTTGGTTCTGGCCTTTTTTTCCCTGGTCCTGGTTTTGTTCATTTCACTATTGATATTTATTACTAAAAGATTTCATATTTAGTCATCAGGTCCGGGGATAGCAGGAGGGGATTCGGTAAGCTAAGGCACGAAAAAGGTTATTAGGGAATTTGACTAAAATTCCAGTTTGAGCTATTTTATTTTAAAAATTAAAATACTAGGGTTTACAAGGCGAGTCAGCAAATTTTTTGCAAGGA
>CAZBUB010000136.1:0-2493 GCA_964494985.1 uncultured Desulfohalobiaceae bacterium | reverse complement strand
GGATGCATGTGGCAGGGGAGTCCCTGGCCAAGGTTTTTAAGGAGCTGTAGCTGGAGATCCAGGTTTCCATACAAAATAAAAAAGCACGCTAGCTCGAAAACCGGATCTGTAGCTCTGAAAGCTCGCAGTCGTTGTCGCTGTCGATATTTATGATGCTAACCTTTACTGGCTGCCCACAAAGCCCAGGCGGTCACAACGAAGCATGAAAAATTTCAACCCGCAACGCAATGGACGAGCGCCGCTCGCCTCTGTAGTGGTCAAAATATCGATTACGATTACGACCACGACAGCGAGGGGAGGGCAAAACAAATCGTGGTCGTTGTCGTAATCGCTGTCGATATTATGATGTTTACCTTTACTGGTTGCCCACAAATATTGGTCTAAAGCATCCCTCGTCCAGCTTCAGGGCCTGGTCTATTTGCTGCAGCAGCTTCGGTTTGTCCCAGGGCAGCTTCCCCTGCAGGTTTATATAATTGGTGTAGTGATCGCTGAGCAGGGTGCTGCTGCATTCCAGCCTGGATATGAGCTCCCTGGCTTCCTGCAGGACCCCATGGGGGCCAAGCAGAGTGAATTCACCTCGTTGAATCTGCTGTAAAAGCTCGGTATTCACCTTGGGCAGCAGGGTGCGCAGCCGGATATAATCGGGATTTATTTGATTCAGGGCACTGGCAGTATCTCTGGCGTGTTCGAGGGAAAGGCCCCTGCCTCCCAGGCCCAGGACCACGTAGGAGCTGTTCTCTATCCCGGCCTGTCTGAGGAGCTGACCTGCTTCTACCTGGGTGGCCCTGTCCGCGCCTTTGCGTACCAGCTCCAGGACCTGCTCGTTGCCGCTTTCCAGGCCCACATGGATCCTGCTTAGGCCTGATTGCCTCAGCCTTTGCAGCTTTTCCAGCCCCTTGGCTCTGATAAATTGGGCTGAGCCATATACAGTGATCCTTTCCAGCCCAGGGAAGATCCGCCTGGCTTCCTCGCAGACCCGGGCCAGATTCCTGGCTGGCATGGCAATACTGTTGCCTGCGGGCAGGAAGATGCTGCCTATTCTGGAGCCATACATTTCCCTGGCCTGTTCCAGGTCCTGGACTACATCCTGCACCTTCCTGACCCGGTAGGCTGGACCCTGTTTGTAGACCATACAGAAGGTACATTTGTTGTGCGGACAGCCCAGGGTGGCCTGGATCAGGAGGCTGTCAACCTCGCTGGGCGGTCTGTATATCGGTCCCTGGTATCTCAAGGCCAATTTCCTCCTTAAGGGGTGGAAGTCTCAGTCGGTTTGCAATATAATCCTGGAGATGCAAGCAGTAAAGAAAAAGAGGTTATAAGGAGACGAAGCTATGCTCATGCAGGTGGACAATTCCTGTCTAGTGGTTATTGACGTCCAGGAGAAGATGGCCCCGGAAATAAGTGGCAGGGAAGATATCGAAAACAAGATTTCTATTTTGCTGCAGGCGGCAGGGGAGCTGCAGGTGCCGGTGCTGTTTACTGAGCAGTACCCCAAGGGACTGGGTAGCACCCTGGAATATGTAAGAGAGCATGCCCCGGATGCCCCTTTGGTAACCAAAATGCATTTTGACTGCTGCCGGGAGGAAGAGTTCCTGGAGCAGCTGCGCGGCACCGGCCGTAGCCAGATCCTGCTTACCGGCATGGAGGCCCATATCTGTGTGCTGCAGACCGGAATGAGTCTGCTGCAGCAAGGCTACTCAGTATTTGCTGTGGCTGACGGCACTGGATCCAGGGCTCCCAAACACTGCGAGCTGGCCCTGCAGAGACTTTGCTTCGCAGGGGCCGAGGCTGTCTGCACTGAGATGGTGCTTTTTGAGTGGCTGCAAAAAGCAGGCACTGAATCTTTCAAAAAGCTGGCCAAGCTGATCAAGTAATAAGAACGCCGGGTGGCGGCTGCCGCCAGCCCTGTAAGGGCGGAATATAGTGAGAATGAGATCAGATGTATCGATCCTGATGGCTTTTTCCGCTATTCCCTTCCCTGGTCAGGCTGAGCATAGCACTTGGCACCGTGGGTTAATAACATACTGAAAAATAAGGTCTAAGAAACATTATCCCAACCACCCCTGCCCCTCCTTGCCAAGGAGGGGAGCTAAGAGGAGCAAGCTTCTATGTCCGTCTTTTGGATAACCTTCTCAGTTTATTGGGAGCTACGACTTTAAATATTAAGCAGAATCAGACAGCTATGGTTCCCCTCCTTTGCAAGGAGGGGTAAGGGGTGGTTGAACAGTGATCTCTTCCTTATCCTACACTGTCAAGTCAGGGTGAAGACCAGCCTTAAAAAGGGAGGGGAATCAGAGGAAAGAAATCATGCACGTAAAGACCCGCATCAAAGAGAACAGGCCCGAATTCAAGTTCCCCTCCCTGGCCAGGGGGCTAGGGGAGGGTCGTGACGAGGACAGTTTCCTTTGCAGGTCTATAATCTAGTCTGATCACAAAGAGCTTTTTGGATTATAAAATCCTATTGGACAATTGGGCAGCAAGAACACAAGCTGG
>CAZBUB010000135.1:0-2540 GCA_964494985.1 uncultured Desulfohalobiaceae bacterium | reverse complement strand
CTTTGGGGAGTTGGTCATGGAGGCGGCCAGCAAAGATATCCCGGAGTATGACGGCAAGTACAGCTCTGTCCGGGATGATGGGCCTTATGTGTCTGCAGGGGAAAACGACAACCTGATTGTGCAGCGTCTGACCAAGGACAAAGATGGCCTGGGCATATTCGGCTATAGTTTCTTGGACCAAAACAGGGACAAGATTCAGGCTGTGAGCATCGAAGGGGTAGAGCCTGAAGCAGATACCATCTCCTCTGGTGAGTATCCTGTGGCCAGGAGTCTGTTCTTCTACGTCAAGCTGGCCCATCTGGATGAAGTGCCAGGGCTTGAGGAGTATGTGGACCTTTTCCTGACCGAGAAGATGATCGGAGATGCCGGCTACCTTATGGAAGAGGGCCTGATCCCCTTGCCCAAGGAAGACAGGGAGCAGACCCGTAAAGATTGGAAGGAGCGTAAATTGCTCACCCGTGATGACTTAGAGTAGTCCTTGCTCTGCAGCCGGAGAAAAGGGGAACTCTCCTTTTCCCCGGCTGCTGCATAAAGGGGCATGATTCTGGTGCTCTCTTTTTCAGACGAGGAAGGGAGCCCTTGTTTTTCCAAAGCCTGCAGCGGAAGCTTATGGGCCAAAGGTCTTCTTCTTATGTTACGCTTGCCCAAGGTACATGAAACATTATCCCAACCACCCCTGCCCCTCCTTGCCAAGGAGGGGAGTTAAGAAGATCGTAACTATTGCCGTGAAAATATTGGGCTTCGCAGGCCGTACTAAGCATATTGCCGAATTTGGTCCGGCATACGTAAATTTCGCCCCTGGTGGTGAAAAAAAATTTAATGAAGGATTCACCAGGTCTGGGGATTCGGTCCCCAAGACTCAAAAAACTCGCTCCTAAGAATGCGTAAAGCAAGAGTTTGATATTGGGACCTTTTGAACTTCCAGATGATATAATGTATAGATTACGACAACGACAGCGAGGGGAGGGTAACCTGAAGTAGTAGTCGTGGTCGTAATCGCTTTCGATATGAACGAGTTCTACCACTGCGATTGGAAAGATTAGACGAGAAGAAAGTTTGTGAGGTGAAGAACTGGTGTCTAGCGGCAATTTGATGCTTTTGATTCTGGGCGGGTTGCTGCCCCTGGCCCTGATTGCATTCCAGCTGGGCCGCCGCAGGGCTTTGGGGCAGCAGGCCCAAGGGAGCAGGCTGCATTCCCAGCCTAGCTTCTATGGCTGGTATGCCTGCATCTGGCTGGTTCTGCCCGCCTTGGGAGCCTCCCTTTTCTTTGCTCTGCTGCATATCCTGGACCTGTTCAGTGCGCCCTGGCCCATGCTGCTGGCAGCCGGGTTGCTTTGCGCCGCTACTGGCCTTTTCCTGGCGCTTAGGGCAATCAGGCCCGGGATGGCTGCCAGGCACCGGGTGGAGAGGGCGATCCAATGGTTATTGCTCCTGGCTGCAGTGATTTCCATTCTGACCACTTTGGGCATAGTCTTTTCCATCCTGTTCGAGGCTATTAAGTTCTTCCAGATGGTCAGCATCTGGGAGTTCATTACCGGGACCAATTGGGCCCCGGATAAAGCCTTTCTCGCTGGCGCAGGCCGGGGAGAGGAGAGCGCGAGTGAGGGCAATTTCGGAGCGGTGCCGGTTTTTGCCGGGACTTTCATGATCACCATTATTGCCATGTGCGTGGCAGTGCCTATTGGCCTGATGTCTGCAATCTATATGTCTGAGTATGCCACGCGCAGGGTACGGGGGCTGGCCAAGCCTGTGCTGGAGATCCTGGCCGGAATCCCGACAGTGGTTTACGGATTTTTTGCAGCCCTCACAGTCAGCCCGGTGGTGGTGGCGGTGGCAGAGAGCCTGGGCCTGGAAGCGGACTACACCAATGCCCTGACCCCTGGCCTGGTTATGGGGGTGATGATCATCCCTTTTATTTCCTCATTGTCCGACGATATCATCAACTCCATTCCCCAAAGCATGCGGGAGGGCTCCTATGCCCTGGGCACCACCAATTCTGAAACCATCAAGCAGGTGATTTTGCCTGCTGCGCTGCCAGGGATTGTTTCCGCCTTTCTGCTTGGCGTTTCCAGGGCCCTGGGAGAGACCATGATTGTGGTTATGGCAGCAGGACTGAGGTCCAATCTGACCTGGAATCCCCTGGAAGGCATGACCACGGTCACAGTCCGCATCGTGGCTGCTTTGACCGGGGATACAGCTTTTGACAGCGCAGAGACCCTGTCCGCATTTGGTCTGGGCTTGGTCCTGTTTGTGGTTACCTTGACCCTGAATGTGATTTCTACCGTAGTGATCAGAAAATTTAAGCAGCAATACGAGCTGTAGATGCCAGACTCGACACCAGGTTTGCATGCCAAACTGGATCTTCAGCATCAGCTTACTCCACAATAGCACACTGGTAACTGATAATCGATAACTGGCAATCCTTCGTTTTCCATACTGGGTTGTGTTTGTGAAATTGCAGGCTTGAGGGTTAGTGCAATATGCCGCAAAAAAGAAACCTTGATCCGCGCACCAGGAAAAGATACCGGGCTGAGACCAGA
>CAZBUB010000134.1:0-2576 GCA_964494985.1 uncultured Desulfohalobiaceae bacterium | reverse complement strand
TCGCAGAAGCCGCGCTCATTGATCAGGGTCTCGTACAGATCCTGGGCCCTGGCCCGTTCCTCTCCGCCTTTGGGCCGGTCTTTGGAGACCACCAGAGACAGGGTGTCCTTCATCTGGTGCAGGAGCTTCTTTTCCACAGCCTCTTGCAGGGGCTCATAGGTCGCGAAGTCGAAGTTTTCCTCTGTGGCCTTGAAGACCAGGATCTCCTGCCGGAACTGGTCCTTTCTGTTCTCTGTGACTCCGATAGCCTCCTCAATGGAGCGCATGAACTGCTCGTCCGGCTCCTTTCGTTCCCCGCTGAACTCATCCACAATCTTCTCTTTGCGGCAGTAGGCAGTGATATTGCGCATGTACTTGTTGAACTGCTCCCTGGCCAGATCTTCGTAGGCCCTGAGAAAGGCCTTGGTGACCTCCTTTTCCACGATCTGCTTGTATTCCCCGGTCACGGTGCCCTCCCTGGTTTCCTGCAGCAGGGATTCGTAATACTGGACCTCTTCTTCCGAGAAGCCCATATGGTGCTCGAAATGTCGCTGCAGGGCCCTGATGGCCATCCTGGGGGTCAGGCAGCTGGCCCCCTCCCTGGCCAGTGCAGTGTTGATAGCGTCTATAGCGTAGCGAGAGCTGATGCCGAAGAAGCCCTCGCCCTGCTTGCGGCCTTCTTCCCTAAGCTCACGGATGTCCACGGGATCTCGGTACTTGTCCTCAGGCACCCGGTCCCCGTTGTAGTATTTCATCTTCCTGATGGGATCTTCACAGATCTGGCTCTTGGCGTAGCGGGTCAGCACGGTGAACATGGAGACCACATCCAGGGCATAAGGGGCCACATGGATGTTGCTTAGATTGCTCTCAGCCAAAAGCTTCTCATAGACCCTTTTTTCGTCCTTGACTCTGAGCGGGTAGGGCACACGGACCATATAGATGCGGTCGTGCAGGGCGGGCTCCTTCTCCTGGGCGAACTCCTCAAACTCCGGCTGGTTGGTGTGGGACAGGATCACCGTATCTGTGTATATCTGGGGGAAGGTGGAGCCCTGGACCTTGATGACCTGCTCCTGGGCCACGGAGATGAGAGTCCAGAGGAACTTCTTGTCGCATTTGAGCATCTCGATGAACTCGATCAGGCCCCGGTTGGCCTTCTCCAGCTCTCCTGTCAGGCTGTAGCTCCTGGGATCTGCCTTGCCGAAGCGGGCGGACTTGGCCACATCCTCGTAGCCGATAAGGTCGCTGATGTCCTGGGATTTGGGATCTCCGGGCTGGAAGGTGGAAATGCCCACCCTGGCTCTCTCTGAGAGGGTAGTCTTTACCACAGGGACCTCCTCCCACTTGACCTCCTTGGCATCTCCGGATTCGTCCCGTTCAGCGAACTGTTCGAACAGCTTGTGCCTGCACTGGGGGCAGAGATCTCCCTCAATGCTAATGCCCAGGGCCTCCTCGAATTTGGGCCGCAAATGCCTGGGCACCAGGTGCAGGGGCTCCTCGTGCAGCTCACAGCCTTCAATGGCGTACAAGGGCACCCTGCGGCTGTAGTCCTCCAGGCCGCGCTTGAGCATGGAGGCGATGCTGCTTTTGCCCCCTGCAGGCGGACCCATGAGCAACAGGATGCGCTTGCCTGTCTCGGTGCGCCTGGCTCCGGCAGCCAAAAACTGCATCAGCTTCTCGTGGGTGTCCTCTTGGCCAAACATATAGTCGGAGAAGAACTTGTATCTCCTGGTGGCCTCGCCCCATCTCTCCCGCTCCGGGATTTCCTCAGTGCCTTGTTCCATGACCGCGTTGTACAGTCTGGCAGGGGACAGCTGGGCGATCTCCGGCTGCTCCTTGACCATTTCCAGGTACTCGCCGCAGGTTATCCTTTTGGGGTAAGCCTCTTCCTCTTTGGATTTTTTACGCTCTTGCTGATGCTCTCGGATTAGATCCTGAATCCGACTCATCTTATAGCCTCCTGTTTATAAAGGGTTTGAGATATGGTACATATCGGCTGGCTGCTCAGTATAAGCTGACAGCTGGGCTTGGCTTAAGGCAGCCAGGCTAAAATGTTCCAGAGACAGGAGTGCTGGAGAAAGTGGGCGATAGATCAGCAGATTCGCATGGTCAGTCTACAACCAGACTCAGCTGCAGTGGGCGGAGAGCCGCAAAAGTTCAGGGGGTTAGCCGTGTGCTGTAACATAACAACAGGGACAACAGCTTGGAGAGTGTTTGGCTCTGGAGGAAGAAAGTCTTCTATAGCGCTGCGAAACAGCTTGGGATTATTGGCAATCCTTACGGATAACTATACGCAGTGCTGGCGCGTGGTCGAGTCTGGATCCCTGCACTCCTTGAGCTACGCAGGTAGATCTTAAGATAGAATGATCATAACACAAGGCGCGACCTCAATCAAGACCCTGGAATGATTATCCGTAAATATCTGTCTGCAAATTTTTAAGCTTTTGGGGAAGGGGGCATAGATATGCACAGCAAGCAAAAAAAAAGCAGTTTCCGGTTATTCCTGCAGACAAGGAACAGGATTTGTACAATCTGGCAGGGGCTGCCCAGGCGGATCTGGTTTTATTCATGGCTGGCAACCAGTTCATGCTCATGCCTGA
>CAZBUB010000133.1:0-2668 GCA_964494985.1 uncultured Desulfohalobiaceae bacterium | reverse complement strand
TGACCCAGAACAACGTGCTCAGGCAGGCTTCAACAGCCATGCTCTCCCAGGCCAACCAGAACCCACAGCTGGCCCTGCAGCTCCTGGGCGGCGGTGGCGGAGCATAATTCCAGGAACGCTCCTTCCGGGGTTGGGCCTTTTGGCCTGACCCTGGAAGATTTTATGCTTCAATTAGGCTAAAAGCTGAGCAGGCAAAGAAATTTAAAATCCTGAAGAATTCCACAGTCAGTGGCGTGGAACCTTAAATTTTTGATCAAAGAGGTGGCTTATGTCTCTGGGCAATATCTCCAACGCTTTTCCCCAGGGCCGTCCGAGTGGATTACCTGACGATATCGTGGACCAGCTTGTACAGGCCAAGCAGAAGCAAAAGCTGGAGCCTCTCCAGGAAGATATTGAGGAAAAAAAGGAGCTGAAGGACACTTACTCCAGCCTGAACTCCAAGCTGGTGGACCTGTTCAAGGCCTCTGACTCCCTGGACGACAAGCAAAGCTTCACCCCCAGCTCTGCCTCTTCCAGCAAGGAAAGCGTGGCTTCTGTGGAGGCAGACTCCAATGCCCTGCCCGGGACCTACAGCCTGGACGTCTCCCAGAGGGCCCAGGCCCATACCCAAATCGTGGGCGTGGACGATGGCCACGCAGGCACTGGCGTTGCCCAGGGCATCAGCGATGCCCAGGACAGCTCTTTGATCAACTCTGGAACGAATCTGTCCTTTTATCATGAAGGCACAGAATACTCCTACACCACTGATGACAGTACCACCCTGGCCAGCCTGGCCAACACCATCAGCAACGATGACAACAATGTCACTGCCCAGGCCTTGAATATTGGCACCTCAGAGGACCCCCAGTATATCCTCAGCATGAAAAGCGAAACAACTGGGGATGGAACCAAGCAGATCACCACTGACGAGGCAGGGGAAAATCCTGGCATCTCCATTGATGCCGAGCTTTTTGCGGATGAAAACGGCGACCCCCTGACGAACGAGCAGGAAACCACCCAGACCGGGCAGAATGCCGAGTTCAGTGTGGATGGCACCAACTTTAGCAGAAGCAGCAATGAAGTCAGCGACGTCATTGACAATGCAACCATCAATCTGCACGACACAGGCACCTCAGAGATAACTGTCTCCAGGGACGTAGAAAAAGTCACCCAGAATGTGCAGGATTTTGTGGATGCCTTTAACAAGCATGACGCTTTCCTCAAAGAAAACGCCTCTTATAATAAAGACGAGGATAAAGGCGGCCCCCTGCTGGGCGATTCCCTGGCCAGATCCACCAAGAACAGCTTGAGCTCCATCCTGAGCCAGCCAGTCAGCGGCGGCTCCTATGAATATCTGTTCCAGGTGGGCATAGAGAAGAACTCAGACGGCACCCTGGCCTTTGACCAGGCCAAGTTCCAGGAAGCCTTCCAGGAAGATCCTGAAGGGGTGCAAAACCTGTTTGTGGGCCAGGATTCTGCAGCTGACAGGGTCAGCAGTTATCTCAAGAACTATACAGACAATTATGGAGGTGTCATCCCCTCTAAGATCGATAATTTTGATTCCCAAATAAGCAGCCTGGAGGATGACTACGCTGCAGCCCAGGAAGACCTGGAAGACTATCGGGCCCAGCAGACCCGTAAATTCGGCAAGCTGGAAGATATGGTCATGCGCTACCAAAGCACAGAAGAGCAATTGAGCTCCTATATCAACACTTGGGACAATAACGGATAGAACGACTTAATAACAGGGGAGATGGATCATGAATGTCTATGCCACCTATCAAAAACAAGCCTTTGCAACTGCTCCGCCAGAGGATATCTTGCTCAAGCTCTACGAAGGGGCTATCCTGCGGGTCAAAAGCGCACTGCAGAATTGGGATCAAGGCTATAAAGGCCAGGTCTGGGAAAAAATCAATCAGACTGTGGCCATCATTGCCGAGCTGGACAACACCCTGGATCGTAAAAACGGAGACCCCCAGCTGATAGACGAGCTGCATGCCTTGTATCGCTTCATGCTCAGAGAGCTCAATTTCTGTGCTTTACGCCAGGATAGAGCCCGCCTGCAAAATGTCCTGGATGTCTTGCAGACCCTGAATACTGGATGGGAAGGGGCTGCTCAGGAGCTCAAAAAACAGGGTTGTAAAAACCATGCTCTAGCTGCTACCTTGTAGGCAGTAGCTCTTATATATATGGCCTTTGCAGGGATATCCCTTCTTGCCCAGGAGAGACAAGATGTATCCGGAAAAAATAGCTGGCTCTGTCCAGCAGATGATGCCTCAGCAGAAGACAGAGCAAAAGCAAGGCCAGCAGCAGGCAGGGAGTGAGGTTCAGCGCAACCAAGGTTCCCAGGAGGAGTTGAACAGGCTAAACCAGGATCGCATGGCAGCAGAGCAGGAAAAGGACGACAAAGACAAGGAAAAATCCGACTCCCTGCTTAGCGAGGATCTGGATCAGATCCAGGAGGCCACCAACGAGCTCCTGGCCCAGATGAATATCCAGCTGGATTTTGAGATCAACAATGAGCTGGAGAAGGTCATTGTCAAGGTCAGAAACCGGGAAAGCGGGGAAGTGATTCGGCAGATCCCGCCTGAGGAGATCTTGAGGATGGCCCAGAGGATGCAGGAAATGAGCGGCATGCTGCTGGATAAGTGGAGCTAGGATGGTAGATATCATTCTTATCGACAGCGAC
>CAZBUB010000132.1:0-2675 GCA_964494985.1 uncultured Desulfohalobiaceae bacterium | reverse complement strand
AGGTATGCAGCCTGGGCCTTGCTGCATGCTGGATGGCCTCCCAGGCCCGGTCGATGTCCTGGTGTGAGGCCCGACAAAGTCCGGCAACCTGGGAGCTCTCCACCACCTGGGCAATTTCCTGCACAGCCTCAAAATCCCCCTGGCTGGAAGCCGGAAATCCAGCTTCAATCACATCCACGCCCAGGCTGTCCAGTTGTCTGGCAATGCGTTTTTTCTCTTGATTGTTCATGGTTGCGCCAGGGGATTGCTCCCCATCGCGCAAAGTGGTGTCGAATACATATACTCTGTCCTGCATATTCAAGACCTCCTTCTTTGTATGTTGAAAGCCATAAGCGCATAGTAAAAATGAAAGTCAGGATAAATCAATCAAGGGCTGCAAATAATTTTTGTTGTGTATAAAAAGGCTCTCCAGCTATTGCGCGGAGAAAGCTTATTGCCGGGGCTTATTTTTTCCCACAGGTCCTAGGGCAGCGGTTGAGGCCCTGCACCAATGGTTTGCCTGAGGGTCCGGCTGGAAAAGTATGTATGCTTTGTATGTGGGGATTTTTATTCACGAGGGCTTTTTGGGGCAAGCCCCCGTAGCAGGCTCCTGCCCCGAAGGGGGATCAGGATAAAGGAATAGATCGGACCTGAGGCCAGATAGGCCAGAAAGAAGAGAAAACCCAGAAGCTTAGGTTCTGAGACCACCAGGACAAAGAGCAGTACCACGCAGACCGAGGAGGTGAAGGGATGGGCCTTCACGAATTCCACCTCCTTGAAGGAGGCGTACCTGACCCTGCTGACCATGAGCAGGGCCATGGAAAGAACCAGCATCAGGGTTGCCGGGGGCATCAGGGCTTGGGCTCCAGCCGGGGGCAGGTAGGTGGCAAACAAAACCAAAGTGGCCAACACACAGGCCGCAGCCGGAATGGGCAGACCTACAAAGAATTTTCTGCTTAAAGACACCCCCCTGATGGCATGTACATTGAATCTGGCCAGGCGCAGGGCTCCACAGGCCAAAAACAGGAAGGAGCTAGCCATGCCCAGTCTCCCGTAGGCATGGGTTTGCCAGAGAAAGATCATTATTGCCGGGCTGACTCCAAATGCTACCAGATCAGCCAAGGAATCCAGCTGGATGCCAAACTCAGAGCTGGCCTTGGTAGCCCTGGCCACCTTGCCGTCCAAGCCGTCCAGCACACAGCTGACCAGGATAGCCAGGGCGCACAGCTCGAATCTGCCCTCAATGGCCCAGAGCAGACCCACAAAGGCGGAAAACAGGCTGGCCGTAGTGAACAGGTTGGGCAGGATGTAGATGCCCTTGCGCCTGGCTTCCTGCATGTTTTTTTTTGGCCTGCGGCCAGGGTCGTCTTTAGTCGTGCTTGGTTTGCGCATCTTGTTTGGCCCTAGCCAGGATGGTTTGTCCAGCCAGGACTCTGTCCCCCTTAGATACTTGACAGTCATACCCCGAGGGCAGGTAGAGGTCAACCCTGGAGCCGAACTTGATCAGACCTAGCCTTTGCCCCCTTTGCAGTTGATCCTGCTCCTGGACCCGGCAGACAATGCGTCTAGCCAAAAGCCCTGCAATCTGGACCACAGTCCAGTGTCCGCCCTCCTGATCCTCTATGTTCAGTATGTTACGCTCATTGTCCCTGGAGGATTTGTCCAGGGAGGCGTTTAGGAATTTGCCTGGTATGTACTCTATTTTCTGCACTTTTCCTTCCACCGGGCTGCGATTGACATGTACGTCAATGACATTCATGAAAATGCTCACCTTGGACCTCATTTCTCCGCTCAAGGGCTCGGCCCGGGTCTCCACGGCAACGATCTTGCCATCTGCAGGGGACACTGCAATTTTCTCCTGGGCAGGGACAACCCGCTCCGGGTCACGAAAAAAGTGCAGGGTAAAAAAAGTGGCTAGCAAAAGCAGTACAGCCAAAAGCGTCCATTGCAAAAGCGCCAGAATCAGGGTGGCAAAGGCAGTATATAGGATCAAGGGTAGCCCCTCAGGGCTGATTTCCGGGGAAGGCTTGTGCATGGAGTTTTCTCCTTGGCTTACATGGTTCGGGGTTAAAGCTTGGGACTGGTCTCCTGGGCAGGAGTGCTGCTCCTGCCGGGAACCGGCTTGATTGCTATGCTCTGGCCGCAGCCAGGCTGATAACTTTTGCAGATAGCTCATAGGGCCTGGTCTTTTGCAAGTGGCGTATGAAAGCGGAAATTCTTAGTCTTCCGCTTCGATGCCTTAGTTCAAGGCGAAGTCAATGCTAATTGTTCACCACAATAGCAATGCCATGCCAGTTCCTGAGTATTCGGACACAGCAGGTGGTGAAGAGTTGCTGCTTATCATTCATTTATAGGTCATTTTGCCCTTACAGTCCAGGGCAGTCTTGAATAAGGGCCAGCGTAGCTATTCACCACGTCCGGGGGTTCGGTCCACAGGATTCAAAAAATTCGCTCCTAAGAATGCGTAAAGCAAAAGTTTGATATTGGACATCTTGAACTTGCAGAGGATCGTGGTGAACTTTGAGGTTGAAATAGCTTGCCCAGTTTGCTTAACGCATTCTAAATCGCTCATATCCGGCACCTACTTTTGCATGCCTATTCGAATCGTTGAAACGAAAAAGTAACAGAAGTAGGTGCCGGAAGCCTGTGGGCCGAACCCCGGACCTTAGTTTCTTCCCCGGTAATGCTTATCCGAG
>CAZBUB010000131.1:0-2717 GCA_964494985.1 uncultured Desulfohalobiaceae bacterium | reverse complement strand
ATGGCCAAGTCCATAAGGAAAAACATGTTCCCAGGGTTTATCATGTGCAATGGAATAGATTGCACATGATAAACCCTGGGAACGAAGAAAGCGCCCTAGATGAGTTTAAGCCAAACGAGCTGGAGTTTGAGGGCCATGGGGCCGAGCCCAAGGCCTGGAACCTGGAGCTGGGCTACAGCTTTGATCTCCAGGGCAGGGAGGCCACCCTGACTGCGGCCTACCAAGGTACTGACGAAGCCCAGGCCCTGGACAAGCCTGAAGAGCGCTATCTGGCATCGGCCAGTGTGGGGCTGTTCGACAATTTGGCCAGCTTGTCCCTGGAATATGCATACGACGAAGACTACAGCCAGCCCCAGGGCGGCACTGGGGAAGAGGCCCACACAGTAACCACCCAGCTGGCTGTGGAGTTCTAGGCTTGATGTCTGCAAATGTACTGGCCCGGGGCTGCTGTTTTCAGCCCCGGGCTCAAATCAGTGTTCAGTATCCAAAGGTGATTTATATGTGGCAAAGCATTATTGTCGGTATCATTCTGATTCTGGCCTTAGGCTTTTTGGCCCGCCGGATCTATA
Organism: uncultured Desulfohalobiaceae bacterium; assembly: GCA_964494985.1. Taxonomy (GTDB): domain Bacteria; phylum Desulfobacterota; class Desulfovibrionia; order Desulfovibrionales; family Desulfothermaceae; genus CAZBUB01. Next base: position 2,148 of record CAZBUB010000131.1, on the reverse strand, counting down.
ACTCTATCAAAGGCATCAGTAACTCCGGCTGCGGCTGCAGCGGCTGTACCAGTTGTTCCAGCCCAACACTGGATTCAAAGCCGGATCCAGGGCAGCCCTGTGATCCTGAAAACAAGGAGTAGCGGATATGCACCGCAATACAATAAACTTGGCAAAAATATGGTCCGCCCATTTCATGCAATTGCCCAGGCTGAGCACGCACGGCCGGCTTAACTGTACTTCCAGATTGATCCGGAGCCACCCTGTGCAGCAGGAGATCTCAGCCATTATCGGCACAAAACGTAAACCTTGAGCTTGGACGCTAATAAGCAGGAGGCATTAGCAATGGATCTGCACAACACAAAGCAGGGCTATGCATCCCAGGTGCTAAAAACCTCTGGGTCGCCCATAGCACGCAGGAAAAAACTCTGGGAACTCGATCGCCATTTCCATTGCCCCATTATCGGTAGCTGCTTGACGGACAAGGAGCTGAAAAAAATTCTCCGCAAAACCTATGATAAATCTGAGAATAATGATCCTTTCATAGTGCATAGCGCATGTGTACAGGCAGCCAGGGAGAAAAACGAAACCAGCAAGGCCATACACAAGCTTTTGGACCGGAAGTATCAGCAGGCAATCCGAAGCTTTTACAAGGCTGGCAGTGAACAGGAAGTGGAGTCCCTTTGGAACCAGGCCTGGGAAGCAGGAGAATTCCAGGGCGCATTCTGGGCAGTCATGACCCATCCGCAGAGTGGGGACGAACTTTTGATGCGCGTCTTCGGCCATATGCACATGCTCGGTCATGATCTGATTCAGGACAAGGTCTGGGCCAGACAGCAGCAACAACAGCAGGAGCAGCGCATTGCACATCTGCAGGACAGGCTCAAAAAACAGAAAAAAGTATATACCAAAGCCCTGCAGGAAAAAGCAGGTCGGATACGCGCGCTGGAACAAGAGATTGCTTCCACAAAGGCCGAAATCCAGCGCTGGAAAAGGCTGGACGAGGAGGCTGGCCTGCAGCCTGAGCAGATTGAAGACATCCTGGCCCAAAATATAGCCTTAAACAGCGAGCTACAGCAGTTGAAAAAGCATCAGGCGGATATGGAGGATCAAATCTTTCGCATGCACAAAAAGCATGGAGCTCTGAAAGCCAGCCAGGCCAAGTCCCAAAAAAGGCTCCAGTATGAAAAGGAATACGTCCAGCTGCTGGAAGAGGAGCTGCTTCAATATCAAACCACCTTTGGCCCCTTGAATTGTCCGGACCGGGGCACTGAGCGTTGTCCCGGACCTAGCCTGTGTGGACGCAGGGTTCTGTACGTAGGCGGGGTCAAGAGCATGGTCCCCCACTACAGGAAGCTGGTGGAAAACCACGGAGGAAAATTCCTCTATCATGATGGAGGCAATGAAAACTCTGCGGCCAGTCTACCGGAGCTGGCTTCCAAAGCCGATACCGTGGTCTGTGCTATGAACTGTGTGAGTCACGGCGCAGCAAAGATGGTCAAGGAGCGCTGCAAGCAGCATGACAGACAATGCCTGTTCCTGCGCACTTCCAGCCTGTCCTGTTTGAACAGAGGACTCCGAGACATTCAGAATCACAATTAATGGTCCTCAAAATCAAAGCCCAGGAGTGTCCATAAGATGGAGCAGGACAGAAAGGAAATTATCCAGTCTCTAGAGGCCAGCCTGGACAGTCTGCAGCAAAGCAAAGAACTTCACTGCCAGCTGCTTCAAATGCTCTTTGCTGGAAATCAAGATCCAAGAAATTATGATCCGCCATCTGCTCAAAACTGCGGTCCAGGCCGGGAGCGGCAGCTGAAAGCAGCCATTTATGAGGCTATAGAGGTCCTGGAAGAGAGCCGCAAATCATTCAAGTCCAAGCAGTTGGCTGCGCTGCGCAAAAAACTCATCCGCGTCTTGACCGAATCGCAACGTCATTTACGATCATTGTCTTCAGCCTGCTGCACTTCCACAGTGTGGGCATGGGGAGCAGGATACAGAACCTGCTCACCGTTTCCAACTTCCTGCTCATCCTCATATTTGTGGGGGCCGGTTCTCTTTTCGGGGCCGGATCAGCGGCTCACTTCGAGCAGTCCCTGAAGTTGAGCAGGTCCGGCCCCTTTAGTACACAACACACAGATGATCAGTTTCCGCTCGGCGCACAGCTTGCAG
>CAZBUB010000130.1:0-2851 GCA_964494985.1 uncultured Desulfohalobiaceae bacterium | reverse complement strand
ATAAAGGTTTATTGAGCTCTATGCAGGAGTTTGTGGACATGCAAAGGGCTGCTAGATGTCTTACTTCAAGGGGAAAGTCTATGGGAACGAGAGTTTATTTGAATGCTTTTGTCCTGGCCTTGCTGCTTATAGTCCTGGCTGGTCCTGTCTGCATGCAGGCCGCCGCAGGTGGCGCAGGAGAATCTAGGCAAGGGGCCGGCCAAATCAAGGCCTTTATGTATCACCATTTCGGCATGCAGGATACATACCCTTCCACAAGCGTATCTGTGGAGCAGTTTCAAGGGCATCTGGAGTACTTGAAAACACATGACTACACTGTGCTCACCTTAAAAGAGGCCCTGGAGCTGCTCTATTCAGAAGAAGAACTTCCGGAAAAAACAGCAGTGATCACGATAGACGATGGCTATAGCTCGATATGGGACAAAGCCCTTCCCCTTCTGGAAAAATATGGGTACCAGGCCAGCATTTTTGTTGCCACCAGCCATGTGGGCGGCAATAACTACCTCAGCTGGGAGCAGCTAAAGGAGCTGCAGCAAAAAGGCTTTGAAATAGGCAACCATTCCCATGCCCATGCCCATTTCTTGAATGAGCAACCAGGGGAGATAAAAGAGGCCTTTGAAGAGGACCTGGAGAAATCCCATGCAGAGTTTAGACGCCATCTAGGTGGTGTGCCCAAGCTTTATGCCTATCCTTTTGGCGAGTATCATCCAGAATTGATGTCCGTACTTGAAGATCACGATTATATGGCAGCGGCAGCACAGCATTCTGGGGTCATATCTGCTGGGAGCAGGCGTTTTGCCCTGCCGCGGTTTCCCATGAATCTCAATTACGCCGATATGGAGGGATTTAAGGAGAAAATCAGGATGAACGCCCTGCAGGTGACAGAAGCAGTACCAGAAGACCCGCTGGTCTCAGGGCAGAACCCTCCAAGACTCAAGCTGCGCATTGAAAATAAGGCCTTGAACCCGGATGGGCTGCAGTGCTTTGTCAGCGGACAAAGGGAGTGCAGCCTGGATAAGATATCCACAGAAGACGCTTTAGAGGTGGAGGTGCAGGCTGCAAGCGAGCTCTCTGCCAGGAGGACCCTGTACACCATAACCGGGCCTTCAAAAGATGGCTCCAAATGGTTTTGGTACTCCTACCAGTGGGTAGTTCCAGAAGTGCAAGAGTGATACAAAAGTTAGATCACTCAGCAATCCAGGCTTCAACTAGATCCGAATTTTGCTCCACCCAGGAGACAGCGCTTGGGTAGGGTTCTCCTGTGCTTTGGATCTGTTCCATGACCCTTTGGATGTCCTTGGGGCCCCAGCTGAAGTTATCCAAAAACCTAAAGAGCTTTGGCTTGTCCTCTTTGAGATCGTTTCTGACCACGGTATGGATGGCCTCTGAACCACCGTAAACATCCTTTGGATCCTGCAAGTACTTGAGATCCCATTTGGCGAATTTCCAATGGGGTGTCCAGCCAGTCGCCACCACCCATTCCTGGTCCTTGATTTTCTCTTGCAGAGTACTGGTCATGGAGGCACCGCTGCCTGGAATCAGCTCTAAATCCTGCATTTTGTATTCCTCAAGGGCCTCGCTGGTCAGCTTCATGATGCCTGCGCCAGGATTAATCCCGTGTATTTGCTTGTTGAATTTTTGGGCACGTTTTTTGAGTTCTGTAATGGATTCGATGTCTACATATTCCGGAACTACCAGGCCCACCTTGGTACCTTCCAGATTGGGACCCAGATCAAGCACATTGTAGCCTACTTTGCCGTAAAAATGGCGGTGCAGGCTGGGCAGCCAGGCGCAGACAAACCCGTCAATATCCTTGCTAGCAGTAGAAAGCCAGACCTCCTCTGCCTGCATAGGGACCAGTCTACAATCATAGCCCATTTTTTCCTGCAGGACAGCTTTGACTACATAAGAGGCGGCTGTGGCACAGGACCATTCAACATAGCCGATTCGTACTGTTTTCTTTTCTGCTGTAGTGTTTTTTGCAAGGCAAGAAAAGATTAATGCGCAGACCAGGATGCAGACAACAAATGGTGTCGTTTTGTGCATTGTTTTTCATTCCTTAGCAAAGTAACTGGGTGATATTAATCTATCCTTTCCGACCGGGCAAAGATTTGGCCTAGGACTCAGCATTCGAGTCATGCAGGCCCATGAATTTTTCATTGCCCCGGATCATATTCTGTACAGTATCCACGTATTTCATTCCAATTTGGGAATATTTTTCAAGACCCTCAGCCATGAACTGCGCATCTGGCTCTTTCCCTGCCAGGCGCATTCGATAGCGCTGCAGGCGCAAATCTTGGTAGGCAGGATGGGAATTCAGGTTTTTGATATAGGCCTGTACCGACCCAGATACATCATCGAACTTCTTGATTTCATAGCTCGCTCCTTCAGGTCGCTGCCTGGGAACTATGCCGCATCCCTGCTCGAAACACCACTGCCCGAACAGGTTGTTGCCTTTGCGGGCAAAAGAGGAGGTTCCCCAGCCAGATTCTTTGGCTGCCTGGATTAAAGCCAGGGAGACCGGTATTTTGTCCACATGCAGCAGCAGCTGCCTGAAAAATTCCTGGCCATCAGCATACTTTGAGTCCACGCGGTATTCTTTGGCCAGAGCCTGGAGCTTTTGCTGCTCTTTTTCAGACAGATTTTGGCCCTCTTGATAGCGCTTCCATTTTGAGAGCACGTAAGCCCGCTCCTTGAGCACCTTCAGGTTTTCTGCCTGCACAATAGGCCGCAGGAAGTCAAAGAAGGCTTTCTTTTTCTTTTGCACATCCTGGTACTGGGAGAAGTCAGGCAGCTCTGTGTCTATATGCTCCGGGACAGATGGCAGGCTGGAAGAGTCTTTCTGCCCTTG
>CAZBUB010000129.1:0-2891 GCA_964494985.1 uncultured Desulfohalobiaceae bacterium | reverse complement strand
TAAAGCTGGACAGCTGGGAGTGTTTATAATATGTACAACCGACTTTGGTGCTAACTTTTTTTGAAGCAAGGAGTGATACATGAAGGAGCAGCTGCGCAAAATCGGATTGGCCAATTTGAAGCGTATCCAGCACAACTTGACCACTCCGGCCCTGTATGAGCAGGCTCTCCTCAGGGGCGAGGGCCAGATGGCCCATTTAGGCCCCCTGGTGGTCAGCACTGGCAAATATACTGGACGTTCCCCAAATGACAGATTCATTGTCCGGGAGGAAAGCTCCCAGGATCGAATTTGGTGGGGGGAAGTCAACAAGCCTATTGAGCCTGAGGTCTTTGATCATCTGCAGACCAAGGTGCTGGGATACCTAGAGGGCAAATCCATTTTTGTGCAGGATTGCTATGCGGGCGCGGATCCTGATTATCAGGTCCCTTTACGGGTGATTACAGAAAATGCCTGGCATAGCCTGTTTGCCAGGAACATGTTCATCCAGATTCGACATCGCAAGGCCCTGCAAGAGTTCGAGCCGCAGATGACCGTAATCCAAGCCCCGGGCTGCACAGCCATCCCTGAGCTGGACGGCACCAACTCCGAAGCTTTTATTTTGCTGCATCTGGGCCGGGGCCTGATCATCATCGGCGGCAGCAGCTACGGAGGGGAAATCAAAAAGGCGGTTTTTACTGCTATGAATTATCTTTTGCCTCTGCAGTCAGTGGCAGGCATGCACTGCTCCGCCAATCTGGGTCGGGATAAGGATACAGCCCTTTTCTTCGGTCTTTCAGGTACGGGCAAGACCACCCTGTCCACTGTCAAGGACCGGTTGCTTGTCGGAGACGATGAGCACGGTTGGCACAAGCATGGAGTGTTCAACATGGAAGGTGGCTGCTACGCCAAGGTGATCCGGCTTTCATCAGAGGCAGAGCCAGAGATCTATGACTGCACCCGCAAGTTTGCCACTATTCTGGAGAATGTGGTCCTGGATCCTGTGAGCAGACGTCTGGACCTGGACGACGACAGCCTGACAGAGAATACTAGGGCTGCTTATCCTATTACCCACATTCCCAGCGCACTTCGCAAGGGTCTCAATCCCCACCCCTCGAATATTTTTATGCTTACAGCAGACGCCTTCGGGATCCTGCCGCCTATTGCCAAGATGACCCCGGAGCAGGCCATGTACCATTTCATGTCCGGCTACACAGCCAAGCTGGCAGGCACAGAAAGGGGTGTCACTGAGCCGGTGGCAGTGTTCAGCACCTGCTTTGGAGCGCCGTTTATGCCCTTGCACCCCCATGTTTACGCTGACCTCTTAGGCCAGAAGATTATTGAGCACAATGTGGATTGCTGGCTGGTGAATACCGGCTGGAGCGGGGGGCCCTACGGGGTGGGGCAGAGGATCAGCATCGGCTACACCAGGGCTATGATCCGGGCTGCCTTACAGGGGGATTTGAACTATGAGGGATACAATCTGGATCCTATTTTTGGTTTGCATATGCCCAGCAGATGTCCCCAGGTGCCCAAGGAGATCCTGAACCCCAAAAATACCTGGAAGGATCCCGAGGCCTATGATCAGAAAGGCAGGGAGCTGGCCAGGCTTTTCCAGGAGAACTTCCAGCGCTTCGAATCAGAGGTCTCGGATTTGGTGCGCGAGGCAGGGCCCAAAGTGATCTAGCCAGGAGGCAGGAATGAGACTGTATCTGCAATGCCCCACAGGCATAAGTGGGGACATGTTCTTGGCTGGCCTGGCTGATTTGGGACTGGATTTGGCCGGCCTGGAAAGCATTCTGCAGCAGGTCGGCCTGGAGATAAAGATTCAGGCCGAACAGGACTCCAAGCAGGGTCTGGCAGGCAGCAGACTGAATCTGGATTTTCCCCCAGGGCAGCCCCTGCGCCACTTGGGTGATATCCAGGACATCCTGAACAGGCTCCAGCTCCAGCCCTGGATACGGGACAGGAGCAAGTCCGCCTTTCAACGCCTGGCAGAGGTGGAGGCAGCGGTGCACGGGGTGCCCATAGAGGAGGTGCATTTCCATGAGCTGGGTGCCCTGGATACCCTGGTGGATGTCCTGGGAGCTTTTTGGGGGTTGGGGGAGCTGGGGGTACAGGAGATTTATTGTTCAGCCCTGCCCTGGTTCAGCGGAGAGGTGGAGTGTGCACACGGTAGACTGCCTTTGCCTGCTCCTGCTGTGCTCGAACTGCTGCAGGGCAAGCCGGTATATCCCACCTCCTGGCAAAAGGAGCTGATCACTCCCACTGGGGCCCTGCTTGTGGATCAGCTGGTGCATGAGTTCACTGCAGGCCCAGAGGGATTACTCAAGGGCACCGGCATGGGCCTTGGCAGTATGGAGCTGGAGGGACAGGCCAATTGCCTGCGGTTGTTTCTGTATCAGGAGCAAGGCTTTGAAAAACAGGAAAGCGTGTGGGTCCTGGAGAGCAATCTGGACCATTTGACCGGGGAGGAGCTGGGCGCGGTGTTCGAGCCCCTGTTTCAGGCCGGAGCCCTGGATGTTCTTTATGTGCCAGGCATTATGAAAAAGAACCGCTGTGGCGGCCTGCTGCAGGTTATCTGCAGTTCTGATCAGCTGCTGTCTGTGCGGCAAGAGTTCTTTAGACAGACTTTGACCCTGGGCATCAGGCAGTACCAGGTGCAGCGCTCAGTGCTAGAGCGCTGCCAGGGCAGCATTAAAACCCCATGGGGCAGGGTGCGCAGTAAAAGATTCAGCTTTGAAGGGGAAGAGCTGCAGCGGGCAGAGCATGAGGCCTTGCAGGAGCTGGCCCGCAAGACTGGCCGTTCACTGGTGCAGCTGCGGCAGATGTTTTGGGACCAGGATTCCGGGGAACAGGCCTAGTATTTAATTCTGCTGCAAACCCTGTTTCGAGCAGATATGGGCCAGCTCACA
>CAZBUB010000128.1:0-2892 GCA_964494985.1 uncultured Desulfohalobiaceae bacterium | reverse complement strand
TGAGATTGTGGACTGCCACTCAGAGGTGGATATGAGCATCAAAATCGAAGAACTCAATGAGAAGGACTTTTCTGATGTGGCAAAAGGAGGACTTGAGCCTGTTCATCCAGGCAAGATCCTGCTTGAAGATTTCTTGCGGCCAATGGGGGTGACCCAGTACCGTGTAGCCAAGGAGATCGGAGTACAGCAAAGGCGGATAAGTGAGATAGTGAAGGGCATACGGTCCATTACACCAGATACCGGGCTCAGATTGTCCCGCTTCTTTGGAGTAAACGACGGCTTCTGGATAGGGCTGCAGGCGGATTACGATATGGCGCTAACCCGAGAACATATTAAAGACGTCCTGGCCAATATCCGCCCTGTTGACAGTTTGTGACTATTGCCTGCCTTGTCCTCCTACAAAAATGAGTCACATATGCTGAGTAAAATACGGGAAGCTCTGAAAGAGGGGAACATAATATGGCGTCAGCACGTTCTAGCCCGAATGCTGGAGCGAAATATTTCCCGAGAAGATGTGTTCAATGCTATACACAATGGTGATGTAATTGAGTCATATCTAGAATCGAAGCCTTATCCAAGCTGTCTTATTGCCGGATATTCAAGCAATAGGCAAGTACACGTGGTTGCTGCCTGGGACGATGATGCATATTCTGTCTATCTCATAACAGTATATACTCCGGATAGGCAGCATTTTCAGGAAAACGGGATAACGAGAAAGGCGAGGAAATAAAAATGTTGTTCAGTCAAGGCTGTCCTTTGTGTGGAGGGCAACAGAGCCAGGGTACAACGACCTTTACAGTAGACAAAGGCAATATGCTGGTAGTGGTCAGGAACGTACCGGCAACAGTATGCCTTCAGTGCGGTGAAGCATGGATTCTGGATTCTGTGGCTTCTGATCTTGAAGGGATTGTCTCGGAAGCTAGTGCGAAACGCAGTCAACTGGAGGTCATCGACATGGCTGCCTGATGTTGAGGCTTATCTGAACTGTATTCGCAGGAAGACCCGCAATGTGCTGCGGTTTTGTCTTGTTGTGAGTTTATTCCGGACGCTACCAGGATCTCGAGGCAATCTTTTTTAAACATTTCATGACATATACAAACACGCTTATTGCAAGGACACCTGAAATGTCCACCTGGAAAGCCCTCTCCAAAACAGAACACGCAAGCAAGCATTTCATTGCCCGCCAAGGATACTCCTTTGCCTCACAACAGCAGGTTGTCCCCATCCTACTGGCATAGCTTTCTAAGCTTATTCCCTTGTATGCCCCGGGATTCATCCAGCAGCAGAAAACCTATATGCCTGTAGCTCTAACCGGACTTGGAAGCGGACAGAACCTACATGTAAATCCAGACGGCAAGTGGTTGGGAACCTATGTCCCAGGGTCCTCCGTGGCTATCCCTTTGCTTTGGCAGACAACAACCAGGGCAAGAAGGTGCTGTGTATCGAAGAGTCCCACCTCTCAGACGACCAGAGACAACCCCTATTCGACGAGGAAGGAAACCTGACCAAACCAGTGCAGGACACACTGAACTTTTTAAACCAGTGCGAGAGGAATAGGAAAGTTACCCAAGCTGCTTGTCAGGAATTGCAAAAAGCTGGTGTGATCGAGAAATGGGATCTGCAGGTCAAGCAATCAGAAGACAATGACCCTGTAAAGATTGACGGTCTGTACCGCATAAGCGAGAAAGCTTTAAACGAGCTGGACAAAGAGACTTTTGCTGACCTTAGAAATAATGGTGCACTGGGATTGGCGTATGCACAGCTATTTTCTATGAACCAGGTTTCTCGGTTGGCAGAGTTGGCGAAGTACCATGCCAAGCAGCAACAAAAGGTACAGGAACCGGACATAGAGCAACTGTTCGGGGATGATGAAGTTCTTAACTTTGATAATATTTAATTATGCCCACCACCACCTACCCCAAAGCCAAACACCTCTCCCTGGGCTACGATCCCAGAGAGGACCGCCTCATACTCACTGCCCATCTCCAGGATGGTAACAATTGCAAAGGGCGAGGCAGTGAAGCCTATGCTTCCAGAGGCTGCACAGTTGCCTGAATCTCAGCTTCCTTGTTTTGTCTGACTATCTTTAAGTCATACGTTTGCTGCAGATTGAGCCAGAACTCCGGGGTTGTTCCAAAGTACCGAGCTAAACGCAGGGCGGTATCTGGGGTTAAGCTCCGCTTCTCATTCAAGATTGCTGTGATCCGATTGGTCGGTACATCAAGCCGGCGGGCCAAGCCCCTTGCAGAAAGCTTCAATTCTGCAAGCTCTTCCCTCAGTATTTCTCCGGGATGGACCGGGGGCATTTTGTTCTGCATGTTTTTCCTCTCAGTGGTAATCGGTTATCTCAACTTCTTGGGGACGGTCGTCATACCACTTAAAGCAAATTCTCCATTGTCTGTTGATTCTGATGCTGTATTGTCCCTTCCTATCACCTTTAAGGGCTTCAAAGCGATTTGAAGGCAGTTGCTTCAGATCGTCCAGTGAAGCTGCACTGTCCAGGATCTGTAGTCTACGCACAGCTTGCCGCTCAAAACCGCTGTATTCTGGAACAAACTCCCCGCAATAGAGCTTTTCTGTCTTTTTGTTCTTGAACGACTGGATCATTATTTGACATTTTAAGGTATATTATCTATTACGTCAAGGATAACAAAATGGACGAAGTATTGCAGATGGAGCACGTTGCTTCTGTGCAGGGCAGTAAGTCTGAAAAGGGTGAGCAGGCAACTGATCAGGAATCAATCCCCACCTGCCTGGCAACCTCAGCCCAGATAGAAACTCAGGAAGACGGACACATTATCCTGGGACTCAAGGACGATGAACAACCCATAGCCGCTATACTCCTCTCCAGGCAAAAGACCCACCAGATCTTGAGGCTCTTCTCTGAGGTGT
>CAZBUB010000127.1:0-2974 GCA_964494985.1 uncultured Desulfohalobiaceae bacterium | reverse complement strand
GCCCGCCAAGAAACTCCAATCGCCTGGCGGCGATGGCAGAGGGTTTACAGCAGCAAAATAAGGTATAAGCGTTGTCCAAAGTCATTATCCAATCCCCAGATCATGTCTATGCAGGCTACCTGCAAAGCTTGGTGCAGCAGGTCCCTTTAGACCCTGATCTTGAAGTCCAGTGCTTGCCCCCAAAGCAAAAGGGCCAAGTCAGCCAAGAGGAGTCCAGGCTGCTGGTGGTGTATCAGGATCTGGATAAGGGCCAGTTGCAGGAGCTTGTGCAGGCTTCCACCTGGTCCCGAGTTATTTTGGTCAACAGCAATGGCAAAGCGCCAGGCTCCAAGATTAAAGAATCCAATGCAGTGCAGTTTTCCAGGCCTTTGGACACTGCCGCCTTTGTCAGCTCAGTGTATCATTGGTGTCAGGACCAGGTTCCTGCTTGCCATATCATAGACTCTGCACCTGTTGAACCCTACTTGGTGGGCAATAACCAGGCCATTCGCAAGCTGCGCAGGAACATGGCCAAGATCTGCAAGTCCGACCTTACTGTTCTTATCTGCGGAGCTACAGGCACTGGCAAAGGGGTAGTGGCCCAGGCTTTGCACAATAATTCCCGCCGGGCCTGCAACCAGTTTTTGGATATCAACTGTGCAAATGTGCCTGCCTCCCTCTTGGAAAGCGAGCTTTTCGGGTACAAAAAAGGGGCCTTTACCGGCGCGTGGCGGGATAAGCCAGGCAGGTTCGAGCTGGTGCAGGAAGGGACCATCTTCCTGGACGAGATCTCGGAAATGACTCCTTATATGCAGGCCAAGCTCTTGCAGGTTTTGCAGGAAAAGGAGTTCTATCCTGTGGGCGGATCACAAAGCGTCCAGGTCCAGGCCAGATTGCTGGCTGCCACGAATGCGGATCTGCAGCAGAACATCGCCCAGGGCAGCTTTCGTGAAGATCTGTACTACAGGTTGGCAGTAGTCAAGCTGGATTTGCCCAGGCTCAAGGATCGTTTGCAGGATGTGCCGATTTTGGTGGAGCATTTTCTGGACAAGTATTGCAGGCTGTACAATAAGCAGGAAGTCCCCAGGCTGTCAGATGAGCTCTGGGACTTGCTTTTGAGGTATGACTGGCCTGGCAATGTGCGGGAGCTGGAGAGCAATATCAAGAACTTGGTTGCTCTGGAGCAGGAGAGCCTAATCAAACAGGAGCTGCGCAACAGGCTTCCAGAAAATGCAGCCAAGGTGAATGAGCAGGCAAGTCAAGGCGAGGATGTCAGCCTGGGCCTTGAAGCAGAGCACACCAAGGCAGCTTCTCTCTCTGATTCTGAGCTGGATCTCCCCCAGGAGCTTCCCTTGAAGGAGCTCACCAATCAGGCTGCAAGCAAGGCTGAAGCAGACCTGATCCGCAAGGTGCTGCAGCAAACCGGGGGCAAAAAGAAGCAGGCCGCCAGGATGCTGGATATAAGTTATAAGTGTTTACTCAAAAAAATAAAAACCTACGGGATTTAAGAAATGTTGAATATTCCCAAGATTGAGCTGGGACCATATCTGGACATGGCCTGGAGGCGCAAATGGTGGGTAGTGCTGCCGCTCATCTTAAGCTTGATTGCTGGAGCTGCCTACTTGTATCAAAGCCCCAAGGTCTACAGGTCCTCTACCTTGATCCTGGTGGAAGCCCAGAGGGTGCCCTCCAAGTTTGTGCCCGACACAGTTTCTGAAAATTTGCAGAATAGGCTGCAAACCATCTCCCAGCAGGTGCACAGCAGGACCAATCTGGAGGATATTATTGAGCGATTTGAGCTCCTTCCCAGCCAAAAAGAACAAGAGCCCAGTCTGGCTGGCAAGATCAAAAGGAAACTGCTGTCCAAGATAGGGTTGATGGAAGCTTCTGCCCAGAAGCAGGAAGAAAAGGAGCCATCCATGCAGCAGTTGGTCCGCAATGTGCGGAACAAGATCGATGTCAATCTGCGGGCCAGGAACCAGGCCTTTGAGATCTCCTTTGAATGGCGGGATCCCCAGGTGGCAGCCGAGGTGGCTAATGCCTTGGCCTCCCAGTTCATTGATCGCAACCTCAAGGTCAGGGAAGAAATGGCCATGGGCACCACAAGTTTCCTGGAATCTCAAGTGCAACGGTTGCGGGAGGAGCTGCAGAAGCGCGAGAAGGCCCTGGAGGATTTCAAGCGCAGGAATATGGGCCGCCTGCCCAGTCAGCTGGATTCTAATATGAATATGCTCAGCCAGTTCAAAGAAGAGTTGGGCAGAATCGAGGACAGAGAGGAAGAGGTCAGAAGGCAGCTTATTCTCAATAGTCAGCAGTCAGCCTCAAGCGATGCTTTAGACGCTGAACATTTTCTGCAACAGGATGAGGATGCGCAAGAGATCGAAGAACTGCAGGAAAGGTTGCAGCAACTGCGCACCAGATACAAGGATCAGCATCCAGATATTCAGGTCCTGCAGCGCAGGATCAATCAATTGCAGGAGAAGCAGGCAGAAATGAGCCTGGAGGATTTCCAGCCCTTGCCAAAGCAAAAGCAAAGCTCTCCAGAGCAGGAAATGATCCAAGTGCAGAAACAAGAGCTGCAGATGCGTCTGGATAACTTTGAAGAGCAGAAAAAAGAGCTGAGGCAAGAGATCAGCAAATACGAGCAGCGCATTGAAGAGACTTCCGAAGTGGAGTTGCAGCTGAAGAACCTGGAGAGGGATTACAATGCGGTTAACGACCGCTATCAGAATATGCTGCGTAAGAAATTGGATGCTGAGATGGGGGAGCAGATGGAGCGCAGACAGCAAGGCGAGCAGTTCCGGGTAGTAGACCCAGCCATCACTCCGGACCAGCCTTTTAAGCCGGACAGGAAAAAGGTTCTGGCTATGGCCCTGTTTTTGGGCTTAGGCCTGGGCGGAGGGCTTGGATATCTCCGGGAGAGCCTGGATCCCACCTTTTATACGCCCCAGGAGCTGGAGCAGCAGCTGAATACCAAAGTGGTAGTCAGCCTGCC
>CAZBUB010000126.1:0-3055 GCA_964494985.1 uncultured Desulfohalobiaceae bacterium | reverse complement strand
CAAAAAAGACCTTGGAAAGCGCCTTATATCCCCTACCTGAAGGAAGGGGTCTTACGGCGCATGATGATAAATACGATTTCCGTTGATTTTTTGGGGCAGGCGGCGATCCTCTTCACCGCCCGCCACGCCGCTCTATGCCCTGGATCTGTTAAAACCTGTAGGTCACACCCACGGAGACGACAGGATAGAATCCGTAATCCACGTCGTCCTCAATGTCACTGGCTTCCTTGTCCAAGTCCTTCCCTAGGTCCCTTCCAGTCTGGTCGTTGATTTCGTCCAATGTGTCCTGGTTCTTTGCGTCAAGGCTCACATCAGGGGAACCCTGGTACATTGCGCCAAGGTCCAGGGAGAATGCCCAGCTTCCGGAATCAGTGGACGTGCCCCAACCGATGCCGAAGTACGGGGCGAAGGAGTTGAAGTCCACATCGCCCTCTAAGGACCCCAATTCGTCTGTAGTGTAAGTGTTCCCGCCTATCTCATAACTGGCTCCTTCGGCGAGCTTTCCCTCTAAATCCAGACCGTTCCCATTGTAGTAAGCCCCTCCAGTGATGCGGAAATTGCCCTCGAATGGATGGTAGTCCAGCAAAGCGCCGGCGGTGGTCAAATCCAGATCCGCGTCGTAATCAACATCCTCAATGGTGTCGTCATGGGAGTAAGTGAAATAATTGAAATTCGCTCTTGCCCCAAATTTTGGGGTTACCTTGTACCCCAAGTCCGCGCCTATCCCCTGGGTCCCCACCTTGGGAGTCAGGAAAAAATCCTTAGCGAACCCGCTTGCTGGTACAAGCATCACAGCCAACACCAAAACCAAAGCTGAAACCAAAACACCGAACCTTCTCATAAGTTCCTCCTTTTTTAAGATGCCGTATCCGTAACTTGAACTGTAAATCTTTAAGCCAGGAACAGAGCGAATTCAGAAGAAGCCCGATTTTCTAATCGACATGTGATATTTAATATTAAGGGTCTTCTCTCAATTTTTTTCTAGGAATATTAAGTCTTGTCTGTACCCATTTGCGATCATGTCAAACAAGGAGACGGGATGCACCTATCTTATGGAAGCTTGAGCCTGTTGCGTTAGCTCAAGTTGAGGTTCTGGTACCCACAAATTCTGCGGAAGACCCTGAAAAGTTTGCTCAGCTGCAGATGTCTGCTGCCTGCCCTCCTTATAGATCTAAACCCCTGAATGCTGGATAAGAAGTCCTATGCTCAATCTAGCTGAGCCAAAAAGTGGCTTTGTTAACTCTACAGCATGTTGAGCATTAATCAGCTGTATTTTCTTGTTATTGTATTTAGTCTGTAATCATGCTGGGCCAGGGTCTACCATGGCTTGCAAATTGCAGTCTTTTGGATAACAGGAAAATTTTGCTCACCTTTATTCAACATGCCAGGGAGAAACTGGATATGTATCAGCATACAACGCCCTCTAAATATACACTGTCCTATCTTTCCAGATGCGATGACTCAGCAGAGTCCAGTGTCAGATGGGCTGTGCCCTGGTCTGACCTGATGATGGTTATGTTCATTTTGTTCTTGGTCTTGTATGCATTTCACGCCAGAGAGGAAAAAACCAATGTCGCAAACATAGGCCAAGAAAATGCCTGGGGCCAGCGCCGCAGCGAACAAAAAAGCGACTTGAACCTGCAAACCATGTATGTCCGGGCTCAGGACAAGCTGCAAACCCGCAACTCTGCAGTAAGCATTAACAAAGATCAGCAAGGCCAGGTAATAATTTCCCTGCACGGAGCCACATTCTTCAGTCCCGGAAGAGTGCGTCTCAATCCAGAGGCTCAGGAGCACCTGGAACGTATAGCAGAAGTCCTTTCCCTGGCCCAGGGCAGGATTGTGGTCACTGGTTTCGCAGAGCAAAGCGAAATCAGCCGGGATGAGCAAGGCAGTTTCTATGAGATATCTGCTCTGCGGGCAGCCAGGATCGGAGAACAGCTGGCAAGGTTCTCCAACTTCAGAAAGGAAAACTTGGTCATTCAGGGCCTGGGAGTTGCCAAGCCCAAGGTGCCTGGCAATTCAAAACAGGCCAGGAACCATAACAGACGCGTAGAGATCAAGCTTCAAAAGCATAAATAAAAAACAAGGAAGGCAAGATCCTTATGATGAACAAATCCCTGGCAGCCGGACTGTTTTGCTTTTTGTTGTTCATCTCCACCTTTTTCCTGACAGGCCATGCCTCAATTTATTTCAATGCAACCGCCTTTATAGTGGTAAGCTCCGGCACTCTAGGTGCCGGGCTCTTAAGCTCAGGGCCGCTGATGCTGCGCAGGGCTCTGGCCTTTGCTTCCCAAGCCTACCAAGAACAGCAGGACAGAGAAAAGGAGTTGATCCATAGCCTGCTGTATCTGGGGCAACTGTATCGAAAATATGGGGTACTGCGTGCAAAGGTTGCAGGACAAAAGCACCCAGCAATTTCTCAAGGGCTGGACCTAATCAAGGATGGCTATAAGGCTGTAGAAATCCGGGAGATCCTTAACACAGAGGCCACAGTCCACGCCAGATCCAGACAGGAACTGGAAAAGGTCTTTAGAAATATGTCCGCGTTTGCTCCGTCATTCGGCGTGGCTGGCAGCGTAATCGGCCTGGTAGGGCTCTTAATGGGCATAGAGGAGGCCAGTTTGATCCTGCAAAATGTGCCTGTAACCCTAACATCCACCTTGTACGGGATAATTCTGGCAAATTTCCTGCTTTTGCCTGTTGCGGAAAAAATGCGCCTGGAGAAGGAAAGGGAAATCCGGCAACGGGAAATTGTTCTTTGCGGGGTTCTTTGCATCAGCAAGGGAGCGGATTTTTTGAAGATGCAAAGGATGCTCAATTCACTGGTTCCGGATGCAGCATTACGAGTGGAGGATCCCAAGGCCTTTAGGCACATCCATACAGCCCTGAGCAAAGAACTAGGAAGCAAGGCTCGGGTCTAGCGAGGACGGAACTCAGGAAGCAACAAACATTTTCGACCTATCCCCGTTTCCCCGTTGGGCTATCCCGGCCGGCGGGCGTTCCACGGTGTTTAGGTGGATACGGTCCGGGGCTATACGTCGGGCGATGTCAG
>CAZBUB010000125.1:0-3064 GCA_964494985.1 uncultured Desulfohalobiaceae bacterium | reverse complement strand
TTAATCCACCGCAGCACAGGACCACGGGAGATCAACCACCGTTCAATCCTAAACTTGCCAGGAAAATTCATGAACGACAGGCCCAGCAGGATCGTGAGCAGCCCCTGACCCGGCAGCAGCAGCATCGCCAGCCCTGCCACAAGGAGTATCCCGCCCATGACATTCTTCACTGCCAGAAGCAATAGATGGATCGGTTTTGAGTGCTGGCCGACTGGAAGCCTCCTGGACCTTTTTTCGCCCAGGAAATAGTCTTCAGGTATATGGAGCACCAGCCAAGGCCCGAGAACCAGAAAGACTGCAAACAGGGCTAGAGAGATCCCAGTCAACCACCAGAAGAGTTTCTCGTAGGCATACATCCATTCCAGCATCTAAATGAGCGTATCCAGTTTGTTTTGACCTCAATTGAGCGCTTCTCATCCTTCCTTGCGAGACGTCTTCGCCGAAGCAAGCTCGATCATGAACCACTATTTCCCAGAGATTCCCCCGCCCTGTCCCGAAGGTCATGACCACAAAGACAGCAGATTATAATCTGTCATTCCTTCCAGGACTCAGGACAGGCGCTGAATGATTCTGCGAACGAAGGATCTCTCTACCAAGACTTATTGAAAAGGTACCGTATCAATTCACTCCTCTTTTCCGAACTTCCAATCTAATTCAACTGCTGCAAATAGACAACGCAGCAAGCCATAATTTTTATCCACTGCCAATAAGGACAAATCCTGCAGCTATATCCTGGTCGCCTGGAATCCGACGTGGCGTAGTCCCTGGGGAGGACCAAATACCAGTTGACAATTTTGCTACCATTGGTAAGCTTATTGTAATTTTGGTTAATCAAACAATATGAGAAACCTATGTCAGTTCCTTCCACTTTTGCTGATCTCAAACTACGGGAAAAAGAGGCCAAAAAGGAAATCATTCTCCAGGCCGCTATTCGGGTATTCAGCGAGAAATCCCTGCATAAGGCCAGCCTCAGGGAAATAGCTGAAGTGGCAGGCATCTCCCATGCCAGCATCTACCGCTACTTCCAGGACAAACAAACCCTTTTCCTGCAGGCCTTCCTGCTTGGGGTCCAGGAGCTTGGCAGAATGCTCGACAGCCTTATAGATTCCGGACCCAGACAGGATCTGCTGGAACTGACAGCTCAAACACTTTTGGATTACCTGCGAGAAAACGAGCACTATTTTACTATGATGACTCAATTCATGCTGCAAGGCGGACTTTCAGCCCAGTCCCTCCAAGATCTCAACCAAGCTATGAAATCATTTCTGGACCGAATAGAGACCATTTCCCGCATGGCAGGAGCAAAAACCAATGCACGCTATCTTGCGCACACTTTTTTTGCTTGCATAAATGGCATCCTAATCACTTTCTACAACTATCCTGGCAGAAACAGACAGGAACTGAATCAGCATATGTGGACTTTGGCCCTGATATTCATTCAGATGTTCAAGGATGGCTTGAGCACAGGCAATTTCAGTCAATATCTGCCACCGAACCAATTTAAAGAACCTTAAAAATCTTTTTTAGCCAACAGCAGCAATCTTTTTTCAAAACCAGTTATTGTTTAACTCGCAAGCCCCAAGGAGGTTGCAGGAATGTTTTACCAAAAGCTCTTAAGCCAGGAGGAACAAAGGATCCAGGAAGAAGTTCGGGCTTTTGCAAAAGACCGTGTTTCAGCTGATTATATCCGGGCTATGGATCGGGAGGAGATCGAATATCCCAAGGAGTTCGTACAAGAGTTGGGAAAAGAGAACCTCTTGGGCCTTAGGTTCGATCCTGAGTGGGGAGGCAGGGGCCTATCCTGGACTGCTGAGGCCCAGGCAGAGGAGGAGATCGGAGTCCTGGGCACTGCCTTGGGCTGCGCCTTTGTCATGCCCTCTATTGTGGGCGAAGCCCTGAGCCAGTTTGGCACCAACCAGCAAAAAGAAAAATTCCTGCAGCCCATTCTGCGTGGGGAGCTGATTTGCGCCGAGGCCCTGACCGAGCCCAGGGGAGGCTCTGATTTCTTCGGGGCTACCACCCTGGCAGTGGAAAAGGATGACCACTTCCTTATCAACGGCCAGAAGAGGTTTGTGGTCGGAGCTACAGAAGCAGACGTCTTCCTGGTCTACTGCCGCACAAACCTGGAGGAGAACGCAGAGAAGTACAAGAGGATCAGTACCTTTATCGTAGAGCGAGGCCCAGGTGTAAGCACAGAGCATGTCTACGGTCTGCTGGGCACCCGGGGCGGGGGCACAGGCAGACTGGTCTTCAGGGACGCGAAGGTGCCCAAGGAGAACCTGGTGGGAGAGCTGCATGCAGGGGCCTTGGTCTTCCATCAGATGATGATCCCGGAACGGCTGACCTCTGCTGCAGCCAGCCTGGGCATGGCCAGGGCTGCCTTGGAGGTGGCCACCAGGTACAGCAACAAGCGTTTTGCCTTTGGCCAGCCCATCCGCAAATACCAAGGGGTCAGTTTCATGATCAGTGATGCCTTGACCCAGCTGGATGCAGCCCGGGGCCTGGTCTACATGGCAGCCAAAGCAGCAGATGAAAACGCGTCCAATGTACGGCGTCTGGTCAGCGAGGCCAAAAAATTTGCCACCAAGATGGCCTGGGACGTGAGCAACACAGCCATGCAGGTCATGGGCGGAATAGGCTATACAGATGTCTACCCCATTGAAAAGATAGTCAGGGACTCCAGACTGTCCCAGATCTGGACCGGGACCAACGAGATCATGAACCTGCTCATCCAGCACGAATGGTTCCAGGAGGTCCTGCACGAGGGACTCAACGCCAGGGACGTGGAGCAGGACGCGCTAAACTCCAACGCTGAGCAAGAAAAATGCTTCACCGACCAGGATATGTGGCAGGTGCACCAGCAGGGCCAGGGCAGCTGAGAGCTATTTCGGATGGGAATAAAGACCAGTCTGCCTCAACCCAGGATTTACACCCTGTTCAGGTTCTGGTAGCTTCCAGTAAGATAACAGAACAAGCACAGAACCACTTCCAAAACAGCACATAATACCTTTATGTCCTCCTTTCGCTTTGTACACGCCGCAGACCTGCACCTGGACGCCCCTTT
>CAZBUB010000124.1:0-3196 GCA_964494985.1 uncultured Desulfohalobiaceae bacterium | reverse complement strand
AGAGGTACAAAGCTCTGTTGCGCAAGGCCTTTGCCCTATTGAACAGAATGCACAGTGCGGGCTAGCGTATCAGGCCTGGCTAAATGAAACTGGCGAGCAAAGCTAATTTTCCAGACAGCTAAGTCCAAGCTAGTGGGGAGGAGTTAGAGTTCAGAGTCCATGATTTGGGGATGGGCATTGAGCCAATTCTTGAGTTCTTGGGTCACGGTGCGGATGTCCTCTAAATTGTTGGCGCACAAGGTATACAGCTCCTCTTGGGACACCTCATGATAGAAATGGACCAGCCGATTTCTGTATCCGGCCAGTTGTTTCATCAACTGTGCTGTGTCTGTAGAGATAATTCCAGCCTGGGCCAAATGGGTTGCGATTTCCTTGTACTCACTCACCCCCTTGCCCAGCCTCTTGGCCGCAACATGCCTTCCCAAGTCAAGCATGGCTTCCAATGCCCGACGCAGGCAGGACTCAGCCGCTAAAACGGTGAGTCGTTCCTGGGTAAACTGCTCCAAGCTGGCTAAAGGCAGGGATTGGATATCCTCAAGCATAGTCTGCATCCAGCTTATCCGATCGGCCACAATGCGCTGCGAAATTCTCCCAGGGATCATGTGTCCCCCATGATCAGGGCTATACGTTCCTTCTCCAAAAAAATCAGGTCTCCAGCCCGGCGCAAAATGTACAACTCGTACTCATCAGCCATATATGTGTCTGTACAGTACAATCGCTCCCCCCGGATGATATTGGCCGCCAGGAAAGGGTCAGCCTCAGGCAGGACAATGAGATCCACCTTGGGCACCCCTAAAGCGTCTTCGACACTTTGGGCGATGCCAACTTTTTCCATAGGGTCCAGGCTGCATCCAGGAGAGGGCTTCACCCCGATATCTACATCTGAGTCAGATGCTGGGAATTGCCATTTGGTGCCGGGCCAAGCAGCTACCTCCTTGGCCCGACTGCCAAAGGCGTATACGATCTGCAGCTTGAAGCGCGCAGCCAAGTGGGCCCAAAAGGTTGGCATACCAAAATGCTCCTTTGTCCTTCTCGTTTTTTAGTGAGCTGTCTTTCTTCCAATAACGTCAATCTACACCAAGGTAGCCCTCCATAGACTGCTCCAGGATGATGTGCTCCTGCCTCTTTATCGCAGCGCAAATATCTCAATGAATTACTCTGCAGTGCAATAGTAATATCCCCACAGAGCGCGGTCAAATGCTTCCTAGCATTGTTACCCCTGAATTTTTCCAAGCATCTTCTTCATCCGTGCCAATTTGCGTGATGAGCGGGCATACTCTTTTCTTTTCTGCCCGCGAATAATGTGAATAAACGCTAATGCTGTCTCACATTAGTGTGATTAGCGGGCAGTGCCCTTCTTGCCAATCTAATGTTTATTTCATTGACAAAATGCCTCAATTGGAGGCATTTATTTTCCAGTATGTCCATAAAGAAAATGGGCCTGAGAGGACAGCGTAGATAAGCCCCCTGAAAAGCAACTTATGTATATATCTGACTGATTACGCAGCAGGAGTCTCCAAATGGTCCCCTCCAGAGCAAACTGGAGCAGTATCTCCACCCAACTGCGCAACAGAAATTTTTGGCTGATTTTGGGCATTGATATCTTTTTGCTCAGCCTGGCCCATATCCTGGCCTATTTTGTGCGCTTTGAAGGCTGGCCTGCCACGGAGCGCTGGCAGCAGATCCTGTATGTCCTGCCCTGGCTGGTTCCTTCCAAGATGCTGATTTTCCATGTATTCGGTCTCTATCAGGGCATGTGGCGCTATTTCGCCACAGTAGATCTGCAGGCTGTGCTTAAGGCTACCTTCATAGCTACCACTGCAGCCTTAAGCGCAGTACTCCTCCTGAATCGGTTCGAAGGCTTCTCCAGGTCCGTATTTATCCTGGACGGTATATTCACTTTTCTGGCTGTCTGCGGCAGCAGATTCGCTATTCGGGTCTATCATCAGAAATTTCCCTGCAGTAATAATTTCGCTTATCCGGCTCAGGCACAGCCCAGGAAAAGGCTTTTGGTCCTGGGCGCAGGGGACGCCGGGGAGAAGGTGGCGAGGGAAGTGCTGGACAATCAGGCTCTGCCCTACAAGATAACCGGCTTCCTTGACGACGACCCGGGCAAGCAGGGCAAGCGCATCCACGGCTTGCCCGTGTTGGGTACTACTGCGGAGGTCCGCTCTGCAGCAGAGCGTACCGGCGCTCAGGAGCTGGTCATCGCCATGCCCTCAGCAGGCAGGGAGAATATCAAGAAAGTGGTGGAGATTTGCCAGTCCAGCGGCCTCCCTTTCAAGACCTTGCCCGGTATGGGGGAGATTATCAGCGATAAGGTCAGCATTCGGGCCCTTAGGGAGGTATCTTATAAGGATCTCTTGGGCAGGCCTCAGGTACGTCTGGAAAACCAGGAGCTGAAAGGGCTGCTTCAGGGCAGAAGGATACTGGTTACCGGAGCAGGGGGCTCCATCGGTTCTGAGCTCTGCAGGCAGCTCTTGAGGTTCGAGCCCGAGATGTTGGTGCTCTTGGAGGCAGGGGAGGAGAATCTGCACCGCTTGGAGATGGAGCTCTTGCACGAGCACGGTTTTAGCTCATATGTGCCGGTGCTGGGCAAAGTCCAGGACAGGCAGCTTTTGCAGGCCCTTTTCCAGCAGTATCAGCCTCAGCTGGTACTGCATGCAGCTGCCTACAAGCATGTGCCCCTGGTGGAGAAGAATCCCTGGGAGGCGGTGTATAACAATATTTTCGCCAGCCACAGGCTGATCCAGGCCTCAATAAAGCATCAGGTAGAGCGTTTCATCCTGGTTTCCACTGACAAGGCAGTGCGGCCCACCAATGTTATGGGCGCCAGCAAGCGGATGACTGAGATGCTCATGCAGGCCCATTTTCAGGGTTCAAGGACCAGGTTTATGGCTGTGCGCTTCGGCAATGTCCTGGGCTCTTCAGGCTCAGTTTTGCCGCTCTTCAAGCGCCAGATAGAGAAGGGTGGCCCGCTCACAGTGACCCATCCCAAGGCAACCAGATATTTTATGGCGATTGAGGAGGCTGGTCAGTTAATTTTGCAGGCCGCGGCCATGGGCAGGGGAGGAGAAATCTTTGTTTTGGAGATGGGCACTCCGGTCAATATCTCCCAGATGGCCAAGGATTTCATCCGGATCTGCGGCAAGGAGCCGGACACAGAGATAGAGATCAAGTACATAGGCCTGCGGCC
>CAZBUB010000123.1:0-3309 GCA_964494985.1 uncultured Desulfohalobiaceae bacterium | reverse complement strand
GTCAAACAGCGGAGTCCATAAATGCCCATCCATCAACGCAAACACGAGACCAAGCAAGGCCCCCTGGATGCAGCCAGGCACCGCAGCAAGCAGCGGGAGGCCATTAAGAGGGGCATGCGGGATATAGTGGCTGACGAGAGCATCATCACCAGACGCAAGGATGAGAAGGTCAAGGTGCCCATTCGGGGCATCAAGAGCTATCGCTTCAAGCACGGCTCCCCTGACGGCCAGGGCGCAGGCGCAGGCCACGGCCAAGGTCAGCCCGGGGATGTGATCGGCCGCAAGCCTGGCAGGGGCAAGCCCGGCCAGGCCGGGGACAAGCCAGGAGAAGACTATATCGAGAGCGAGATAGAGCTCTCGGAGCTGATCCAGTACATGCTGGAGGACATGGGCCTGCCCAATTTGCAGACCAAGGAGGTGGCCAAGCTGATCACCCCTGAGGGCTGGACCTTCAAGAACATCTCTAGAAGTGGCCTCAGGCCCAATATCGAAAAGAAACGCACCATGCAGGAGGGCATGAAGCGCCTGATCCACTTTATCGAGGAGCTGAAAAGGGAGACTGGACGCTCTGATGAGGACTGCGAGACAGCCCTGGAGCAGGCCCAGGGGGATATCAACCAGGCCCTGGAGATGCTGCGTGATCCAAGCTTTGTCCCTGAGGAGCACCTGGAGGCCTCTGCGGTCATCACCCAGGACGACTTGCGCTTTCGGACCATGGAGGAAGAGGAGGAGTACCACTCCAACGCAGTGATCCTGGCCATGATGGACGTCTCCGGGTCCATGGGCCTGGACAAGAAATACATTGCCCGCTCCTTTTTCTTCTGGCTGGTGGAGATCCTAAGGCATCTCTACGACAATGTGGAGATCAGGTTCATCACCCACACCACAGAGGCCAAGCTGGTAGATGAGTACCACTTCTTCCACAAGGGAGAAAGCGGAGGCACCTTCTGCCACAGTGCCTTTGACCTGGCCGCGGATCTGGTCAGCAGCCAGTATCCGGTCAGCAAGTACAACGTGTACGCCTTTTTGTTTTCGGACGGAGACGACTGGAAGCCGGAAATCACAGTCAAGTCCATGCGCCGCCTTTTGGAGCTGGGGGTGAACATGGTGGGCTACGGGGAAATCCTGGAAAGGAGTGTGATGAGCAACCTTATGCGCCACGTGGAGGATGTGTTTGCCCTGCGGCCTGTGACCTCCAGACGGGATGAGAGCGTGGTGGTCTCCCAAAGCGCCAGCCATCAGCTCCTGGCAGTGCTCTTCGAGGACGAAAAGCAGATCCTGCCGGCAATCAAAGAATTCTTGCAAAAGGAACGTTGGAGATGAGAATAGATCTGAAGAGACTGGACAGCATAGATTCCAGGATCAGGGAGATCCTGGAAGAGTGGGGTCTGAATGTGGTCCCAGTGGACTTCGAGATCGTGCCTGCCCAGAGGATGTTCGAGATCATGGCCTACGGCCTGCCGGTGAACTTCAGGCACTGGTCCAGGGGACGCGACTACGAGCGACTGCGCACCATCTACGAACACTCCGGCGCAGGCCTGCCCTACGAGATGGTATTGAACACCTCCCCGCCCAAGGCCTTCTTGATGGAGACCAATCCTTTTCCGGTGCAAGTCCTGGTCATGGCCCATGTCTACGCCCACGTGGACTTCTTTACCAGCAACAAGAATTTCGAGGCCACCTCCAGGGAAATGCCTGTCCAGGCCTACGAGGCTGCCAAACGCTTCGATGCCTATGAACAGCACTACGGCCTGTCCCGGCTGGAGCCTTTGTGCGATGCCGGGCTGGCCCTGCAGTACAATGTGGACCCGGACTGGCACAAGAAAAGAGAGAGCCGGGAGGAGCAGATCCAGCGCCTGTATGGGGAGCAGGACCAGGATACTCCGCCAGATCCAGACTTCTTCAAGCTCTTTCCCAGGCAGAAGACCAAGCGGCCGGACTACAAACAACTGGTGCACACCACTCCCCTGGAACCGGAGCGGGATGTGCTGGGCTATATCACCGCCAACTCTCCCAAGCCCCTGGAGGACTGGGAGCAGGATGTGCTGTCAGTGATCCGCAGCCAGGGCCTATATTTATATCCCCAGATCAGAACCAAGATCTGCAACGAAGGGTGGGCAGCCTACTGGCATGAGCGGATCATGCACAGGCTCTTCCAGGAGCGGCTGCTCACTTCCGAGGAGCACGGCTACTTCGCCCAATATCACTCTGCAGTCCTGTCCCCGAACCCCTTCCAGCTAAACCCCTACCTGGTGGGCAAGAAGATCTTCGAGGACATCAAGGAGCGCTGGGACAAGGGCAAATTCGGCAAGTCCTGGCGGGAGTGCGAGGACTCCTTTCAGCTGGAGCACTGGGACAGCGGCCTTCAGCAGGGCACAAACAAGATCTTCCAGGTCCGCTCCCTGTACTCGGACCGCATGCTCCTGGAACATTTCCTGACAGATGAGCTTATTCACGACCTGGAGCTGTACATCTACGAGGAGCGGCTCAGGCGAAACGGGGACAAGGAGCTGGTCATAGTGGAGTCCAGACCCGAGGTCATCCGGGCCCAGCTCAAGGAGCTCTACGCGGATGCAGGCCAGCCGCGAATCCTGGTCCAGAACGGCAACTACCAGAATCAGGGGCAGATCTATTTAAAACATGTCTTTCAGGAGGCTCCCCTGGATTACGAGTACCTGCAAAAGACCCTGGAACACGTGTATTTTCTGTGGGGCAGAAATGTCCACCTGGAAACCGTGGACGTGATCCAGGACCGCAGGGGCAGGGTCAGCAAGCGCAGGGTAGTGCATCACTTTGACGGGATTAGTCATACCAAAACAGATCTGTCCAGCGGCTCCATCTGCGAGTCTTGTCTGAGCTGCAGACATTGATCCCTCAGCCTCTAAATCCCTGCTCAAGCCCGGGATGACAGGACCAATGCGAATTGTAATCAGAGTAAATGTCGCTGTAATACTAAAAATAAAGAAAAAAGTCTGTGTAACTATTACCTTGAAAATGTTGGGCTTCGCAGGCCGTACTATGCCTATTGCCGGATGTGGTCCGGTATACGTAATTTTCATCCCTGGGGGTGAAAAAAAATTTAATGAAGGATTCACCAGGTCCGGCCTTGCCATCCTGAACAAGCTATGGTGAAATACATATCATGGAGCTGACTCACCTTTTAGACCACAAGACAACTTTTGGCCTTAATGCATTAAAACCTCTTACTTAGCGCCAGGGAGAAAAGCCTATGTCCCAAAATGAGCAGCCTTCTCCAGAGCAGGGCGGCAGTCAGGACATGTACGCTAATATGGCCAAATTGAGCATGGA
>CAZBUB010000122.1:0-3323 GCA_964494985.1 uncultured Desulfohalobiaceae bacterium | reverse complement strand
AGAGGTCAGAGATCGGAGGTCAGGAGGCACAAGATAAAGAGTCATCCCCGACCTCTCAGTTCTCCAATGCTCCAATTTCCCAATCACAAAAAGCCAGGATTCCAATCATCGCCCTGACCGCCTATGCCATGAGCGGGGACCGGGAGAAGTTCCTGGAGGCCGGCATGGACGACTACCTGGCCAAGCCGGTGGACAGGGAGGAGCTGCTGGCTGCTTTGAAGAGGAATGTGCCTGGTATCTAGTCCAAGGGCAGGAAAATATGTGCGGCAGATTCGGCCTTTGGGCAGAGCCCAGACAAATAGAAAACCATTTTTAGGTACAGTTGCCCCCGGGCACAGTCAATCATCTTCCCGCCCTGCCTCCCCTGGGTCTCAGCTTCCTCTGGGGGTGGTTGAGTTATCCCGTACCTTGGTGCTTAATACCAACCTCGAGATTGTAAGCGGTGGTGTGCCCTTTGCTTCGCTGATTCGCTACGGGCGCGGCCATCATATCCCAGCCCTGCCTCCCCTGGGGAAGGCTGCCCCCCCGGTCCCCTGCGCGCGCAAACGCCTTTGATTATTCTCTTGGGCTGCGGGGAAGGGGGATGCTGGGGGCTTAGGTGGAAGGTTTGGTGCAGTGTCTGGAGGTCGGGGTTTTTTGTACTGGGCTTGAGGCTGTCAAATCCGGTTTTTAGGCCGGACTTTTAGTAATAATCCTAGTGGTTTGGTAGTTTTTGTAATTAAGATTCATTATTGACAGCATGCTTGAGGGATGGAAAAAAAAATTTACTTCCAGTATATGAGGCTGCTAAACGGTTTGTTTTGTACCTCTAGGGCTTTTGCTTCGGTTTGGTCTTTGCTGAGTGCGGCTATGATCCTTCCAGTTATTCCTGTTGCCCTTTTAGCCGCCTTTGCTGTCAGCCCGCCTTGATTTTTGTGCAATAGCCAGGTTTTGCAAAAGGATTCTTTATGTCCCAGAGTCATCATACCCCGGATAGCGGCGGCAATCCGGAATCGTGGATCTCACCCCAGGAATGCTCCCAGATGCTGATGCATGCCCCTGTGGGTGTCTTTAAGTCCACCCCTGAAGGCAAGCTCTTGTTCGCCAACCCGGCTCTTGCCAGGATGTTTGGGTACAGCTCTGAAACTGAGATGCTGGAAGCGGTGTCAGATATTGCTAGAGAGCTTTATGCTGATCCCGAGGACCGGCAAGAGTTGCTGCGCTTGTTGCAGGAGCAGGGCCAAGTGGTGAATTATGAATGCCCCATGCTGCGCAAGGACGGCTCCCGGTTCTGGGTCTCCAGGAACATGCAGGCTGTGCGGGACCGGGAGGGCATGGTGCTGCATTTCTTTGGCTTTGTTTCAGAGATTACCGGCCGCAAGCGGGCAGAGGAAGCCTTGCTGCAAAAATCTAGAGAGCTGGAGGAGCGGGTTAAGGAGCTTGACTGCCTATATGGCTTGTCCCGGTTAATGGATCAAACCGCTGTCTCCAGTCAGGAGCTGATGCAATCCGTAGTTGAGCTTATCCCGTCCGGCCTGCACTATCCTGATATAGCCTATGCTCGCTTGCTGCTGGAAGATGTGACATTCAAAAGCCCTGGTTTTCAGGAGACAGCATGGAAGCACGCTGCAGATATTGTGATAAGCGGCAATAAGGCAGGCAGGATTGAGGTCTTTTATTTGCAGAAGGTTTCTGGAGCCGAGGGGAGTCCATTTTTGCGGGAGGAACGCCAACTGATCGAGAGTGTTGCTGAAAGACTGGGCAAGACTCTGGAGCACATACAAAACAAGGAAGCCTTGCAGAGAAATGAGGAAAAGTTCAGGTCCTTGGTAGAAAACGCCGACGCTATCATATACTCCCAAACCCCTGATGGCTATTTGACCTATCTTTCCCCCCGTTTCACTGAGCTGCTAGGCTATGAGGTTCAGGACTACATAGGCAGGCATGTCTCAGATTTGCTTCATCCCGAGGATTACCCCCTTGCTCAAAGGCATTTAAGGGATTTGTTCAAGACAGAGCAAAGGCAAAGTAAAATAGAGATTCGTCTTTTGCAGAAGGATGGCAGATGGAGGTGGTTCACGGTTAACACATCACCTCAAAGCTATGCCCATGCTAAAATCGAGTCCATTATGGGCGTTGCCCATGACATCACCGAGCGTAAGCAGGCTGAAGAGCAGCTGCGAGAGAGCGAGGAGCGCTTTAGGGCTATTGTAGAGGGCGCGCCTGATGCTATGTTCGTGCAGACGGAACAAAAATTTGCCTATCTTAATCCCCAGGCCCTAGAGCTGTTCGGGGCCAGGCAGGAGTCAGAGCTTTTGGGCCAGCCCAAAATGGACAGAGTTCATCCGGACTTCAAGAAATTGGTTGTGGAGAGAATGCGCAGGCTAGATGAACAGCGGCAGCCTGTGTTGGAGAGATTTGAGTTGAAGTTTTTAAGGCTTGACGGACAAGAGGTTTGGGTGGAGATCACAGGCCAGCCCATTATTTATCAGGGCAAGGAAGGGGGGCTGGTCTTTGCACGGGACATCACCGAGCGCAAGGAGCTGGAAAAGCTAAAAGAGGATGTGGAGAGAATTACCAGACATGATCTTAAAACCCCCTTGAATGGTATTCTGGGCATTCCCCAGATTTTGCTTGAAGATGATAATTTGCGACAGGAGCAAAGGGAGCTGTTAGAGCATATCCAGATGTCTGGGCATCGAATGCTGGATATGATCAATATGTCCTTGAGCTTGTATCAAATTGAACGCGGAGAATATCAGTTCCAGCCCCAGCCAATAGATCTGCTGGCTGTGCTTCAAGACCTGCAAAAGGATCTTGAACCTTTACTCAGAGCGCACAAGATCAGCTTGTCCTGGTCCCTGCCAGGCAGGGCAGAAGAGGAGAATTTTCTGGTCTATGCCGAGAAGCTGCTGTGTTACACAATGCTCTCCAACCTGATCAAGAACGCGGTAGAAGCTACTCCTCCGGGGGAAAAGGTGCTTATTTGCCTGGAGGAAGCAGATAAGGATCTGGCCAGGATTAGCATCCACAATCCAGAGGTGATCCCGGAAGAGGTCCAGAATAGATTCGGACAAAAATATGTGACTACGGGCAAGAGACAAGGCACTGGCCTGGGTGTGTACAGCGCCCGTTTGATTGCCGATATCATGCAGGGCAGCTTCAGCTGGCACTCTTCTGAGCAGGAGGGGACCTGGGTGGTGGTCACCCTGCCCAGGCCACCAGACTGGATGTCTAGATGATCCGAGCATTGCGGCTGATTGGACAGGCAAGGTTTATGCAGTTGAGTAATTTGGAGAAACTAAATGCGTACACTGAATTTCACGTCCAAGCTGGGCCAAGTG
>CAZBUB010000121.1:0-3354 GCA_964494985.1 uncultured Desulfohalobiaceae bacterium | reverse complement strand
AAGCGCCTTATATCCCCTACCTGAAGGAAGGGGTCTTACGGCGCATGATGATAAACTCAGGAGAGACAGGTATGCAGGATCCAGGCAACATAGACTACTTCCAGCTGGACAAACCAATCATCACCTCCAGGGTTTTCTATCCCAGGCCGGATATGTCCAAGTTCCCGGCTC
Organism: uncultured Desulfohalobiaceae bacterium; assembly: GCA_964494985.1. Taxonomy (GTDB): domain Bacteria; phylum Desulfobacterota; class Desulfovibrionia; order Desulfovibrionales; family Desulfothermaceae; genus CAZBUB01. The sequence continues at coordinate 3,183 of CAZBUB010000121.1, read as the reverse complement.
AAGGGGCCCAGAACCTGTACATCCCAGTGGAAGACGGGGTGCAGCTGATGGCCAGGGCCCACCTGGCCTCTGCCCAGGGCGCGCACATCCTGTTCTTCCACGGCAACGGGGAGATAGTCTCTGACTACGATCAGTTAGGCCAGGTTTACAAGCAGCTGGATATCAGCTTCATCCCAGTGGATTACCGGGGTTACGGAAAATCCACTGGCTCCCCCAGCCTGACCTGGATGCTCAGGGACGCTCATCTCACGCTAGATTTTGTGCGTTCCTGGCTAAAAGAGCAGGACCGCACTGGCCCTTTGCTGGTTATGGGCCGCTCCCTGGGCAGTGCCTGCGCCCTGGAGCTGGCCAGCAAGAGGCAGCAGGAGTTTTCCGGGCTGATCATCGAAAGCGGCTTTGCCTACACCATGCCCCTTTTGCGCCTGCTGGGCATAGATGTAGAGAGCATGGGGCTGGACGAATCCCAGGGCCTGGGCAACCTGGACAAGATGGGGCTGGTCAAGTTACCCTGCCTCATCATGCACGCCGAGCTGGACCAGATTATTCCCATCTCTGAGGCCAGGGCCTTGTATCAGGCCTGCCCTGCAGAAGAGAAGGCTTTCCAGGAGATCGCCGGGGCGAATCATAACGACATCTTCCTGCGAGATTTACAGGGCTACATGGCAGCAATCCAGGAGCTGGTCAGCAAAGTTCAGTGATTTGGCGGTCTACACAGAGGGAATAAAAACAAAGGGGCATGCTTATGCAGGGCATTATCATCCGCTGGCTGGTGCTGACCTTGGGGATCCTGGTCTGCGCTTATCTGATAGAGGGCATTCAATTAAGCGGCTTCTTCAGCGCCCTGGGCGCTGCTGTGTTTCTGGGCATCCTGAATGCCTTGTTCAGGCCCATCCTGATCCTGGTCACCCTGCCTATTAATATATTGACCCTGGGGCTGTTCACCTTTGTGATCAATGCGGTGCTTTTGCTCATGGTCTCAGGTGTGGTCAGCGGTCTTGAGGTGCACAGCTTTTGGTCTGCTTTGGGCGGAGCAGTGATCATCTCTTTACTTAGCTGGCTGCTCAGCGCCTTTGTTGGGGACAGGGGCAGCGTGGAGTATATCGATCTCAAGAAGCGCGGGGATCGCTGGGAGTAAGGCTGAAGTAGAGGTTATTATTATCGACAACGACTACGATTACGACAACGACTGCGACTTCGATTTGCCCTTCCCCTCGCTATCGTTGTCGTGGTCGTAATCGATATATTTGATCCCATCCTTATTCCTCACCGCTTCTAGCGGGTCAGCTTGCGGTACTTGATACGCCTGGGCTGGTCCGCCTCCTTGCCCAGCCTTTTGCGCTTGTCCTCCAGGTACTGGCTGAAATTGCCCGGGAACCAGAGCACCTGGCTATCCCCTTCAAAAGCCAGGATGTGCGTGGCCACCCGGTCCAGGAACCAGCGGTCGTGGCTGATGACCAGGGCGCTGCCCGCAAAGTTGAGCAGGCCCTCCTCCAGGGCCCTTAAGGTGTTCACGTCCAGATCATTGGTGGGCTCGTCCAAAAGCAGCAGGTTCGCGCCTTCCTTGAGCATGATGGCCAGATGCACCCGGTTGCGGATCCCGCCTGAGATCTCGGAGACCTTTTTCTGCTGCTCCTGGCCGGTGATGTTGAACTTGGCCACGTAGGCCCGGGAGCTTAGCTCCTGGCTGCCCAGCTTGATCTTGTCCCTGCCTTCGCTGATAGCCTCCCAGACTGTTTTTTGCGGATCCAGCTTGGCCCGGCTCTGTTCCACATAGGCCATACACACGCTGGGGCCAAGCTCCAGACTGCCCTGGTCCGGCTCCTCCTGGCCGGTGATCATTCGAAACAAGGTGGTCTTGCCAGAGCCATTGGGGCCGATGATGCCCACTATGGCCCCTGGCGGCACCAGGAAGCTGAGGTCTTCCATGAGCAGGGTCTCCTGGTAGCCCTTGCGCACTGACTTGGCCTCCAGGACCTTGTCCCCCAGCCTGGGCCCTGGAGGGATGAAGATTTCCTGGTCCTGGAGCCTGGAACGGGCATCGTTTTGCAGGAGCCTTTCGTAGTCTGCGATCCTGCTTTTGCTCCTGGCCAGGCGCTGCTGGCTGGACAGCCCGATCCATTCCAGCTCCAGCTCTAAGGTCCTGCGCCATTTGGGGTCCTTTTTCTTGCCCTTTTCCAGCTGCTCCAGCTTCTGCTGCAGCCAGGAGGAGTAGTTGCCCTTCCAGGGCACCCCATAGCCCTGGTCCAGCTCCAGGATCCAGCCGGCTACATTGTTCAGGAAGTAGCGATCATGGGTGACAGCGATAACTGTGCCCTGGTAGTCCTGCAGATGGTGCTCCAGCCAGGCCAGGGTTTCTGCGTCCAGGTGGTTGGTGGGCTCGTCCAGAAGCAGGATGTCCGGGCGCTGGATCAGCAGCCGGCACAGGGCCACGCGGCGTTTCTCCCCTCCGGAGAGCACACTGATGCTGGTCTCCCCAGTGGGGCAGCGCAAGGCCTCCATGGCCATCTGCAGCAGGCTTTCTATTTCCCAGGCGTTTTTGGCGTCCAGCTTGGACTGGACTTCGGCCTGCTTGTCCAAAATGTCCTGCATGGCCTGATCATCCATGGGTTCTGCGAATTTTTCGTTGATGCGCTCAAATTCTGCCAGGAGATCAAAGGTCTGCTTAGCCCCTTCAGCCACCACGTCGTACACAGTCTTGGTCTCATCCAGCTGGGGCTCCTGCTCCAGGTAGCCCACGCTGCAGTCGGGGGAAAGCTGGGCCTGGCCCTCGAAGTCCTGGTCCAAGCCAGCCATGATGCGCAGCAAGGTGCTTTTGCCTGAGCCGTTGAGTCCTATGACCCCGATTTTGGCTCCGTAGAAATAGGACAGGGAGATGTCCTTGAGCACCGGCTGGTGGTTGTAGTGTTTGCTGACGCCTTGCATGGAATAGATGATCTTGTTGGGCTCGGTCTGGCTCATATGGTCTTGCTCCTGGGGAAGTAGTTAGATTATGTTGCAAAATTCCTTAATGGGCGTGTATTGAAATCTCATGAGCTTCGCATTTTTCCGTCATTGCGAGGAGTCTTCGACGAAGCAATCTCATTTTGCGACACGCCCGAACTAACTGATTTTTGAATGGAAAACTGGACCTCCAGCAACAGCTTTCTCCAAAAAGGGCGACCGCCGGTCGCCCCTACAAGCCTA
>CAZBUB010000120.1:0-3414 GCA_964494985.1 uncultured Desulfohalobiaceae bacterium | reverse complement strand
GCCCTGCGCTCTGGCTGCAAGATATTCACAGACACCAACATGTGCCTGTCCGGGATCACCACGTCCCGCCTGCAGCACTTGGGGTGTGAAACCTTGTGCCTGATCAGCGGCCAGGACTGCGCGCAAAGGGCTGCAGAGCTGCATTTGACTCGGGCTGCAGCAGCTGTGCACATGCTGCAAAGACGACTGGCAGGCAATATCTATGTCCTGGGCAACGCGCCTACTGCCCTGCGCCAGCTGCTCTTGCTCCTGGAGCACGGCTGCCAGCCCCCGGCCCTGGTAATAGGTATGCCTGTGGGCTTTGTGGATGCCAGGGAATCCAAACAGGCCCTGCTGGAGCAGGAGCTGATGCCCTACATCACTGTGCAGGGCCGAAAAGGGGGCTCCCCTATGGCCGCAGCCTGCCTGAACGCCCTGGCTGAGCTGGCGCTTGAGGATAAAGAGAGATAGCCCTAGCATGTCAGCCATCTTTCCCCTCCCCGACGCTCATTTAGTGGGACAATAGATCTTGCTTTAGGTGACCAAGCAAGTGAGTGCCGGGCAGGGTCGTTATAGGGATAACATCAGTTGTATCGATTACGATTACGACTACGACCACGATAGCGCTGGAGGGAAAACCGTAGTCGCTGTCGTTGTCGTAATCGCTTTCGATATTAATGAACTCTACCACAAATACAGCGTTCCCAGGCCGGGGCCTGGGAATGAACAAGTAAACCCATGAGCACCAAAAAACTGCGCTGGGGATTCACCACAGGCTCTGCTGCTGCAGCAGGGGCCAAGGCCTGCATCCTGAGCCTGAATGGACATCAGGACCTCAAACAAGTGGAAATCCCTCTGCCCGCAGGAGACAGGCTGAGCATCCCCTTGCTGGGGGTGCAAAACAGCATGGACCACTGCCTGGCCAGCGTGCACAAGGACGGCGGCGACGACCCAGACGCCACGCATAAAGCCCGCATCCTGACCAGGGTCTGGTTTAATCCAGGTGAGAAACAGGAGATCCTCATCCAGGGCGGCCCTGGAGTAGGCCGGGTCACCAAGCCCGGCCTGGAGCTGCCAGTGGGCAGCTGGGCCATCAATCCCGTGCCCAGACGGCAGATTGAAATGGCTGTCTCAGAGGCGCTGCAGAAAACTGGCCTCCAAGGCAAGGTAACGGTCCAGATAGAGGTCCCGGACGGAGAGCAAATTGCCAGGAAGACCTTGAACCCCAGGCTGGGCATCCTGGGCGGGATCTCCATCCTGGGTACCAGGGGCACGGTGAAGCCCTTTTCCCGCAAGTCCTACCAGGCCACCATCCAGGCCGGGTTGAGCATTGCCAGGGCCCAGGGACTAGAGACCGCCGCCCTTTGCACCGGAGGCAGGTCCGAGCGCATGCTGCAGCAGCAGCTCAAAGACCTGCCTGAGGCCTGCTTCATCCAGGTGGCTGACTTCTTTGCCTACTCCCTGCAGCAGGCAGCCCAGGCCGGGTTCAGCCAAGTCCATTACGGCTGCATGTTCGGCAAGCTGGTCAAGGCGGCCCAGGGCCGGACCTACACCCATGCCCGCAAAGGGGGTGTGAATTTCGACATCCTGGCTGAATGGTGTCGAAAAAATGCCTTGAGCTCTGATCTGGCGGAGGAAGTCAGGGCTGCAAACACCGCCAGGCAGGTCTTGGAGATGCTTCTGAACCAGGAAAATGGCCAGCAGGCCATCCAGGACATCGCCTGCAGGGCCAGAGATCAGGGCCTGAAGCACCTGGGAAACAGCTCCCAGCTGCAGGTGTACTTATTCGACTTCCAGGGCAGGCTCCTTTGCAGCTGTGCAGGTTAAAGTTTAATATGAAAATAAGGTATAAGAATTATTATCCCAACCACCCCTGCCACTCCTTGGTAAGGAGGGGATTTAAGAGGACCAAGCTTCCATATTCGTCTTTTGGTTATCCTCCTCAGCTTATTGGGATCGACAACTTTAGATTTTGAGCAAGATCAAGCGGTTTTTGATTCCCCTCCTTCGCAAGGGGTGGTTGAATAATGACACCTTCCTTACTAATGATTTCTACCACTGAGAAAATAATGCTCGATCATCCTCCCCGCAAAGATCTCCTCCACGTCCTGGGCCTGGGCTTGGACTTCACCCAGCTGCCGCCTGCTTATCTGGACCTGCTGCACCAGGCTGACGTGATAGCTGGCGGACAAAGGATGCTGCAGGCCTTTGCCCAGCTGCCGGCCAGAAAGATCCAGGTCAAAGCCCCCTTATCCCAGATGGTGCAGGAATTGAAGCAGGCCCTGCAGAACCAGGAGCTGACCCTGGTTTTGGCTGACGGGGACCCTTTGCTCTATGGTCTGGGGTCTACTTTGCTCAAGCACCTGCCCAGGCACAGCCTGCGCTTCTATCCCAATGTGAGCAGCCTGCAGGCAGCCGCCTCCAGGCTGGGAATGCCCTGGCAGGATATACCAATACATTCCCTGCACGGCAGGAACGACCTGCTGCCTGCCCTGCGCAGCGTGAGCTGGCATGGGCAGGCAGCCCTGTTCACTGACCAGAGCTCCTCCCCTGATAATCTAGCTAAGGAGCTGATCTCCCTGGGAGCAAAGGACCTGCAGCTCGTAGTCTGCGAGGATCTGTGCAGCCCTGAAGAAAAAATAGAAACCCTGGATCTGCAGCAGGCAGCTGCCAAGAGCTTTTCCCAGCTAAATTTCGTATTCCTGCGCCGCACCCGCGAGCCAGAGATCAGACCTTGCCAGGGCCTGGAAGACGATTGCTTCGCCCATCACAAAGGCCTGATCACCAAGAAGGAGATCCGCAGCCTGGGTCTGGGACAACTACAGATTCAGCCTACAGATACAGTCTGGGACCTGGGCGCAGGCTGTGGCTCTGTAGCCATAGAGGCCTGCTGCCTGGCCTGGCAGGGCCGGGTGCATGCAGTGGAAAGGGATGCGGAGCGCTGCGCCTTGATACACGAGAACATCAGGCGCACAGGGACATACTTCTTGCAGGTGCACAACATGGCCATCAGCCAGGCCCTGGAGGATCTGCCTGCGCCGGAGCGAATTTTCCTGGGCGGAGGCTTGAATCAGGAGCCAGAGATCCTGGCCGGGCTCTGGGAACGACTGCCTGCTTCAGGCCGTCTTGTGGCCCATGTGGTGCTCTTGGGCAGCCTGCAGAGGATCCTGGATTTCTGCCGGGAAAGAGGAATCCAGCCCGGCCTGATCCAGGCCCAGATCTCTCGAGGCTCCAGCCTGCAGAACGACCTGCGCCTGGCAGCCCAGAATCCAGTGTATATTGTGACCCTAGAGAAAAGGAATCAAGAAGGCCACCAAAATCAAGGGACGAAAAATCTTTCCTCCCTTGCATGATATTTGGCTTTACCGCTTGCTATGCTAAAGCATACAATAAAAACAAAAAGGAGTCTGTTATGTCTTTTTACATAGAAATCCC
>CAZBUB010000119.1:0-3476 GCA_964494985.1 uncultured Desulfohalobiaceae bacterium | reverse complement strand
GTCCGGCGATCAAAGGTCACAAATCTTCCCTGATTCTGAACTGCCAAACCTAAAAGATACATATCGGTCACGTGCCTTGAGCTGAGGACATACGACCAATCAAAAAGGGAAGCTCCCAACAGACTGATATCATCAGGCCAAAACACATGCTCCGGCGCTGCAACGGCTTGCCCCAAACGCTCAGCCACCACAGTAGCAGGCAATGGGGCTGGATATTTGGGATTGGACATGATGCGTACGCATCCATTTTGGGTGCTCGGGCATGAAGCCCATCCATATTGCGATGAGTTTTCCAGCCAGTTCATGGCCTTGCGATGTGAGGAATGCCCGGCGTCCAGTAAGGCGATGAGCACGTTCACATCAAAAAGTGCCCGCATTATAGCCCTTCCTCATCTCGTAACCGATTAATATGCTCATTAGAGATCACCTTGTCTCGGGCCGGAAAAGGTCGGAATCCGGCCACTTTTTCACGGCCCTCCAAACCAGGCTCCGACTGGCGCAGTGTCAAGGCCTCCCTGGCTAAGCGGGATAGGATATTCCCAACAGAAACTTGCTCTTCTCTGGACATCTCCTTGACCGTTTTTAGGATATCATCTTCAATATTTACCGTGGTGCGCATAGAGATTCTCCTGACAGAATGCAAAGGGGTACAACATCTCCTCTACTCGACAGATTTTCGTTTTCTCAGCAGGTAAAGTGGTGCTAATACATCAACGCATCACAGTCAATGCAGCGGGAACTTCGAACCAGCAAGGTAGTACAAAGCCCCAATTTTTCGTTTGCAAAAATATCTGGTTGTGAAGTCTTTTTTAGGATCCAGTATTCGCAATAGCTTTTAGGTGAGTTGACAGGCAATATCAGGTCAGGCTAGAAAGAAAAATTAAAATCTGTTTTATCCTCCTTATTCAAGGCAGGCACGCTATGGTTCCTGAAAAAAGTCCCCAGACGGCAGAAAAGCCACTCACCCCGGCAATGGAAGATTATCTGGAAGCAATATTTGACATCGGGCAGAAAAAAACCTTTGTCCGGGTCAAGGACATTGCCGGCCGCCTGGACGTCAAGATGCCCACAGTGACCAGTATGCTCAAGACCCTGCGGGACAGGGGACTGGTGCACTACGGCAAGTATGAGTATGTGGAGCTGACCCGGGCCGGAACAGACGTGGGCAAAGAGATGCGCCGGCGGCATGGGGTCTTGAAGGAGTTCTTGACCCATATCCTAAAGATCGATCAGCAGGTCGCGGATGAAGAGGCCTGCAAGATGGAGCACGTCCTGAGTTCCGAGACCTTGCACAGCCTCACGGATTTCATGCAGTTTATCCAGCAGTGCCCCCGGGCCGGGGAAAACTGGCTGGAGCATTTTGAAGAGTATCGAAAACACGGCCATAGCCCGGAGAAATGCCGAGCAAAGATGGAAGATTTTGCCTGCACTTTTGAAGAGCGCAAACAGCTTTTGGACAAGCAGGATAGTTGAACTACGCTGTTATAAATGAGGGGAGTAAGTTCTTTCCTCTTTGCCCGCTGCACTCAGCAGGCATGGCATGCATGACCGTTCTTTCCTGTCTCTACACTCATGAGCGAAGCGTAGCTGTTAGACGCAAAGGGTTGAGCAGCAGATCCAGGGCAGGCACAATGCCGGGCAGGACAATATCCGCAGCTAAAACACACTGCCTGGATGTGCCTTCCTCCAGCATGACCGCCAGGCCCAGGGCCGCAGCCTCCAGCATCATGCGGTCGTTGCGGCCGTTGCCGATGCATGCGCATTTGTCCGCGCCCAGCTCCTGGACAAAGGCCAGCTTCTGTCCCACCTGGTCCTCCTGGCCCAGGATCTTCACCGAGCAGGCCCAGCCCTGTAGCTTGGCCTGGACCTTGCCAAAGGTGTCCGCGGTGATCACATGCACCTGGACCTTTTCTGCGAGCTCAGAAACCCGCTCCCTGACTCCAGGCACCGGCTCTCCGTCCACAGCCAGGGTGCCGTTATAGTCCATAACCAGGTGCTCCAAAGGCAAATTGCCAAAGTCGGGAATATTAATCTGCAACATTTGCTCCTCCTGTCAGCTTCTCAGACGCCTCTCTACAAAGTCGCTGCAAGTTTGCTCCAAAACCTGAAACTATAGCCACTTATTTTTGCGCTCGCATCTTCTCAGAAATCCTTAGCAGAGCCCGCATCATCCAGCAAAAGCCCGGGGGCCGGCCCGGGCCAAAACAGCCTCTTTTCAGCAGATTCCCGAATGCCCTGCAGCTTGGCCCTGTCCAGGGCATTGAGCACCATCTGCATAAGCTCTGTACTGCGCATCAGGCCCAGGCTGCCGCAGGCAGCTGATATTTCATCGTAGCATTCCACCCGGTCCTGACGCACAGTGTCCCCGCGCATGATCACCGGCACAGGTTCTCCGGAATGGATCATGGCTCCACTGCTTGGGGTGCTGTGATCCGAGGCCACCACTGTGAGCAGGTTCGGATCCTGAGTAAGCATGGGCATGTGTGCAGTCAGCCCTTGGTCCAAAGCCTCGATCACCTCCAGCTTGGCCCGGCAGTCCTTGCTGTGGGCCGCCTGGTCCGGGGCCTTGGTGTGCACGTGGATAAAGTCATATTCCGGCAGCAGGTTGGCAGCCAGGTCCAGGCGAGCGGCGAGGTCAGCTTCCACATCATTGATTTTCGGTACATCATGTGTGTCCAGGCCGATCAATTGAGCCAGGCCCTGGAACATGGCCCCAGAGGCAATGCTCGCTCCTTTGAGGCCTGTACGGGCCATAAAAGATGGGACCTTACGCATCCTGCCGGCCCGCTGGGTGACCAGGGCATTGACCGGGGGCAGTCCCTGCTCTCTGCGGGAGATATTTATCTCTGAGTGGTCCAGGCGATGAAACACTCGGCGCAGATAGGCGCGCAGGGCTTTGGCAGTAGCCTGGGCCCGGCCTTTGTCCCCAGCCTCGGCCCAGGCACGCACATCCGTGGCCAGGGCCATATCCCGCATGGGATTGCTGTCTGTAATGTGCTGGCTGACCTCCCCCCGAAGGAGCAAAACCCCGAACAGGCCCTTGGTCCGGTGCAGGCTAATCTCGATTCCCTGCCGCTCCAAGCCACCAGCCTGTTCAAATAAGGCCTGGGCCTCGTGTTCTGTGACCTGCTCCGGCCTGTCCTGGCGAACAAACAGCATCCTGTCCTTGTTTTCAGCGCACACAAAATGGGCCAGAACAGCCACCTCTGCCTCATGCAGATCGATCCCGGCTCCCAGGGCCTCCAGGGGCCCCCGGCCCGGGAATATGCTCTGGGAATAGCCGAACACGGCAAAATGGGCACTCTCACTGGGAAAGGGTTCCCCTAACAGACCGGCATGGTACAACCCGTTGCCCCCAAGCAGGGCCAGATGATCCAAAGTGGGAGTATATGCAGCCTGGAGGGGTGTTTGGCCGCCAAGCTCAGGATATTGCCGGTCGCCCAGACCGTCCAGGATAATAAGCAGGCATTTGGAGG
>CAZBUB010000118.1:1544-3486 GCA_964494985.1 uncultured Desulfohalobiaceae bacterium | reverse complement strand
AGGAGCCAGAAAGAATGAGCAGCATGGACAGCCAAATCCGACAAACCTTGCAAAATGCCCTGGCCAAAGGGCAATTCCAGCTCAACGAAGCTGACTCCAAGCAGATCCTGGCTGCCTATGGCCTGCCTGTAGTCCAGGAAACCAGGGCCGCTGATCTGGAAGAGGCCAAACAGGCAGCAAACAGGCTGGGCTACCCTGTGGTGCTCAAGGCCCTGGGCAGCGAGCTGGCACATAAGACAGAGCTGGGACTGGTCAGGCTGGATATTCAGGATAAACAGGCCCTGGAGCAGGCTTATACAGAGATCAAAGCAGCTGCAGAGGACAAGCTGGAAGGGATGCTGCTGCAGCCCCAGATCAAGGGCAAAAGGGAGTTCGTGGCCGGGCTTTTCCGTGATCCCCAGTTCGGCCCGGTGGTCATGTTCGGCCTGGGCGGGATATATACTGAGGCTTTGCGGGACGTGAGCTTTGCAATAGCCCCTTTGAGCCGCAAGGATGCCTTGCAGATGCTGGAACAGATCAGATCCAAAGCCCTGCTGCAGGATTTCCGCGGCGAAGCCAAAGTGGATCAGGAGCAGCTGATCTCGGTCCTGCTGGGCCTATCCAGGATAGGCATGGATCAGCCCCAGATAGCTGAGATAGATATCAATCCCCTGCTGGCTGACCCTGAAGGCAATCTGTTGGCAGTAGATGCCCTCATGGTGCTGCAGCAAGGGCAAGACCACCTCCCTGCCAGGCCTGCCATAGATCCGGATGATTTGGGCAGGCTCTTCTACCCCAAGTCAGTAGCTTTTGTGGGTGCCTCAGAGCAAATGGGCAAGTGGGGCCATCTGTTGATCACCAATGTCCTAAGCGGCGGCTACCAAGGGGATATCTATCCAGTCAATCCCAAAGGGGGCTGGATCGCCGGACACAAGGTCTATACCAGTCTGGCGGAGATTCCAGGGAAAGTGGACCTGGCTGTGGTCACCATCCCTGCGCTCAGGGCTATTGAGCTCATCCCGGAGCTGCAGGCCAAGGGCATCAAAAGCGTGGTCCTGATCGCCTCTGGCTTTGCAGAGACAGGGGAAAAAGGCAGAGAGCTGGAGCAGGAGCTGGTGCACAAGGCCAGGCAGGCTGGCATCCTGGTCCTGGGCCCCAACACCATGGGCATCTGCAATCCGCATATTGACTTCCATTGCACTGGCACAGTGGTCCACCCCCAGCCTGGGTCCATTTCCATGGTGTCCCAGTCCGGAAACATGGGAGTGCAGCTGCTTTGCTTTGCCCAGAAGCAAGGCATCGGCATCAGAGGGTTTTGCGGCTCTGGCAACGAGGCCATGCTGGGCATAGAGGATTATCTGGACTCCTTTGCTGTGGACTCCCTGACCCAGACCGTGATGCTGTACGTGGAAAGCGTCAAGGACGGCAGGCGCTTTGTGCAAAGCGCCAAGAAACTGGCCCAGAAAAAACCGGTGATCCTGCTCAAAGGGGGGGAAAGCGAGGCCGGGGACAAGGCAGCCTCCAGCCATACCGGAGCCATGAGCAGCAACAGCGAGATCTTTGAGGCCCTTTGCCGGCAGACCGGGATCATCAAGGTCAACTGGCCCATGGATCTTCTGGATCTGGCTGCTGCGTTTTCCTCCCTGCCCCTGCCCAAGGGGAACAGGATCGCCATTGTCACCCTGGGCGGAGGCTGGGGGGTGATCACAGCTGACCTCTGCGCCCAGAACGGCCTGCAGCTGCCTGAGCTGTCCCAGGAGATTATAGATTTTGTGGACCAGCTCCTTCCTGACTATTGGAGCCGCTCCAACCCAATTGACCTGGTGGGGGAAAACGACCTGGAGCTGCCAGGCAAGGTTTTGGAGCAGCTCTTGAAATGGGACGGCTGCGATGCAGTGATCAATCTGGGCATCATGGGCCGCAAGCATTTCCTGGGCCGCTACATCCAGGCCATCAGGCAGGC
>CAZBUB010000118.1:0-1444 GCA_964494985.1 uncultured Desulfohalobiaceae bacterium | reverse complement strand
GCCTTCTGCCCGGTGTACAAGGGGGATAAATTCAGCAGGCGCAGCCTGGAGGAGATCAAGCAGGATATCGACAACGTGGCCAGGATGCTGAATGAAATCAGCTCCGGCCAGGAAAGCATCAACAGGCAAAAGGTCAGCAGCATCCTGGGCTCAGCCAGGTACGGAGATCAGTACAAGCAGTTGGCCTTCTGGCTCTACCAGGGGGACGGCTCTGTATTCATCCAGGATGCCAACAGCATGATCATGAAGACCAAGGACCTGGTCCAGGCCTTGAAATACTTGAAAGCCAAGGTGCCTGGGATCAAAAGGATCACCATGTACGCCCGCAGCAGCACCATAGTGCGCAAATCCCTGGAGGAGCTGCAAGAGATCAGGGATGCAGGTTTGAACCGCCTGCATGTAGGCCTGGAGAGCGGCTCAGACCAGGTTTTAGAGCTGGTGCGCAAAGGCTGCACAGCCAAGCAGCATATTGAAGCCGGACAAAAAGTGGTGCAAAGCGGGATCGCCCTGTCCGAATACATCATGCCCGGTCTGGGAGGTAGAGAGCTCTCCCGGGAGCACGCCCTGGAGACAGCCCGGGTCTTGAATGCTATCAATCCCCAGTTTATCAGGCTGCGCACCCTGCAGGTCATTCCTGGTACAGAGCTGGATCAAATGCTGCAGCAAAGCAGGTTCGAGCTGCTTACAGACGACGAGCTGGTCCAGGAGATCAGGCTCTTTATCAGTGAGCTGGGGGACATCCAGAGCACCCTGACCTCGGACCATATCCTGAATCTGCTGGAGGAGGTCCAGGGCAGCCTGCCCAGGGACAAGGAGTATATGCTGGGGGTGATAGACGAGTACCTGTCCCTGCCGGAAAAGGACCGGCTTTTGTATCGCCTGGGCAGAAGGGGCGGAGCCTTACGTTCAGTGCGGGATATCCAGGACCCAGACAACAGGGCCAGGCTGGAAAACGCCAAGCAGGAGCTGGAGTCCAGAGAAGGCAAAAGCCTGGAGGAAATCCTGCCGGAGCTGGGCAGGCGGTCTTTGTAAAGTGGAAGCTGCACATCAAAAAAAGGGCTTGGGCCTGGCCATGATCGGCCTGGGGGAGTACTTCCTGCTGCGGGCCGGGCAGGTTCTGGTTCAAAACAAAAGGCCCCGGATTCACTAAATCCGGGGCCTTTTGCCTACCTGTTGTCCATCTTGCCCCCTGCAGCATCTAGGCTGCACTGGGTAAAATCGATGGATTTGCCGCATTTGTCGCAGTAATGCGCCTTGTCAAACTCATCTGAGAAGATCTCTTTTTCTTCACCGCAGTTGGGGCAATTGCAGCTGAAAGTGCTCAGATGCTTGAATTGCTCAAAGCCTGGACAATGCTGGGGTGTGCTCTGATCTGTCATACCTTATTCCTCCTTGCAAAAAATTTGCTGACTCGCCTTGTAAACCCTAGTATTTTAATTTTTAA
>CAZBUB010000117.1:0-3487 GCA_964494985.1 uncultured Desulfohalobiaceae bacterium | reverse complement strand
TGGGCCAGTATTTTAGCAAAGAGACCTTGCGCAGGCTCAGAAACGAGGCCCTGATAACACAAGTTATCCAGGTCCTGGATATCCCTGCCAAAACCCGAGACGGGTATCTGCGCTTTTTGTGTCCACTCTGCAATGAGTTCATGACCGCCTGCCATCCCAAGACCAACCTGGGTCGCTGTTTCCGCTGTGAGCGAAATTTCAATCCCATTGACCTGGTCATGGTGGTCAAAGGGCTTTGTTTCCAGGAAGCTGTCCGGTTCCTTCTGGCCTATGAAAAAAGTACCTAGAAGGGAGGCAAAGATGCTGAGTAAAGCAATTGCCGACTACCTGGAATGGATGATCTCGGCTGGGTATGCTGACTCCACCTGGAACAACTATCAGCGGGTCCTGGATCGCTTTGAGCAGTTTGTCCAGGATGAACAGCTTGTATGGGACGACATCTTCACCTGGAAGACCCTGCAGGCTTTTTGCTATCAGGTCCGATTGCACTATGCCGGACATGCTGTGCGTGGCCTGGCCCGCTATCTGTTCGGCCAAGGCCTGGTCAAAAGCCCCATCTACAAAGAACAGCCTCCTTTGCCGGAAGCCTTTGAAGATTATCTACGATTCTATAAACAAACCAGGCAGGTAGGGTGCATACAAATCTATCGAGTTAGGGGCACATTGTCCGCCCTTAATGGCTACTTACAGGACCATAGCATTGATCTGGAGGACCTTGATGTCTTTCATATGGACTCCTTTCTGGCCAGGAGAAACGCAAATTTTGCTCCAGAGACCCGCATCAACCAGCGCTCAGTGCTCAGAGGCTTTTTGCGCTATCTGTATCAAGAAAGGGGGATTTTGGGCCGGGATTTGAGCGCTCTGATCCAGGGGCCGCCGGTGTACGCCCAAAGCAGCCCGCCTAAGTTTCTGACTTTTGACCAGATTTACGAGCTCTTCCAAAGCATAGATGTTCGTCATCCCAAGGGACTGCGGACCAGGGCCATGATCCATTTGGCTTTTTCCCTGGGGCTTCGGCCTAAGGAGATCTGTCAGGTTTCTCTGGACGACATCTCCTTTCCCCAAAAAGAGATCTCTGTCCCTGAGAGGAAGAACGATATCCCGGCCTTATTGCCCTTGCCCCAGCCAACCATAAAGGCCCTGGCCGCATACCTCGCCTGGGACCGTCCAAAAGAGCCTGGTCACCGGGCTTTGCTGTGCAGTACCAAAGCTCCCTATGGGCCTCTTGCAGCTATGACCGTGAGCCAGGATATCAGCAAATCCTTTCAAAAGGCCGGAATCAAGGGCTCGGCCTACTGGCTGCGCCACACCTACGCCCAAAACCTGCTTCAGGCAGGGGCCTCCATCTTTGAAATCAAGGAAATGCTGGGCCACGACATCATCAAGACCAGCAAGAAATACCTGTCCGTGCACACCAAACTCATGCGCGAGGTGCTCTTTGATGAAGAGGTATAAAAGCTTTTTGGCCCAGCACCTGGAAGAGTTTTTCCAATACCGCCGGGAGCTGGGGTACATAAATAAGAGCCTTGGCAGCAAGCTTAAAGCATTTGATACGTATGTCCTGGAACATGCCGCAGGCTTTGAAGATCTTACCCCTGCATTCTTCCTTGAATTCCGGGAAAAAATCTCGGGTGCGCCGGCCAATGTGAATAATCTCATTGGAACAATGCGCAACTTCTTTGCCTATCTGCTGAGGTACGGTCATGTGGATCACAATCCGGTCCAGGACTTGCCGGCCAAGACAGAAAACGCCTTTATACCGTTTGTCTTTTCGCCACAGCAGACCGAGGACCTTCTCCAGGCAGTACTTTGCCAGGTGCGGAGGACCGAGAAGCATTTTCTGATCGATCTGGGGGTATATACAACCCTTGTCCTCATGGCCGGATGCGGCCTGCGTATATCTGAACCCCTTAGACTGGAGCTCACCCAGTATGATCCCGGCCAGGGAACTGTCTTTATCCACAAAACTAAGTTTCACAAAGACCGTTTGATCCCTCTGCCCAGGACAGTCCGGGACCACCTGGACAACTATCTTTCCTTGCGCAAGGTTATGCGCCCTGAGAGTCCCTATCTTTTGCCGGGATGTAAAAAGAACCTGCGACACCAGCAGATATATCCGGTCTTTAACAAAGCGGTCCAGGAGATCGGGATTGTGGCTCCACGAAGGGTCATAGGCAATATGGTCTTTGGTAGTCCCAGGCCGCACAGCCTCAGGCACTCCTTTGCCGTAAACACCCTCAAGGCGGCTAAAGAGCGCGGCCAGGATCCCCAGGCGGTTCTCCCCGTGCTCTCTGTCTATATGGGCCACAGCAAGTACCGGTACACAGCCCTTTATCTCAAGGTCTTGGATGCCAGGAGGCGGCAGGGATTTGTGGATTTTGCCGTTTCCCACCTGGAGGATGTATGAACCTCACCTCCTGCCTGCATACATTTTTTGACCATTATCTGCCCAAAACCAAGGGAGTGAGCAAAAATACCATCCAGGCCTACCGGCAAACCTTTGGCCTGTTTGTACCTTTTGCCGCCATGAGTCTTCAAAGAGAGGTCAAATCCCTGGAGCTTGAACATCTTACCACAAAGCTTATTCTGGACTTCTTGGATCACCTGGAAGTGGGGCGTAACAATTGCGCCAGGACCAGAGGGCACAGGCTTGCGGCCTTTAAATCCCTGGCCCGGATGATCTGTTTTCTGTGTCCTGAGCATAAGGATCTGGCTGAACGGATCTTGTCCATTCCCCAGAAGCGCTTTGTCAAAAAAATTGTGGGATTTTTGACCCATGAAGAAGTAATGAAGGTCCTGGATGCAGTGGATCTGAAAAAAAGCGGAGGATTTCGCGATTACACAATCATCCATCTGCTCTATGATTCCGGAGCCAGGGCAGCAGAGGCGGCCTCCTTGCGTCTTGAGTATTTTGATCCCTCCCGGAAGACACTGGCTATTCTGGGCAAAGGCAACCGCTATCGGCAAATCGAGCTCTGGGGCAAGACCACACAGCTTCTTTCCATGTATATCCAGAAATATCGGCTAAAGCCCAAACCCATGCACCAGGATGTTTTGTTTCTCAATCAGCGGCGGCAAGGATTTACCAGACATGGAATCTACCGTCTGTGCCACAAGTACCTGCTCCTTGGCCTTGGAGAAGGCAAACTCCGAGGTCTTAATCCCGTGCATTGCTTTCGCCATTCTTGCGCTATCCGTATGCTGGGAGAAGGCTATGGTCTCACAGAGATCAAAAATCACCTGGGTCATGAAAATCTACAATCCACCATGACCTATCTGAAAATGGACTTAAGCCGCAAGCGTGAGCTACAAAAGAAATTCATCGCCTACACCCAAAACCTCACCCAGGACGATAAGCTGGATGATCTTTTGGACTGGGAAAAAGAGCAGGAAACCTTGAACTGGCTGGACAGCCTCTAGAGATAATTGTGGACTTTATCCTAAAACTGAAGTTTCACGTAAATTCCTCACGCCGCCATGCGAAGGA
>CAZBUB010000116.1:0-3630 GCA_964494985.1 uncultured Desulfohalobiaceae bacterium | reverse complement strand
TTGACTTCGTCCCAGAACAGGACCTCTCCCAATTTCAGCTGCTTGTTTTGCTGCATCAGAGAATGCATGAGCAGGTAATTAAATATCTGCTGCGACAGACCTGCCTTTATATTTTCTTTCTCCAAAAGGGCTGCCTGGGTCAAAGAGGCAAAATCATTCTCTGCCCGCCGCAAGAGCTCATTTTGAAACGAATCAGCCTGGTCCTGGGTTACCTCTGTCTCTTCATCGAGAACAACTTTTTCCAGATCAGCTGGGTTGGTGATCAGGACAAGATCAGACGTATCTTCATCGTTTTTTTGTGCTACCACATAGCCTACAAGGGCCGCTTTGCCTGCATGTGTTTCCTGCACCTGCTCAATTCGCTTGGCGCAGCCGGGTAAGTCATACTCAGAGAAATAGCGCATCACCTGGTCAAATACAGGATCGCCGTAGGTGGAAAAATGCATTCTGCCATCCTGATCGACCAAACCATACTCAAAGGAATCCCGGGAAGAAGTGAGTAACGTACCATCCGGGACCCCAGGTACATTATGCAAAACCAGGGTCCTTGCGTCCTGGCTGGCCACAGGCGTACAGCCTAAGGCCTGCAAGGTCTGAGAATTGACCAGCGTTTTCCAAATATCATCCATCCCAACGGGGCTCTGGGGAGTCGCTCCCGACCTTTCCAGGTTGGTGTATATCTTGTACAGCTCTTCAGGCTGGATTTCCCGGCTGGCAATCCTGGCTTTGGTTTCCGCCAGCCTCTGGCGAACCTTGACTTCCAATTGATGTTCATTGATCTTTTTTTCAATCAAGTCCTCAAAATCCTTTTGATCAACGGGCAAGAGGGAAATCTGCTGGTTACCTACCACATGATCCACTGTAGACAAACGCTCCAGCAAACGTCCATATACCGTGGCCTCAGCTGAATCAGCATAGCACAAGTTGACCACCTGCACTGTTTCATTTTCTTGCCCTATGCGATCAATCCGGCCGATTCGCTGTTCAACCTTCATCGGATTCCAGGGCAGATCAAAATTGATGAGCAAATCCGCAGTCTGCAAATTCAAACCTTCTGCTGCTGCATCGGTACAGACCAGGATGTCTATCTTTTGCTGCAAGAACCGTTGTTTGACTGTTTCCCGGTCAGTGCCTGTCAGACGCCAAGTTCTGGGATCAACGTACTTGGCATCCTGCCCGGAATATGTACCCAGCAGGATGCGGGGCTTTTGTCTCTGAAGGGTGCAGACAATATCTGACAATGTATCATAGAACCTGGTAAAGATGACTGTCTGCTCCAGCCGTCCGGTCTCCCGGTTTGTTCGCTGCTCCAATATATTCAGGAGGGCTTTCATTTTGGAGGATAAAGGTGGCAAACGCTCAAACTCAGAAAGCAGATCCTGGACCACCCCCTTCTCCCACTGCAGATCTTCTGGACTTCTATTGTACAAGACTGTCTCCAGGATACGCTCGTCTTCATCTGCTCCATCCAGCAGGTCCTGGAGCTCAGTCTCATTGATTCTTTCTTCTTGGGCCATAGGCTCATAAGCTTTGAGGGTGATCTCAATACGTTCCAACCGCCGCTTGAGAGTTTCCTTGACCGCAAAAAAGCTAGAGGCAAACCTGAGCCGTAAAAAGCTTAAGTAAAACCCGATTGAGGCCCTATTGGTGCTCTCGCTATGGCTCTTGATTTGAACAGACAGCTCTCTACAATATTGCTCCAGGCGATCGTAGCAGCGGCGCTCATCTTGTGTATACGTAATTCTGGGCAAAGGGAGTATATGCCGTCTGGCCAGATTGGCATCCAGTTCGCCCTGGTCTTTGTATATCTCCAAGAGGCCCCTGGTATGGCGGAGCATGACCCGGGATAAAGGGGAAGCGGCAAAAAAGAGGCGGTGCATCCTTTGTTTATCTCTGCCCCTGGGAATGCGGCCATCTTGTCGAAAGCGCCGGTAACTTGTTCGATATCTGGCATCCACCACAGCCTTGTGCAAAAAATCCATGTAAAATGGATCGTGCTGCTCGATATCCAAGAGATTTTGGGCTAAAAACTCCCATTCCTCCTCCGCCGGGTTCTGATTATCCACCAATGTCCCCAAAATAGAAAAATACCAGGCAGCCAGTCCTGGATCCTGCTCATACACACTGACCCTCTTGGTCAGGCTCATCAGGTCAAAGACCTCCACAGCATCCAACTGCATGGGAGTGGCTGTGGCCAAAAGCAGGCAATCGGCCTTGCTGCGCAGCACATCGGATAAAAGGTTATACAGACGTCCGTAGCGGGGCTCGGCTTGCAGCCCCCTGGTCGGATTTTTCCGCCTGGCATAGTGGGCCTCATCCACCAGAACCAAATCAAATGGGGTGCAGCGCTCCAGGTCCTGCGATCTGTCGGAACGAGTCAACAGTCCTGTGGACACAATTCCCAGATCTGTTGCAAATAAGGAGGAAACCTTTTGAGTTTCTTCCTCTGGAAAGACCTTTTCCTGTTTCGGCTCTTGCCCACCGTGAAGCAAGGCAAAAGAAAGCAGGAACTTATCGGCCATTTCCCGCAACCACTGCCGGGTCAAACTGGCTGGAGCAGCAATGAGTACTCGCGGGGCCAGGCCAGATAAGACCAGGGAGCGTACAATCAAGCCGGTCTCTATGGTCTTGCCCAAGCCTACTTCGTCACACAGAAGATAAGAAAATGGATAGGTGGATAAGACCCGCTTGGCTACAATGCTTTGGTGCGGCCAAGGTTTGACCGGAGCAGTCTCCATGCCCACATAGCGCCCCTGGGGCAAGAGCGGCCCATTTGCAATCAGGGCAAACTGCAACCTCTCCTTTGGAGATGGGCCAGGTACCTGCAGAGGAATTGCACTGGTTCCATCGATTTCCAAAGGCCGGACCAAATCTTCAGCCAGGGAAACAAGTCTTCTGCTCACTGCCTCAGGGAGGGACAAAACCTGGAAATGGGGATGATTATTGGACCATAAGAGATCGAATTCCTGCTGGGCTTCCCAGGTGCGCTGCGCCTCCACCTGACCCTGCCAGGTGCAATGCACGTCAATATTTTCTGCATTGACTACAAGCGCCTGCCTGGATTCGTTCAATGATCCTGATACATACAGGGCATTATCCTGACTGTCCCGAAATATGGCCCATTTCATGTGCACGTATCCGTCATGGGCCGCATCAAAAGGGATGGGCTCCCCTGTCTGGGCATGGACCCGGCAGGCTACCTTCAGGTCCAACTTGTCCTTGCTGACCATCCAGCCCAACAAAGCCATCCCGTTTTGGACATTTTCCGGCCAGGCATCGAGGGTATCCAGTTCAGCCCCGAGCAGTCGTTCAATCTGATCATGGTCGTCTCTTTGATAAGCATGCAATAAAACACGCACATCTTCAGGATCGAGATCCGCCCCGACGATGAATCTGGCCTTCCCATCATGTTCAGTAAAAGCGGAGAAACCCTGGGAGGCTGCAGCCAGAGACGAAGACCTGAAATACCCTGCCACTCGGTCATAGCGAACAGCACGCATCAAGGCTGGGATGTAGAAGTCATGCAGGATATTGGTAGACTTACCTTCAGGATTGAGGGTCGATGTCCGGTAGGAGATACGCCAGGGGTAATCTGGTAAAAGGTGAGATTCTTCATGGGAATACGTCATA
>CAZBUB010000115.1:0-3662 GCA_964494985.1 uncultured Desulfohalobiaceae bacterium | reverse complement strand
CTGCATCCCTTGAGCCGGATGCAGGGGCTTTTGTTGTCGGTTGTCAGTTATCGGTTGTCGGTTAGTAGTTATCAGTATTCAGAATCTGACCAGCTCATTAATAACTGATAACAGATAACCGATAACTATTCCCATTCACGCAGGTTTTATCCCCCTGAGCACGCAATCCATGGACTCCCCGCTGCGCAAAAGCTCCACTTGCCTGAATCCGGCCTGTTCCAAGCCTGCCTGGACATCGCTGAAGGTATAAGTGTCCCCGCCCTGGGTGTTGACCAGCATGTTCAGGGCGAACAAGGCCCCGGCCGGGGGCTGGAGGCGGTCCTCGGACATGATGTGGTCCCTGATCAGGATGGCCCCGCCTGGCTCCAGGGCCTGGTGGACCTTGCGGTACAGCTCCAGGTTCTGCTGGGGGCTGTTCTGGTGGATAATCGCGGAGAGCAGGGCCAGGTCGCAGCCAGCAGGCAAGGGGTCCTGGTAAAAGTCTCCGCTTACCAGCTGCACTCTATCCCTGAAACCCTCCTGGCTCAGCCTGTGCTCAGCCATATGCATGACCCCGGGCAGATCAAAAAGTATGGCCTGCATCCAGGGGGCCTGATTCAGGAGGGCAATGGTGTAGGTGCCTGAGGCCCCGCCAATATCCAAAAGCCTGGTGTAGGGACTGAGGTCGATATCTGCGGCGATCTCCCGGGCCAGATCCCTGCCTACCACGTGCATGGCGCCGATAAAGGCCTCGCAGGTCTGCTGGTCCTGTTCAGTGACTGGCTGCAGCTTAGGATTTACCCCTTGGCGCACTGTGTCTGTCAGCCTGGACCAGGAGTCCCAGAGGCTGCTCAGGTGCATTACCATGGGCAGGACGCTCTCAGGGTGGTCTGAGCTTAGAAGCTTGCCTTGGGCAGTGGGCTGGTAGCTTCCCCCTTCCTTTTGCAGCAAGTCCCTGCTGACCAGGGCATCCAGGAGTCTGCTCAAGGCCCTTTCCTCCACCTGCAGCTCTGAAGCCAGCTGCTTTGCTGAACACGGCTTGTGCTCCAGCCTGGTGAATACATCCAGCTCTGCTGCGGTCAAAATGGCCCGGCTGGTCATGAAGGCCCGGACCTGGCCCAGTATCTCATCTGCAGTGCTCATATGTTTGCTTCTCCTGTGGGGTTGGATAGTAAAGTTCTTTGTAACTGTTCACCATAGTAACAACCACTTATCCAGTGGCCGAACCCCCGGACCCTGGTCTTATCATTTCCCAACTTTCGAGCACAGAATGTGGTGAATAATTACAAATTGTTGAGAGTGAAATATAACATTATCAGCGTAAGAATGCCAGCTGTCAATTGAGTCTTCTTTTTCTTCTATACTTGACTATTACGTAACTGCATGGTCTAAGGAAATCATGAAACAGGAAAATCTGCTGCAAATTGGAGAGGTGGCCAAAAGGGCAGGAACTACGGTGCGCACTGTGCGCTACTATCTGGAGCTGGGCCTGATCCAGGAGGCTGGCAGGAGCAAAGGAGGCTTCTATCTGTTCTCTGCAGGGACTGCGGATACGGTGTCTCTTATCCAGAAACTCAGATCCGCCGGCTTGTCCCTGCGGGAGATCCAGGCTGTGTACCAGGCCAGGCAGCAGGGCAGCACAGGAGACCAGGCCAGCAGCAATGTCCTGGAGCAGCTGCAGGCCCAAAAACAAAGAGTGGAACAAAAGATCCAGGACTACCAGGAGCTGAAACAGGAGATCCAGGAGGCCATGGAGCTGGCCAGGCAGTGCCAGGGCTGCAGCCTAAGGCCCAGCAGGGAGACCTGCCTGTACTGCAGCGTGCTGCAGAAGGAGTCCAGGCTGCCTTTGCCTATCCAGGCTATTTTGTAGGTTCGTCAGTTACCAGTTACCAGTTATCGGTTATTGGTTGATGGCAAGATGAAAGTGCACCACCTAATAGGTGCACTTTCATCTCGCATGTAACCGTTATTGGTTAAAGGTAGAGATCATGAGTATCGACAGCGATTACCACAACGACCACGATAACGATTTGCCCTGTCCGCCCCTCGCTGTCGTTGTCGTGGTCGTAATCGTAATCGATATTTTGACCAATACAGCGGGCGACCGCCTTCATATAGGCCTGTGTTGAATTGACGTGCTGCTGCGATGCCAGTAGGGGCGAGCGGCGCTCGCCCTTGCATTTAGAGCGGTGCTCGCCCTTCAGCATTGCGGGTTAAAGATTTCCATACTTCGATGTGCCCATTTAGGGCATGGAGAAAAGTTACCTCAATTGTATTTATTCACCATCTCCTATGCTCGGATAAGCATTACCGAGGAAGAAACCGAACCCCCGGACCTGGTGAATAGTTACCCTCTTTTTTTTTAAAAGGAGGCCTTTATGGCACGATTGGAGCAATTGCCTGAACCCATGTATTCTCATTTGGCAGATCTGCCTTGCCCAGAATTTGATTCCACCCCTTGGGCACAAGGCCCAGAGCTTTCCAAGCGCAGGGTGGCCCTGGTTTCCACCGCAGGGCTGCACCGCAGGGGGGACAGGCCTTTTGCAGGCATGGACGGAGACTACCGGGTGGTGCCCAGCAGCGTCTCTGCCCAGGACCTGGTTATGACCCACATCTCCACCAACTTCGACCGCACCGGCTTCCAGCAGGACTGGAATGTGGTCTTTCCCCTGGATCTTTTGCACCAGCTGCAGCAGGAGGGCTTTATCGGCAGTGTGGCTGACTACCACTATTCCTTCATGGGCGCTGCTGACCCGGCAAAGATGCAGGAGCACGCAGAAAACCTGGCCCAGCTGCTTGCAGGCGACAACGTGGATGCGGTGCTCCTGGTCCCGGTCTGACCCTTTTGCACCCGCGCCGTGGGCGCGTTAGCGCATTATCTGGAACAAAAGGGCCTGCCCACCACCCAGATCAGCCTGATCCGCAAGCACACCGAGCTCATTCATCCCCCCCGGGCCTTGTGGGTGCCGTTTGAGCTGGGCCGGCCCCTGGGGGCGCCGAATGAGCCTGAGTTTCAGCAAAAGGTCCTGCGCTCTGCCTTGGTGCTGCTGGAGGCCCAGCAGGGCCCTGTGCTGCAGGATTTCCCAGAAGATGCTCCGGGCCAGGTGGATGCTGCCCAGCAGGAGGCTGCCTGGGCCTGTCCAGTCAGCTTTGCTGCTGGGGCAGAAGGGCAAAGTGATCTAGAACAGCTGATCTCTGCCTTGCAGAAGGAGATGACAGAGCTAAGGCCCTGGTACGACCTGGGTCTGGAGCAGCGGGGCAGGACTGCATTGGCTGATTTCGAGCCTGAGACTGCAGCAACTCTGCTCACTGACTTCCTGCAGGGCAAGGGCCTGGACACCAAGGGTAAGGAAGTTTCTGACGCAGTAGCCCTGCGCCTGGCTGTGCAGGATTTGAAGGCTTTCTACTTCGAAGCAGCCATCTCCAGGCCAGGGGCAGAGGTCCCGGATAGCCAGGCTTTCGGCAGGTGGTTCTGGCAGCAGACTGCAGCAGGCCAGGTGCTCAAGGCTGTGCAGCAGGCCTGTGCTGAAGCCCAGGACAAGGAGCTCCGCCTGACCGGGAAGATGTTCCTGGTGCCCATGACATGAGGTTGTCGGTTATCAGTTGTCAGTTAGCAGTTATCGGTTATCAGGACTTGACTGGGACCTGGTAACAGATAACTGATAACCATTAACCGATAACTA
>CAZBUB010000114.1:0-3669 GCA_964494985.1 uncultured Desulfohalobiaceae bacterium | reverse complement strand
TCAGTGAGCAGTTCGCTGTTATTAGGTGTCGGTTCCAAGTGGTCAGCTATTGGTTATAGGCTTAGATTCAAATTCCTGTTCACTGATATCCATTAGCCAATACCCGGTAACAGATAACGGATAACCGATATCCAAAATAAAACCAGATCTTGCCCTAGAGGTCAAGCCTGTTTTTTCCCTGGTCTTGCTCCAGGGGTTTTGACTTTAGCCGCTGGCTTGGCTAATCTAAACCCAATCCAGGCGGAAGCATCATGTTTTTAGAGGTGGAGCTCAAATTCCAGGTCCAGGACTTCCGGGGAATCAGGTACAAGCTGCGTAAGGCAGAGGCCAGCTATCTGGATCGCTATTTTGAGCAGAACCTGGTTTTGGATACCAGCAGCAGGGAGCTCAGGCAAAAGGATATGCTGCTTAGGCTGCGCAAGGCCCGCAGGAGCGTACTTTGTCTGAAACGTCGGCCAAAATCCTGGGAATCAGGCCAACACGGGGGCTGTAAGGTCTACAGGGAGTTTGAAACCGAGCTCCAGGATCCGGAGCAAATGCAGGCCATTTTGGAAAACCTGGGGTATGCCCCGGCCTTCAGGTATGAAAAGGTTCGGGAGAAATGGAGCCTGCATGGTTGTCTGGTTTGTTTGGACCAGCTGCCCTTTGGCCAGTTTGTAGAGCTGGAAGGGGAAGATATTCTGGATTGTGCCCATATGTTAGGCCTGGATCCAGAGGCGGGCAGCGCCAAGAACTATCACCAGCTGCATCAGGAATACAGGCAGGCCCAAGGCTTAGCAGCAGAGGAATCATTTGTTTTCCCTGATTCCAAACGGGCTCAGCTTATTGAACAAAATCCGGATTTGTGTTAAAGGTGATTTGTAGAAAAGGTTGAAGCATATGGGAGCCTTTGGCCTTATATACAAGGATTTGAAATCGTTAAACAGAGGCGGCGGTCCCTTTACATAAGCTATGCAGGAATTATTATTATCTAAGTCTGCTTTGAGCTAAGGAGAAAAATTGGGATGAACCTGCCTGATTTCAGACCTGAACGCGAAACCGAAGTCCTGGAGGAGCTGCAGGAGCCCCCCAGGTATAAGGTTTTGCTGCACAACGACGATTATACCACTATGGAGTTCGTGGTCTACATTTTGAAGACTGTGTTTTCCAAACCAGAAGCCGAAGCGGTGCAGATCATGCTGAGTGTGCACAGGAATGGAATCGGGACCTGTGGGGTTTATACTGCAGAAGTGGCTGAAACCAAGGTGGCCCGGGTCCATTATTTATCCAAAAAGGAAGGATATCCATTAAAATGCACCATGGAAGAGGTATAGGTTATGTTAAGTAGAGATTTGGAAAAGGTTTTTGCACTAGCAGTGCGCGAGGTCAGGGCCAGGCATCACGAGTTCCTGACCCTGGAACATGTACTCTATGCATATCTTTTAGACAACAAAGGCAAAAACCTTCTGTATAACTGCGGCGTGAACGTCAATCGCCTACGAAACCAGCTGGAAAGGTATTTTATCGAGCACCTGGAAGTTTATCCAGAGGGCCAGGCCAAGGAGGTCATCCAGACCTTGAGTGTGCAGCGGGTGCTGCAAAGGGCCATTGTGCACGTGCAGTCTGCGGAGAAGGGCAAAGTGGAGCTGGGGGATTTCCTGGCCTCGGTCATGGAGGAGGAGGATTCCTATGCGGTCTACTACTTGAAATCCCAGGGCGTGGAGCGCCTGGATATCCTGGAGCACATCGCCCATGGCCAGGAAGAGGAGCAGCAGCATCAAGCGGGCTGCAATTCTTGTCAAAAGGAAAAGAACTCCTACCTGGCCAAATATACCCAAAACCTGGTAGAGCGGGCCAAAAAAGGGGATATAGATCCTTTGATCGGCCGCAGGAAAGAAGTGGAGCGAACCATTCAGGTCTTGTCCAGACGGCGTAAGAACAATCCCTTGTACGTGGGAGATCCAGGCGTGGGCAAGACCGCTATGGCAGAGGGATTGGCCCTGCGCATAGCCCAAAAGGAGGTGCCAGAATCCTATCTGGACACAGAGATCTATGCCCTGGATATGGGCGCGCTCCTGGCAGGGACCAAGTTTAGAGGTGATTTCGAGTCCAGACTCAAGGGGCTGATCAACGAGCTGACCAAGATGGGCTCCAAGGCGATCCTGTTTATTGACGAGATCCATACCGTGATTGGGGCGGGAGCTACCAGCGGGGGCTCCCTGGATGCCTCCAATATCCTGAAGCCGGTGCTGGCTTCAGGGGAGCTGCGTTGCATCGGCTCCACCACCTACGAAGAATACAAGAACCTCTTTGAAAAGGACCGGGCCCTGTCCAGGAGGTTCCAGAAGATAGAGATCGCCGAGCCCTCCCCTGAGGAGAGCGTGGCTATCCTGCATGGGCTGAAATCCTACTACGAGAAGCACCACCAGGTACGCTACACCAAGAGCGCCTTGCAGGCTGCAGTGGATCTGACCACCAGGCATCTGCCTGATCGCTATCTCCCGGATAAGGCCATTGATGTGGTGGATGAGTGCGGGGCCTTGCTCAGCCTGGATACAGGCAAGCACAGGCGCAAGCAGATCACGCCCAAAGATGTGGAGAATGTGGTTGCCAACATAGCCAGGGTTCCGGTGCAGAGAGTGGGCAGCTCAGATCGGGAGAGGCTGCATGACCTGGAGCAGAAACTGCTGCAGGTCATCTATGGCCAGGACCATGCAGTGCATATGCTCTCCCAGGCCATCAAGCGCTCCAGGGCAGGCCTGCGTGAGGAGAGCAAGCCCATGGGCAGCTTCCTGCTGGTGGGTCCCACTGGAGTGGGCAAGACAGAGCTCTCCAGGCAGCTGGCAGAGATCCTGGGCGTGCATTTCCTGCGCTTTGACATGAGCGAGTATATGGAGCAGCACGCAGTAGCCAGGCTGATCGGCGCTCCTCCGGGCTATATAGGCTTTGACCAGGGCGGGCTGCTTACGGACAGTATCCGCAAGCATCCCTATTCAGTGCTGCTCCTGGACGAGGTGGAGAAGGCCCATGTGGACCTGTTCAATATCCTGCTCCAGGTCATGGATTACGCCACGTTGACGGACAATGCCGGCCGCAAGGCAGACTTCAGGCATGTGATCCTGCTGATGTCCTCTAATATCGGGGCCAGGGAAATGAGCAGCCAGAGCATAGGCTTTGGCCAGGCCAAGAGCGAGGACCGGGCCCACAAAGGCATCAAGGCCGCCCAGAAACACTTCTCACCAGAGTTCAGGAACCGGCTGGATGCTATTGTGCCCTTCAACTCCCTGTCCCAGGATCTGATGGAGATGATTGTGGACAAGGATGTCCAGGAGCTCAATAAGCAGCTCAAAGAAAAGAAGATCCAGCTGGAGCTGGCCTCTGAGGCCAGGACCTGGCTGGCAGAGAAGGGCTTTGATCCTGACTATGGCGCAAGACCCCTGGCCCGGGTCATCCAAAGCGAGATCAAGGACAAGCTCGCGGATGAGATCCTGTTCGGCTCCCTGCAGCACGGAGGCAAAATCAGAGTGGAGCTGGAGCAGGACAGGGACCATGAGCCTGAGCTGCAGTTCAGAATGCAGGAGCAGGAGACTGCCTAGACAGAAAAAGTTGCCTAAAGCGCTGCAAAAATAAAGCCCCTGCATCCCTTGAGCCGGATGCAGGGGCTTTTGTTGTCGGTTGTCAGTTATCGGT
>CAZBUB010000113.1:0-3701 GCA_964494985.1 uncultured Desulfohalobiaceae bacterium | reverse complement strand
GATTTTTTTAGCTATCAGGTCTGTAGTCGTTTTCCAGGGCTTCTAAGGCTCCTTGAGAGGTTTTGTATATAAGGAGAATTTCTAATTCTCTAAATAGGAAAGGGATCAAGGCAGGGCTGCCTGCCTTTCCAGCCCTAATAACATCCAGTGTTTGCCGATTGTGTACAATTTGTTACAATAAAGTCAAAGAAAACAAGAATCAAGGGTAGTTTTTGCTACAGCTCTGGGTTTTGAGTCTTGGTCGTCTTTTAGCGAATGCCGGACCGCACAGGCAAGTTCCGCAGCGATCTCTATTACCGCCTGAATGTCATTCCTTTGCACATTCCGCCGCTCAGGGAGCGCCCAGAGGAAATTTCTGCCTTAGCCAGGCATTTGCTGGAAATCTTGGCCAAGGAGGCGGTTTTTTTTCAGACCCCAGCTTAGCCCTGCAGCAATAGAGGCCCTGCAGGAATAGCATTGGCCTGGAAATGTGCGCGAGCTGAACAACGTGCTGGAGCGTACCCTGTCTTCCTTGAACAAGGAAACTTTGGAGGCTCGGGATTTTCCCATATGTTTCCGCAGACATAGGCAAAAATCCCAGAAGTCCAGATCCGGACCTGTGCAAAGCCTGAAGGATACCTTGCAGCAGGTAGAGAAGGAGGCCATTTTAAAGGCACTGCAGACCAGCAATCAGAATAAAGCCAGGGCAGCAAAAATGCTGGGCATACATCGCACGCTTTTGTACGAAAAGATGCATAAGCAGGACTTGGACCAGGGCTTAGAAAAAATTTAGGAACAAGGAATAGCTTCAGCCACAAAATTATTTGCCAAGCAGATATTTTTTTTCTACCATTGGATGTGCTGTATGACCAATTTACATTCCAAATGGTTTTCTTTTTTAGCTTCAACCAGGATCTTCTGATATGGACAAAGAATTTTTCAAGCCTATTAAGCCCAAAAGCGTTTCAGATCAGATTTTTGAGCAGCTGCGGGATTTGATCTTCAGGGGCAAGCTCAAGCCCGGAGAAAAGCTGCCCCCGGAAAGGGAGCTGAGCGAGTCCTTTGGGGTCAGTCGGCCTTCTGTGAAGGCCGCTATCAACAAGCTGATCAATATGGGCCTGGTAGTGCAAAGACAAGGACAGGGTACTTTTGTCCGTTCCCTGGAATCGCGCTACTTGGAAAATCCTTTACGCTCAGTCTTGGAGGGAGAGGAAGTCAGCCTGTATGACCTTTTGGAGGTCAGGCTGGGCCTGGAGGTACAGGCAGTGGGCCTGGCGGCCAAAAGGGCTACAGAAGAGGATATTCAGACCCTGGAGACCTGCGTGCAGGACATGCTCTGCAAGGTGGACGAGGGGCAGGTGGGCTCTGAAGAGGACGTGGCCTTTCACATGAGTATTGCCTTTGCCACCAGGAATTCAGCCCAGATCTACCTGATGAAAAACTTCTATGATCTGCTTTTCCACGCCATCAGCGAAAGCCGCTTTTATCTGCAGGAAGCAGGAAATCTTTCCGCCATGGGCCAGCAGCACTCAGAGATTCTGGAGGCCATCAGGGACAAGGATCCAGCCCGGGCCCAGACCTGTATGGAGCAGCATATCAGCTATGTTATGGGGTTTTGTCGGCAATTGAATCTTTAATATGTACGCTGCGCTTCATACATTAATGGGGTATAGCGAGACTGCCTGCTTGGCCTGAACAAAAGGCAATAAAAGGAGCTGCCATGTGCAAAAGGGATCGGAACCAAATAGGGTTTGGCAAAAAGATCTATATTGGCGCTTTGGGTATAGTTCTTTTCACGGTATGCATCATGGCCAGCATCAATCTTTGGCAGGGCAGAAAAGCCTATTTTGAGTAGGGCAAAACAGGCATAGAGGAGGAAGCACAGACAAAGAGATTTCTGTGAATATCTCCCACGTTTTGAGATAGGATGACCAGCAGAGTGTGCAGGGTTATGCTGATAATATGACAGGACAGGCAACAGAAACAGAAAACAGGGAATACTCCTTTGCCTGGCGGGATTCCATCCAAC
This sequence comes from uncultured Desulfohalobiaceae bacterium, assembly GCA_964494985.1. Classification (GTDB taxonomy): domain Bacteria; phylum Desulfobacterota; class Desulfovibrionia; order Desulfovibrionales; family Desulfothermaceae; genus CAZBUB01. Next base: position 1,693 of record CAZBUB010000113.1, on the reverse strand, counting down.
TTATAAACAGATCACAATGGAACGCCTTGGCCATGCAGCTGCCCACTCCATTTCTGGAGTGGGATTGGCTGCGGCTTTTGGAGGTTTCAGGTTCAGCAGCGCCTTCCACAGGCTGGCATCACAAGCATTTGACAGTCCATAAATACGGCAGACTGGTGGCAGCCGCCCCGTTGTTCAGCAAGACCCACAGCGAAGGCGAATTTGTTTTTGACCATTTCTGGGCCCAGCTTGCTGCCAGAATGAACCTGGTCTATTACCCTAAGCTGGTGGGCATGAGCCCTTTTACTCCTATCGGCGCCTACCGCTTCCTTCTGGCCCCTGACCTGGATCAGGGCAGACTCATAAACCTTGTGCAAGGGGAGATTGATCGTTTTTGCAGGGCACTGGACATCTCTGGCTGCCACTATCAGTTCCTGGACCCTGCCTGGGGGGATAAGCTGCAGGATATGGGCTTTCGGTCCTGGATACACCCTGGTTTTATCTGGGAAAATCAAGGCTTTGTAAGCTTTGATGATTTCTTGGCCTGCTTTAGATCCAGCAGGCGCAAAAATATCAAGAAGGAGAGAAAGAGCCTGGCTCAGCAGGGCATCAGGATAGAAGCCCTAAGCGGAGATGAAATCCAAGAAAGACATCTGTATTGGATGTACAGGTTTTATCTGCATACCAATCAGAGGTATTTTCCCTGGAGCTGCAAGTACTTGACCCAGGAGTTTTTCCTGGGCCTGGCCCAAGGTCTGAAGAGATACCTGCTGCTTTTGGCAGCCTATGAAAAGGGCAGTGAGCAACCCCTGGGCATGTCCATGCTGGTCTTTAAGGGCGATCAGCTCTTTGGCAGGTACTGGGGGGGCGTGGATGGAGTGCCTTTTCTGCACTTCAATCTTTGCTACTATGAGCCTATAGAGTGGGCTATCCAAAATGGCATCCAGAGGTTCGATCCTGGCATGGGCGGGGAACACAAGCTATACAGGGGATTTAAGCTGGAGCCGAACTATAGCCTGCACAAGATGTATACCCCAGAACTGCAGCATGTGCTAAGCATGTACCTGCAGGAGCTCAACGCCATGGAGAAGCGGCGTATGCTGGAGCTGAACCAGGGGCTGCCTTTGAAGTAGATAACCCTCCTCTACCATAAATGGTGCAAATCAATCCTAGAGGGCGAGCGCCGCTCGCCCTCTGTAGTGGTCAGAATATCGATTACGACCACCACAACGAGGGCAGAGCAAATCGTAATCGCTGTCGATACACATGATATCTCCCTCAAAGGAGCCAAGCTATAAATGAAGCTCTTGATGTTCTTTTGCCCGGAGTTCAGCCTGCGGCCCTACTCCAGGACAGTGGATTCCGGGCCAGAGAACCCGAATCCCGTACAGGTCAAGGATGCAGTGCTGGTTTTCTACCACTGCGAGGCAGAGGATCAGGAGCGGAGAAAGCAGGTCCTGACCAAGGCCCTGAAGAACATCAAATGGCTGGCCAACAAGTTCGGCAGCAGGGAAGTGGTCCTGCACTCCTTCAATCATCTCTCCAGCTCCAAGGCGGATCCAGAATTCTCTAGTGAGCTTGCAGGCAACATCAGGCAAAGATTGGAGAATACAGGCTATGAGGTGCAGGAAACCCCCTTCGGCTGGATGAATGAATGGTGGATGCATGTGGCAGGGGAGTCCCTGGCCAAGGTTTTTAAGGAGCTGTAGCTGGA
>CAZBUB010000112.1:0-3836 GCA_964494985.1 uncultured Desulfohalobiaceae bacterium | reverse complement strand
AAATCCCAGAAGGAGTTTGTGCCCAAGGTCTGCTCTTGGCTCAAGGAGCGCGACGTTCTGCCCAAAGCCAAGGCCAAGGGCAGCAAGAGCAAAGCCAAAACCACCAGCCAGAAGGCTGCAACCTTTAAAAGCCAAGTATCTAAAAAGAAGGAAAAGCTTAGTGTGCGAAGTTGAGTGTCCTTTTATGGTTAAGGAAATAGAGCAGGGTGGTCTTGGCTTGACCTAGTCCTAACAAAAATTGCCAGGTCAAGATTTTTGTTGTGTCAGTTTTAACCCCAGGGAGGTAACCCATGGTTACCAACATGCATTATATTCAGCATTCCAGGATGTTTTCTAGAGACAATCTAAGCGGCAAAATGAAGTACTTATGTCCAGATATGAACGATGCCCAGACCAAGGAGGCCTTGCTGCTGAACCGTGGCTTTGGCGGGCTCTGCTTCCAGGCCCGGGAGCCCCTGAGCGCAGGGAGCAGACTGCAGCTCTTTTTTGCACCAGAAGCGCAGCAAGGGCAAGAGGCCCAAGCCCAGAGCAGGCTGTTCCTGGCCACAGTGCGCTGGTGCCAGGAGTTGGAGAGTGCAGGCTCCAGGATTTACAACGTTGGGGCCAGTTTTCTGCACAACGAATGCGAGTGGTGCGGCCAGATTGTGCCCTATGAGCAGCTCAGGCTAGAGCCCCAATTGATCCTGTGCCAGAATTGTTCCCAGGAGTTGCATGGGCTGAATAAGGGCCAGCTTAAACTGACCCTGTTCAATCATCTACTAGGCAACGTGCTCTAAGATAAGACAAGTCCAACTTGGCTTAGTCTTTAGTTTTTTAAGAATGGACTGGAACAGGTAAGTGATATGTATCAGCTGGGACTGTTCTCAGCTGGCTAGCTTTAAATTTTATGCTGACAAACAAAGGAATAAGAGTGCTTAAGCTGATCTCTTTTTTCTATCAGGTATGTGTAAAATCTACTGCCAGCTATTCCCAGCATCTTTAAGCGTAATGGAATGTGTGAATGTCTCAAGATTCTTCCCCTTTTTGTCTTGATCAAAAATCCGCACAAATAAGCCCTCAAGAAAGCCTTCATGCGCTTTGGAATGCCCCGGTGGGCTTTTGTAAAACCACGACTGAAGGCCATCTGATTTTTGCCAATCCTGCCTTTGCCATTCTTCTGGGCTATACCTGCCCTGAAGAGCTGCTTGGCTCAGTTCGCGACGTATCCAGCCAAGTCTACGTCGATCCCCAAGACAGGGAGAGCTTGAAAGCTCAGTTGCGCAGACGCATGGAGATCCTTAACTATGAATGCCGCCTGCTGCGCAAAGACGGTTCCAGCATCTGGGTCTCCATCAACGCCCAGATTGTACAGGATCCATCCGGCCGGCTCAGCCACATTCAGAGCTTTATTACGGATATCACCGTACGCAGGCGGGACAGGCAGGCTTTAATAGAAGGCGAACAGCGCTTCAGACAGATGTTCCTCAATGCCCCTTTGCCTTATCAGTCCCTGGATGAGCAGGGTACATTTCTGGAAATGAACCAGGCCTTTCTAGATGAGCTGGGATATTCACGGCAGGAGCTTCTGGGCAAAAGCTTTACCCTGGTCCTGCATCCGGACTGGGTAGAGCATTTTCAAGAACTGTTCCCCAGGCTCAAATCAGTGGGCGAGATTTTGGGTGCAGAGTTTGAGATGCTTAGGAAAGACGGCTCCAGCCTTTTGGTCTCCCTCCACGGCAAGACTCAGTTGGGCGAGGAGGGCCACTTCAAGTGCACGCATTGTATCTTCCAGAATATAACAGAGCAAAAGCAGGCTGAAGAGAGGCTCAAGGCCAGTGAGGAGAAGTACCGTGCCTTGGTGGAGCAGTCCATGGAGATGGTCTATATGCATGACCTGCAAGGCAACCTCCTGGAAGTGAACCAGGCCGCAATTGAAAATACCGGATACTCCAGACAGGAGTTGCTTAAGATGAACATGTTCGATCTCTTTGCAGATCAGTTAGAACAGGAGAGCGTATTGCGCCAGTGGAGGGACTGGAGACCAGGACAATCTGAAACCATGGATGCAGTACATCAAAAAAAAGATGGAAGCAGCTTTCAGGTGGAGGTCACCTCTGGCAAGATAAGATTTTCCGGCCAGGAGCGCATTTTGGCCTTGGCCAGGGATATTTCCGAACGCAAGCGTTTTGAGGAAAGGCTGAAATACTTGAGCCAGCATGATCAGTTTACTGGCCTTTATAATCGGGCTTTTTTTGATACCGAAATTGAACGTCTGTCCAGAAGCAGGGACTTTCCCATTTCCATAATTTCCGGAGATGTAGATGGCCTGAAGTTTATCAACGATACCATGGGCCACGCCAAGGGAGACGATCTTCTGCTTGCAGCGGCCAGAGTTTTGAGAAAGTCCTTGCGGGGCTCTGACGTGCTGGCCCGGGCAGGTGGGGACGAGTTCGCAGTCTTAATGCCAGGCACGGACGAAAGCAAAGCCCATAGTATTGTTAAACGGATTTTGAGCAATGCTGAGGAGCATAACAGGGAACATCCGGAGCTTCCTTTGTTCATTTCTCTGGGCATTGCCACTGCAGAGAATCGATATTTCTCCCTGGAGGCCACCTACAGAATGGCGGATGATAGGATGTATCGCCAAAAGAGAGTCCGAAGGGAGACTGTGAACCGCAAAATAACGTATTTCCTGCTCAACGCTTTGGGAAAAATAGATTATTTGACTCAGGATCGTGCGTATAGGCTGTCAGAGCTGTGCAGGTCCTTGGCGAAAAAGTCGGGTCTTTCAGAGGCAAGTTTTTCCAGGTTGGATCTTTTGGCCCAAGTGCACGACCTGGGGCAGGTTTGTATGCCAGTAGAGGTCATACTTAAACCGGGTTCTCTTCACCATGAAGAATGGGATCTTGTACGTGAACATCCTGAAAAGGGGTATCGCATAGCTCAGTCCACTGCTGAGCTGGCTGGAATAGCAGATCTGATTCTAAAGCACCATGAGCGTTGGGATGGTAAAGGGTATCCACTTGGTCTCAAAGGCGAGGAGATCCCTATCGAATGTCGTATTCTGGCCATTGCAGATGCATACCAGGTTATGACCAGCGGCAGGCCCTATAGAAGCCCTTGCAGCAGTCAAGAGGCTCTGCAAGAGCTGCAAAGGTGTGCGGGGTCGCAGTTTGATCCGGAACTGGTGGAAAACTTCTTGCAAATGATGAATCCTGACAGAATCCATTCTTGAAAAAAGGCTGCTGAAGCCTCATGGATACCGGGGAAGGGATCCATGGGGACAAGCTGCAGTGCATGTTCGAGCCTTACAAGCAAGCGGACAGCTTCTATGCAGGATCCAAGATTCATCATTTTCTCATTTTCCAATATTCCAAGCACAAAAAACCAGTATTCCTATCATAGCCCTTACAGCCCACACTATGAGCCAGGACCGGGAGAAATTCTTGGAGACTGGCATAGACGACTATCTGGCCAAGCCGGTGGATAGGGAGGAATTATTGGAAGTGACCAAGAAAAATGTTCTTAAATGATTAGCAGGTGGAGATTATGGCTCTTTTGGTCCTGAAGACCAATAACATTATTCACTGCAGCCCGTTTTTCGAGATCAGGGCCCAGCCGGAATAGACCTTTTCCAGGTTCAAATTTGATTTGAAAAAAATCAAATTGTATTTGAATCCGTGTCCTTTTCTGTCCTTCCTTTTTTGTTTTTTGTGCTCATATCCTTTTTAATTGTATTGATATTTCAAGATGCTGGTTGTTGGCATGTTGCTTGCTTTAGCTTTCTGTTTCTCAATGTAGCAATTCAATCCAGCAAGAAAGAATTTATCACTTGAAATGATACTGTTTTGTATGTT
>CAZBUB010000111.1:0-3844 GCA_964494985.1 uncultured Desulfohalobiaceae bacterium | reverse complement strand
CCTTCGGATTCGTAGTCCGATGCTCTATCCGACTGAGCTACTGGCGCACAACAAAAAATATTTATTGTTTTCGCCCTCAAATGTCAAGCAAGCCGACAATCAAATAAGCTGCGCCCTGAGCCACTTAGCACAGATTTGCCAGACCTGTTTGTAGGCCTGGCTGAAGCGGTGGTCTGCCCCAGGAATGATGTAGAGCTCCTTGGGCTCCATGGCCCGCTCATAGATCTTTTTGGCATCGTGCACCGGAACCACCTCATCCTCCTCCCCATGCAGCAGCAATAGCGCCCTGGGCGAGATCCTAGCTGCCTGGCCAGGCACATCGAACTTTGCCAGATCCTGGAAAAACTCCTGTCTCAGGCTGGCCCGGCCCTCTTCAGAGCCCAAGGTGACCAGACCCTGCTCCTGGTCCTGTTCCACAACCATGCCCTGCAGCAAGCCAAAAGGATCTGCAGGCGCGGCCCAGGAGCAGACGGCCCGCACCCTGCTGTCCCGGGCAGCCTGGCAGATCACGGTGCAGCCCCCGAAGCTGCGGCCCATGCAGAGTACAAAACCTCCCTTGTGCTCCTGGCACCAATTGATAACGCTCTCCAGATCCTGGATCTGGCCGCTCAGGCTCATATCCTGGAGATTCCCCTGGCTCTGGCCGTGTCCGGCAAAGTCAAAGGTCAGGCAGTCCAGATCCAGCTCCCTTGCCAGGTACTCGGACATCTGCAGCACCCGATCCCCGCCTTCCTTGCTGCCGGTGAAGCCGTGGCAGATGATCAAAGTGGGCCCAGGGGTATCCGGGCGGCTGTAGTGTATTCCGGAAAGGAGCAGTCCCTGCTGATTGGGAATACTCACCTCCTGCCAGATACGGTTTGGCATAAAGACCTCCAGATAGAGCTCAATCTGAGCTCAAGTCGTATTTCTTCAGCTTCTTGTGCAAGGTGGCCCTGGTGATGCCCAGGATGCGGGAAGCTTCGCTCTTGTTGCCCCCGGTCTGCTCCAGGGTCTCCAGGATGGCCTGCTTTTCAACCTCTTCCAAAGGCTGGCCGCCGTGGCTGCTCTCCTGCACAGGCTCCTGATCCTTTTCCCCGGGCTGCAGGCCCAGGGGCAGGTCCCTGGGAGTAATGTACTCCCCTCCTGCCAGGATCACCGCCCGCTCCACAGCATTTTCCAGCTCCCGGACATTGCCGGGCCATGGGTATTTCAGCATCAGATCCATAGCCTGGGGAGTGAAGCCCTGGATCCGTTTGCGGTTCTTCCCGGCATACACCTGCAGGAAATGTTCAGCCAAAATGGGGATGTCCCCTTCCCTGTCCGCCAGGGGCGGCAGATCCAGGCAGATCACATTCAGGCGGTGATACAAGTCCTCCCGGAATCTGCCCTCCTGCACCTCCTGGTACAGATCCTTGTTGGTAGCTGCCAGGATACGCACATCCACATAGATGGGCCTGTCGCTGCCCACCCTCTGAATCTCCCTTTGCTGCAGGACCCTGAGCAGCTTAGCCTGCATAATCCAGGGGATCTCCCCGATCTCGTCCAGAAAGATGCTACCTTTATGGGCCTGCATGAACCTGCCTTCCCTTTTCTTGTCCGCGCCAGTGAAGGCCCCCTTCTCGTGGCCGAAGAGCTCGGACTCCAGCAGGGTCTCGGACAGGGCTGAGCAATTCACTGTCACCAACAGCCCTTTGCTGCGCTCGCTGTTGGCATGGATGGCCCTGGCGATCAACTCCTTGCCGGTTCCGCTGGGACCGGCTATGAGCACAGTAGCCTCTGTAGGCGCGATCCTGGCCACGGTCTGCAGAAGCTCCTGCATGGCTGGGCTCTGGCCTATGATATCCGCAAGCTCGAAATCCGGGGGCAGCCTCTGGCGCAGGGCCTGGTTCTCCTCCTGCAGGCGCATGTGATCCAGGGCCCGCTGCATGGTCAGCTCCAATACCTCGAAGTCCAGGGGCTTGGTCAGATAATCATAGGCCCCGCTCTTCAGGGCCTGTACAGCGTTTTGCACCGAGGAGTAGGCGGTCATGATCAAGACCGGGATAGCAGGATTGTAGTCCTTGATCCTCTGCAGGGCCTGCAGGCCATCCATCTCTGCCATGCGCACATCCATAAGCACCAGATCCACAGGCCCCTGGCGCACCTTTTGCACAGCATCCGAGCCGTCCTCTGAGGTCAAAATCGTGTAACCCCAGCCTGAGAGCAGTGTCTGCAGCATACTCAAATGCCCTGGGTCGTCGTCCACCACCAGGACCTGGAGTTTTTCCTTTTCTGCCGCTCTTGCCTTGGCCTCGGCCATCTCTACTCCCTGTTCTCAGCCCCATCTGCAGGCAAGAGCACCTCGAACGTGCTGCCCCTGCCTGGAGTGCTTCTAACCTTAATGCTGCCCTGATGGGCTTGGACAATCTTGTCCACCACCGCCAGCCCCAGCCCGGTGCCGGTCTTCTTGCTGGTGAAATAGGGATCAAATATCTTCTGCACTTCAGCCTGGTCAATGCCAGATCCTGTGTCAGAAACCCTAATCCTGATCCTGCTTTGATCCTTTTCTGTATGCACGTAGAGCTCGCCTCCCTGCTGCATGGCCTGGATAGCGTTCAGATACAAATTCAGCAGGGCCTGGTTCAGCCTATCCTGGTCCAGATTAGCCCGAATCTCCTCCTGCCCTGGCTCAAACCTCACGCTGATCTCTCTGGAGTCAGCATCCCTGCGCACCAGATCCAGAGAGCGGCGCACCAGCTGATTGAGCTCGCACTCCTCAAGTTTAAGCTCAGAGGGCCTGGCAAACTCCAACAGCTCGGTGACCGCCCGATTTAAACGGTCCACCTCCTGGACCATGGTCTGAGCCGCGCTTTGTTCCTGGCTCTGCTCCTGGCTTTTGCCCAGGAAATAGGTGGCCAGGCCCTTGATAGAGCTAAGGGGATTGCGGATCTCGTGGGCTATGCCAGCAGCCAGGTGGCCGATGGCAGCCAGCTTCTCCTGGCGCTTGACCTTGTCCTGCAGCTCCTTGAGCTGCCGCAGGTCTTTGATGATGATCAGCTTGCCAGCAGAGTCTCCGGCGGCGGTCTGAATCCTGGCCCCGCTCAGACTGACAGGCAGCTGCTCCTGAGCCTGGGCATGCAGCTCTGTTTCCTGCTCCAGGATGGTTCTCTCCCTGTCCAGCCTGCGCGCAAAGACGCAGATCTCCCCAGGCAGAACCTCTTCCGCCTTCTGGTCTCGAGGCTCTTGCTGCAGCCCCAACAAACCTGCTGCCGGCTGATTGCTGTAGCTGACTTTCCCTCCCCGGTCCAGGACCAAAAGCCCCAGGGGCAGGTTAGAGACCACCGCCCCGGAAAAAGCCTGAGCGTCCTGCAAAAGCTGGGTGGTCAGGCGGGCCCTTTGCAGCCAGAACAGGGTCAGCACTGCGCTTATACCCAGTATAAGCAAAATCCCGGAAATGAGCAGGGTGTTCCTGATATCCTCCTGCCGGGCCTGCTCGAACGGGGTAATATCCAGACCGATAAATATATACCTGGTCTCTGCCTCGGATTCAGGAGCGATTTCCCGGTCCCTGTTATGCCCTGGCTGGAATCCTGGTCTGCGGCTAGAGTGCATACGGGAGTGCATGCCCCCCATATGGCCCGGAGAAGCTGGCTGGAGCGGAGCAAAGGTGCTGTAGACCATGAAGCTGGACTCCCCGGCCCTATCCAGGACCACGCTCTGGGCCTGCCTCTTGGGATCCAGGTCCTGCAGCTCCTGCCCATCCAGAAAATAGGAGCCTATACGTTCAGGGTCATTGTGGGCCAGGATCTCTCCCTGTTCGTCTGTAACTATCAGATACAGAATATCCGGCTGGGCAGCGGTCTCGCTGAGCAAGGTCTGCAGCCTG
>CAZBUB010000110.1:0-3915 GCA_964494985.1 uncultured Desulfohalobiaceae bacterium | reverse complement strand
TTTCAGAGGAAGGTCAACTGCTATGATCCACAGAGGACCCTATCAAGCCCTGGCAGGCAGGCTGGAGCAGATTCTGCTCGATGTTGAACATGTCATAAAACGTACCGAGATCTTATCAGAAAAAGCCCAGCAAACAGGTGACGATGGATTCCTGGATGGAGTGGCCCTTAATCTGCACAGCTTCTATGCCGCAATAGAATCCTGTTTCGAGGATATAGCCAGAACCGTGGACCAAGGGCTGCCCTCAGGCGCAAATTGGCATCAAGATTTATTGCAGCAGATGGCTGCCGACTTGAAGGGATTGCGCCCACCTGTGCTTGGCAGAGAAACCCGGGACTGCCTGGATGAATACAGAGCGTTCCGACATCTGGTCCGCAACATCTATGCCTTCAATCTCAAGCCTGAAAGGCTGCAGTCCCTGGCCTCAACCGTCAGACAATGCTTCAGCTACAGCAAAGAGGATCTAGAAAAATTTATACAATTTCTGCGCGAAGTGGATGCCGAATGATTATTGTCTGACAAATATATCAAAGCAAGGAGACCAACCATGCCTGGCAAATACACCCTGCTCAAATTGTTAATCCCCTTACTCCTGCTTATCAGCCCCGCCCTGTCCCAGGCCTCTGTGCAAAAGGCGGTGATCTTCCCTGACTCCGCCCGGGTCTGGGAGGAAGCTAAGCTGCCCGTGCACTCTGACGACTCCCAGGCGCCTTATCTGCAATTCCAGCTCCCAGCCCAGGCCAGGCCTGAGACCCTGACTGTCAGCCTGGCGCAGGAAAGCGATTTGGCCATCAGGGACCTGCAGTGGCAGAAGATAGAGCCTGAAGAGTCAGAACAGGTGCAGGAGCTGCGGGAGCAGATCCAGGAGCTGCAGCAGGAAAAGCAATCCAAACAGGCTGAGCTCAAGGCCTTGTCTGCACGCATCTCCTTCTGGCAGGAGCAGGCAGCCTTCCAGGACAAGGACCTTGAAGAGCTGGACCAGCTCTCGGAGAGAATCTTTGCCAGCCTGCGCCAGGGCTACAGCAGCCAGAACGAATTGGAACAGGATATTCAGGACCTGGAAAAAGAGATCCGCAAGCTGCAAAACAGGCTTGAAGAGATCACAGGCAGGGAAAAGGCAGCCTGGCAGATCACTGTGCAGCTCAAGGGGCAACCCACCCAGGCCAAAGAGTTCCTGCTGGACTACGATTACATCCTGCAGGACTGCGGCTGGGAACCCTTGTACAGGCTGGAGGCCAAACCTAAGCAGCAGGAGCTGCTCTTTGACTGGCAGGCCCGGGTCTGGCAGAGCAGCGGCCAGGACTGGCAGGAAGTAGACTTAAGCCTGGCCACCATGCGCCAACCCCGCAGGCTGGATCCGCCCCGGATCCCGGACTGGATCGTGCGCCCTGCTCCGGAAAAGCCCAAGCCCCAAGCCAAGGAGAATAGAATGCTGGCTGCCCAGCAAGCCAGTGACCAGGCCCAGCCCGCCCTGGAACGCAGAGGCACCTACTCTGTCTGGCACTTAGGCAAACGCAGCCTTGCTGCAGGAGACAGACCCAGATTGAATATCCAGCAAGAGACCTGGCCTGCAGAATATGTACGGCTGCTCAGGCCCAGCCAGGGGGAGCAGGCCTTTTTGCAGGCCAAGCTGCAGCTGGAGGAGGCCAAAGACATTCCCAGGGGTGAGGCAGCCCTGGTCTGGGACGGGGCCCTGCTAGGCAAAAGGCAGTTCAGCTTCCAGGGCAAGGAGCAGACCCTGCATTTCGGACCAGATCCCTTTGTCACCGCCAGCCTGAGCACCAGGGAAAAGAAATCCGGGGCCACTGGCTGGCTGAAAGGCAAGCAGACCTATCTCTGGGATTTCCTGTTGCAAGTGGAAAACAATCAGGACTATCCTGTGCAGGTCAGGCTGGAGGAGCCCAGGCCCAGGCTGCGGGACGAACGTATTGAGGCGGAATTCGAATTCAGCCCGGAACCTGCTGAAAAGACAGAGTCACTGTTTATCTGGGATCTGGAGCTGGCAGGCAACCAAAAGCAGGACATCGAGATAGAGATCCAGATGCAGGCCCCGGAGGACATGGATATTGACTGGGGCTGGAGGAGGTAGGACAATAACTATAAAGAGGTTAGGTCTGTTGAAGCAAAAGATGCTTCTGGACGAAGTTAATGATTTTAATCTCGAAGTGCGCTATCCGGCTTATAGGAAGGAATTTTACAAAAGATGTTCAGCTGAATTTGCTCAAGATTGTTTCAACTTAGCACCTGAAGATACCCTTTCCAATCCAGAGGTTGCTGCCATTATTGGACAGATACATGCAAGCCTGGTACCGGAGCATACATGGCAGGGATAGATTTTGGCTCTTATTACAAAAACCTGGACCTGCAAAAAAGCAAAAACTGATTCTTGAGCTGCGCGCGCTTCTCGAACCTAGGCAGGAGCTTATCAACATTCAGCTAAGGCAGGAAGCTGTTTTGCAAGGATTTGGACTTGCTGACCGATTTGATAGAGCAGGTATCCCTGGATATGCTGGCCAACGAAAATGTAGCCCAGCAATCCCTGGAGGAGATTGTTCCGTAATCTGGCTTCTATGATTGCAACTTACCAGCACCCCTCAGGTTCTTTCCTGCCTAAGTGATCAATTCTTAGGACTGGGCACTCAGCATCATGGGCCTGTTCATTCTGGGCCTCGGCCTTGATGGTAAAAGAGCGTGCATCAGGACCGTCTCCTTCAAAACTCAAGGCGTAATAACCTTTCTCAGAGGTGGAATTGATCAAATCCCCATCAGAATCTCCAATACTGGCATCATCAAAAGTATTGTTTCTGGTGAAGTAACGCTCCATTTTCTGGGCAGCTTCCACCAGTGCTACTTGTCCATCAGCCCTGCGGGCTTGAATCTTGTACTTGGTATAAGTAGGGATGGCAATCGCAGCCAAAATGCTTAATATTGCTACTACAATCAGCATTTCAATGATTGTAAATCCAAAAGAGCCCTTCTGGACCATCATCCCCCCCTGTTGGATACGCTAAATCTAACGTAATTGACGCCAGGATTGGCGCCCAATTGCTGCTTCTTCACCAGGACTTTCCTTAACCACTTGGAGATCTCCGCTGGAGCCGCTGAAAATCTTGTGCTCCTTCTCCCCTGAAGAGATTATCGCGGGATTCTTTGCTGCGCCAACCTCCAGACTAAGACCGCTGACAGGCACAGTTTCCTCTACTTCTTGGCCATCAGAGCTAAAAGTGACTGTCACAAAATCATCCCTGCTAAAAAGATTGTCCTCATTCAGATCAAAGGGAGAACCTGCCAAACGACCCCCTGTTTCTGCCTTCAACTCCATGAGCCAAGTATCCCCCCCAAAATCACAAGGGTCAGTTGAAGGAATAAGTGTGCTAAAAATAATCCTGCCATGCCGCAAGATTGGCGGGCTGACTACCCGCTCCCCCTGCAGGTCATGCTCAGGGCTCACCAAATCCAGATACCAGCCCTGCTTCACATCATCATCTTGATTTGAGTCTTCTGTATAGTTGACCTCCGTTTGGGTTGTAACCCTGATTTCCTGACCAAACTCCTCGCCCTCGTCAATGATCTCTTGTTGCTGCAGTTCACTGCGATCTTCAGACTCTATAGCTTCTCCAGTATCACGGATGCCATAAAAGGATTGGTGCTCATCAATGTCCTGCACATTGTTGTCGCCCACCTCAAAGAACTTGCCAGTTCCGAAATAAACCATATATCCGCCCTCTTGACTGACACCTACTTCAGGCCTGGAAGTTATGGGCTGAACATTGCCCAATTGATCACGAGCTATAAATAAAGGCTTTGGGGTATTTCCTTCCTTGAAGGCCACCTCCCATTGATTCTGATTGGAAGACTGCAAATCAAACTTCCACATATTGCCCTGCAAGTCTCCTGCATAAACGAAATCTGTTA
>CAZBUB010000109.1:0-3928 GCA_964494985.1 uncultured Desulfohalobiaceae bacterium | reverse complement strand
TGATTATGACAGGCATCCGCTCGTGCAGCTCCTGCACTGCCTCGTTGGCCCTAGTGGTCACGATGGCGCAGGAGTTGATAGCCTGCCCTGCCTCTTTGTCCTCCCAGCGCTCCTAGATCCCGGCAAAGGCAATTTTTAATAAAATTTAGTAATCATCCTCACCAGAAACTACTTTAAAAGCCCCACATGCACAGTGTACAATGACTTCTGTCATGCCAAGGGCATTGGGTGTAAAACAAAAGGATATTCTTCCACCAGCTGAACCTCTGTATAGGTAAGGACAATTTTTATCGTGTTCTTTACGCCAGGTAGAATATATTTCCCAGGATTTTTCACTCATTTCAAATTTCATAGTGAACCCTTTTGATGAAGTGTTCCAACAATAAAGCGAATCATAATGTTATGAATTCAAAACCACATACTCCCTGATGACCTCCAGGCGCTGCGGACCAATACCGTCGATTTCCTGTAGCTCCTCAATAGCAGAAAATGGCCTGCGCTCAATGATTTCCTGTGCCCTCTCTGGGACAATATGTGGAATGGACTGCAGCTCCTGCAGGGAGGCTGTGTTCAGGTCCACCAGAGCTTCCTGGTCAGGCTGAGCTCTTGCAGGCCCAGAGTCTGCAAAAGTCCTCGCCTCTTCTGCCGACTCTGTTGCCTCCCTGGCGGGTTCGCTGCCCTCTGCCTCCTGCAGCTGCAGGTTGGCAAAGTCCCCGAAGACCTCCAGCATACGCTCCTGCAGCACCGTGCGCTCCCCTTGCCTGAGCACGATCTCGTCCGCCTGCAGCAAGACTTCTGGCAGCTCCTGCTCAGACATACTGCCGGCCAAGCGGGTGGCTATCATGGCCAAAACACCCAGGTACAGATCCGGGCCTGCTTGCATACCCTGCTTGAAGTCTTCCAGGCTCTGGGCCACTGCCTCCAGGTCTTCCTGGCAGCGCTGCAAAGGCCCGACTTGCTGGGCCTCTGCAATTGCCTGCTGCAGGGACACAGCCTCCTCTGTAGCCTCGCGCTCCCTGCCCCAGGCAGCCAGGATCAAAAGTGCCCCTGCGATCAGCCGCTCTTGCCGCCAAGCATCCAGATCATTGCCCAGCTCAGATTCCAGTTTGGCCATATTTTTGGAGAGTCTATAGTTGCGAAACCTTCTACCCAGCATCCTCAAGGCATACGGAGCAGCCAATGCGCTTCTGTATACAAGGTCCAGGGCCCAGGCCAGGACCCAAAAAACACCCATAGCCAGCTTGAGCAGCAGCCCAGCCAGGGTCAGGATCGCTGCAAGCCCCATGTAGACCAGCTGCAGGTTTGCTGCCTTGCGGCCCCGCAGCTGCACACCAAAGAGTTTAGCAGAGGATCTATTGGGCTTGATCCAATTAAAGGATCCCAGCCGATTGCGGCTGGAAGCGGTCACTCCGGTTTTGGACAGGTTGAGCTTCAAAGGCCCGCTGCCGTAGCGGCCTCGAAGTACGAAGCGGCCGTTTTGCAGGGCGATTTGGGTATTTTTCAAAGGAGTGGTGGAGACCCGGAACCCGCGGTTGGTATTGGCAGTCAAATTTGCCCCCAGGGCCTTGGCCTGCGCCCTGAGGGCAACGCCGCCTGTGCGGCTGGCACGTAGATACTTGCCCCGGTGCTCGATACGGCGCTGCTTGCCGTGTTCGTCCTTGTTCCCTATGTTCAAAAAGCCCATCTGCAACTTCTTGATAAAGCTTTAATTTTGGCATGCCGTTATCAAATCAGCATCTGTTTAGACTTAACATGCTGACTACATAGTCCTTAAACGCCTTATAAGCTATATCATGCTCTGAAAAAGAAGCTCTGGGGGCCTTTATATACAAGGTCAAGACATTGTTTTGCTTACCCCATCTTACAAGTGTATCGAACATCTGGTGGGGCGGAATGCCTATGGCAAGCTCTCCTGTTTTTGGGCCGAAGTCGCCAAGCAATGAGATTTTATCGAGGTAATAGAAAAAGACCGGGCGATCGTATTTATCACAAATCTCCTCGGTCAAATTGGATCCATCGTTTTTGGGTTGCGCGCCTGCGAATACAAGGACACCATCTGATTCGGCAACATTTTGCTCAATCACTGCTGCAGCGTCCTCATACATGGATTCTTTAAGAGCATACTTCTCTGGAACACCTAGATTGGGCACTTAGGATCTTCTGCCCTTCAAGCACCAGCCGCCATAGCTATGCCCATGCTCTATGACCCAATCTAGAATCATCAGCTCAGTCTGGTTTAGCCCCGCAGTTAGTATTTTGGAAAAGATCTGAGAATGCATTTCTTGCCTTGAAAACAGGGTCTAGCAATTACTACGGTGTTATCGATCCTGCTCCGGATTGTGCACCTAATTGTAAAGAGCCATTTGCTTCTTGCTGACTACCACGTGCTCAATCTCCATTTCATCAACAAATGCCTGCCCTTCTGAGTTGACCACCTGCTGGGCTGTGATCCTAATCAGATCTGTCTTGCAGATCATGGACAAGAGAGCTTATAGAAACAGGATCCACAGCCTCTTGCAATATCTGGTCTGGGACAGACTCCCCAGCAAGTCCATCCTTGAATGAAAAGTGCTGGCCCTTTGTCCTTAACTTTTTTCTCTTGTTCAGGTTGTTCTTAATATGCTTATGGGCTTTTAATATAGGTCCAGTGCTAGACAGTGATTTGCAGGACTTCTTTTTGCACCTCTCGCAGATACCAAGCACTTTATTTAACCCAGATAAAGGCGAGCCCCCTGCCTGAACCAGGTACAGCCTGCCCCCGCAGCCGTCGCAAACGTCGATGAATTCACCAGCTGCCCAAAGCTCTAAAAGCGCCCCCAAGGGCGGATCATATCCGCTCATATAGGCAAGGCCGACTGGCAGGCCGATGAAATGGGAATGGTAATATTCTGGAGTGCTGATGATAAGATCAGAGTGTTTGAGGATTAAATCAAAGTTCTCGCGGAAGAGATCAAATTCAGCTGCTCTCTCTTCCTGGGACTTGCCAGGCAGGGTGACTATCTCCTCAATGATTTGCTGATTTTCTTCAAGCTCCATTTCTCTGCTCCCCAATGCAAGGCTTTCCTTAGGCCCTCAGCTTGGCTTATTCAGTGCAATTTTCGCCAAAAATATTCTCCACCAGCACCTCGGCAGCAGCATGATCCTTCAGCATCTGCACAGTCTCATGATCCAAGCTCAATATAAGCCTGGCCATCTTCTCCTCGCTCACGCCGGCTTTCTTCCACATCCGGGAGCGCTTCCACTGCTTCCTGGTCCAGCCCAGAACAGCCCAGGGCTTATCCTGCTGGAGCCTGTCCTTGTCGCCCATAAATGAATGCTACTGCTTAGATTTCTTGGATAAATCTATTTTCTTTATTCCTTACCACGAGATGGAAGTCAAGAGCTTGATATAGCAGGAAAAGGCTACACAAATGCTAGCCATGCCAAATGAAAAAAGCCCCGGGCCGAAACCCGGGGCCTGATTCCTACGTCTCGCTCGACTACGCAAAGCCATGCCTGGCTTCCAGAAATGCACCTTCTAAGACCTCCAGATATTATCAATCACCCGGCAACACGCAGCAATAGGACAGAAATGAGCAAATCATTTCTTTTCAAAGAAAGCTATATATATCACAAACATAATGATTGCCAGGGCCAGAATCTCCACAAACACAATGTCCTCCAGGGAGACCCTAATGAAAGAGCTGAGACTGGCGCAGCTGCACCTGGAAGTGGTCTTCTATTTGCCCGGGCTCTGCCCAGAGGCCGAATCTGCCGCACATATTTCCTTGGCCTTGGCCTAGATGCCAGGCACATTCCTCTCCAGCACAGCCAGCAGCTCCTCCTTCTCCACCGGCTTAGCCAGGTAATCGTCCATACCAGCTTCCAGGAACTTCTCCCGGTCCCCGCTCATGGCGTGGGCCGTGAGGGCAATAATAGGTACGTCCTT
>CAZBUB010000108.1:0-3946 GCA_964494985.1 uncultured Desulfohalobiaceae bacterium | reverse complement strand
GTTCTCTAAAACCACCGAATTTTATAGAGCATCTACAAGACTCCGAGTGTCCATAATGCTAAAGAACTTAACATCTTGATTTGTTTGCCTTTCCTTTTTACTTTGAACTTTTCACTTTTTTACTCTCCAGCTTATGCGCAGTGCCCATCCTTTTTCCTGGCCCAAAAGGCCTGCAGGCTCTGTCTGTCATTCTGGAACTGCCCTGTCTGCGCCAGCTCCTGCCCCAGGGCCTGCAGCACCTTGCTGTGCAGCTCATTATCAGGCTCAGTCAGCCTGTAGTAGGACCACACAGTGCTGCGCCTGTCCTGGACCAGACCGCACTCCTTGAGCCTGGCCAGATGCCTGGACACCGTGGACTGGGGCATGTCCAAGACTTCCATCAGATCACACACACATAGCTCACCGTACTGGAGAAGCCCCAGAATCCTGAGCCTGGTCACCTCGGACAACACTTTGAAAAGCTTAGCTGCCTGCTGCATAAAAACCATATATCCGGATAAGCGGATCTTGTCAAGCAATGTTCTTTGGCTTAAGGCCATACCCTGGGCCACGGCACATTCATGCAGATCTCATTCATTATTGAGATTTGTTCTGACAACAATTTCATGCTACAGGACAAAGCAATGATTACGCGTATCCTTTTGCTATCCCTTGCAGGCGCAGCAGGCACGCTTTGCCGCTACGGCCTGACCGGGCTGGTGCACCGTTTTGCCGGGTCAGGGTTCCCCTGGGGCACCCTGACAGTCAATATCAGCGGCTGCTTTTTGGCCGGGCTGGGCTGGGCTTTTTTCGAGGACAAATGGCCTGGTGCCGGCCAGTTTCGGGTCCTGGTCATGATCGGGTTTATGGGCGCCTTTACCACATTCTCTTCCTATATCCTGGAAACCCGGCAACTCTTGACAATGGCTGACTGGCTCCCTGCTGCAGGGAACTTCCTGCTGCAAAATGGGCTCGGCTTTATTGCCCTGCTTGCAGGCATAAGCCTGATGCGCTGGATCTAAGCAAACAAGGCACCTGGGGGAGGAAATCATGAAGCTGCCCTCTGAATCTCTGCTACTCAGGATCTTTATCAGCGAAACAGACAAGTTCAAAGGCCGCCCCCTTTACAAGGAAATAGTGGAAATGGCTCGCAAAAAGGGCATGGCAGGAGCTACAGTTTTGCGCGGCATGCTGGGATTTGGGGCAAACAGCCGTATCCACACCACCCAGATACTTCGCTTGTCCCAGGACCTGCCCCTGGTTATCGAGATCGTGGACTCAGAGCAAATGATAAACGAGTTTTTGCCAGAGCTGGAGCATATGATCAGCGAAGGCCTAGTCACCCTGGAACGGGCCCAGGTAATAGCCTACCGCCACAACCGCCAGCCCTCCAGCACGCAAGATCCTGAATAAATGTATTGCACTGCAAGGTTAGAAAAATAGCAATGCAACAAAGTTCCTCGCACACACACCTGTCTTCATTTCTTTACCCTTGACTTGGTGTTCCCAAAGTGTATCACTTTGCGGATGTAAGCAATTTTTTGGGCTGCTTGTCTTCTCAATGAACCTATGCTCCCTGATGGGCCAGGACCATCTTTATCTGCCCATAGCTGACCTCATCGCCGAGCATCTCTTTTATTTCCTTTAACGAGTCCCTTTTAGCCTCTGCAATTGCCTTTTCAATGGCCTGCTGCCTGTCCGCAGACAGCAGCTCCTCAATACCCAGTTCTGCCTTGCGCACCAAGTCGCTCAAATGGCTTTCAATCGTAGACTGGGCCAGCCCCCTGGCCTCGGCAATCTGCTCAGGAGTTTTACCTTGCCTGAAGAGCTCCAGGGTCATTTGCCTGGTATCTCCAGCCTGGCCTGTCCGGCCGGCCTGCTTGCTGGCTCCTGGATTCGCTTTCTCCGGCGGGACCACCTGTTCAATCCCATGTTTGCTGCGATAGGCAGCCACCATATCGATGAGCTCCTGGCCGTATTTGGCCACGGTCTTGGCCCCTACCCCGCGTATCTTTTCCAGCTCACTCAGGGTCTGGGGCAGAAAGACCACAATCTGAACCAGTACACGTTGATGCAAGACCTGATACGGGGCCAGATTGAGCTCTTTGGCTTTGGCAGTTCGCCACTGCTTCAAGGCCTGGAAGAGCTCCGGGTGGGAGATTTCCTCTTCAGTGTACTCCTGGGCCTCAGGCTTTTTCCTTTTCTGCAGGGTGTCATCCACTTTGGCCTTGGCTACTGCCTGCAGATAACCAGCTGCAGAAAATCCCTGCTCGCAGCTCTGGACCCCTGCCAGCTTGACTGCCAGCTCCTGTTGCAGATTACCCAGGGCATTAGCGATCCTTTTCTCTACCTCGGCGTTATCCGTTTCCACTCCAATAGCATACAAATATTGGGCCAGGCAGTTGTCCAGCTTGTCCTGGAACCATTTGGATCCTTTCCTGATCCTCTCCTGAATATAAGCATCAGATTCCGGCAGCCGCTGTGGGCTGAATATACCGCGCAACTCCCGTAAAAAGATATTGCTGACCTCAAAGATTTCTGCTGCGTTGGCTTCCAGATCTGCAATATCAGTAATGCCTCGGAGATGAATCAGGTGACTGTTTTCAGCAAGCAAGCGGGCCAGATAATTAAGCCGCCCTCGCAAGGAGCCCATATCGAAACACTCCAGCACTAAGCGCTGCTGGAAGGAAACCATGTCCTGCTCCAAGTGCTCCTTACTGGGAGGATTTTGCCTGACCTGGCGATCAAAGCGAAGGATGGGCTCATCTATGCCCATACCCCGGGGAGCCAACGGAGAGCAAAGCACCAAGCCCTCCATGCTTTTGCAGCGGCTCAAGGCCACATAGACCTGGCCATGGGTAAAGGCGTTCTGGACATCGATGATGGCCCGGTCAAAGGTCAGTCCCTGGCTCTTGTGAATGGTGATGGCCCAGGCCAGCTTGAGGGGATACTGGGTAAAGGAGCCGACAACCTCTTCTTGAATCTCCTTATTTTCCGGATTTAAAGAATATTTGATATTCTCCCAGGTCAAGGGCTCCACCTCGACCGGCTCCGGGTCTCCGGGGCACTGGACCTGGATCTCCTCCTGGGAGATGGAGGTGACCCGCCCGATCTTGCCGTTGTAATAGAGTTTTGCCGGACTGGGGTCATTGCGCACAAACATCACCTGGGCCCCTTTCTTGAGCTGGAGCGAAGAGGACGTGGGATAGATATGTTCCGGGAAATCTCCTGATACCTTGGCCGGAAAGGAATATTCCTTGCCCTTGAGCTCCTCCAGCCGGTGCTGGTTGATGTTCTGGGCCTTTTTGTTGTGGGAGGTCAGGGTGATATAACCTTGCTCAGTGTCCGGGACAAAGTCCGGGCAATAGCGGGTATTCAGTTCTTGCACCGCTTCTGGATCCAGCCTGTTGTCCCGCACCTGGTTCAAGATCCGGATAAAGCTGTGGTCCGACTGCCGATAGATATGCTCAAGCTCAATAGTTATGAACTGGGTCTCGGCCAGGGCCCGGCTGCTGAAAAAGTAGACTGTGTGATAATACTCCTGCAAAATCTCCCAATCCTCAGACTTAGCCACAGGGGAAAGCTGATGCAGATCTCCGATCATCAGCAGCTGTACCCCGCCAAAGGGCTGAGTGCTTCTACGGTGCCGCCGCAGGGCTGCATCCACGGCATCCAGCAGGTCGGCCCGGACCATGCTGATCTCATCGATAACCAAAAGATCCAGGCTCTGAATAATGTTCTTTTTCTCCTTGCTGATCCTGAAGCGGCGCTGCTGATCCCGCTCAAAGGCCTCGCTGCCAGGCACGAAAGGCCCTAAGGGCAGCTGAAAGAAAGAATGCAGGGTTACCCCTCCGGCATTCAAGGCAGCTACTCCGGTAGGGGCGGTGGTGATCATCCGCTTGCTGGAAGACTTTTGCAGTTTTTTGAGGAACGTGGTCTTGCCAGTGCCTGCCTTCCCGGTCAAAAA
>CAZBUB010000107.1:0-4099 GCA_964494985.1 uncultured Desulfohalobiaceae bacterium | reverse complement strand
GGCCAGGCCAAGAACCTCAGCCGCTTCTTTTTTCGCCACTACCACCCACTCACCAGTTTCATCCTGGGATCAAACGGGCGGCTTCTTACAGATAACTTATAACACATAACGGGCCACCAGCGGCGCGGCTGAAAACAGACACCCTTCGGAGGGCACGTTACTATGGGCTGGACTTTTTGGTTAGCCATAATCGTTGTAATTGGGATCCTGGCAGCCGTACATGTCTGGGAAAAGCGCTCCAACCGGAGCCGGGAGCTGACAGAGGAGGAGATGCTCTTTGTCCTGGCCCGGTCAACAGAGACATCCGAGTTTGACCATTTCCGGCTGGCTGCCGTGGATTGGAACATCTCTATAAAACGGGTGGAGGCAGATTTCAACCGCTACCTTTTGCAGTCTACGCTACCCCATTATGTCCGGGATTATTTGCGTAGGGTCAAGAATTCCAAGCCGGAGCTTCTCAAGTGCGATGCGAATATCTTTACCGGGATTTTGGTCAAAAAATCGAAGCATTACGTCTGAACAGAATGCAGCATGACCGGGTCAGCGTTTTTAGGCAGTAAATCTAGTGCCGCTGAAAGTCGGTGATAATCATCACTGACCTGACTGCTCCCCTCCAGCATAAAGTCCGCAGCCAATCTGGAAAAGAACAGGGTGATCAAGGCTAAAAGAGCCAACTCCCAGTTAAAGACCAATCCGGTGCATACAAAACTTCTCCAGGCTCAAGGGAGGTTTTGAGAATTTGATGATAGTTTTTTGAAATCTCGAAGGAAATCATTTTCTGTGTGCGCTGTCAAGGGCGTAGGGAGAAAGACTTCAGCGAGTGTCCTGACCTATTGGTTTTGTTACGGGTGTCTTCCTTCGTAACACCAGCTCTTGTGGCTCCAGACACTCTTTTTCATCTGAGCGGTGCTCGGTAGCTGAGAAATAAGAATTATGAAGATGGCCGGAGCTATAAGAATTCACAAATCAAAAATAACAGGCCAGAGACGGTGCTGAGTCAGGTCAAGGCTCTCAGGTTCTCGTCCAGAGTGCCGTCCGGGAGCATCCAGTCCGGGTGGGGGATGCCCTGTTCCTCTTTCTGGAACCGGATGCACCTGGACCAATCCCCGGTGCAGTAAAGCTCGACCCAGCATCTGTCCAACTGCCCTTGGCGGTAGAAACTGCGCATGGGGCAGAGGAGATACCATTTGCAGGGAGCAGCCAGGACCCGGAGCTTGGCGTACTGCTGTTCAGCCTGGGTTTGAAATGATGGGCTGTAGAGCAGGGAAGCGGGGTGGGGCAGGGGATAGACCTTTTTCTGACCCTGCCAGAAGAGGCGGCCGAAGAATTGCGCAGAATCGGATCTGGCTTGGGGAAATTGGATGTTGTTTAGGTAAAGGACGGATCGAGTGGCATAAAAGCCCAAGGGAATCAGAATCTCCGGATTGACGATGTACACTTCTTCCTGCAAAAAAGGCAGGCAGGCCTCAATCTCCCGCTGTTTGGGGCGGCGGTTTTTGGGCAGGCGGCATTTCAAGAGATTGGTCAGGAAGAGCTCGTTTCTGGATACCCTGGCATGGCTGAGCAGCTGATCGAATATGTGGCCGGAGGGGCCGATGAAATGGCGCTGCTCCAGATCCTCCTGATCTCCCGGGGCCTGGGCGATGATCATCAGTCTGGCCTGGTCATTGCCCGCTCCTGGCAGGGCATGAATCCTGGTTCTTGCCAGTTCGCAGGCCTTGCATGCTCTGATTCTTTTGCTGAGGAGATGGAGACGGGAGTCCATAATCTACTTCCTGAGCTGTTGGGCGGTCTTTTGAGTTACGTGTAAATTTGATTTTGGGCTTCGCTTTTTTAAACGGCTGTGTGAATGGTAGTGAGCATAAAGTCAACCACGATTTTGGGCAATGATGGGCAATAAACGATGACTATGACCGTCGATGATCATGTGTGCAGCGGAAAGAAGGCCGAAAATCGCGCAGACTCGTTGAAGAAATTATGCCAGGTGCAGGCCTGGAGCTATGTGAAGGAATATGCAGGGCTGGATACTTCCAAGACTGAGCTTTTGACAGAGATCCATGATCATATCCAGGACAAAGGAGTTGTGGAAGAGTTGGAACGCAAGCGCCTTTTGGACCAGGGCTATTTTGAAAGCAGGCAGGCGGTGCAGGAAGAGCTGAATAATCTGATGCGCAATGATTTTTTGTACTACAATCCCACCCTGGCCCAGTACAAGCTGCAGGGCAGGAGTATGGAGATCGGGCTTGCCCGCTATGTGCAGGAGGTGGGTGGAGGGTGATGAGCAACGAGCAATGAGTCAGTAGTTTCCAGAGGGCATGTACCGGCCAGCAGCTACTTCAAGTGTGAAATTCAGGTTGGCGGTTCTGTCGCAATACCTTAAAAAATGCAAACCCACAGCGACTTGCCCGGAGATAAGCATGCCTGTATGATGGTATATAGACTGCGCAGCGACAGTCTTGATAACTTGTTGAGGTGGCGAATAGTCACAATGATATTTTGGAACTTATATGCAGACATTTACAGAATGCATCCCCTGCTTTCAGCGCCAAGTCCAGAGACTGGCAGCCATGGCAGCAGAAGGGGACACTCATATGCAAAAGCAGCTCCAGGCAGAGTGCCAGGAGCTCATTGAGCAGACGGATGCCAACCATCCTCCCCCTGAGCTGGCAGCGAGGATCTATGCCCGGGCAGCCAAGATCTGCGGACGCAACGATCTTTTCGCCCAGCACAAACATAAGGCCAACACCCAGGTCTTGCATCTGTTGCCCAAACTGCAGGAGCGCGTCCAGTCCAGCTTGGATCCATTGCTGACAGCTCTTCGGTTTGCCCTTATTGCCAACTACATAGACGCTGGCGTGGAAGAGGACTTTGATTGGGAATCCGCCCTGATCCAGGAGGAGGCCCAGGAAGAGATAAGCGGCTATGCAGAGCTGTGCAGACTGCTGGATGCAGGCCAGGCCCAAGTGATGATCTTGGGAGACAATGCAGGAGAGATCGGCATGGACACCTTGCTAGTCAAGCAGCTGCAAAGACTTGGAACAGAGGTGATCTATACTGTGCGCGGGGCACCTATCTTGAACGATGCCACCTTGGAAGACGC
Organism: uncultured Desulfohalobiaceae bacterium; assembly: GCA_964494985.1. Taxonomy (GTDB): domain Bacteria; phylum Desulfobacterota; class Desulfovibrionia; order Desulfovibrionales; family Desulfothermaceae; genus CAZBUB01. The sequence goes on along the minus strand of CAZBUB010000107.1, from coordinate 999 downwards.
TGAATTTGTAGGCATGGACCGCTTATGCCGTGTAGTCTCCTCTGGCGTGGACAGCCCGGGAACCATCCTTTCCAGATGCAACGAAGAATTTCTGGCCCAGCTCAGTGACAGCCCTATCATTATCAGCAAAGGCCAGGGCAATTTTGAGTCTTTGTATGGACGTCTGCCTGGCGTATTTTTTGCCTTTAAGGTCAAATGTCCGGTAGTAGCAAGGATCACTGGGTTCCCTGTTCGTACCTCTGTCTTTGCTCAGCTGGGCCAGTGAGGTGATTGCAGCCAAAAAAATGGGCAACTGGCCGCAGACAATAGATGAGGCCAAGCTGGTCCAGGATCGGCTCAAACACAAGGTGCTCCCCAAGGACCGCCTGGACAAAGTGGAGTATGTGGCTGGCACAGATGTGAGCTATCAGCCGGGAAGCTCCAAGGCCAAGGCAGCCTGGGTCATTTTCAAGCTGCCGGACCTGGAGCTGGTTGATCAGGCTACTGCTGAGACTTCGGTAGACTTTCCTTATGTTCCTGGATTGTTTTCCTTCCGGGAAATCCCTCCTTTAATGCAGGCATTTGCCAGATTAAAGCTTGTGCCGGATCTGATTGTCTGCGACGGGCAGGGAATAGCCCATCCCAAAGGCTTCGGTCTGGCCTGCCACCTGGGGGTGCTCTTGGATATCCCTGCCCTGGGAGCTGCCAAGTCCAAGCTGGTAGGGGAGTATGTTATGCCAGATCTCAGGCGGGGCAACTGGACTCCGCTTGTATGCCAAGAAAGGACAGTAGGTGCGGTTGTATGTACAAAAAACGGCATCAAGCCCATTTTTGTCTCCAGCGGGCACAGGATTGGCCTGCGAAGGAGCATTGACATAGTCCTGCACCTGACTGGTAAATATAAGCTTCCGGAAACAACCAGGGCTGCCCACGCCCTGAGCAGAAGCAATGCGCATTAGGATGCAATAAAGGTTTATTGAGCTCTATGCAGGAGTTTGTGGACATGCAAAGGGCTGCTAG
>CAZBUB010000106.1:0-4288 GCA_964494985.1 uncultured Desulfohalobiaceae bacterium | reverse complement strand
GAGCCTGGGCAGTAGCACAGGGACTGCATGCCCTGTCACGCCCCATAAGCTCGAAGCACTTTCTGCCGTGCACTTCTTCCGGGGCCAGGCCCCAAAGCTCGTATCCAGCCTGGTTATAGCGCTCCAAAGTAAAATCCGGATTTTTGAGGGAAAAAATATCCCAGGTGTTATTGATAATGGTTTCCAAGAGCTGTTTCTGGTAGTCAAGCTCTTCTTCAGCCTGCTTACGCTCTGTAATGTCCGTGCTGAAGCCATAGTAGTACTGGACATTGCCCTCCCGGTCCCGCACAGCCTGCATGTTCCTGGAGACCCAAAACTGGGAGCCGTCCTTGCGCAGCATGCGGCACTCATGGTTAAGCACCTGGCCCTGCTGCAGCAAAAGCTGCTTCAGCTCCTCCCGGTCCCTGGGATCTGTATACATCTGCCTGGCAATATCCGTTACCGAGCCTATCAGCTCTTCCGGGCTGTCATAGCCGTACATCCGGGCCTGGGCAATGTTTGCGGCCAGATATCTGCCGTTGGGAGTGGACTTGAAAACACCCACAGGGGCATGCATCAGCATCTGGGAGCATTCCTGGGGGGCAATCCACAATTCCGAATTGCCGCCCCCATCCGATGTGTGGAGACTCTGGGACATAAAGACTCCTTTTGCAAAATCTGACGTAATTATTCAGCACCAGCTGTGCCAGAAACCTGGATGCTGAAAAGGCCTGGATCCGTGGGTTCTGCCAACAGAGCGTCCGGCACCTACTTTTATATTATAAGCCAACTCTAATATTTTAAGTGAAAAGTATCAGCAAAAGTAGGTGCCGGATCTGAGCGACTTAGAATGCGTTAATCAAAACTATGCAACCCTTATCACCCTAAGAGTCAGCCATGAACTGAACGTATAAAATATTCAATAGGGCCAAAACCAGGATTTTGATTTACGCATTCTTTGGAGCGAGTTTTTTGCGTCCTGTGGACCGAATCCCCGGACTTTGGTTTCTTCCTCGGTAATGCTTATCCGAGCATAGTAGATGGTGAATAAATACTAAAAAACTGGCAGATTATCAGCTAGCTGTGCCTGGTTATAGCTGACCAAAGAAAAAAAACATGGTCAAAGCAGACGGAAAAATATCCCAAAAAGCAGGCTAAGGGGAGACAAATCCAAGGCCAGGGAGATAAAAAAATGGATCATGAGAGATTCAGGAACTCAGTTTTTCCAGAACTGAGGATGAAACATGATCAACACTGTGTAGATCTCTAACCTGCCCAGGAGCATGCACAGGCTAAGCACCCACTTGCCGGCCAAGGGAACTTGGGAGTAGTTCTGGGCAGGCCCCACCTCTGCGAAGCCAGGGCCTATGTTGCTCACACAGGCGATGACCGCAGTGAAAGCCGTGACAATGTCCAGACCCATAGCTGCCAGAGCCAGAGCAGAGAGCGCAGTCAGGAACAGGTAGAGTACAAAGTAGCCCCAAATGCCCTGCAGCACCTCCTCAGGCACCAGCTTGCCCCCAATCTTGAGATGCATGACAGCCCTGGGATGGATCAGTCTTTTCAGCTCCCGCACGCCGTGTTTGAAAAGCAGGATCAGCCGCATGCACTTCATGCCCCCTGCAGTGGAGCCGGCACAACCACCCATAAGCATGCACAGCAAAAGCACCACCTGGGCCAAACCAGGCCAGAGATCATAGTCTGCTGTGCTATATCCGGTACTGGTGATCAGGGACATCACCTGGAAGCTGCTGTAGCGCAGGGACTCACCCAGATTGTCATAAACCTCTCCCCATACGCTCAGACTGACCAGGACCACCCCCGATAGGACCAGGAGGGCAAACACTCTGAACTCGGTGTTTCGCCAGTAGGGTTTGACTTGTCCGCCCAGGAGCCTGAAGTGCAGGGCAAAGTTAGTCCCAGCGATAAGCATGAACAAGATCATCACCAGCTCCAAGTACAGGCTGTCAAAGTGTCCCACAGAGATGTTCTGGGTGGAAAAGCCCCCGGTAGCTATAGTGCTGAAAGCGTGATTCACAGCCTGGAAGGTGTTCATGCCCCCTAGCAGCAAGAGCAGGAACAACAAACAGGAGAAAAGCAAATACACCTTCCAGAGCAAAAGGGCTGTGTCTTTGATCCTAGGCCGTAGCTTGTCAGGCGTGGGCCCGGGCACTTCAGCCTTATAGAGTTGCATCCCGCCCACGCCCAGAAAAGGCAGGATCGCCAGGGACAGCAGGATAATGCCCATGCCCCCGAGCCAGTGACAAAGGCTGCGCCAAAGCAAAAGGGTTGGGGCCAGGGCCTCCACATCCTCAAGTATTGAAGCCCCAGTGGTGGTCAGCCCGGAGAAGGCCTCAAACACGCAGTCTGTGAACAGGGGAATCTGCCCACTCAAGTAAAAAGGGAGAGCCCCGAAGAGGCCCGCCCCCACCCAGCCCAGGCTGACGATGGCCATGCCTTCCCTGATGGCTATAATCTCCACCCTGTGGGACCTAAACAGCACGTATAATAGCAGACCGAAGCTACAGGCCAGGCTCAGGGACTGGAAGAAGACTATAGCCTGTGCGTCCCTAAAACACAGGGAGACCAAAATCAGGGGCAGCTGCAAAAGGCCTATGACGCAGATGATCAGACCCACAGAGCGCAGCACGAATCTCCAGCGCATAGCCTCAGACTCCTGTCTGTCCTTGAGAGCTCAAGAGCTTTTCCTCCACCTGAGAAATCTGCTTCCTGGTGCTCAAGATCACCAACTTATCCCCGGACCTGATAAGGCTGTTTCCAGTGGGAATGATCACCTCCTGGCTGCTTATGATGCCAAGAACAATAGTCCCTTTGGGAAAAGGCACCTCCTTCAGCTTTTTGTTGGCCAGCATTGAGTCCTGGCCCACTTCTACCTCCAGGGCCTCGGCCTTGTCCTGAATAGAGATGCTGGAGAGCACAGTCCCGTGGCGCACATAGCGCAGAATACTGTTGGCAGCGGATAGCCTAGGGCTTACTGTGTGTTCCAAACCTATGGTCTGCATCAACGGCAGATAGGCATTCTTGTCTATCCTAGTGATTGTCATCTTGGCCCCCATACTTTTAGCCAGCAGGGAACAGAGGATATTGTTCTCCTCGTCTCCAGTCAGAGTGAGAACCACATCCATCTCGCCTATGTTTTCCTGCTGCAATAGGTCCTGGTCAGTGCCGTTCCCATTCAAGACAATTGCCCGGTCCAGATTCTGGGCCAGAAATTCGCATCTGCCCCTGTCCCTTTCCAAGAGCTTGACCTGCAATTCCTTTCTGGGCTCCAGCTCCCTGGCCAGCTTGTAGCCAATATTGCCTCCGCCTATGATCAACACATCGTGCTGCTGCCAGGCTCTGGAGCCAAATGTTTTCAGCACCTGCTGCAGATCCTTTTTGGCGCATACGAAATAGACCAGATCTCCGGCCTGGATGGTATCTGCCCCAGAGGGAATTATGACCTTTTCCCTCCGAAATATGGCAGCCACAATAAAATTAGCCTCTCCTAACCTTTGCCGTGCCTTGGCCAGGTCTAGCCCGACCAATCTATTGCCTTCATGTATCCAGACTCCGGCCAGATTGACCTCTACATCTGTGAACTCGCTTATCTCAGCTGCTCCTGGGGCGCTCATCAAGCGCTCTATGGAAGCAACCACCTCCTGCTCAGGGTTGATCACGACATCTATATGGAGCAGATCCTTGGCAAGGACTTCCTGATATTCAGTATATTCCGGGTTGCGGATCCTAGCCACTTTGATCAACTCAGAAGCCAGGATATTGCTGAAGGTGCAGGCTATAAGATTAATCTCGTCGCTGTCAGTCACCGCCAGCAGCAGGTCCGCTTTTTTCACACCTGCCTCCTCCAGGATCCTAGGACTGCTGCCCGGACCTTGTACCGTCTCCACATCCAACTTCTCTGCGATGCTGGCCAAGACCTGAGGATCCTTGTCCACAACCACCACTTCCTTGTCTTCTGCAGCCAGTCTCCAGGCTATATAGGAGCCCACTTCTCCAGCTCCGACGATAATTATCCTCAACTTGGCACTCCTTGGCTAAACCTGTTCTTCTAGGATTTGAAAGGAGATCTCATCAAGTGTTCTGACTGCAGGAATGCGCCCTTATTTCCTTTCATGGCATAGGCAGCCAGAATTATGATAAAAATCCTGTCCTCCATCAAAATCAGAAATCAAAACTCGTTGTCTGTTATTTGAAAAAAGGGGGCACTGAACCGATCCTGGAATGGACCTTAGAGTGCTGGCGGAACATAGATAAGGATATCGGCGACCGGATCGCCAAAGGCGTGAAG
>CAZBUB010000105.1:0-4346 GCA_964494985.1 uncultured Desulfohalobiaceae bacterium | reverse complement strand
CCACGCTGCTGTAGGCATAGGCCGTGGTAATGGCCACGGCGATCAGGGTCATCATCCCGGGATTTTTTTCCCAACTCATCAAAAAGGCCCTTGAGAAAAGGCCATCCGCCGTACAAGAAGACGAACGAGGCCAGGATCCACAGGATATAAATACCACCCGGAAAGCCAACGGTCTGTTTAAAGCCCAGAAAGGCCTGAATCATGGGCGACAGGACCAGAATGGGGATGGTGGCTGCTGCGGATATCCAGAACCGTTTTTTGAGATCTGTCACCATGTGCGCATGATGATCGCCGCCATGATGACTCCCGTGGCCTTGATGCCCTTTGCCTGCCTTGTGATTTTTGTGTTGCATTTTGCTGTGGCCTTTGCCCAAGTCCTGATCCCCATGTCCTGACACATGGGGCTTGTCGTCCTCTTTTTGTAAGCTTAAATACAATTGCTTAATTTATCTTAAAAAACATGATAACCTCTGAGAAGAATTGCCGTCAAAAGTATAAATTTCGCTGTAATGTTAAGGAGGTTGGGTCAAAGTCATGGGAAAAAGTGAGAATCAACCTGAGCTCAAGGTGCTGCACATGCGTAAGCCAAGTTCGGGCAGGCTTTCCAGGTAGTATGAAAGCAAAAGAAAGCTGAGAAGAAAGGTTACAGAAAGACGGGGGAATCTGGTTGCCTCTGTGAAGTTTATATTATCCGTGCTCGGGCTTTTGTGGATTGACAGGCGCAAGCGTGATCGATTTTCCGGAAATTGCCAGGAACCAGAAAAGGATCAACTATAACAAGACCATCACCCAGGAGATTTTCAGCCGGGATCAAAATTACCGGGCCATCAGCCGGGATAAGCTGGCTGCTGCTCTGGTCTCTGGTGATGAGACTCCAGAGAGATCAACAAGCAGTTGCGGCCAGCTATAAGAAGCCTGGCTAATCTTCAGCTGTAGTGGGGTCTATTTCAGCCTTGACTTCAGCTATAGAGTTGACGGGGAAACCCCCTTTTTGGGCATGCTCCCGGAGCAGTTCTTTATTTGCAGCAACATATACACAGTAGATCTTGTCGTCCGTGACGTAGCTCTGGACCCATTGAATCTCAGGTCCCATATCTTTAAGGATCTCTGAGGACTTCTGTGCGATATCCTTGAGCTCCTGGGAAGACATATTGCCAGCACCTGGGATTTCTCGCTCAATGACGTATTTAGGCATAACATGCTCCTATTTAAAGTTAGTGAAGGGATATAGACAGGCAGAGGATTTCCTGCCTGGCTATCTGCGGAAGCCATATTCCAAGGTGAAAATTGCGGATTCATATCTGCCAAGGGTCCCCAGAGCTTGGCCAGCTCCTGCTCAGGCCCGTGGATTTCCAAGCGGGTTATATCTGAGATCTTCAGGGTCTCTTTCAAGAGAGGACCAACATTCTCCAGGTGCTGCAGCAAGCCATCCGCATCTTCGTAACCTTCCCGGCAATGGGCTAGATTGCCATTAAAGCTGTATCCATAAATAGAGGCACTTAGGTTCTGTTTTGGTCTGTTCCACAAATTGTTCACTGAGCTTTTAAAAGGCCTCAAGCTGGCCTTCATGTACTTGAAAATAAGGGACAATAGTGCAGCATGTATCCTGAGTGGGCATACAGTTTCCTCCTTGTTTTGCATTACTGCAATGCTATGCTTGCTTGCGATTTTGCCCAAGCTATCGCAGAAGGCAGTAGTTGAGACCACTCTTTTCTTAAATCCAATTTGAACCTCCTGCACAAGAAGCAGAAATTGAGTTTTTTGGTATAAAGATAAAAAGTTATAGTCATAATATCCCTGGATGCTCATGAAATCAAGATAGTTCCCAAAAAAAGGCAAACCAGGCAAATGCTCTCAGCCAACCCCTTGTAGGTACCAGATTCATTGGGGTTTTCTATGTTGATATCTGAGCCGTGATACCCCTAGCTCACCTCTCGGATAACGTTATACACAGTCAGCACGCACGCGACGCATTCCATGTTTGCCGTTGCAGACTGGCAAGGTCCAATGGTCATGTGTGTCATTCTGAACGAATCTTTGAGTGAAGAGTCTCTCTTTAGCCTAGCCAGCTTTGCCAAGATTTATTGAGAACAAACTCTGCGAGCGCGAAACTCCTCTGATATTCCTCTTAGGGCCTCTGGTGTTGGTAGGGGGCTGCTGGGTGCCAGGGGCTTAGGTGGAGGATTTGTGGAGAGTCTGGGGGTCCGGGTTTTCGTACAGGGCTTGAGGCTGCTGGCCACGGGTTGGGACTGGACTTTTTAAGATTTAATTCTAGCTGCTTAGTAGTCATTGTAATTATCATTCATTATTGACTTGATGCTTGAGGGATGGAATAAAGACAAAAATTTACTTCCAGTATATGAAGCTGCTAAAAGGTTTGTTTTTGTACCTCAAGGACTTTTGCTCCGGTTTGGTCTTTGCTGAGCGCGGCTATGATTTTTCCAGTTATTCTTCTTGCCTGTTAAGTCGCCTTTGCTCTCAGCCCGCCTTGATCTCTTTTAGTCAGGTTTTGCAAAAGGAGTCTTTATGTCCCAGAGTCTTCATACTCCAGATGACGGCGGCAATCTGGAATCGTGGATTGCACCCCAGGAATGCTCCCAGATACTGATGCATGCCCCTGTGGGTGTATTCAAGTCCACCCCTGAAGGCAGGTTTTTGGCGGTTAATCATGCCCATGCCAGGATGTACGGTTATGACAGCCCGGAAGAGTTGATAGGCTCAGTCACGGATATTGCTATGCAGATGTATGCAGATTCCAGGGACCGGGAGGAGCTGGAGCGGCTTTTGCTGCAGCAGGGCCAGGTGCTGAACCATGAGTGCCGCATGCTGCGCAAGGACGGCTCCCAGTTCTGGGTCTCCAGGAACATGCAGGCTGTGCGGGATAGGGAGGGCAATGTCCAGTACTACTATGGCTTTAGCTCGGATATTACAGAGCGTAAGCAGGTGGAAGAAGAGCTTCGCTACCAAAAGCAGCTCCTGGAAATCATTGTCAATGGCACTCATGATGTTCTGGCCATACAATATCCTGATCATTCTATTGAACGTTATAACCAGGCTGGATACGATCTTTTGGGTCTAAACCCGGAAGAAGTGCATGGCAGAAAGTGCTTCGAGCTTATTGGTCGTGACAGAGAATGCAGCCTCTGCGCCACTGCCCAGGCTCTGCAAACAAGGAAGCCGGCAGAAGTTGAGAAGTTTGTGCCTGAGCTGGGAGCTTATCTGGACTGCCGTTCTACGCCTGTGTTGGACGAAGAAGGCAACGTTATCAAAATAGTAGAGCAATTGCGGGATATAACCAGCCAGAAGCGGGCCGAGGAGGCACTGAAACAGAGCGAAAAGCGTTACCGTAGCCTGGTAGAATCCCAGCAGGAAGCCATAGCCAGACTCGACACAGACGGCTTGTTTACTTATGTCAATGATGTCTGCTGTCAGGTTTTCGGGGCAAAAAGGGAGGATCTTCTGGGGCAGCCCTTTGTTCCTTTTGTGCAAGAGGAGGATATAGAGGATGTTTTCCAAAAACTGGAGACTGTCCGACAACCTCCTTATAGGGTGCAGATAATCCACAGGCTTGTGACCCCCAGCGGATTTTACTGGATGCAATGGGAGAATAGCGCCATATTTGATGAACATGGAGAAATAGTCGAGATCCAAAGCGTGGGCAGGGATGTCACGGAGCTGAAGCGAAAAGAGCACGAGCTAAAGCAGGCCAAGGAAGAGGCTGAGGCCGCGAACAAGGCCAAAAGCGCCTTCCTGGCCAACATGAGCCACGAGATCAGAACGCCCTTGAACGGAATCATGGGCATGCTGCAGCTGTTACAAATGACTGAGCAGGACCGGGAGCAAAAAGAATACGTACAGATGGCCTACCAGTCTTCTGAGCGCCTGCACAGGCTGTTGACCGACATCCTGGATCTGTCCAGGATCGAGGCGGGCAGGATGGAGCTGAGGGAGGAAGAGTTTAAGCTGGAGGAGATTCTGCGCTCTGTACAGGATATCTTCAGGCTCTCCTGCCAGGAGAAGAATATATCCCTGCAGATCCAGTCTGATAAGGACGTTCCGCAGCTTTTGATCGGGGATCAGGTCCGTCTGACCCAGATTCTGTTCAACCTGGTGGGCAATGCTGTGAAGTATACCAGCCAAGGGCAAGTCCAGGTGGAGGTCTCGCAGATTCCCGGCTCCAATCCAAAGTCCTGCAGGGTGCTGTTTATTGTGCAAGACAGTGGCCAGGGTATTGCAGATGACAAGCTGGAGATGGTGTTTGAGATCTTTCGGCAGGCAGGGGATGCGGATTCCCCCTACACCAGGCAGTTCGAGGGTGCTGGACTGGGGCTGCCCCTGGTCAAGCG
>CAZBUB010000104.1:0-4355 GCA_964494985.1 uncultured Desulfohalobiaceae bacterium | reverse complement strand
CCCAGCAGCCCCTTTCCCGCAGGCCAAGAGAATAATCAAAGGCGTTTGCGCGCGCAGGCCCCGGGGGCAGGATTTCTCAGGGGAGGCAGGGCTGGGATATAACGACCGCGCCCGAAGCGAAGCAGTGCTAAGCCCAAAAGGCGAAACGGCGAAGAGCAAGATATACACCGCCACCAGGGCCTGCGGAGGCAATTCTGGGGCAGTGGAGTGGGAAGATATATTTGGCTGGTTAATGCTGGTCGTCGCGGGCGGGTTAAAACCCGTCTGCGCTCCTTAGCCGCACGCAGCGAAGCTGGATCTTAGGATTGTTTAGTGGGGAGTGAATACCCGCTCGATCCGAGCTAGCAATTAGAAGGCAATCGGGGCAAGTCTTTGAGCAATCTGGGCAATTGTGGAATGAAGTGCTTGTTAAGGTTTCAATCCCCTCAAATCGGGGCAAGCCTTCAGACCTTCTCCGCGCCGCCTTTCCAATTAAGCTCTGCATTCCCCTATGTGGGAGAGGCCCTGTTCTTCCCCTGTCCAGTATGGAGAATCTGGCAGGACGCAGATGTCTCCAGGCGCAAAGAAATCAAAAAGGTCAAATGGATCTCTGAGGCTCTGCTGCAGAAGGTCCTCAATGGAGAACAGCTTGGAATGAATCAGGCAGAAACAGCAGCCAGCATGGCTTATCTGCCTGAAGAGCCTGGAATTACAAAATCCCTGTCCACAGGCCGGGCCTGGGAAATGACAGAAAGGCAGCGGGTCAATGTAGACCGCTTCACCCTTCCGGAAGGCGGACAGACCTTCTTCTTTGCCCTACAGTTCTTTGCCCCTGACGCAGGGCTGTACTTCCTGGCAGATGGCCCTGAGGCAGAGCTGGATCGCCTGGAATCAGTGCTGCGCTTTTTGGGAGACACCGGCCTGGGAGCTGACCGCAACAGCGGCCTGGGACATTTCTGGCTCAGGGAAAGCCGCCATTACGTTCCTGTTGCACCTGAGAGGGCTAGCGGAGAATATCTGCTGTCCTTGTACAACCCAGACCCAAGCGAGGATATCCCTGGTCTTGCCTCCAGCACCGCATACCGATTGCTGACCAGGAGCGGCTGGATATACAGCTCCACTGTGGGCAGACCACCGATCCGCGTCTTTGGCGAAGGCTCCTATTTCAGCCAGGGGCCAAAAGGCAGGGTGGTACACATGCTCAACCAGCAGACAATCGATAGATACTCCCTGCCTATTGGCCATACAGCGCCCAGGGACTTTAGAGCCTTTACCCTGCCCTGCGCAAAACCTGCCCATCTAGAGGAGGCCTAGCAATGCACAACCAAGTCCACACCTGGAGACTGAGCACAATTAGCCCTCTGCACATCGGAGACGGCACTGAGCTAAACCTGAATCTGGACTTTGTGCAAGGCAAGGACAGGCACTTGGAAATGCTGGATCTGGAGGAGCTGCTGCAGCAGCTAGCAGAGATCCCTAGGGCAGTGCAGGACCTGGGCAATTCCTTAAACAGGCCAGGGGCGTGGCTGTGGAGGCCCTGCAGCCAGAACAGACAATGGTGCTGCAGACCAGCCTGATTCCTTTTCTGCAAGATGAGCGCGTGCAACAGGCTGGGAAGATTCCTAAATGCGCCGGCCTGCAGGATCTTGAGTCCTTTTGCCGGACCATAAATCGGCAATCCCTGCAGATCGTCAACGAGGAAATCTCCTTCTTTTCTGAATATAAGCCAGCCACCAGCTCTGTGCTGGAATTCTATCAAGGACTGATGAAGCAGATCCTGGCCCTGGACAAGGAGCCTCACAAATGCATCCTGCGCCTGGCCTGGGGTAGCGGCTGGCTGGGCATGACCGGGGACTGGATGGACCAATCCACCATGCAGGCAGTGCGCCAAGAAAAAAATCTGGGCCGCAAGGGCTTTCCCTTCCCCAAAACCAGACGCCTGGCTATGAAGGATGGCCAGCCCAGATTGCCTTTGGGTTGGGTGCTGCTGGAACCTGACGAATCTATGCGCCAGGAATTTCAAGCCGCAGCCAGGCTGACCAGGCCAGCGCCAGAAACCGGCAAGGAAACGCAGGGAGCTGCTCCAGCGGCAGAAGCGAAGCAAGGGGAAAAGCCCCCTGCAGCCAAATCCCCTGAGGAGCTGAGGCAGGAGACTGTGCAGGAGCTCAGGGCGGCACTGAAGCAGGCAGGCTCAGGCCTGAGCGGACAAATAGATTTTATGCTGGAAAGGATTCAGGCCCAGGAGGACTCCCAGACCCGAGAGGAAATGTGCTCCGAGCTGATTAAGGCTGCCAAGAAGCTGAAGAGCTTCAAAAAGGCCAGGCAGGCAGGGAAGCCCTGGGTGGTAAAGATTGAAGAGCTAGCCCGAAGCTGCGGCCTGGAACTCTAGAACGGAAGCAATCCATACCTTCGCACTCTGAGCAGGCTCTGGAGCAGCTGCAAAGCTTTTGAACTGCGAGAAGCCTTCTTATTATGCTGACTCCAGGGTCTGCTCTCTCCAAGCCCATGCCTGAAAACTCAACGTATTGAGGCTGCTCCATGTTTTTCCTGGAAACCCTGGCTCTAGCCATCATAATGTATGTCATTTGGCTGGCTTTTTTTGAAAAATAGCCATATTTACAATTTGGTAGCATTCCAATCTAATTTTGCTTGTCATCAATCCTCATTTTTTTTAAGTTGCCTATATATAGACATTGCCCTAAGCTGGGAGCTGAGTGTTGGACATCCAAAAACAAATTGTTCACTGGCAAAATAGTGCAACTGAAGATCTGGCAGTTGCTAAGGAGCTTATAGCTCAAAAACGAATTCGTCATGGCCTTTTCTTTGGTCACCTGGCCTTGGAAAAAATCCTTAAAGCCCATGTATGTACAACCACCAATGATATCGCTCCTCCACTGCACAACCTGATACGTCTAGCTGAATTGGCCGAGCTTTCTTTAAGTGCTGATTTGCGCAATCTTTTGGCAGAGGTTACGCCATTCAATATTGAAGCTAGATATCCTGACCTTTTGGTTCCAGCACCAACATACGACAAAGCCCAGGAGTACATAAAACGGATTGAGGAGGCCTTCCAATGGATGAATTCAAAGCTCGCACCATAGCTTTAAAATATCTCAGGAAACTGATTTCTCTGGGAATACCTGTATATCGAGGGGTTATTTTCGGTTCCCATGCCCAAGGCAAGGCAAACGCCTGGAGCGATATTGATCTCCTTGTAATCTCGCCCATTTTTGATGCTCCTCGAACCAGGGAAGACCTGAACATTCTTTGGCGGATCGCTGCTGATGAAAATCCGATTATCGAACCTGTTCCCTGCGGTAAGACCGAATGGAAAACGGGTCAGGAAAGCGCGATTTTGGAAACAGCCCGCAGGCATGGGCTTGAAATCGATCCTGCGAATGACGTTGCATTCGTATAAACTCTCTCTTTTAAAAAAGAAAAGCCTCCAGCTAGTTTCCCTTTTACTTTCTAAACCCCTCTGGCCCAGCTTCCCTTCTCAGTCTTTAGATACTGGAAGATCAAGCCAGACATCATACTCTAATCTCAGGACAAATATTCATGCACCATGTCTGCCTCGCCTTACTCCCATTATCTCGCCGGGGCAAAAAGCCTTACGTCAAGCCTCAATGGCCAGGAGCCATGAACCAGGGATCAGTAAAAGATCCCTCTTCCTACTTTTCTTTCTGACCACTGTCTTCTATCCCCACATTGGCCAGGGGTCAGGGGGCAGGAATCAGGGGGCAGCAGATCATCCCTCTTCCTTCTTTTTTCTTGCTGACCACTGCCTACTGCCTACTGACCACTGCCTGCTATCCCCTCAAATCGGGGCCAGTCTTCAGACTCCGTCCCTGTGAGCCCGCGTCAGTCCTGGGGCGAGAGCCCGATTTCCGTATACCTCCCCTCAGTTTAAAAATCAAGGGGTCATTTTGGGTGACAAAAATTGTCAATTTTGCATTTATCTTATTGAAATTGAAGAATATTTCATTTTCCGTATTCCATTTTGGACCGGGTTCAATATTTCCAGAGGGTTAGCTTAAAATGGAGCAAACCCCAAATGAACTACGGAAAACAATGTTGTGCGCAAAAACATAAAGAACAAATCTCGGAGAATATCGTTAAAGGTGCTGGAATACGGGAAGACTCCTCAAGAGCAAAGCTCCTATACAATCTGGAAGCTCTTGACCTCTGGGGCTTCACCGATGCCGCAGTGCTCGAAATCCTTCAGGCAGCCCTTGCACTGCCGATAAAAGCGCACGCTGTCCTGGGTATGGTCAATCAGGCCCTCCAGCTTGTCCTTGAGCTGCAAAAACCTGCGCTCGCTCAGCTCCGGGCATTCAAAAGCGGACTTCTGCACCCTCTGGCCATAGCCTTTCAGG
>CAZBUB010000103.1:0-4396 GCA_964494985.1 uncultured Desulfohalobiaceae bacterium | reverse complement strand
TTTAGGCCTGCAGGGATGGCCAGCTCGTGGAAGCGGACCAGGTTCAGAAGCTCGAAGTCCGCGCTGGCGTGGATCATCCTGCGCACCACGCTCCACTGGGCGCCGCTGTAGGGCCTGGGCTCTGGGACCTCGGAGTCGATGATCTGCAAGGATCTGCGCTCTATATCCTTAGGGTCGAAGGCTGGTTGACAGGGCATTTTTGTTGTCCTCTGTAATCTATTGCTTTCTACAGCTCAATGCCTTGTTCAGCTGCCGCATCTTTTATATGGCGCACCAGTTTGTCAGCTATGGCCTGCTCCTCTCCCAAACCTTTGAATATGGCCTGGCAGCGGATTCCGCTGGCCTCAAGCCTGGACTTCAGGGAGTCAGGCTCCTGGCCAGCCATGTCATTCTTGGCGTGGTCCCCGGCTACGATCATCAGGGGCTTGAGCAGGGCCTTGGAGATGTTTTTTTGCTGCAGCTGCTGCAGGATAAAATTCAGATCCGGGGAGCCGCTGGCACAGCAGACTAAGATCTCTGTCTGGGGATACATATCCTGCATGATCCGCATCAGGTCCCAGTAGCTACCGGTACTGAAATAGCGGTTGCCGTGGCCCATGTAAATCAAAGCTGAATCCTGTTCCCTGGCCTGGCGCACATCAGGCTCCAGGAGCCTGGCCACCTCCTGTACATCCTGGGTATAGGGGGGATGGGGGCCGTTTCTGCCCAGAAGGGGCCGGCCCAGGGCCAGTCTGGAGAAGGGCTTCCATTTTTCCTTGATTGTGCGGATGCTGTCCAGGCTCTGGAGCAGGGAGCAAAGCTCCTGGTACTCCTCTCCGTTGAAGATATGCGTGGGCTGGACAACGATGCTGCGATGCCCGTCATTTTGCAGATCCGCCAGGGTGGCCAAGGGGGTCTTGATGGACAGCAGAAACTCCTTGTCCAGCCCAGGGTTGGCCTGCCAGAATTTGCTGTCTTCGGCGCGTTTGCCCCAGATCTGTCGGATAATGTTGGAGGTGAAGGCCAGGCGCACCAGTATCTCCGGGTAGGCCTCAATTGTCCTGTGCACAATATGCAGCAGCCCGGACAGGGCCTGGGCGTGGCTGGTGCCGAAGCCAGCGATGACTATGGCTTTCTTGTCTTCCAGGGTCATATGGTAACCTTCTTCGAGATCATCTCACATCAATCGCAAGTTTAAAAAAAGAACAGGAAAAACACAAATCCCACCAGTATCAGGCTCAGGGCCCGGAAGGTCTGGCCCAGGATCAGGATCTTGGCCCCCAGGGCAGGGGTATAGATGCCCAGATACCTGGGCAGTTGGTGGCGCAGCATGCGCAGAGGCATGGCCAGAATGCTGCCGATGAGCAGGGCCAGGACTCCTTGCTCAAAGTTGAGCATCCCCTTTTGCAAGAGCGCGCCTGCAGTGGCAAAACCTGAGGTATAGTCCGCGACAAAGCCCACCACCACCATGGATACCGCCTCCAGAGGCAAAAAGGCATCCAGTGCGGTTTGGGCCAGAAGCTCCCTGCTCCAGGAAAAAAATCCCAGGGCATTCAAGGCATAGACCAGGATGAAGATAGGCAGCACGAATTGCAGCACCCTGAGCAGTCTGCGCGGGAGGTTTTTTTTGATCCTGTGTACTGCAATGGTCAGCTTCAGGCCTGGGCTGCTGTTTGTCTGTTCCTGGCCCAGGTCCAGATCTGCCTCTTGTTCCTGCCTGGGCAGGCTCAGCCTGCCGTAGAGCAGGAATAGAAAAGTGCGCAGCAGGGTGGCTATAAACACCAGCAGCAGATAGACCCCGCCCACCCAGCCTGTCAGGGGCAGGACCAGGAAAATAGTGGTGGGCAGGTGCAGGAAATAGGCAGGCAAGTGGTTCACGAAATTGGCCAAAAAGAGCTGCTTGGTGCTGATCATGCCCTCCTGGTAGAAGCCCAGCAGCATGCTGTTGGCAGCCACCCCGGAAAAAAAGGCCGTGGTAAAGGCAGCTGAGCAGCGCTGGCCCAGGCGGCCGAAATCAAAAAGGGGTCTAGCCAGGACAGCCAGGTATTTGGTCCAGCCTGTGGCCTCTATTATTTCCCCCACAGCCAGGCCAACACTCACCAGGAGCATGATGCGCAAAAGCGGCTGCAGCAGGTCCTGGTTCAAATGCTGGGGATCCGTCTCCAGGCCGCTCAGATAGATCCCGGCCAAGAGGGCCAGGCTGAGCAGCAGGGCCAGTACAGGGCCTTTGTATCTGGACCTAGCTGGAGCCATTATCCCTGCCCGGCTTGGAAATGATCAATGTCCAGTACCTGGGCTTTTGCCTGCAGAGCTCCTGCACGTTCTGGAAGACCTCCTGGTCCTGGAAGCCGCAGCTGACCACGCCCACGCTGGAGCTTAGCCTGCCGCTGTTCCGCAAGGTGTCGCAGATATCAGTGATATTCTTGTAAGCCTTTAAAAAAACCACATTATCGACTTGATCAGTCAATTGCTTCAGCCCGCTGCCGCCCTGCACGCCGGAAAGCAGGAGCAGGTTTTCCTCGCCTTCTACCAATGGGGTGTTGGTGGCTGCGGCAGCAGCCTGGTAGGAGGTGATCCCCGGGATAGTCTCGATACTGGTCTGCGGGGCGGTTTCCTGAATGCTGCGCAGCAGGTAGCTGTAGGTGGAGTAGGTCAGAGGGTCTCCCAGAGTGATGAAGGCTGCACTGTTGCCTTGGGATAGCTCCTGCAGGATGGTCTCAGTGTGTTCCTGCCAGGCCTGGCTGGCCTTTTGCCTGTCCATGGTCATGGGAAAGGGCAAGAGCAGGATGCGGGTAGTCTCCGGCAGATGGGGCCTGGCTATCTTCAGGGCCAGGCTGTGCTGGTTTTTGCTGGAGGATGCGGAAAAGACCACGTCCACTTCATGCAGGATATTTACTGCCTTAAGCGGGATCAGCTCCGGATCCCCCGGTCCGACACCTATGCCGTACAAGGTGCCCGGAGCGGCATTTTTTTTGGTTTGGTTCTGCATAGCTTTGCCTGGTTTTTTGGGGAGTGGAAGATGTCATCCTTGTCGCTGACGACAACGACAGCGACAAGAAGGATGAAAACCGCAACTTCGCCCTGTGAAATTTCCTTGCTCTCCCTCCTTGCGAAGGATGGGAATCGGAAAAGGGATGATTACAAAGTGTTAGTAGTTAAAGTGGTGATAAGCCCTAATTCTCCTTGCCCTGGGCCAGGTCCCAGATCTTTTGCCTGGCCTGTTTGCTGAAGATCTCCGGGTACAGATGACCGCCGATGCTGGAAATGCCTTGAGCCAGGCGCAGTGTAGGCCTGGAAACCAGTTCCTCCTCTATGATATAGATCTCATCCTTTTTGATGGCCTTTAGCATGTGCAGGCCTGGTTCATTGCGGATCTCCCGCTTACTGGGCTGATTCATGGGCCCTTTTTGGGAAAGGTAGACCTGGATGTCTTCAGCTTTGGACATCAGGCGCTCCTTGCCGTATTCAGCTATGTTCGTACCCCGGACCTGTTTGGCATCCTGGGCAATATTCTTACCTCCTGCAGCCTGCAAGGCGAAGATGGGCATGGAATCCGGGGTGAAGGTCTTGAGCTGTCCGTGCATAGCCTCGAAAAAGACCTGTTTTTCATCCTGCACCCTTTGGCTGAGCTTCCGGGCATAATCCACAGCTGACTGGAAATGCTCCTGCATCGCCTGGGCCTGTTCCTGTTTGCCAGTCAAAATACCCAGGATCTGCCAGTAGGTGAACATCTCTTCTACGTTTCCTGGCTGCAAGGAAACTACAGTGACCCCAGAGCGTTCCAGGGTCTGGATCAGTCTGGTATAGCCCTCGTCAATCATGGGTCGGATCAAGACCAGATCCGGCTTTACTGCAAGGATTTTTTCCGGGCCCTGTTGATAGGACAGGGACTGTTTTTCCTTGGCACGGGGAGGATAGTCCTCGTTTTGGCCTACTGCCTTGATCTCCTGATCCAGACCCAGGCTGAACAGGTTTTCAGTGTGCGCGCCATACAAGGAGACAATACGCTGAAAGTGTTCCTGGACATGGATCTCCCTGCCTCCGGAATCCAGGATTGTATCTTCGTCCAGGACCTGCATCTCCTGGTCCTGGGCCCTAGCTGCAGCAGGGAGCAGCAAGAGCAGAGCTGCCAGCAGGAGGAAGGGAATAATTTTGTTGTGCTGTAAAGGACTAAGCATTTTTCAACCTCAATGAATATATTTCAAATTCAAAATATGTACCATGTCTGCAAAGCCGCAGGCACAACGTAGCATGAAAAAATGTGAGCGGGCACCCAGTTAAATATCCCTAAGGGTCCCGATTTAACAAGGCAAGCAAGGTCCGCCCCCACGGCTGCTATCCCAATTGTGGTTCAACTCGTAGGGGCGAAGCTTGTCTTCGCCCACAAGGCCGAGCAAAGCGAGGCATAATTATTCTG
>CAZBUB010000102.1:0-4459 GCA_964494985.1 uncultured Desulfohalobiaceae bacterium | reverse complement strand
TTATCCCCCTTTGGGGCGTAATCGATTCAGCCATCGCCACCTCTATAGCGCTTTTTATCTGGAATATCCTCCTGGCCTACTGGGTCTATAAACGCACCGGCCTGTACAACACCGCCCTGGGCAACCCTTTCAAATCCTGACCCCAACCCAACTTACCCATCTCGTGCATTGCGCAAAATGAGTAACTAACCCCAATTTTTACTCACTTCGTGCATGGCACAAAATGAGTAACTGTCTCCTCCTTTTAGCCCCGACTCCCAATCTGCCCCAGCCCAAAAGGGCAGGGCTCTTGAGCCTTGTGCGGCAGGTGGTCTTAGCTCAGCTCTTCTTGACTTCCACTTGTGTGAGGCATAAATTTGTAGACAATACGTGTATTCTAGACGAGCATCGTGGCGGAGCAAGCCTGGAACAAGATAACATAGATGTAGCTAAACACCACATGTTTTGTGATCGATTTGGACTTGATGTATATTTCACGCGCCATGCTCGAGAAAGGATGTTCCAGCGGTCAATAAATGAGGATGAAATATGTGAACTCCTTGAAAGTGGAGAGACTCGATATAAAGACAATAAACGACTATGGATTGCAAAAAATATGAAGAATCGTAATGATAATTTAATTTGCGTGGCTGTAGCGCTGGAAGATAGACTTATCGTAAAAACAGTCATGCATCGCTTTCAGTGGGAGGTGGAAGAATGAAAATTACGTATGATGAGGCAGACGATATTTTGGTTTTACGGCTGTCAGAAAAACAAATTGTTAAAGAAACATCCCAGGATTGGAACACTCATATCAGCTATGCTGATGATGGCACTATTGTAGAGATAGCTGTGCTTGATGCCTCAAAGCAAGGTGCGTGGCCTCTGCTTCACAGCCATGCTGCATGAAACGAGGAATGCAGTTTTGGGCTTCCCTGACCATTTTGTGCTTGGGCCAGCTCTTCAATGCCGCCTTAGGCTCTGTAAGTCTGGTTCTGAACATGACCGGCTATGATACAGCCAAGGGAGTAGGCATAGCCGCAGTAGTCAGCGTGGCCCTGAACCTGCTCCTTATCCCCCTTTGGGGCGTAATCGATTCAGCCATCGCCACCTGTATAGCTCTTTTCATCTGGAATATCCTCCTGAGCTGGCCTACTGGGTCTTTAAGCGCACCGATCTGCACACCACCGCCCTGGGCAGGCCGTGGTCATAATTGTCGCAGAGGAGCATACAAATTACTGTAGGATCGATCATATGTTGCCAAGTTTAGCATTGGACACTGATATCTGCCTTTCATATAGGGTGCTTTCTCATGGTACAAAGAAATAAAAAAGCCCCATTAACAGGGGCTTGTCTGAAGATTCATGGGGTCTGCTGGCTGTAATACTACATGGCTATGAGTATCAGCAGCTTAGAAACTGCTTTTGCCTCATGTATTATAGGCAACTCCTTTAAATTTTGGTAAAGCTAGTATCTATGACTTTAGTCACTACTAGCCTTTGCATGTACACGGCTGATTTGTGCCCAATATGGCGGAGAGGGAGGGATTCGAACCCTCGGTGCCGGGTTACGGCACACACGATTTCCAATCGTGCTCCTTCGGCCAGCTCGGACACCTCTCCGTAAAAAAACCCTATAATATTTTTGCTTACTTTTGACAAGGGTTCATACTGAAGCTCAAAAATTTAGGACTTATTCTAGATTGTTGGGCTTTGATGCTATTTGTCTTTTTTTTGCTGCAAACTGCAGCTGTCTTGTTTATCTGCTCCTCAGCCTTTGATGCCCAGCTTGGGGAAAATATATCTCATCAAAAGAATCCAGACCAGTAATGCAAGCAAGACAGTAATGGTGGTTTTCATTTTGCAAGCTCCTTAGCCTAAGTTCAAGGTTTGACCTGTAAGCAGTCTATATGCTTCTAAATATTTATTTGAAGTTTCTTGGATAACTTCTTGGGGCAATCTAGGAGGTGCTGAGGCTTTGTCCCAGTTGTTGCTCAGCCAATCTCGTAAAAATTGCTTGTCAAAACTGGGCTGTGATTGGCCCGGCTGGTAGAGAGTCCTAGGCCAGAATCTGGAGGAGTCCGGAGTAAGCACTTCGTCAATGAGCAGGAGCTGATTGTCTCTTAGCCCGAACTCGAATTTGGTGTCAGCAATAATCAGGCCCTTGTCCTCAGCCAGCTGGCAGCCCTGCTTGTAGATGCGCAAAGACAGCTCTTGGACTTTGTCCATGGTCTCTTTGCCGATTGTGTTTTGGGCTTCTTCCAAGGTGATATTCTCATCGTGGGCACCGGCCTCCGCCTTGGTGGATGGGGTGAACAAGGGCTCTGGCAACTGGTCAGAGTCCCTGAGCCCATTTGGCAGATTATACCCGCAGACCTGGCCAGTGTGCTGGTAATCCTTCCAGCCCGAGCCACTGAGGTAGCCCCGGACAATACATTCCACTTGCAAAGGAGCAGCCTTGCGGACAATAACAGCTCTGCCCCGGAGCTGTTCATGGTATTTATGCAGGTCTTCAGGGTAGTTTTCTGGCTTAATTTCCAAGAGATGGTTGGGTACAAGGTCTTGGAATTTTTGCATCCAGAATATGGTCAACTGGTTCAGGACCACTCCTTTATAGGGTATGGGATCTGGCAAAACCACGTCAAAAGCAGACATACGGTCCGTGGTTACAATAAGTAGCCTGTCCTGATCGATAGCGTAGATATCTCTGACTTTTCCCTTGGATACTAATGGGTATTCTTGAATATCTGTTTCTTGGACCACTTGCATGAAGTTTCTCCTGCTTTTAGTTGTTGAGTCTTATCTCTGCGCTGCGGGCATGGGCCTCTAGCCCCTCTAGCCTGGCCAGCCTGGAGATTTTTTGGGCATGTTCTTCCAGGTACCCTCTGGAGCCGGATATTATAGAGCTTTTCTTGTAAAATGTCTGTACTGAAAGCGCAGAGGCAAACCTGGCGCTGCCCATGGTAGGCAGGGTATGGTTGGGGCCTGCAAAATAGTCTCCTACTGGCTCCGGAGTCATCTGGCCCAAAAAAATTGCCCCAGCATTGTGAACTCTATCCAGCCAGGACCAGGGATTCTGCAGGCAAAGCTCCAAGTGCTCCGGGGCCAGCAGATTCACCAGTTCCAGACCCTGATCCAGATTTTGGACCTGGATCAGCCCACCCCAGTCAGCCAGGGAGCGGCTGGCTGTCTCTTTTCTGGGCAGGTCCTGCAGTTGACGGTGCAAAGCCTCTTCAGTTCTCGTCAGAAGAGTTTCGTCGTCCGAGATCATTAAAGCGGCAGCCCAGGGATCGTGCTCAGCCTGGGAAAGCATATCCGCAGCCAGCCACTCTGGATAAGCCTGGCTGTCAGCCAGGATGAAAATCTCGCTGGGTCCGGCCAGCATGTCCAGACCTACCTGACCCATAAGCAGCTTTTTAGCCAGGGTTACATAGGTATTCCCGGGACCGGCCAAAACATCTACTCTGGGCACACTGCTTGTGCCATAAGCCATGGCTGCTACAGCCCAGGCACTGCCAAGGGCAAAGATGTTGGGCAAACCCAGCAAGTGGGCAGTGGTCAAAGTATACGGATTCAGGCTGCCGTCTTTGCTTGGTGGTGTACAGGCTACTATCTCCTGCACCCCTGCAACTTGAGCTGGAACAGCACCCATTATAAGGCTGGAGATGAGCGGAGTTTCACCTGCCTGTCCACCAGGGACATACAGTCCAGCCTTTCGTACCGGCCTGACTACCTGGCCCAAGACAAGGCCCTTTTCTTCCAGACTAATCCAGGAATTTTCTTTTTGTTTGCTATGAAAGGAGCGGATGTTTTCAATACATTCCTGGATCAACTGTAAGTCTTCCTTAGGGATGCTTTGCGAGGCTGCTTGCATTTCTTCAGCGCCTACCCTGATATGTTCAGGCCTGAACTCATGACAGTCAAAGTGGCGGGTATACTCCACCAAGGCAGTATCGCCTTTTCTGCGCACTTGTTCCAGAATGTCCTGGACCTGCTGTATTGCTTGCTCAGAAATTGATCTATGCTGGAGCCGGTCTTTGATGCTTTGCAAATCTTTTCGGGTTTTAAGCTGGAATTTAGGACAAATCATGAATTATTCCAAATGATAATTTTTTAAACACTTTTCAAGCCCCTTCACTTAAAATCAACATGCGACGGCTTGCCAACAGTCAGGAGTTTGCAATGTCTAGTTTAAGGGAGAATATGGTCAATAATTATCCCTTGCCAGTTCTTGAATAAAGCCCTCTCACGTTGGCTGATAGCCTGTCGGATGTCAAGATTTAAGTTTTTACTCGAGCAAGGTTGATAGCTCGGTGAAAAAAGTTCAAAATTAATTCTTGACATTCAGGGATGGCTTGGATAGATTTAGCTTTTGCCTGACAGGGAGGCAAGCTCTTTAACAGCTTATTAAGAATCTTAAATCAGATCTTGACAATCGAAGTCAAGGTAGATATTCTGAATTTTCCTGAATTGATCGGATG
>CAZBUB010000101.1:0-4816 GCA_964494985.1 uncultured Desulfohalobiaceae bacterium | reverse complement strand
GATTGCCAATACTCAAGATCATTGTTAAGGTCCGTTTAAAAGATACTTAATTCAGATCCAGCAGAGGTTCTGTCATGCAATCCATCCTGCACGCATGCACCCCCAGATCAGACATTATTCAAGGCACTTTTAATCCTGAGATCTTCACTGCCAGTTTAAGCAATGTCCTGCGGGCCTATCACGATCCTCAAGTAATTCGGACGGTATATACAGATCCGGAAATTTTCTTTCAGCAAGCTACATATCCTACCCAAGGCTTAACAACTGTTTTGAATGCTGCACTGGGGAGACTCTCAGGCATAAATACCTATCCGGCCATACAGAGGCTAGAAACCGCCTTTGGTGGGGGGAAGACCCACACCTTGATCGCCTTGACCCATTTGGCTCAAAAAGGGAAGGAACTGTCTTCATTTGTCCAGGATTATATTGCAGGAGATATCCTACCGGATCCCAATACGGTTCATGTTATTGGCATCGCTGGGGATGAGCTTCCCCTTTACAGGAGCAGGGGGTCAGCGCTCGTCCCTTATACCCTGTGGGGGGAAATTGCCTACAGGATAGGAGGCCCGGACCTGTATACAGAACTCCAGGCCGAAGCGGAATCATATGCTTCACCTGGGAGTTCATTCTTTGAAAAAGTCTTTGCCGGGCGCAAAGTTTTAATCATGTTTGATGAGCTGGCCCAGTATGCCACCAGACTGCAAGCTGCCAGGTCGGATGGTTCCGACCAGTTGGCCGCATTTCTCATGGGCTTGCACGGCTATGCCCGGAATCACTCTCACATTTCCATTGTACTCACCCTGGCCAGCAGTGTGGACGCCTTTGCCAGGCAATCAGCCAAGCTGAGCAAGCTTGTTTCAGAAGTCAAAGGCGACGAAGTGGATCAAGATCAGGCCATGGCCTTAGCCCAGCAGGCAGAGCAGGGCCTGAAAAGTGTGGTCGCCAGGGACGCATCCACTGTTGTACCGGTCCAGGGCGGCGAGATTTCCCGCATCCTGGCCAAAAGGCTCTTTGAATTTATTGACGATCATGCAGCGCAGGATACAGCTACCTCGTACATGGAAATGTACCGTCATCATTCGTCCTATCTCCCGGCCCAGGCCAGTCAGGCGGACTTTGAATCCATTCTTACAGCCCATTATCCGTTCCACCCCACCTTTATCCGTTACCTGCAGGGTAAACTGGCCACGTTAGAAACGTTTCAAGGGACCCGGGGTGTCTTGCGCATGCTGGCCTTTGTCTTGCGCAGCATCTGGTCCAAAGAACTTGAAGTACCGATGATTCATACCTGTCATATTGATCTGACCAACCCGGATATGGTCAATGAGATCTTGGGCCGCACCGGGGGAAGTGACTTGCTGCAAGTGTTGAACACGGATATCGGAGGGCCGGACACAGGGAACTTATCCATGGGCAGAAGCTATGCCCAGTTTGCGGACCAAAAAAACCCCCATCCGCAAGGTTATCCTCTGTATGAGTACACCTGGAGAACCATCTTTTTGCACAGCCTTGTGGGCAGATCCGAAGGTCTTGGGTCCAATGTCTTTGGCCTGACTGAGCAAGATGCACTCTTTGATGTAGCCAATCCGGCCATGACTCCGCCGCAGGTACAAATGGCCTTAAACGAGATTGAAAAAAGCGCTCAATACTTGCGTAAAAAACAAGGCCGGTATTTTGCCAGTCTGGAGCCATCTGTGAATCGGGCCTTGACCACTATTGAAACCGGTCTGCAGTTCCGCTCCGAACAGGTCCTGGAACGAATACGAGAAACCAGCCGCAATGTGGTCAAGCAGCATTCAGATCCTTTTTATGTGGTTCATGAAGTCACTCATCCGGAAGATATTCCGGACAGAGGTGTAAAGCCCCTTCTGGTCCTGGTTTCCTTGGACGCGGAAGAAGTTGATATTCAAGAGCTCATTACACAGGCTGGTCCGAACCGGGTTAGAATGAACCAAAATCTGTGCTTTGTGCTCCAGCCCAGGACCGTGTTGACTGCAAACGATAAGCAAAGTACGGAGCGGCAATCTCAGGCCAGAGAAGTCTTTGCCCGCATTGAAGGCCTGGCTCGTACAGTTGTGGCCATGCGCCGGTTGCAGGAAAGGCCTGAGGATTACGGGATTACTGCAGCTATGCTCATGGAGCAGGACTTCAACCGCCGCTTGAAAGAGCGGGCTCAGGCCCTGGAGACCACTATAGCTCAATGCTACGATTCGCTCTGGTATCCTTCGGCCTCCAAGCATCTTTCACATAAGGAAATCCGCACCGGAGGAGGCGAGGGCGGCTCGGCAATTATTGAGGAAATCAGAAGGATCCTGCGCCAGGATGGGGAGTTGATCACCGCTGATATTGCCGAAACCCAGGAAACACTGCAAAGTCTGGCCCAACTTTTTTTCCGGCACAACCAGACTCCCAGCCTGCAAAGTATCAAAGAGTCTTTCGTTCAAGTTCGGGACTGGCCCATTCTGGAGCGGCCGGATCTTTTTGAGAATATTATCAGATCCGGGGTGGAACGCGGGGTGTGGTGCCTTTTTCGCATGTCCAGCGCCAGCGATGAGCCGGAAGAGTTCTTCAGCCGGGATACCGGCCTTCTGCCCTTAAATCTGGATTTGTCCAATCCGGAGTGGTCCCTGGTGGGCATGAAGCATGCTCAGAAGCTTGGCTGGGGGCCAAAATCTGTGGACAAAGAGAAAGTGAAAGAGATTATCACTTCCACCGTGGACCAGCAGGAGGCGTCTTCAGTGGCCCATGTCCATGCCCGGATCAGTGACAACTATGGTCAAATTCCGGAGAATGAAGTGCGAGACGCAATTTCCTCCTTGGTCAAAAACGGACGAATTGGCGTCTACAGCGGCTCACCTGAACAGACAGAGAAACCGCAGGACTTGGTTTATGGCAAGGTGGCTGTGCTTCAGCCGGTGAAACAGGATCAGTCTCTGATTACCCCGGCAGCTATTGCCAAGCGCGGCTGGAAAGAGGAGAAAAAAGGTGTCACTCTGTCTGGAACCCAGGGAATGAACAAGCTGTGGCCTTTGTTGAAGCAACTGGGTCAGATTTATGCCCAGGGCGGTAGATCCAGGATTGATCTTTTGGAGATATTTGGGTTGGATATACCAGGTGGAGGCCAACTCAGGGTTTCTCTGGAGGATGTCTCCCCAGAAGGGATCAAACATCTGGACGAACTGTTTGCAACCTTGGCTGAATTGACTGAGAAGGGTGATAATACAGAACTGGAACTGGAGATCAGAGAGCCGGACGAGGAATGCTCATTCGTGCGCAAGATCAGTGGATAATGATATAATTCTTTAAAGTAACAGTGATAAATGAAGAAAAGAAAAAATGTGGATCTTCACAAGCATCATGTGGAGAGACTGGAGCCTTTGGTTCCCAAGTCACCTTACGTGTTGCGCATTACAGAATGGAAGGATTATCCAGTTCCAGTGCTGGTTATAAAGGAACGCAGGGCCTATCAACTTGATACGCACAATTCCAGGAAGCAGGTTCAGGTTCCGTTGCTCGAACCGCCGGTCAAAAGGATTTTGGTGGAAATCGGCTCCATTTACGGGGAACCACTCAGGCGATGCCTGCCGGTATTCTGGCATATTGTCTCTGCAGTCCGCGATAACCAGGATATCCCCCTTGAGTTGCAACGCTACATGAATAAAGAGGGGCTGCGCTTGAGGTTGAACCTGCCTTTGGATGAAGAGGCCGGGGCCAAGCTTGGTTTATTGTGCAGACTGCAGGTCCGGGTTCGGGAACTGGAGCGCATAGAGCTTATGGCCAGGCGTATTGCCCGTTTCTCCAGGGAGGAGGCTGTATATTGGCTGTACCGGACTACCACGTATGGGCCGGAGGCCAATCGCTGGGCTGTATCCGGCCTGCGCATTATGCTCGGTGGTCAGCCTGGAGATCCGGCAGTCGGCAAAATGCTGGCCAGATTGCGTGAAGAGTAAAAAAGATATTGACAAGCGTGGCAGGTATAAATATTGTGTTTTGTAACAACACCTGCCACGCCTCTCCTTTGGAAGCGCACCACGGCGGGTTTTTTTTATGACTAATGGCCTCATTCCTTTCCCAAAGCCTGCCTTAAGCCTGGACGACCAGCTCAAACTCCTCATAAGCCGTGGCCTGAAAGTTCAAGACAGGTCTCGGGCCTATCATTATCTGCGGTATATTGGATATTATCGGCTCTCAGGATATTTTCGTCCATTGGAATATCCACTGATTGATAAAGGGCGTATGGGTTTTCCAAAGGGATGGACAAGCGATCCCTTCTGGGGCTTGAGTTGAGTTTCAGCTTTGCACAGTTTGCAGAGCAAAGGATGAGATACACCAAATGAATACAAATGATACACGGCTCATAGAACACGGTTTTCCTTGTCACCAGGTGGGCGCGGAGACTATTCGGGAAAGAGATACAGGAAAAGCTCCACCAACACATCGCTTACACGTCTGGTGGGCCAGACGCCCCCTCACTCCCAGCCGGGCCGCCATCCTGGCCTCTCTTCTGCCTGCTGATACTGACCCCGAAACCTTTGTCCGCAGCTTGGGCATTGAAAAGTGCCTGGCCTTTGTCAATGGCCAGGAATGGACTCTGACCGGGAAACTGCTGGACAGGATCAAATCCAATGAGAGCGATGAAGAATATCTCCCTGTAGATCGAGTCGTCCTTCGGGCCTTGGACAAGGAGCAGGAAAGGCGGGAAGAGAACAGAAAGCTTATTGCTGAACTCAAGGCCAAGGATAGCAATCTGCAAAATGATCCAGTCCTTGTCCGCTGGGAAAATGAAAGCCAGCCCTTGCCTGAGCCCTGGCCTGAG
>CAZBUB010000100.1:0-4822 GCA_964494985.1 uncultured Desulfohalobiaceae bacterium | reverse complement strand
CTGGCCTTGCTCCTGCCCCTGGAGCAAGGCCAGGCATTTCAAAAAACAACAAAAGGGCCGACTCCCATTCTTGGAGCTGAAAACACAGCAAGCCTGTCGGCAGGAAGCTATAGACACAAGTCCCCCCAGCACTGGGGAGAGGAGGTCCCGGGAGTAATAGTTGGTATTGACACAGACAAGCAGATAGCGGCACTTACCCTGGATGCCTGCCAGGGAGATTATGACAGGGAGTTGATCGAATATTTGAGGCAGGAGGAAATCCCGGCCACTTTGTTTGTAACCTGCCTATGGATAGAGGAGAACCAAGGCGTTTTCGAGGAGCTGGCTCAGGACCCCTTATTCAGCATAGCCAATCACGGCACAAGACACCTCCCCCTTTCGGTTACCGGTCAAGAAGCCTACGGCATAAAAGGCACTGAAGGCCCTGAAGGGGTCCTGCAGGAAGTCCTACCCTGCAGCCGCCAGATAGAGAAGATCCTGGGTAAAAGGCCCAGGTATTTCAGATCCGGAACTGCTCATTACGATGAGATTGCGGTGCGCATGGTAAACGATCTGGGCCTGGAGGTGATCGGGTTTACTGTAGCTGCTGACGAGGGGGCCAGCTTGGGCAAAGAGGAGATTGTGGAGAGGATGCAGCAGGTGGAACCTGGGGGGATAATCCTGGCCCACATGAATCACCCTGAATCCGAGGTTGCAGAAGGGCTTAAAGAGGGTATCACCGCCCTTCAAAGACAAGGATATGAGTTTGTGCGTCTAAAAGATCACGAGCAGGATTTCCTGCGCAAGAAACAGGAGTAACATCTCTGGCTCCTTACAACTCTGCACTCCGGGAGTGAGCATGAAGAGGATTATGGCTCTGAACACGATGAGTCTGATCAAGATTCTGGATCAAGCTGGCAAAATCCTGGCTGTTCAGGACTTAAGGGCTGAGTAACGCAAAGAGAAGCTCGAGCATCTCTTTGGAAGGCCCGCCCATCAGAAAGTCTCCGCTTTGACGGGCCTTTTTTGCAGATATTGCTCGGCAGATCCTTGAAGGTAATAATATTCAGATCCAGTTGTTGAGCAGTTCGGAGAATGTTTTCCAGTCTCTGAAGGCAAAACGTCGGCTTGTTGGTATGGGCGTAGAGAATGAGCAGCCCATTTGTCTGCACGGTTTCTTTAAGCAATGTGTCAAGGTCGTTATCTGTTAATAAATCACTTTCAAAGCAAACTCCTTTAAGTTTATGGCATTTTATGGGAAAGGTATTAATAAAAGATTCTGGAAAAGGACCAGGTTCGCTCTTTCCGGCTCTGGCGAACTTATAGTTCTTTTGAACAATATCTTTGGACTGATCTGTATATCCGTTATAAGGGTAAACGAAGCTGACGACATTGAATCCAATATCGCTTAAAATTTCTTTTGACTCTAGGCTCTCTTTGTGCATTGACTTCTTATCTAACACAACTTTTGCCTTATCTGAATAATCATAAGAAATTGGCTCTTTGGTTTTTATATAGTGCTTATCATCGTAGATCAATACATCTTCAATTTCAATTTGCTCTCTTTTACTATTTGTTTTTGTGTCTTCAAGATAATATGAATATCTCTTTTCAAGGAGATGTGCATTTTCAACTTCTATAATATTAAACCCTTTTAATGGCTTATTATGTACTTTATTGAATCCCAGGTGCGTATGGTATAATCCATGACTGGAAACTTCCCACCCAGAATGCACCATAGTATAAAGGTGTTTTAGTTTGAGCTTGCCTTTATTTCCCAAAGTGTCTGGATTCACCGCTGATACAGCTGGAGCATTCATGTTTTTGTGCACTGGAAAGGCTTTTGTGAAGTCTTGAATATGACCATCATCGTAGACAATAATTATTGCTGGTAAAATTTCTTTGGAAGCGGCAGCATTTGTTTGGCCAGCTAAAATAAGAAAAGAGAAAAGGATGAACAGACAACTGGTCATTAACTTATTTTTATTGCAACAGTCCCTAAGTGTTCTCATCTTTTTTTTCCGTCAGTGATTGTGCGGTATGAAATTATTGGTACTCAACAACTATATGCATTGTTTCTTCATTATTTATTGCATGCAGATTTCAGATTGAGCTGCTGGAAAACAGTATTCTGCTACAGTTTATGCATGTATAAACCTTTCTACTTGTTGTTGCTTGAAGCCTAGCAAAAAACTGTTGAAGTGCCAAGTGCAGCTACTACACCACATGGAGGTGCTGAAGGAATACCAGAAGCACATGATCTTAGCCGTTCAGGGGTGCTAACAGCTTGAGCATAACCCGTCATTGCGAGGAGTCTTTGACGAAGCAATCTCCAGCATATAACTGTCCCGGATAAAATCAGGAGATTGCTTCGAGGTCCTTCGCTACGCTCTGGATAAACTCGCAATGACGGTCTTTCGCCAACCTTCCAGACATCCCTTGAATGCCTACGATCAATGAGCTGTAGCTGGACTGATATGTCCAGGAGCCCTTTCGATCCCTTGCGATTCTTGGAAGGGCAGGAGCTGTGTCTACGGGTAGCCCTGGACCCTCCCGTTAGAAGAAAGGGCTTTGGTGGCAGATACGCTATTGCGCACCCTGGATCCCCCTTATCAAGAAACAGATCAGAAGTTGCGGCAGTTGCCAGGTGACGTTTGGATGAATCTCTTACAGGAGCTGCCGAGACTGGACCGGGTGATCAAGTATTCAATTTATTCTCTTGGGGGGCGGAGAAGGAGGTTGCTGGGGGCGGGGTTTTAGCAAAAGAATAAGACTGCTGCACCCGGGTTTTGGAGCGGATTATAGATTTAAAGCTTGTCTTTTTGAAGGACTTTGTGATATTGATTTAGTATTGACTGCTTGTTAAGGAGATAGAATAAAGAAATGATACTGTTCTTGAGCGAGGATGCTAAACGGTTTGGTCTTTGCTGAGTGTGGCTCTGATTTTTCCAGTTATTCTTCTTGCCTGTTAAATCGCCTTTGCTTACAGCTCGCCTTAATCACTGTACAATAGTCAGGTTTTGTAAAAGGAGTCTTTATGTCCCAGAGCCGCCATACCCCGGATGGGTGCGTCAATCCGGAATCGTTGATTACCCCCCAGGAATGTTTCCAGATGCTGATGCATGCCCCTGTGGGTGTTTTCAAGTCTACCCCTGAAGGCAGGCTTTTGGTGGTTAATCATGCCCAGGCCCGGATGTCCGGCTATGACAGCCCGGAAGAGCTGATAGGCTCGGTCACAGATATTGCCAGTCAGATGTATGCAGATCCCAGTGACCGGGAGGAGCTGAAGCAGCTTTTGCTGCAGCAGGACCAGGTGCTGAACCATGAGTGCCGCATGCTGCGCAAGGACGGCTCCCAGTTCTGGGTCTCCAGGAACATGCAGGCTGTGCGGGATAGGGAGGGCAATGTCCAGTACTACTATGGCTTCAGCTCGGATATTACCGAGCGAAAGCAGGTAGAAGAAGAGCTTCGCTACCAGAAGCAGCTCCTGGAGACCATTATCAATGGCACTCCTGATGTTCTGGCCATAAAACATCCTGATTATTCTATTGAACGCTACAATCAAGCCGGCTATGATCTCCTAGAACTCACTCCGGGGCAGGTTAAAGGAAAAAAATGTTATCAGCTTCTGGGTCGGGAGGAGCAGTGTGATCCTTGTCCCACGGAATTAGCCCTGAAGAGAAAGGAACCTGTGATCCTGGAGAAATACGTGCCTGAGCTGGGCAGATACTTGGATTGCCGCAATACTCCGGTGCTGGATGGGCAAGGGCAGGTGATCAAGGTTGTAGAACACCTGCGGGACATTACCGAGCACAAGTTGGCTGACCTGCGCCTGGAAGAAGAGTTCAACCTAAGAAATGCCTTGCTGGACAACATACCCAACTGTGTTGCTTTAATTTTGAAGATAGGTACCCGGGAGATTGTAGCTTCCAACAAGACAGCGCAAGAACTCGGTGCGGTTCCGGGAAGAAAATGCTTCCAGACATGTGCCTTTCGTGAGGACCCTTGCCCTTTCTGCAGGGCACCAGAGTTATGGAAGACCGGCCAGTTGCAAGAAATCGAGGTTGAGTATCGAGAGACGTGGTACAAGGGAATATGGGCACCGCTATCAAATGTTCTCTATGTCCATTATATATTTGATATCACGGAGCGCAAACAAATGGAGGAGCAGCTTCGCTACCAGAAACAACTCCTGGAGACCATTACCAATAACACCTGGGATATTTTATCTATCAAAAACCCGGATTTTACTCTGGAGCGCTATAACCAGGCTGGATACGATCTTTTGGGCCTGGACCCGGAAGAAGTGCACGGCAGAAAGTGCTTCGAGCTTATGGGGCGCGACAGGGAATGTAGCCTCTGCGCTACTGCCCAGGCTCTGCAAACAAGGGAGCCGGCAGAAATTGAGAAGTTTATGCCTGAGCTGGAGGCTTATCTGGACTGCCGCTCCACCCCGGTCCTGGATGAGGAAGGCAATATTATCAAAATAGTAGAGCAACTGCGGGACATCACCGGGCAAAAGCAGCTGGAGCAAGAGATCTTGACTGCCAAGGAGCAGGCTGAGGCCGCAAACATTGCCAAGAGCGCTTTCCTGGCCAACATGAGCCACGAGATCCGCACACCCTTGAACGGCGTGATGGGCATGATGCAGATCCTGCAGGAGACAGATCTGGACCAGGAGCAGCAAGAATGCGTGCAGATCGCGTGCAATGCTGCCAGACGCCTGACCAACCTGCTCTCGGACATCCTGGATCTGTCCAGGATAGAGGCAGGCAAGCTGGAGATTCTGGCTGAGGAGTTCAGCCCCGGGGGGCTTTGCGAGTCTGTCAGGGATCTGTTTTTG
>CAZBUB010000099.1:0-4841 GCA_964494985.1 uncultured Desulfohalobiaceae bacterium | reverse complement strand
TTTTGCTTTACGCATTCTTAGGAGCGAGTTTTTTGAGTCCTGTGGACCGAACCCCGGACCTGGTGAATAGTTACCGTGCAATTATAAATGCCGGTTTCACTGAAATTGTTTGCATTAAATCCAGCTATGACTCTCCAGAACATGATCTCCAGCCTTAAAGAACGCTTCCTGGATCAGGACCAAAAACAAGGCGTTGTGCGGCTGCTCTCCTTTCGAGTGCTCTATCTGTGCATCTTTCTGCCCCCAGTTTTGTATATCTTCAGCATTCAGGGCCTGGAAGGCTATTTCCAGCAAGCGTGGGAACAAGAGCTAAGACAAAATCTGATCCAGGACCAGCAAGCCCTGCAGCAGGGAGAGATAAGGCTAAAAGATGAGATCAAGGAAAATATCCAGAAGTTCAAAAAAAAACGCCAGGCAACAAGGCTGGGGGTAGAGTTCCTGGTCCAGGTCCGCTCTGGCCAGGGACAGATGATCTATCCGGTTTACGAGTTCCAGGAAGGCTTTTCAGCTCCCAGCCTGCAACAGAAGGACCTTTTGTACAGTCAGCTGCAAAGCAACCTGGTGGCCTTGGAAAATCAACGTCTGTTGGAGCAGGGCTTACAATTGAACCTCACAGTACAAATTCCCCGCAACACTTGGCTGGCAAACCTGATCCTGCTCTTTTACATCTTTGTCTTTTCTTTGCTTTTGTATGTCTCCTATCAATCCCGGGTCAGGGCTTCAGAAAGGGCAGCCCGGCTCCAGGAGCAAGAGCTGCAAAACACCAAAAAGCGCCTGGAAGAGGAAAGACAGAGCCTGCTCAAGGCCAGGCAGCAACAGGAGAAATTTCAAAGACAACTAGACCAGCTGCAGCAGAAGCTGCAGGATGCCGATTACCGGATGCGCAGCACAGAGGAAGAAGCTCTAGCTGAGTTGGAATCTTTGGAAAAACAGCTGGCAGAAACCCACGCTGAACGCCAGAGTAAAGAGCAGGAAGTCCTGGAGTTGAGCCAAAAGCTGGAAGAGCTGCAGGACAAGCCCCAGGTCCAAACCAAAAAGCAGTGGAAGCAAAAGAATGCTTACAGCAAGCGTTTCCAAACCCTGTACAAAAACCTGGTCTTCCAAGAGCATGCCCTGCAGGGCTTTTCCCAGCTGCCAGAGGATTGGATGCTCAAGGCTGAGGAGGTCATCCATACTTTAAATTCAGATTCTTCCCTGGTCAGCGTGAAGCGCAAGGTATTTTCCCGGGGCAGTATAAATGCCTGGGAAAGTGAGTTCGCACATAAAGGCCGCCTTTACTGGCGCAAAAAGAGCTCAGGCAAAATAGAAATCCTGGCCATAGGCACCAAGAACACCCAAGCCAGGGATCTGAAACACCTGGAAAGCCTAGAAGCATAAGCAAAGGCCTCTGTTTTCAGCTAAGCCCCTCCAGAACTTGAAACAGCTCCCGCAAGGTGTACGGCTTGCTGATAAAGGCCCGAGCCCCATATCTTTCAGGATATTTGCTCATTTCCCAGGAGGCTGATCCACTGGCCACGATTATATCTGCTGCACACCTCATTTCCTTGAGCTTTTGCAAACATTTTTCACCTCCCATTCCAGGCATGCGTAGATCCAATATGATCAGCTGGATCTGGCCTTCTGAAAAGCGCCACAGCTCTAGGGCCTGCTCAGCACTGGCTGCAGTAAGCACAGTACAGCCAAAACCCTCCAGGGCCTGCTGTAAAATATTGCGTAATATCTGCTCATCATCCACCACCATAACTGTCTTGTGCATCAAATCCTGGCTTAATCTTGCAGTGCTTGCTTCTGCTTCAGGGCACAACTCTTGAGAAGCACCATTTCCTGAATCTCTTTGGCCCACACGTCCTTGCTGCTGAGCTTCCATTCCAGGCAAATCCTGTCCCTTGCCGACAAATTCAACTTGCTCATCAAAAAATCTAAGCTCTTGCAATACATATTTTGCTCTTCCCACTGCATGATTGATATTGAGCAGATAATCAGCATCCTGCTCTGCCTGACAGGCATTCCTTAAAAGCAATTCAGCATTGCCCTGTATAATCTGCAAAACATTGTTGAGCTCATGGGTGGCTTTTTTAAACATTTGTCGAAAAGATCCCTCCACTCCAGGCCAGAAAACGTGTCTATGTACACTGATGCAAGCAGGCTTTATCCCCAAATCCCCCTGCCCGTTAGCTTTGTCGAATTTTCTGGATTTATCCATGTCTTCTCCTGTTCAGCTTGAGACTCGTCATTGAATAATCCCGGGCCTGGAAACGAATAAGATACGCAAAACTAATGATTATAATAATGCCTATCATTATGTTTTGCAAGTTTTAAGACTATCAATTTGAGCAAAGCCAACCAAAGTTGAATTTGCCTGAAGCTTGACTCTTCAGACAGGGCAAGCTACTATTTTAAGAGTATACACGCTGGCAAAATATTCGTTCAGCAGTATGCAAAGGTCCGGATGCGCCAAAGCGCTTAATAGGGAACCCTGTGCAAGGCAGGGACGGGCCCGCCGCTGTAACCGGGGACGAAAGCCGCAGTTAGGCCACTTTCCCCCCTCACTCACTTTTGGTTGTGCTAAGCTCCCAGCTGGATACAAAGGAATAGAAACCCAAAAAGTGAGTGAGGTGGGAGGGGAAGGCGCGGTAGGTAGGAAGATCCGGGAGTCAGAAGACCTGTCTGGACCAGAAAACCGCACCCAGGGAACAGGTGCGTTATCCGGAGATGAAAAAGGGACATCCCGGGTCGAGAAATTCGGCCTGGGATTTTTTATTGCTTTATGGTTTTTTTACTCTTGTAGTTTTTTCCTTGCAAATCGTGGATAAATCTCCTTGCATGAAAATCCGCACTACCAACTTGATCCTGGTTCTGGCCCTCTGCCTGCTGGCCTTGATCCTGGTTTCGATCAGCATGGGCTATATCCAGATTCCCCTGGCCAGCACTGCCCAGGCCATATTCTTCAAGCTAAGCGGACAGAAGGACTCTTTATTGCAGATGGACGAGCTATGGCGCACTGTAATCTTCGATGTCCGCTTGCCCCGGGTGCTCACCGCAGCTGCGGTAGGCGCGGGTCTGGCCCTGTCCGGGGTCATCTTCCAAGGCCTTTTACTCAATCCTTTGGCGGATCCCTATACCCTGGGCGTATCCTCTGGGGCTGCCTTTGGGGCCTCCTTGGTGCTTTTGTTCAACCTGCAGTTTCTGGGCCTGTACACCTTGCCTCTGTTCGCCTTTATCTGCGGCAGCCTGACCCTGCTCCTGGTGATCTATCTCTCTTCCAGCGCAGGCGGACTGTCCTCAAACAACTTGATCCTGTCCGGGGTCATTATAGGTGCGATCCTGTCTGCAGGCATCAGCATGTTCAAATACCTGGCCCAAGAGAGGGTTTCGGTGATCATCTTCTGGCTCATGGGCAGCTTTGCCTCCAGCACCTGGCCGGAGCTGCTTTTGACTCTGGTATTGATATTGTTTGGCTTTTGTGTGTTCATGGTCTATGCCCGGGATCTGAACCTGATCTGTCTGGGCAGTAGAGCTGCAGCCTCCCTGGGTGTGGACACCAGCAGGCTGCGCATCATCCTGCTGGTTACCGCCTCCCTGGTGACTGCCATCTGCGTCTCTGTTTCCGGGATAATTGGCTTCGTGGGCCTGCTTATCCCGCACATGATGCGCTCCATCACCGGCCCGGAACACAGGAGGCTTTTGCCTGCCAGCCTGCTGGCCGGAGCCATACTGCTTCTGGCTGCTGACACCACCACCAGGACCCTTCTGCCCTCAGAGATCCCCATTGGTGTGCTCACAGCCCTGATCGGCGGGCCCTTTTTCTGCTATATCTTCCGCAGAAGACAGATGCAGTATGCAGCTGGATAAGCTTGACTATGCCCTTTAGCTTACAGGATATACATTTCAACTATCAGAACGCCGAAATCCTGAGGGGTATCAATATTACCCTGTCCCCAGGCAGGATCTGCGGCATTCTGGGTCCCAATGGCAGCGGGAAGACCACCTGGCTGGATCTGTTGATCCGGCACAAGATACCCAGCAGCGGGAAGATCAATTACCAGGGCAGGCCCTTGGCAGATTGGGGCCGCAAGGAGCTGGCCAGGGAGCTGGCCCTGGTGCCCCAGGATTTTCAGCTGAATTTTCCTTTCCGGGTCCTGGAAGTCCTGCTTATGGGCCGCTATCCGTACTTGTCCAGATTCTCCCCGCCTGGAGCCCGTGATATGCACAAGGTGGAAGAAGTCCTGAAGCAAACCGGCCTAAGGCAGCTGCGAGACAGATATGTGACCGAGCTTAGCGGGGGTGAGCGACAGCGGGTGGTATTTGCCCGGGCCCTGACCCAGGACACGCCGGTGCTCATCCTGGACGAGGCCACCTCCAGCCTGGATATCAAGCACGGTTTGCACCTGCTCTCCCTGCTGCAGCAAAAAAACCGCGAACAGGGGACCACTATCCTGGCTGTCTTCCAGGATATCAATCTGGCTGCAGCATTCTGTCAGGAGCTGATTTTCTTCAAGCAGGGCAGGCTGCTCCTGCACGGCCCCACCCGGGAAGTGCTGAACGAGGAAAACCTGCAGTGGATATTCGAAATCCCGGCCAAGGTTTACTATGATGACTACGCCCAGAGCGCCCAGGTGGTGTACAGTATTGGAAAAGAAGCGGGCTGAAGACTAAGAGATAGCTTAGTTTGTGTAAATTTATGCTTGATTCGAGTCCAGAGCATTTTGGTTCTGCTTTCCATTTTCAACAATTTGCTTTGAGGTTGAATAGTATCTGTTTGAACTCAATATTATAAACAGAAATGCAGAATAATTATGCCTCGCTTTGCTCGGCCTTGTGGGCGAAGACAAGCTTCGCCC
>CAZBUB010000098.1:2556-5068 GCA_964494985.1 uncultured Desulfohalobiaceae bacterium | reverse complement strand
CATTTCCTTTCTGATATGCGCCGGCAGAACAATATAGCCGCGCTTGGATACTGTGACACTTTCTGGTTTCATGCTGCATGTCTCCCTTTTTGCATCTTGAATCACTATATGCAGCAAAAATTATTCTGACAACATTTAGCTTGCAGGTTTTGCTACCTGGTCTGGCTGCCTGCCCTGGAGGCAGTCAGACCAGGCCTGGAATCTGCTAGAGCCTGTCTGGATAAGGCCCCTGTGATGCATGAGCAAAAAGGCCTGGCCATCTTCAGCAAATACCCGAAGCCAGGTTTCAGCAAAACCAGGCTGGTTCCTGCCTTAGGCCCTGAAGGCGCAGCCAGGCTGCAATACCGGATGCTGGAGCATGTGCTGCACGAAGCCCTGCTCTTGGATCAAGAGTGTGGTGTGCAGGTGCAGCTTTTCTATACAGGCGGATCTTTGCAGGAGTTCCAGGCCCTTTTGGGTCCTGGGCTTTGCTATGTGCAGCAAACAGGAGACTCCCTGGGAGAGAGGATGCACAAAGCCTTGCAGTCCATGCTGGATCAGGGCCTGAACAAGGTACTGTTGATAGGCTCGGATTGCCCGCAAATACATTCAAAGATTTTGGAGGAGGCCTACCAGGCCCTGGAAAACGCTGACGTCGTTTTTGGACCTGCCCAGGACGGCGGATATTACCTGGTGGGACTCAGCAGGCCAGCTCCTGAGCTGTTTCAGGGCATTGCCTGGGGACAGGGCAATGTGCTGGAGCAATCCCTGCGGGCGGCAGCACAAGCAGGCCTGGAAGCATATCTTTTGCAGACCCTGCAGGACGTGGATCAGGAGCAGGATCTGCAAGCCCTGTCCTGTGAGGAGTTCGAGCGCATCAGCGTGATTATCCCCACCCTGAATGAGGCCCAACAGATAGAAGGGGCAATCCAAAGCGCCCAGCTGGAGGGCTCCACAGAAGTGATCGTGGTGGATGGAGGCAGCCAGGACAAAAGCAGGGAGATTGCAGAAAAGGCTGGGGCCAAGGTGCTTCACTCAGCCCCTGGCAGGGCAGAGCAGCAAAACCTGGGTGCAGCCCAAGCCAGGGGGGGGATCCTTTTATTTTTGCATGCGGACACCAGGCTGCCTGCTGGGTATGCCAGGCAGGTAAGGGAGCTATTGCAGGATCCAGAAGTGGTTTTGGGGGCTTTTGCCCTGCGGATTGAAGGGGCTTCAGGCCTGCTGCGCCTGGTCCAGGCCGGGACCAATCTCAGATCCAGATGGTTGAGACTGCCGTATGGTGATCAGGGGCTTTTCCTGAGGTGCAGGCTGTTCAAGGTCTGGGGCGGTTTTGCAAGGCTGCGCATCATGGAGGATTTCGAGCTGGTCAAGCGGGCTGGTCGCCAAGGTCGGGTACAGACCCTGCAGACCAGTGTCAGCACCTCAAAAAGGCGCTGGCAAAAGCGGGGCCTGCTGCGCACCACCTTTTTGAATCAGCTCATGATCTTGGGCTATCATTTGGGTCTGTCCCAAGAGCGCTTGGAGTCCTGGTATGGCAGGCGAGGCGGAGGGGATGCTGCATAGGTACCTGCTATATTTTGCTGCTCGTGGCTTGCCCAGTGCAAGCAAAGGGTGTTTTCGGATTGAAAAGGCTGGCAACAGGGCGCTTCTAACCCAGCAGGGCCTTGCCCAGCATCCCGATGGTAAAGCCCAGAACCGCGCCCAAAGGGGGTATCCAGTGTCGCTGCATAACTGTCTGCGGGGCAATATCCTGGAAAATCAGGTACAAGATGCCCCCGCTGGCAAAGGTCATGATACCTGCGGTTAATCCTGGCTGGTTCTGGAGCAGCAGGTAGCCTGTGCAGGCCGCAATAGGTCCCAGCAAGCTGGCTGCCAGGAGCAGGAGCATGGTTGTAGATGGCTTGACTTTAGAGGCCACTATCTCCCTGTAGGAGTTGAATCCCTCTGGCAGGTTCTGGGCACCTATGAAGGCAGCCAGCAGAATACCCAGCTTCTGATTGTGCCCGAAAACCGCTCCCAGGGAGATGGCTTCCGGGACGAAATCCATGAGCATAGCCATGAACTGGGCCTTGCTGCCCCCTTTAGCTCCCAGGTAGGCATCCAGCCTGCAGAATGCAAGCCCTCCAGCGCAGAATGTGCCTGCCAGCAGGGCTGGATGCAGGTTGGAGATCCCTTCCGGCACCAGGGCGAAGGCCACAGCAGCTACCAGAATGCCGCCGCCAAAGGCTATGACCCCGTGTATCAGCTCCTGCTTAGCCTCTGTCTCAGCGTAGCCCTCCAGCCTAGCCAGCACTCCGCCCCAAAAAGCAGTTATTCCTGCCAGCCAAGTCACCAAGAGGATGAGTATGAGTTGGTTCACGCCTGCTGCCCCTTGTTGCTCACTTTCAAGATGTCTATCCGGTCTTGGAGTCTGACGCAAGGGTAACTATTCACCAGGTCCGGGGGTTCGACCCACAGGACTCAAAAAACTCGCTCAGACATTTTAAGCCTGGGGGCCGAACCCAGGACCCTGGTTGCTTCCTTGGTAATGCTT
>CAZBUB010000098.1:0-2456 GCA_964494985.1 uncultured Desulfohalobiaceae bacterium | reverse complement strand
CTAATCAGGACTCAGGAGATGCATGGGGTCCACAGCCTGTCCCTGCAGATAGACCCCCAGATGCAGGTGCGGTCCAGTGGATCTGCCTGTGCTGCCCACCTGGCCGATGACCTCCCCGGTTTGGACCATTTGGCCCTTTTTAACCTGGATGCTGCTGAGATGCATATACAAGGAGTGCAGGCCTTGTCCATGGTTGATGAGCACTGTCTTGCCGCCGAAGTAATAGTCCCCGAGCAGGGCCACCTGGCCCCGGGCTATGGCCAGAACAGGCTGGCCCTGATCCCCTCGCAGATCCACTCCCTTATGGGCTGATCTGGGTTCCCCGTTGAGATACCTCTGCAGCCCGAACTGGGAGCTGATGTTGGCTGGCAAGGGCAGAGAGAAGTCTTCTGTCCAATACCTCTCCAGGGTAATGGTTTCCAGGGCAGCCTTGAGCTCCCGGCTTTCCTGGTCTATGCGTTTTAGGGTCTTTTGGGGTGGCGTGACCATTTCCTCTGGCAGGTCCAGATGCTGCTCTGGAAATTGCTTGTCTTTGACTTTTACCTTGTATTCTCTTTGTTCACTGTGATCCGCCCAGTATATCTTCAAGGCCAAGGTTCTTTCTCCCTGGCTCTCCAGCCCGGCACCCAACAGGAAGCTTTGCTCTCCAGGCAGATCCAGGGGGAAAAGCATGCTCCTTTCTAACCAGGAGATCTCGAGCCCCATGGGCTGCCTCTCGGATTCCAGCTTGATCCAGAAAGGCTCGCCCCGGCCGACCTCCTGGGGAACATCCACCTGCACGGCTTGCAGAGGGAGAGCAAGCAAAACCAGAAGGGGCAAGCTTAAAATAAGGGCTTTTATTCTAGGCATAGCTAGCACTTTTCTGGAAGGGACAGGACCCACAAGGTGTAGTTATTTCTGCAGATTCTGCATTATGGCTCTGACAAAGGATTCCACTTCTTCCAGTCTGTTAGGCAGATTGCTGCAGATCTGATGGCTGTCTACTTTTTCATAGTCATGGGCCAGGAAATTCCTGAATCCTGCAATACGCGCGAACTCATAAGCAAATTCAGGCTCTAGGATATGGTTGTCACCTAGGATGTCAAAGGCCTCGGAATAAGTCTGGGGCTGTCTGAGCCTGCGCTGCTTTATAACCAGCTCTGCCAAGGCAATGCAGGAATCTGCCATGAGATACAAATAATGCAGAAGCGCTCCCCTATATAAGGGATCTGTCTCAAAGCGGACCAGGCAGTCTTCCTGGATGTTGCGCAGGAAGCTGATATATTCTAGGATCCGAGAGGCTTTCTGCTGGATTTGTTCTTGAATCATGCAAAGATCCTGTCTCTTTGCTGCTTGAAGTCTATTGCCGAGTGCATCGCCTGCTGCTCAAAGATTGCCCGAGTCTTTGGAGAGGCATCATGGACAATCCTGCCCTGGGTCAGGATCTCGAACAAAAGGATCTGGTTCTTGCAGGTGTTCAGGACCACAATATCAATGCGGTTACGTTTTGTGGCCCTGGAGAGGGCTGTATACAGATCCAGCTTATGCTCCAAGGCGAGGTCCTCGGGCTGGGCCTGGAAATATACAGCGATATCCAGATCGCTTCTGGGATGTTCCAGGGGCGTGTCTGCCGAGCCGAACAGATATCCGAAAAGGATCCGAGGCTGATGTTCGGCCAGGACCTTTGAAATTTGGCTTTGTATAGAGTGTTGCATATTGGATGGGGTTTGAACCGTGCATGAATGTGCTATAGTGTAAAACAACTCGCCCTGGCCTGGCAACTGAAAACTATCTTCAGATACTCCCATGCCCTGTGGCGACGTCGAAGCATGGTAAAATATATCCCGCCACTCAGAGGAAGACCCTGGGTGGAGAGTCAGAGCATAAAAAATTTGCTTTGTTCAGTTGACAGCAACCTGCCTCCACACTATTATAGTGTACACGCATTTCGTGCAACAGGAGGTCTCTATGAAAAACGTAACCCTTAGTGCTGACGAACACTTGATCGAATCAGCCCGTGCCCGTGCCCGTAGGGAACAGACAACTTTGAACAAGGAATTCAGGCGCTGGCTTCAAAGCTATGTTGGCCAGAGACAAAAAGCTGACCTGGCCCAAGCTACTCTGCGTGAATTGCAAGGAAAAATTCGCATTGGCCGTAAGCTGACCCGGGACGAAATGAATGAGCGTTGATTTTTTCCTGGATACCAATTTGTTCATTTATCAGCTTGAATTCTTGGATGAGCAGAAAGGACGCATTGCTGAAAATATTATTACTCAAGGGATCGCCAACGGGAATACATGTATAAGCTTTCAGGTTATTCAGGAGTGCCTGAATACTATCAGGCGTAAGGCTGAGATCCCGCTCGGGCAAGTTGAAACACGGAGGTATTTGGAAGCAGTGCTCTTTCCGTTGTGGAGCATCATGCCGAGTCAAAGGCTCTATCTCCGTGCTTTAGACATCCAGGATCGCTATAATT
>CAZBUB010000097.1:0-5144 GCA_964494985.1 uncultured Desulfohalobiaceae bacterium | reverse complement strand
ATATATGACCAATACAATGCTGGGAGATATCATGAGTATCGATAGCGACTACGACAACGACAGCGATTACGTTTAAGAGAATATGAAAGATGCCTTCATGACGACCCTCTCCTAACCCCTGACTGGCCAGGGAGGGGAATTAGAGCGGAAGAATTCATCAGTATCGACAACGACTGCGATTACGATTTGCTTTTTCTTCCCCTCGTGGTCGTGGTCGTGGTCGTAATCGTAGTCGATATATATGTCCAATACGATGATGGGAGATATCATGAGTATCGATAGCGACTGCGACAACGACAGCGATTACGTTTAAGAGAATATGAAAGATGCCTTCATGACCGCCCTGCCTTCCTAACTCCAGGACTGCAGTCTATCCCAGACAAACTCCCTGGTCAGCCTATCCACCTCCAGAACATCTTCCAGGCTGCCTATATCCACTCCTTGGTGCTTTTCTAAGGCCTCCTGGTTCAGCCTGGCGATATCCATAAACCCGATTCTGTTTTCCAGGAAAGCCTGCACTGCAACCTCGTTGGCAGCGTTTAGGGCTGCAGGATGACTGGGCCCTGCAGCCAGGGCCTGCTTGGCCAGCTCCAGGCAAGGGAATGCTTCTGGGTCAGGCCGCCTGAAGGACAGGCTGCCCACCTGCACCAGGTCCAAAGGTTTAAGGCCCAGGACCAGTCTGTGAGGATAGCTCAGACAAAAGCCTATCGGGATACACATGTCAGCAATGCCCATCTGGGCCAGCACTGAACCGTCCTGATACTGCACCAGGGAATGCACTATGCTCTCCGGATGTACCAGAACCTGTATGTCCTCCGGCCCAACCCCAAATAAATGGCAGGCCTCAATCACCTCCAGGCCCTTGTTCATCATGGTTGCGGAATCAATACTGATCTTGGCCCCCATGGACCAATTGGGGTGCTGCAAGGCCTGCTTTCGGGTTACCCCTGCCAGCTGCTGCCTGCTCCAGCCCAGAAAAGGACCGCCAGAGGCCGTCAAAAGGAACCTGCTGACTTGTGACCAATCCTGGCCTTGCAGGACCTGGAACAGGGCATTGTGCTCTGAGTCCACTGGCAGGATCGCTGCCCCGCTTTTTGCGCAGGCGGCTCTCAATAGCCCCCCTGCCAGAACCAGGGATTCCTTGTTGGCCAGGGCAATCACCTTGCCTGTTTGGGCCGCCTGCAAAGTGCTGGCCAGTCCCGCGGCCCCCACCTGGGCAGAGAGCACAAGCTCTGCCTCTGGCAGGCCTGCCAGCTGCACGTAGCCCTGCTGCCCATAGACTATCTGGGGGTGATAGCCCTGAGGCAAAAGTACCTTTAGCTTGGAGATCATGTCTTCAGAGCGCAGGGCCAGGACCCCGGGCCTGAGCTCGGCTGCCTGCTCTGCCAGGAGCTGGACATTGTCCCCTGCAGCCAGACCCACCACTTGGAACATATCAGGGTGTTCCCGGACCACCTTCAGGGCACTGGCCCCAATGGAGCCGGTACTGCCCATGATGACCAGGGATCGTCCTTGGTCGGGCAGATCCAGGGCAGAGTGCAGGAGGGAGATATAGTTCAGCATAGATAAGGTAGATGTCATTTCTATCGACAGCGATTACGACCACGACTACGATTACGAATTCTCACCATCGCTGTCGTTGTCGTGGTCGTAATCGTAGTCGATACTATGATACGTTCCTTTATATTATCTTTCCTCATCATTATTGTCAGCGGAATAATCTCCTGGTTCCTCATTGCTCTGATATTCCCTCATACTCATCTTAGTGAGCATAGAGACAATCCTTTCCAACATCTCCTTGCCCTCAAGGTTTTCTGCCGAAGTCAGACCATTGGTGACCTGGAGTATATCCTGAGAGGCAGCACACTCAAGTGATGAACCACGTGCTATCTCGAAATAGCGACGTCTATCTGCTACTGTCCCTTTGCCATTACCTTCAGCTATATTTTGCGGCACAGACTCAGAAGATCTGATCCATTGATCTCGTGTATATCTATGCTGCCCTTTGAGTCGTTCTGATATACTATGGACCCAAGCTACATACTTTAAAGCCAGTTGGTATACATCTAGCCTTTCGTGTCCAAACATTTTTATGTCTTTATATGGTAGATATCATGAGGTAGATGTCATTTCTATCGACAGCGATTACGACAACGACTACGATTACGAATTCTCACCATCGCTGTCGTTGTCGTGGTCGTAATCGTAGTCGATACTATGATACGTTCCTTTATTCCCCTAAAAAAACTCCATGAAATAACTGCACAGCATATACACAGGCAATACCAAAAGCACACTGTCGAACCTGTCCAGAAATCCTCCGTGCCCTGGCAGGAGATTGCTGGAATCCTTGACCTGCAGCTGCCGTTTCAGGCCTGACTCGAAAAAATCCCCGAACTGGGCCGCTAAATTGAGCACCAGCCCTAACCACAGCCAATGGTACCAAAGGGCTGAGCCCAGGGAAAGCCCCAGCAGCAAAGCAAAAGCCAGACATACCAAAAGCCCGCCCCAGGCCCCTGCCCAGGACTTCTTAGGGCTGATAGACGGCCAGAGCCTGCGCTTTCCAAACTTGGTGCCTGCATAATAGGCCCCTGTGTCTGAGCCCAGGGCTGCAAGAAA
Source organism: uncultured Desulfohalobiaceae bacterium (assembly GCA_964494985.1). Taxonomy (GTDB): domain Bacteria; phylum Desulfobacterota; class Desulfovibrionia; order Desulfovibrionales; family Desulfothermaceae; genus CAZBUB01. The sequence goes on along the minus strand of CAZBUB010000097.1, from coordinate 2,525 downwards.
TACGAGTAAAAGCTCAGGAGTCTGCAAGGAGGGCATGAACTGAAAGGCCAAAGGGATGTAGACCAGCCCCAGCAAAACGATTTGCATTTCGCTCCAGGCAGGCTGGCCTTTTTTGCTATAGGATACCAGGAATGCCAGACTCAGGATCCAGAAAACAGCCAGCAATATCCCGGCCAAGGACCAGCCCACATAGCTGTGCAGGACAATGGGCAAAGCCGCAGCCAGGCCCAGGGCTTTGGGCAGTATCCTGAGCGTATCAGGCCAGAACAGGGAAAAAAATTCCCAAAGGCAGAGCCAGCTCAGCAGCAGGGCTGCCAGCATCAACCCCCAAATCGGGGCCAAAAAGATCACAAAGGCCAGGAAAAAGACCAGGATCAGCCCGGTTACCACGCGCTCTTTTTCATTCTCCATGCTCACTTAGCCCCCCGAATCTACGCTGTCTCCTTCGGTATTCTTCCAGGGCTAAATCCAGGTCCTCCTCTGCAAAATCCGGCCACAGGGTCTGGGTGAAATAGAACTCAGAATAGGCAGCCTGGTAGATAAGATAGTTGCTCAACCGGCATTCCCCGCTGGTTCGGATAATCAGGTCCGGATCAGGTTGATCCCTGGTATACAGCCTGCTCTTTAAAAGCTCATGGCTGACTTCCTGGGCCGAGATACCCTCGGATATCAAGTGCCTGCAGGCCTGCAGGATATCCTCCCTGCCGGAGTAATTCAGGGCCAGGTTCAAGACCATCTCCTGACACTGACTGGTCTGGCCGCAGACGTGCTTGACCGCCTGCCGCACGCTCCAGGGCAGCTCCTGCAGATCCCCCAGGATATTCAGCCGAATGGACTGCTCCAGGAGGGTCTTTTGCTCCTGCTTGAGAAAACGCACCAAAAGGTCAAAAAGGAAGTTGACCTCTTCCCTGGGTCTACTCCAGTTCTCCCGGGAAAAGGCATACAAGGTCAGATAGGGAATGGCCCTTTTCCTGGCTGCAGTGACCACTGCTCTGGCTGCCTCAGTGCCTGCCTGGTGGCCTGCGCTCCTGGGCAGATCCCTCTTTTTGGCCCAGCGGCCATTGCCGTCCATAATAATGGCCAGGTGTTTGAGGGGGGATTGATTGCTTTGTGGCATAAAAGCATTTAACCTGAGGCGAGAAGGTCGTGGTAGACATCATTCGTATCGACAGCGATTTGGCTTTCTCTCGCTATCCTCGCTGTCGATGTTTCTGACCCCCATCCTCTACAGCTCCATAATCTCCTTTTCCTTGGCGCTTAAGGTCTGGTCAGCTTTGGCCACATAACGGTCGGTCATCTCTTGAATCTTATCAAAGCCAGAGCGCATGTCGTCCTCAGAGATCTCTTTGCTGTTCTTCATCTTCTTCAGGGACTCGTTCGCCTCCCTTCTGATGTTGCGCACAGCAATCTTGGCATCCTCTGTATACTTTTTGGCCACTTTAGCCAATTCCTTGCGCCTTTCTTCGGTCAATGGGGGAATGTTGATCCTGATCACCTTACCGTCATTATTAGGATTAAGCCCCAGGTCCGACTTCTGGATGGCCTTTTCCACATTGGCCACACTGCTTCTATCCCAGGGCTGAATAGCAATGGTCCTGCTGTCAGGAATTGATATAGAGGCCAGCTGATTCAAAGGGGTAGGCGTGTTGTAGTAATCCACCACAATATCCTCCACCAAGGACGTGGAGGCCCTGCCTGTGCGCAGCTTGCTGAAATCCTTTTCTAAGCTCTGGATAGCTTTCTGCATGCGCTCTTCACAATCCTTGAATACGCTCTCCATAATTATCCTCCTTGCACCACCGTGCCTATTCTCTCCCCGCAGGCCACCTTTGCAATATTTCCCGACTGCAAAAGATCAAAGACAATGATCTGCAGCTCATTGTCCATACACAAGGATATGGCTGCAGAATCCATGACCTTGAGTCCTTTCTGCAGCACATCCAGATAGGTAATGCTGTTGAATTTCTTGGCTTCAGGATGCTCTTCCGGGTTTTTGTCAAACACCCCGGTCACCCGAGTGGCCTTGAACAGGGCCTGGGCCTTGAGCTCCATTGCCCGCAGCGAGGCAGCTGTGTCTGTCGTAAAATATGGGTTGCCAGTACCTGCAGCGCAGATGACCACCCTTTTCTTTTCCAGATGCCTGATGGCCCGCCTGCGAATGTACGGCTCTGCAACTTCCTGCATACTTATGGCAGTCATCAGCCGGGTCGTCAATCCCTGCTTTTCCAGACTGTCCTGGAGGGCAAGGCCATTCATTATCGTAGCCAGCATGCCCATGTAGTCAGCAGAGGCCCGGTCCATGCCCTGGGCTGAGCTGGAGACACCCCGGAAAATATTGCCACCGCCGATCACCAGAGCCAGCTCCAGGCCCATCTCCACTACCTGGGCTACGTCCCTGCTGATTGCGTCAATAGTTTCCAGATCTATACCTTGCTTCTTCTCTCCAGCCAGGGCCTCGCCGCTCAGTTTGAGAAGTACCCGCTGGTATTTGAGCTCGCTCACGATTTGTCCTCCAGGATGTGGTG
>CAZBUB010000096.1:0-5183 GCA_964494985.1 uncultured Desulfohalobiaceae bacterium | reverse complement strand
TTTTATATCACATTTTTGCTTAAATGCGAAGCATTAAATGTTACGTGGTACTAGTCCGCCCCTGACAACGGACATTCCCACTGGCAAAACCCTTGAGCTTTCCACGGAAAATGGGCCTGTTATGGCTCCTGGGAATCGTTTTTTAGCCGCTTTTATTATAATTCCAAAATGGTGTGTACTCAGTAATTATTCTCACCAGTTGCATGCCCCCCCATCAATGATTAACTGTCAAAAGATGGATCACTATAAACAAAGTGAGAATACGCATGTTCCAATTTGATACGACCTACGCACGTCTTCCAAAAGCATTCTATGCCCGTGTGACTCCGGCTCAGGTCCCCAAACCAGAGCTCATCACACTCAATGTTGATTTGGCCAGACAATTAGGGGCCCAGCACACGGGCTATTCAGACACCCAGCTGGCGGAAATCTTCAGCGGTCAACACCTGCTCCCTGGTTGTGACCCCATTGCCATGGCCTATGCCGGCCATCAATTCGGCAACTTTGTGCCCAAGCTTGGGGATGGCCGGGCGCTCTTGCTGGGTGAAGTGCTGGATCCCTCCGGAAACCGGTTTGATATTCAGCTCAAAGGCTCCGGGAGAACCCCTTTTTCCAGAAGTGGCGATGGAAAGGCTCCCCTTGGGCCTGTCTTGCGGGAGTACATTGTCAGCGAAGCCTTGCACCATTTGGGTCTGCCCACCACAAGGTCCCTGAGCGCGGTCAAGACCGGGGAATCGGTACAAAGGGAAAAAGCGCTCCCTGGAGCCATCTTGACCCGAGTGGCGTCCAGCCATATCCGGGTCGGCACCTTCGAATTCTTTGCCTTCCAAAAGGATGTGGACAATCTCAGGCGGTTGACCGAGTACTCCATTCAAAGGCATTATCCAGAAATCCAAAACGACTCTCAAGCCTATCTGCACTTTTTCCGCAAAGTCGGAGAGGCCCAGGTGGAGCTGGTGACCGACTGGATGGCGCTGGGCTTCATTCACGGAGTGATGAACACGGACAACATGTCCATAGCCGGAGAGTCCATTGACTTCGGGCCCTGCGCTTTCATGGACCAGTTCCGTTTTGATCAGGTCTTCAGCTCCATCGACCAATTCGGCAGGTATTCGTACTCCAACCAAGCCCAAATCACGCTCTGGAATCTGTCCAGACTCGGCAGTTGCCTCCTTCTGCTGAACCAAGATGGCTCAAAAGAGGAAACCAGGGAGTGGAACCAGGAACTGGAAGTCCTGCAATCCTTTTTTGAGCACAGGCATACTACAAAAATGCTGGAAAAGCTGGGCATATTTGATGACGAACACCCGAGGGACCGGGATCTCATCCAAAAATGGCTCCGATATCTGGAAACCGAGAATCTTGATTATACCTTGAGCTTTCGAGACCTGAGCCGCTTGGTGGACCAGAATGCAGGCTGGGGTTTTTTTGCAAGGACTGCGGCGTTCCAGGATTTTTACCAACTCTGGCAAGAGCGTATTCACCAGCAGGGCCTTGAAGCCTGGGAGATCCAGGAACGGATGAACCGGGTGAATCCCTTGTTTATCCCCAGAAACCACAAGATCGAAGAGGTCATTGAAGCTGGCCTGAGGGATGACTTCAGCCCTTTTCATCAAATGAACGAGGTGCTGCAAAATCCGTTTCATGAGCAGGAAACGTTCAGTAATTACCAATCAGCTCCCAAGCCGGAGGAGACGGTGCGAGCCACGTTTTGCGGGACGTAAAAAAAGGGGCCGCGCCAGGAGGCCCTAGGCTTCAACAAAATGTCGCTGCGTTTAAGCCCTAGTTTGCGGTAAACATCAAACTTTTGCTTTACGCATTCTTAGAAGCGAGTTTTTTGAGCCCTGTGGGCCGAACCCCCGGACCTTGGTTTCTTCCTCGGCAATGCTTATCCGAGCATAGTAGGCGGATGAGCTTATGGTCCCCACCGGACCGACGGAGATCACCCGGACGGAACCTACAACCAGCTATGACCCAGATCAGGCTAGCCGTCCCATATCCAGCGTTTTTGACCGGGCTCTGGCCCTCTTATTACCCTCTGGCTTGGCTGCATCTAGGTCTTGACACTCGCCTGCTCTGCTTTACCTGCTTCTAAAAAAATGTTGATTTCAAGGTGTCTTAGTATGCAGCAGGAAAGGGCTCTGCAGAGCAGAATCAGGATTCTGGCCAGACAAATATACGAATCCAGATATCCGGTGTTCTTCACAGGTGCAGGAATCAGCACTGAATCCGGAATTTCCGACTACCGCGGCCCTGACGGGGTCTGGACCAGGCAGGAAAAGGGCCTGCCCCCTGACCCCAGATCCCTGCCCCTGGATCAGGCAGAGCCCAATACGGGGCACATGAGCCTCAAGGAGCTGCAGGACCTGGGCAAGCTGGCCTATCTGATCACCCAGAACGTAGACAACCTGCACCTGCGCTCCGGAATCAGGCCCGAGATTTTGGCTGAGCTGCACGGCAATGTTGCCTTGCTGCGCTGCGAGAACTGCGGCAGAAAAGCGCCCAGGAATATGGGCCTGACCAGCTGCCAATGCGGAGGCCATCTTACGAGCAGCGTGGTCAATTTCGGGGACCCCCTGCCCAGGCAGGAGTTGCAGGAATCCTTTGCCCAGGCCCAAAAGGCTGACTTATTCATGGTCCTGGGCTCCAGTCTGACTGTCAGGCCGGCCGCGGACCTGCCCCTGGAAGCAGCCAGGAATAATGCCTATCTGGTCATCGTCAACAAGCAGAACACACCCTTGGATTCCATGGCCAGCCTGCGCTTCTCCGAGCCCATAGGCCAGGTCCTGCCGGCAATTGTCAAAAGGCTAAAGGGGCATATGGGTCTTTTTGACTAGCCCTGGCCCCGGGCAAATGTGCCACAGGCACCGTTGGCTTGCATGATTGCATCAAGATTATATGCATAAAGATGGAGCTTTTTGATGCATGGACCAAGCAAAAAATGGTCTCAATGCCATAGGCCTCAACTAGAGGCAGAAAAGCTCTGCTCCACAGCCCGCAGGCATTTGAACAGATAGTGATTCAAGGGGGTAGGCACCTGCATCTCCTGGCCCAGCTGCAGCAAAATCCCGGAGAACATCTCCACCTCAGTCTTGCGCCCTGCCAGCACATCCTGACACATTGAGGTTTTGTCCTTAGGATTCAAGGTTTTCAGGATCTGCAGCCAGGAGCTGATGTCCTCGCCTCCCAGCTGAATACCCCTGGCCTGAGCCACCTCCAGGACCTCTTGCATGGCTTCCTGCATCAGCTCCCTGGCCTCTGGAGATTCCTGAAATATCCCAAATGGGGCCCGGAGCACAGCTGAGACCTGATTCACCCCTACATTGATCATGTACTTCCACCACAGGGCCCTGATCATGTCCGCCGGGATCTCGTAGCCGAGACCAGCACTTTCCAGCCAGGCCTGGATATGCTTGTGGTCAACAAGAAACAGACATCCAATATTCTGTCGCCTTGCCGCAAGCAGTCAAATTGGCTAAGGAATACAGCACAATGAGCTCCCCGGACTGGTTTGCTTTTGAATCCGCATCCCTTACCCTTATCCTGGATGCCCCCATGGGCTCTCTAGCCTCATTGATACCATCATTTAAGATACTAAAGATGTTTCTGGAGGCAGTCCGCATATGAGCTCCCCGCGCGGAGCTCTCCAAAAAGATTTGCAGGAGGTGATGATGCTGATTGAGTGAAACAGCGGCCCAGTTCAAGAAATAGCTGCGCCTCACCGGGTTGGAGCGGGCGGCGCTTCTTGCCGCTCGCATGAAACAAGACTTAACCCTGCTCACTGGCCTGCGTCGTCCGGGAATTTTGACATCATCACAACACACATTTCATACCTGATAGAGATATATAGGGAGCTGTTCAATGCGGATGAGGATTCTTGGCCTTTTGACCCGGAAAGGTCGGCTCAGATTCAAACGCTATCGCAAAAATCCTTTCCACCATGGCCGCGTATGGTTTTGATGAAATCGCCTACCAGACCGGTGTTATCGTCAAGATTCTGTGGCTCGTGGGCAGATTGTTCGGGATAGCATGTTCAAGGCCAGCTCAACCCTGGCCTTTGCTGTTGTGCTGGGCTCCTTGATCATTGGTGCGGCCATTATTGTGCATTCCAGGCTTCCACCGCTATGAAAAGAGAGTCCGGTGATAGGCATCATCTGGTTTATTGTCTCCGGCATGATTGAGTTTGGTCTGCTGATAAAGATCGTCCGCAACCAAGGGCTTTAATGCCGATGATCAGCAAGGTAAAAGAACGACATCACCACCGGTCATATCTGTAAGAATTTTGACAAACCCTTGCTCATCGCTTTTGGAAATCTCAACCTGGAATGCAACATCGGACCCATACTCTTCCTGTACTATTTTTGCATGATTGTTGACATTGTTCATGTCTTCAAGGTGTTATGGTTTCGTTCTTTACAAACTCCGCCATGTAGAGTAATCAAAAAACAGTAATTTCCTAGGCAGGAACAAGGAGAAGCCAGGATGGCCAGGCGCAAACCTATTTTCTGTGAAAAGCTCTGTCCCGTCTGCCGGGACGTCAGATCCGCAAAGCCCTTTTGGTGCAAGATCCAGAGGCTGGAGCTGAAGCTCTTCGGCGAACGGGGCTGCCCCCTGGGCAGGGCCAGAACTTCCTACTACGGGGTCCTGCCCCATCAGAAGCTCAGGCAAGACAACGACCTTTAAGCTGTTTCAGGTCCTAACGGTTCTCCAGGGGCACAAAGGCGCACTCCTGGGAGCCGCAGTAATCCCCCACGAAATCTGAGGAGGGACGATAAAGCGCTGTTTCCGCGGCCTCAGCGTGCCGCTTTTCGATTACATGGGCCAGCCGGTGGTTCTGGTGGCTGCCTTGTGCAACAAGTACTCGGCCTTGGCGGTTAAAAAGGACGCCTGAATTGAAAGCGTCGCGGATTTGAAGGGTAAAAAAATCGGATATGTCCCTGGCACCATTCATGCCTCGCTCTGCCCGGCCTTGCGGGCAAAGACAAGCTTTGCCCCTACAAGTTCAACCACGATCTGGTTAAGCGGTTGTAGGGGCAGACCTTGTGTCTGCCCGGGTGGAAGAGGGCGAATGATTGTTCGCCCCTTGTCAAAGTAAGCACACTCGTCAGTTTCTTCTCTGATCAAACTGGGCGGCGCTGAACGCTGAACGACCTGGATACTTTCATTGTCTATTCGTTTTTTGG
>CAZBUB010000095.1:0-5487 GCA_964494985.1 uncultured Desulfohalobiaceae bacterium | reverse complement strand
AACCAATAGCTGACCACTTGGAACCGACACCTAATAACAGCGAACTGCTCACTGATAACCGATAACTATCAAATGAGTTATGCTCTAGGCTCCAAGCCATCCAGACTCATGCTGGATGGCTTTTTTTATTAGCAATATGGGACAAGCCATGTCACGCAGGATCCTGGTTATAGATAACTACGACTCCTTCACCTACAACCTGGTACAGATGCTGCTCTGCCTGGATCTGGACCCCCTGGTCTATCGCAACGACCAGATCAGTCTGCAACAGATGCAGGACCTGGATTTCCAGCAGCTCCTGATCAGTCCTGGTCCCAGAAATCCTGCTGCCGCTGGCATCTCTTTGCCAGCCATAGCCAGGTTCTATCAAGAGTTGCCTATATTCGGGGTCTGTCTGGGCATGCAGTGCTTGAATGAATTCTTCGGAGGGCAAACCAGACGCTCTCCCCTCCCTCTCCACGGCAAGACCAGCCTGGTAGAGCACCAAGGCTCCAGGCTCTTCCAAGGGGTGCCCAGCCCATTTGCTGCAGCCCGTTACCATTCTTTGCAGGCTGTTCCCAGCCAGGACAACCCGCTGCTGGTTACAGCCTGGAGCAACGAACAGGTTATTATGGCCCTGGAACATCCTCAGCTGCCGCTCTTCGGGGTGCAATTCCATCCAGAGAGCTTCCTTACAGACCATGGCCTGAGGATAATCCGGAATTTCCTGCTCCTGGGAGAAAAGTAATGCAAAGAGCATTCCAGAGCGTGGGTAAAATCAAAGCGGTACACAGCATGCAGCTGGATCTTAAGGAGGATTTCCTGAACGTAGCCTCCAGGTTTGCCTCCCTGCCCGGAACAGTGCTGCTGCTGAGCGGCAGTCGGCAGGACAGCGCCAAGCAGCATATCCTGGCTGTGCGGCCCTGGCTCTGGCTCAGGAGCAAAAATCAGGACATCCAACTGGGCACGCTGCACGCAGAGGAGCACTTCCAGGCTGACCCCTTTAGAGTCCTGCAGGAGCTGCTTGACTTCTACCAGATGCCCCACGCCAAAAATCTGCCATTGCAAGCCGATCTCCTGGGCTATCTGGCCTACGACCTCAAGCATAGGCTGGAGGATCTGCCCCGGACCTGTCTGGATGATCTGGGATTGCCTGACATCTGCCTCTTCGCCCCCAGAGCCCTGTTGATCCAGGAGCTGGACAGTCCAAGCGCCACCCTGTGCCTGCCTGAGCTGGAACATTATAGCTCCTGGCAGCAGGAAAAGGAGCTCTTCCTGCAAAGGCTGCAGGAGCCAGCACCTGAGCTGGAGCAGATCAGACCCTTGGGCTGGCCAGAGTCCAATATAACACGCAGCAAATACTTGCAAAGCGTGCGCAGGATCCAGGATTATATTCTGGACGGACATGTCTATCAGGTCAACTTCTCCCAGAGGTTTCGTCTGGACTGCCAGGGACATCCCTTTTCCCTGTTCCAGAACCTTTTCCAGCGCAACCCTGCCCCTTTCTACGCCTTTATAAACTGCGGCGACCATCAGATCATCTCCACCTCTCCTGAGAGGTTTTTGCTCAAAAAAGGCGAGTATGTAGAGACCAGGCCCATCAAGGGCACCAGGCCCAGGGGCAGGGATCAGGCCCAGGACCAGGAGCTGGCCCGGGAGCTGCTGGACAGCCCCAAGGATGACGCAGAGCTTTCCATGATCGTGGATCTTTTGCGCAACGACCTGGGTAAGGTCTGCCAGGCAGGCTCGGTCCAGGTCCAGGAGCACAAGAGGTTGGAGAGCTATCAAAACGTCTTCCATCTGGTATCAATAGTCCAGGGGCAGATGGAACAGGATAAGAGCGTGGCGGACCTGATCCGGGCAGCCTTCCCCGGAGGCTCCATCACTGGCTGTCCCAAGGTCAGGGCCATGCAGATCATTGACGAGCTGGAGCCCCAGCCCAGGCATATCTACACCGGCAGCATAGGCTATTTCTCCTTTGCCGGGGACCTGGACCTGTCCATAGCCATCCGTACCGCCACAGCCAAAGGCCGGAGTCTGGTCTTCTCTGTAGGCGGAGGCATAGTCATGGACTCGGATCCGGAGCTGGAGTATGAGGAAACCCTGCACAAGGGGCAGACCCTGCTGCAGGCCTTTGCAATCAAACCTGAGCATAGCCAGCCCCAAAAACACTTTGTGTGGCAGAATGGACAGATTTTGTCCCTGGAAAAGGCCGCTGTACCAGCCTGGATTCCCGGCCTGGAGTACGGCTTCGGGCTGTTCGAGACTATGCTGGCCAGAAATGGCAGTGTCCTGTATCTTAAGGAGCATATCCAGCGCTTCACTGACTCCTGGCGCCAGCTCTGGAAGAGCCAGCCCCCGGAGCTGTCCTGGGAAACCATCATCTCCCAGGTTCTGGAAGCCAACCAATTGCAGGAGCCCCAGGCCGGGGTCAAGATTTTGGCTGCTCAGGGCAACAGCGCTGCAAATATTCGCAATGACCAGATCCTGATTCGAGCCTGGCCTTATCAGCACAGGCTGGACAGGCTGCAGAAGCAGGGCCTGGACCTGCTGACCCATCCGGAACCCAGGCAGATTTCCCTGGCGGACCACAAGACCTTAAACCACCTCTATTATCACCTGGCAGGGGAATGGGCCAGATCCAAGGGCGCAGACGAGGCCTTAATCCTGAACCCGGACAAGAGCGTCTCCGAAGCAAACTCCGCAAACATCCTCTGCTGCCAGGCAAACAGAGTCCTGGTTCCTGTATCTGAGCATGTTCTGCCTGGAATCATGCAGACTCAGGCCTTACTGGCACTGGAAGAGATGGGCTTTGCCCTGCAAAGGCAAAGACTGTATCTCAAACATCTGTTGCAGGCGGACTGTGTTTTGCTGACCAACTCCCTGCTGGGCGTGGTCCAGGCTCTGTCCCTGGACTCCAGCCCCTTAAGCCTTAGGCCAGATCTGCTCTGCAAGCTGCAGCTCCACCTGCTGGGCTCGCTAGCTTGATAGGTTTGACTTTGGGATGTTTTCCTGCAATTTTATGAAACGAATTGGCTAACGGTTATCGGTTTACAACTGTTCAAAGGAAAACCAGCAATGCACATCTTGATCCTGGGCGCAGGGGCCCTGGGCAGCCTGTTGGGAGCCAGACTGGCAAAAAGCCAGGCCCAGGTCACCCTGTTCAGCACCAACCAAAAACACATGCAGACCATCCAGGCCCAAGGCCTGGAAATCATCGAGCTGGACCATAGCATCAGCAAGACCCAGCTCCGGGCCATATTCAGGCCGGAACAGATCTCCCCTGCCCCGGATCTGGTCCTGGTCTTGGTCAAGTCCTACTCAACCCTGCAGGCTGTGCAGTCTATTCTGCCCTCCTGCGGCCAGGAAACCATATTTTTGACCCTGCAAAACGGCATCGGCAACTGGGAGACCATAGCCCAGGCAGTGCCCCAGGAAAACGTCCTGGCTGGGATCACTGCCCAGGGGGCCACCTATCTGCAGCCTGGCAAAATCAGGCACGGGGGGAACGGCGAGACCAGCATTGGCGAAATACAGGGCCAGGCAAGCCAACGGGTGCAGAATATAGTGGACATTTTCCAGGAGGCTGGACTCCAGGCCAAAACTACGAATAAGACCCAGGACCTGCTCTGGCACAAGCTGCTTATCAACACCGGGATCAATGCCCTGACCGCAGTGCTCAGGGTGCCCAACGGAGTGATAGCTGAGTCAGAGCCTGCCCAGGAGCTGGCCTTGAGCGCAGTGCAGGAAGGCCTGGCTGTAGCCAAGGTCAAAGGGCTGGATCTGGACCAGGAGCGGATTCTGCAGCAGGTGCTGCAGGTAGCCAGGGCCACCGCCCAGAACATCTCCTCCATGCACCAGGATCTGCTCCGGGGCAGACCCACCGAGATAGAGGCTATCAACGGCGCCCTGGTCAGCCAAGGCCAAGAACAAGGGGTTCCGGTTACTGTGAACCAGACCCTGACCAATCTGGTCAGGACAGCCCAGGATTTCTGCAAAGCAAAGGAGGGGTCCAATGCCTGATGCCATGAGTATCCCTGCGATCATTTCAGCCAAAGGCCAGCGCAAGCTGAGCATGCTCACAGCCTATGACTACCCCACAGCCTATTATGTGGACCAAAGCAAAATAGACATGATCCTGGTCGGCGACTCCCTGGCCATGGTGGTCCTGGGCCTGCCGGACACCTTGGGCGTAGGCATGTGGGAGATGCTGCACCATACCAGGGCGGTCAGCAGGGGGGTCAGCTATTCCGTGCTGATCGGGGACATGCCCTTTATGTCCTACCAGGCCAGCGTGGAACAGGCAGTGCGCAATGCAGGCAAATTCCTGCAAAAAGGCCGGGCCCAGGCGGTAAAGCTGGAAGGCGGACAAACTGTGTTGCCCCAGATCCAGGCTATTGTCCAGGCCGGGATCCCGGTCCAGGGCCATCTGGGCCTTACCCCGCAGAGCGCAGGCCAATTGGGAGGCTTCAAGGTTCAGGGCAGGGACTCGGTTGCCGCAAAAAAACTGGTGGAGGACGCCCAGGCCCTGGAGGAGGCAGGTTGCTTCAGCATAGTCCTGGAGGCCATCCCAGCGGAGGTGGCGGACAAAATAACCGAGTCTGTCTCCATCCCTACCATCGGTATCGGCGCAGGAGCTGGCTGCGACGGCCAGGTCCTGGTCCTGCACGACTTGGCCGGGCTGTTTGAGAGGTTCACGCCTAAGTTCGTCAAGAAGTACGCCACGCTGGGCCAGAACCTGCAGCAGGCCCTGCAGCAATACCGGGAGGAAGTGGAGGCAGGAACCTTCCCCAGCCCTGAGCATACCTTTTATTTGTAAAGCCTTTATGGACCAAACCCAACTCCAGACACTGATCCAAAGCTTGCCCAAGCACCCAGGCCTGATGCACAAGGAAAGGTACTTCAATGCAGCAGTGCTCATCCCCTTGGTGCAGCAAAACCAGGAATACCACTTCCTGTTCCAGAAAAGGGCGGCCAAGATCAGGCAGGGGGGAGAGATCAGCTTTCCAGGCGGGGAGTATGAACCAGGCCAGGACCAGAATTGCCTGCAGGCTGCCCTGCGGGAGACAAATGAGGAGCTGGGCATCAGCAAGGACAGGATCCAGGTCCAGAGCAGCCTGGATACCTTTGTCTCCCCCAGGGGCATTACCATAGACAGTTTCCTGGCTGTACTGGACATCCAGGGCCTAGAGGATCTCAGTCCAGACAAAAATGAAGTGGAAGAGTTATTCCTGCTCCCGGTATCCTGGTTTTTGCAGAACCAGCCCAGGGTCTACAATCTTAAGCTAGAGATCAAGCCCACATACACTGACCAAGACGGCAACAAGGCCCAGCTGCCTGTACAGGAGCTGGGCCTGCCAGAATATTACAACAGGCCCTGGCCAGGCATGGAACACAGGGTATTTGTTTACCAGACCCCCAAGGCAGTGATCTGGGGGCTGACTGCAGAGCTGGTGCATTACTTGGTGCAAAGGCTGCAGGGAAGAGGATGGCCGGAGCCATAAGATA
>CAZBUB010000094.1:0-5705 GCA_964494985.1 uncultured Desulfohalobiaceae bacterium | reverse complement strand
CGCAGGTAGGGATGAAAAATTTTTCGCCCCTCCTACTAGAGCCGTAGCTCCTAGTGTAGAAAAGCATTACAAATATTTTTGCCTGACTTCTGTTATAGGGTTCAGCATCCGGTCCACTGTCTTGGCCAGGCTGCGTAGCCCGGTCTGGTCCTCCTCTATGCCCTGGGCACCCTTGTCCCTGGACCACAACGTCCCGCCCAGGTTGGCCCCAAAGGCCCCGCCGCTCACCGGCAGCATCTTGTTTATGAGGTAGAAGTCGTGCAGGCAGCCCAGGACCTTTTCCTGCCCTCCATGCCTGTCTCCGCCCACTGCCAGGCCTGCCCCGATCTTACCTGCGAACATATCCTTATCCAGAGCCAGAAGTGCCCGGGTTCGATCCAGGACAGCCTTAAGCTGAGCGCTGATATGCCCATGATAACAAGGGCTGCCCAAAAGCCAGAGATCCGCGCTTTGCATCTCCTGATACAGCTCCTGCATGTCGTCCTGATGCAGACAGCCCTTTTTCTTGCGCAGGCAATAGTCGCAGTGAATACAGAAATTGATCTTCTTGGCCCTTAATGGGAAAAAAGTGGTCTGCAGATTATGCTTCTCCCGGGCATAATCCAGGGCCCACTCTACAGCCCTGTAAGTGGCGCTCTTGCGCGGACTGCCGCATATTCCCAGCAGTTTAACTCCTTGCATGTCACCTCCTGCCTGAATACTAACATTTACCCCTAAAGGGCATGACTCTTTGTATGGAATACTATTATCGCTTCACGATCATCAGGACTCAGAATCTGGTCAGATAGCAGATAACAGACAACCAATACCTGATACCCGATAACTGATAACTGATAACCGATAACTTTAGCTACACTACCAAGTGTCTTTAGCCCTGCTTCTCAGAGACCCCTCCCTGCTCAAATGTAAACACTTCATTGAACACTCGCAGGGCTGCCTGGATGATGGACATGGAAAGCACTCCGCCTGTGCCCTCGCCCAGACGCATATCCAGACAGAGTATAGGCTCCAGGCCCAGATGCTGCAACATTATTCTGTGCCCAGGCTCCTGGGAGCAATGCCCGGCAAAGATATACTCCTTGATCCTGGGCTGCAGGGCTTCAGCTACCAGCGCGCCTGCAGTGGAGATAAAGCCGTCTATCACCACTGGCACTTGGAAATAGGCCCCGGCCAGGATGCAGCCAGCAATACCGCCAATTTCAAAACCTCCCACTTTGCCCAGGACATCCAGGGCATCTTCTGCCCTGGGCTGATTCACTCGCAGGGCCTGCTCGACGATCTTTGCCTTGTGCCGCACCCCGTCCTGCTCCAGGCCTGTGCCTGGACCAGTCATCAGCTCCGGCGTGCTGTCGGCGAGCACAGCTCCAATAGCTGCGGCAGGGGTGGTATTGCCTATACCCATGTCTCCAGTACCCAGCAGCCTGGTTCCGCTCTCAATCCAGTTGGAAGCCGCTCGGAAGCCGCTCAGGATGCATTCCCTGGCCTGCACTCGGCTCATGGCCGGTCCCTGGGCCAGATTTGCAGTCCCCCTGCCATGCTTGCAGATTTGCAGTTTTTCTCCGCCTTTCAGGCTCGCTGGATCCAAATCCGGGATAATGCCCATATCCACCACCCGGACCTCAGCGCCCACTTCCCTGCTCAGGGCGTTTATCCCTGCCCCGCCCTGCAGGAAGCAGCGGATCATCTCCAGGGAAACCACCTGGGGAAAGGCGCTGATGCCTTCCTCTACCACGCCGTGATCCCCGGCAAAGACCAGCACGGTCTTCTTATCCACCTTGGGCTGCATGCTGGCCTGGATAGCGCAGATGCTCTCTGCGATCCCATGCAGCCTGCCCAGGGCCCTGGGAGGCATGACCAGGCTTTGGCTGTGCTGCCTGGCCTTTTGCAGGATATTTTCATCAACAGCTTGTACCCCCTGTACAATCTCTTCCAGAGAGAGATCTTGCTTTGCCATGGATGTCCTCCTTGTGGCTCATGTTATGTGGCAGGAGCACAAAAAAATCCCCAAGCTGATACTCAAGATCAGCTTGGGGATTTGCCATCTCCGCCAAGGTTATACAGGCATTCGGCAGGTCTTCTGGCTCGTGGATCAGCTTACTCCCCGCGCCTTCCCCCTGAGCTTGAAAACCCAGGAGTGACTATGTGCGGATTTCATCCCCACTTACAGCGGCGGGACCGCGCCGGACTTGCACCGGCTTCCCTTTCGGCCCGGCGGCTGCCCGGGCACCGAATGCGATTTAAATATTGTCAAGATCAGTAGTCAATGTCAAGCCAGGCTAGCCGCATTTGGTATAACCGCAGGCCTGACAGAAGAAGCAGCCCTCTTGAAACAGCAGTGCCACCCCACACTCCGGGCACTTGGGACTGCCCAAGGAGTGGTTGTCTACTTGGGTCTTTTGGTTGCTCAGGTAGCGATTCTCCAAAACCCAGGCCACTGCATCGGGGATAGAGAGCAACAGGCCTTTTTTCTGGAACACCGGGTGCTCCCCGCCTATGCCTTTGAGCTGCTTGACCACATCCCGGACATGGATGCCGGAACGCAGGGCCAGAGAGACCAGCCTGCCAATGGCCTCAGCCTTGGCAGTGATGGACCTGCCTGAACGGCCTATGGTGGCAAAGACCTCAAAGGGCTGGCCGTCCACTTCGTTTACTGTCAGATAAAGCTCACCCAGGCCTGTGCTCACTTTTTGGGTAAAGCCATAGAGCACTTCCGGTCTTTCCTTGACCTTGGTCCTGTCCCGATCCTGGCTCTGCCCCTGTCCTGTGGACAGGACCTGCTCCTGCCTGCTGCCGTCCCTATAGACTGTAACCCCTTTGCAGCCCAGCTCGTAGGCTGACCAGTAGATATCGTAGATATCTTTCTGGGTGGCTGAGTTGGGCAGGTTTACGGTTTTGGAGACAGCATTGTCCGTAAACTTCTGAAAGGCCACCTGCATCTCCAGGTGCCACCTGGACTCAATATCCATGGCAGTGACAAAAATCTGCCTCAGCTCCTCAGGCAGAAAATCCATACCCCTGATACTGCCTTTTTCCGCTATATCCCGCATCAGTTGCTGGCTGTAGTATTGGGACTCCTGCAGGACCTTTTCAAAATATGGGTTTAGCTCCATAAGCCTCTCCCCATCCAGAACCTGGCGCACAAAGCTAAGGGCGAACAAAGGCTCAATCCCTGAGGAGCAGCCTGCAAGGATGGACAAGGTCCCTGTAGGAGCAATAGTGGTGGTGGTAGCATTCCTGAAGGGTCCCTGCTCCTTTTGCTTGAAGATGCTCTGCTCATAGCCTGGAAATGCTCCCCTCTCCTCTGCCAACTCCTTGGAAGCGGCCCAGGACTGCTCCCGCAAGAACTGCATCAGCTTTTGGCCCAGATCCAGGGCCTTGCGGCTGTTGTAAGGGATCTTCAGCTGGAAGAGCAGATCAGCCCAGCCCATGAGGCCCAGGCCTATCTTCCTGTTCTGGTGCACCTTGTCCTGGATCTGTTGCAAGGGATATCTGGAACAGTCTATGACATTATCCAGAAAGCGCACGCAGAGCCTGATGCGCTCAGCCAGGCGCTCCCAATTGACACCATCCCTGGCCTCAGGGGAGTAGAATCTGGCCACATTCAAGGAGCCCAAATTGCAGGCCTCATAAGGCAACAATGGCTGTTCCCCGCAATTGTGCAACAGCAACCCATTAGCGCAGAATGCATTGGCCTCTGGGATCTGCACATCATAGACATCCTCTTCCCCCAGCTGCTCCAAGGACTCCACAATGGCCAGGAACCGCTCCCGGTATGATCCCCGGGTATAGCTCTTGAGAAAAGCCTGCAGTCTGCCTGCTTTGTCCTGATCCTGGAAACCTATGTGCTCCTGGAAAGCCTGCAGATTCTCTCGACTGATCACCAGCTCATGTTGAGCCCGGATAGCGTAGTCCTGCTGACTGCCCCGGCCATCAGGCAGCTGGCTGGTTCCTGCCTGGCGGCGCTCTCTGTAGATTACGGATTTTATCCCCAACCGCAGCAGCATGCGCTGCACCGCCTGCAGAGTCTGCAGATCACTTTGGGCCAGGCGCACACTAAAGCCCTTTTCAGCTGTGCCCTGTACAGAACCGTCCGCGTCAAAAAGCCCGCTTAAAAAGGCTGAACAAAACTCTGAAGAGCACTTCTCCAGCTTAGGAGTAATGCGTTTATTCCCAGGAGTGAGTCCCAGATCCAAACAGACTGCCTTCAAGCTGGCCAGGCATAAACGCTGCTCCTGCCTGCCCTCTATCTTTTGCCAGCCCTGGAAATCCCTGCGATGGGGCATGTTCCTGGCACACTCCAGGGCAGTGCGCATCACTTGGCTATCTTCCTGGGAACTGCCATTTACCGAATCACGCCTGGTCCAAACTGATACCACGGCCTTATCTTCCTTAAGTACGCCATCACCCAGGAGCAAGCCCATGAGATAGCCCTCATTTCTGCCGTACTTGCCAGACCAGGCCTGGGACAAGCCCTGGTTGCCCAGAAGTATTCTGTCCCCGGGCTCCAACTCCCCTGCTTTTATCCATTCAGTACGTACCTGGCTTCTGTGTACCGAGGCAGCCCTGCAGACTGGATGCTCCCAGGTTAACTTTACCTGGTAGCCCTCTTGAGTCCTTAGGGCCAAAATCGGCTTGCGTCCGGTATAGAAAAAGCCCTGCTCCCGGCTGGGATAGAGCTGACCCTGAACCATAGCAGTAAACTGACGGTCCAGCAGATCCTGGACCTGGCGCGGTCCCTTGGAGGTGCAGACAAAGGTATCCGCAGTCACACAAGGATTTGTGGACTCTATCTCACCTTGGGCCGGGGTGGGATTGTCCCGGTTGATACGGTCGATGAAGATGATGCCCGGATCCCCTCCTTCCCAGGCCTTCTGCACCAGCAGGGTGAAGACCTCCCTGGCCCGTAGCCTGCCTTTTTCCTGTCCGGTATGCGGAGCAATCAGACTGTATTCCCGATCCTGCTCCACGGCCTGCATGAACTTCTCGTCCAGGGCTACGGAGAGGTTGAAGTTGTTCAGCTGGCCCTGGAGCTCTTTGGCCTTGATGAACTCCAAGATGTCCGGATGATCCACGCGGAGCACGCCCATGTTTGCCCCGCGCCTGGTGCCGCCCTGCTTGACCTGCTCCGTAGCTGTATTAAAGATGCGCAAGAAGGAAACCGGACCAGAAGCCACCCCGCCTGTGGAGCCCACTTTGCTTTTGCTGGGCCTGAGCCTGGAAAAGGAAAAACCCGTACCCCCGCCTGACTTGTGGATTAGGGCCGCATACTTGATGGCATCAAAGATGCCCTGCATGGAGTCCTCCACAGGCAGCACAAAGCAGGCTGCCAGTTGTTCCAGGTCTGTGCCCGCATTCATCAGGGTTGGGGAATTGGGCAGGAAATCAAAGCTGGTCATCAGGGAATAGAACTCCCGGGCCAGCTCCTGGGGGGTATACACAGAGGCAGGATAGTTATCCTCTGCTGAAGCTATCTTGGCAGCCACCCGCCAGAACATCTGCCTGGGATCCTCCAGGGGCTGGCCCTGCTCATCCTTTTTCAGGTAACGCTTTTCCAGCACAATGCGGGCGTTGCTGCTTAGCTCCGGCTCTGGCAGATCCTGGGGCATCTCCAATGGGCTCACGTGTTCCTCCTTGCCTTGGTAAAGCTATATCTGAGCAAAGGATTGAATTTATACCAAACCTAAGCCAAGTTCAAGACAATATCT
>CAZBUB010000093.1:0-5732 GCA_964494985.1 uncultured Desulfohalobiaceae bacterium | reverse complement strand
TTAACCGATAACTGTTTTGCATACAAAGGAAGCAGAAATTGCAGATCCTCAACAGCAAGCAGGAGCCCAGGATGCTGGTCCTGGGCCTGGATGGCCTCTCCTTGCAGCTGGCCAGGACCCTTTGCAGGCACAGGGAGCTGCCCGGGCTGGAATATATCCTGAAGGCTGGGGCCAGCAGCATGCAGCCAGAGCTGCCGGAGCTCTCGCCTGTGAACTGGACCTCATTTTCTACCGCAGCCGGGCCGGAAGAGCACGGCATATTCGGCTTCACCAGCCTGGATCCCGCCAGCTACCAGCTTCGGATAGCTGATTCCTCCCAGGTGCAAAGCCCCACCATCTTTGACCTGCTCGGGGAAAAGCACTTGCAGAGCCGGGTCATCAACCTGCCCAACACCTACCCTGCCCGGCCCATTCCGGGCATGCTCATCTCCGGCTTTGTGGCCCTGGATCTGGAGCAGGCGGTGTATCCCAAATTTCTGTTGCCCAGACTGCACCAAGAAGGCTACAAGCTGGATGCTGACACGAACCAGGGAGCCCAGGATCCTGACTTCCTCCTGGGCGAGCTAAGGGCCTGCCTGGCCTCCAGGCAAAAGGCCCTGGATATGCTCTGGCCGGATCTGGCCTGGAACCTGTTCGTGTTCGTGCTAACCGAGCTGGACCGCTTGGGGCATTTTCTGTACCCAGCCCTGGAAGACCAGCAGCATCCCTGGCACCAGCCCTGCATGGAGCTGATCCAGGACTGGGACAAAATCATCTGCGAGGCCTTGAACCGTTACCAGGAACTGCCAGAGCCCAAGCGACTCCTGGTTTTGGCAGACCACGGCTTTGTGCGGCTCAAAACCGAGGTGGACATCAACACCTGGCTCAAGCAGCAGGGTTTCCTCAGGCTCACAGGCAGGCCCAACACGGAGTGGGACAGCAGCCTGATCTCGCCTGAAAGCAGGGCCTTTGCCCTGGATCCGGGCCGGATCTATGTCCAGGATAGTGCGCGCTTTAGCCGGGGCAGGGTGCGCCAGGAGGACAAACAAGGCCTGCTGCAAGATATCAGAGCCGGGCTGCAGGATTTATCCTGGCAGGGAGAGCCGGTGTTGAGCCAAGTCCTGACAGGCCAGGAGCTCTACCCTGGCTGCAGCCTGCCAGGCAGGCCTGATCTCATCTTAGTGCCCAGGCCTGGCTTCGACCTCAAGGCCAAGTTCGATCGGGATCAGATTTTCGGCTTCTATGGCAGATACGGGGTGCACGATCCCGGGGACGCCATATTTTTGGACAGCCAGGGGACAGCGGCAAAAAGGGTCAGGGATGCGGGGGGGAAGGTGCTGGAATTTTTTGAGCATTGATGCCCTGCACAAAGAACACTCATCTGCTCCAACTTACACGAACAGAATCACTCAGGAAAGCCGATTCCTTGGGCCATATCCCAGGCTGCCAAGACATTTATCAGCCCGGCATCAACAATCCAGCAGTCTAGACCTGGAATAAATCGTCTTTCCGACCCGTTGGATGTGGTAAGATTGATATCATGAGTATCGACAGCGACTGCGACAACGACCACGATTACGATTTGCTCTGCCCTCCCCTCGCTGTCGTTGTCGTGGTCGTAATCGTAATCGATATTTTGACCAATGCAGAGGGCGACCGCCGGTCGCCCCTACAAACTTCAGGCCAGGTCGTATGTGTACTCAAAGCCTTGATCAGCCCTCCAGCTGGATGTAGTCCTGGATGACCATCTTCAGCCCAAATCCCGGGAAGTTGACCTGGTATTTGTTGGGGGGCACGAACTTGACCACCTTACCCCTGCCGAAGATCCTGTGCCTGCAAAAACCCAGGTCCTGCATCCTGGTAGCTGTCTGTACTTCAGGTTCCTTGGCTCCCTGCCCCGCCTTGGGCTCAGTGCTCTTCAGCGCTCCTTTGTACTGCTCCTGGTACTCCTGGAAGCTGCCTGGCTTTAGCTCCCGCACAAACGGACTGGAGCTCACTGGCTCGCTTGAGCCCTTGAACCTGTTGTGCAGGCTCTGGGGCACGCACAGCCCCAGGTAATCCTTGGCCCTGGTGCAGGCCACGTAGAACAGCCTGCGCTCTTCCTCCAGGGCCTGCTCATCCAAGGCAGCGTGCCTGGAAGGGAACCTATCCTCCACCAGATCCAGAATGAACACCACAGGCCATTCCAGGCCCTTGGCTGAGTGCACTGTGGACAGGGTCAAAAGATCCTGGTTCCAAGGCTGATTCTCTTGCTGCTCCGGAGCCTCCAGGCTCATATCAGCCAAGAACTGCTCCAGATCCACGTATGCCGAACAGATCTGGGCCAGCTGGTCCAGGCCTGTCTGGCGCTTGGGGTAGTCGTCAGGATAGAGCTCCGAAAGCTTGGGCTGATAGTAATCCAGGACCAGCTCCAGGGCCTGGTAGGGGGAAGGCTGCTTTCTGCGCAAATCTTGCAGGAGCTCAACCACTCGGCTCAACTCCTGGTTCTTCTTGCAGGCCCTATCCAGAGAGGATCTGTCCTCCTGGAACAAACTGGTGTAGAGCTGCATGCACCTCTTGGCTCCCACCTGGGGCACCAGGGCCATGCACCTCTGCCAGGCAGGCAGGTCTGCCGGGTTCTGCACCAGCTTGAAAAAGGCCAAAACATCCTTAATATGCGCGGCCTCGGAGAACTTAATCCCCCCGAACTTCTGGTATTCCAGCCCTTCCCGGTTCAAGAGCACCTCCAGGGGATAGGACTGGAAGCCGGCCCGGAACAGGACAGCCATATCCTGCAGCTGGTAGCTTTCCTGCAGCTGTCTTACCTTGTACATGATCACCCTGGCCTGGGTCTGGTCGCTGATGGAACGCAGGACCTCCGGGCTGCTTCCTTCTGTGCGCTCGGAAAAGAGATGCTTCTCAAACTTCTCCCTGGCCTGGGCCAGGATCTGATTGCTGAGATTTAAAATGGGCTGGGTAGAGCGGTAGTTCTGCTCCAGCTTGATGATTTTGGCCCCTGGAAAATCCTCCTGGAATTGCAGGATGTTGCTCACCGTGGCCCCACGGAAGGAATAAATAGACTGGGCGTCGTCGCCTACAGCCATCAGATTTTGCTCCTGCCCGCTTAGTAGCTGCACCAGCCTGCCCTGGACCAGGTTGGTGTCCTGGAACTCGTCCACCATGATGTGGGTGTATTCTGCAGACAGACTCTGCTTGAGATCCGGGTGCTGCAAAAGGAGCTCTTCCAGGCGGAACAGCAGGTCGTCGTAATCCAGCAGGGAGTGCTCCTGCTTGAAGGCCTGGTAGGCCTGGGATATATTCTCCAAGTCCGGGGCGTAGTGCAAAAGATGCGGAGATTCCCTCTCCAGGATCTCCTGCAGACTGAGCTCCTTGTTCCTGCTCTTGCTGATCAAGGCTGAGACCGTGTTCTTCTTGGGAAACAGCCGGTCCTTGGGCGCAATCCCCTGCAGGTCACGGACCTGCTTGAGCACACTCTCAGCGTCTGCCTTGTCCAGGATGGTAAAGCTGTTCTGCAGGCCCAATAAGGGTCCATGCCGGCGCAGGACCCCGTGGGCAAAGGAATGGAAGGTGCCTCCGGTGACCACTCCCTGCAGCTCCCTGCCCAGGAGCCTGCCGGCCCTGGTCAGCATCTGCTGGGCAGCCTTGCGGGTGAAGGTCAAAAGCAAAATCCTAGCAGGGTCAGCCCCCTGCTGCACCAGATAGGCCAACCTGTAGATAATGGTCCTGGTCTTGCCGCTGCCCGCGCCTGCAATCACCAAAAGCGGCCCCTGGGTGCTGCTCACCGCCTCCAGCTGGGCAGGGTTCAGTCTGGACTGGAAATCAATCTGCATATTGTTTTCTGTCTGTTTTGTAAGGTAGATATCATCAATACCAATAGCGATTACGACAACGACCACGACTACGAATTATTGGTGCCTGTTATCGGTTACCGGTTATCGGTTATTAGTTATCTGCTCAAATTCTGAATCTTGATAACCTTCACTGATCACCCGTCACTGACAACTATGAACCGATCACTGTTAACTGATAACTGCCTCAACCCTGCCCCAGGCAGCGCCAGTCCCGGATCACCAGGTCAATGCTGGTCAGGCCGTTGAAATGATTCAGCTGCGGAGTAAAGGCCAGCTGCAGGCTGCCTCCAGCCACCTCCGGGCCCAGATTCTCCGCCTGACGCCAGGCCTTGCCAGACATACTGACCCCGGCTTTTTCGTCCCTCAGCTGCAGGGAGACATGGTTCTGGCCAATAACCTTATATTTTTGCACCTTAAGTGCAGGGGAGCAGAACAGGGGCCTGGAGTTGCCCGGGCCAAAAGGCTGCAGCAGATCCAACTCCTGCACCAGCTGCAGGTCCACCAAATTCAGGCCCAACCTGGCCTCCAACTGCAGGCTGGGGCCTGGCAGATCAGGGCCCAGCTGCACAGTAACCGCCTTAGGAAAAAGCTCCTGCAGCTCCTGCAGCTTATCGTGCTCCAGGCTCAGGCCAGCTGCCTGATGGTGTCCGCCAAAGCTGCGCAGACAAGATGCACAACTTTTAAGACCCTGGAATAGATCGAACTCAGGAATACTCCTGCCCGAACCTTTAAGCCCTTCCCCATCCCGGGTCAGCAGCAATACCGGCCGATAAAAGCGCTCCGCCACCCTGGAGGCCACAATGCCTATGATCCCTGGATGCCAATCCTCTGCGTACAACACCAGGCCTGGACTTTGCTTTTGCTCTTCTGCCTGCTCCATGGCCTGATCCAGGATACCCTGCTCCTGCTGCTGTCTCTTTTGGTTCAGCTTGTCCAGCTGGACAGCCAGGGGCCTGGCAGTGCTCAGATCCGGAGCCAGGAGCAGATCCAGGGCCAGCTCTGTCTCCCCCATGCGGCCTGCGGCATTCAGCCTGGGGGCCAGACTAAAACCCACCTGGCAGCTGCCCAAAGAGGCTGTAGGCGGGAGCCTGCTGATCTCTTTCAGGGCAAAGATCCCTGGCCTTTTGGCCTCCTGCAGCACCAAGAGCCCGTTCTTGACCAGAATGCGGTTTTCCAGGCTGAGCTCCACCACGTCCGCGATAGTGCCCAGGGCCACCAGATCCAGGTACTGGCGCATATCCAGGGGCTCCCCTGGAAGGAGCCTGTTCAAACGGCACAAAAGCAAAAAGACCACCCCCACCCCGGCCAGGTTGGAGTAGCCGCAGTCGCCAAGCTTGGGGTTCACTACTGCCTGGGCCTCTGGCAGCCTGTTCCCGGGCAGGTGGTGATCAGTAATCACCACCTGCAGGCCTAGCTCCCTGGCCTGCTGCACTTCCTCGAGATCAGCCACCCCGCAGTCCACACTGAGCAAAATCTCCGCCCCCTGACTGGCCAGCTCTCTTAATCCCTGCAGATTCAAGCCGTAGCCCTCATTCAGGCGATGCGGAATATGGTACAGAGTCCTGCAGCCCCTGCGGCGCAGAAAATCCAGGACCAGAGCAGTGGAGGTCAGCCCGTCCACATCATAGTCCCCCCAAACTGCCAAGGTCTTGCCCCGGCCTAGCTCAGCAGCCAGGCATTGAGCAGCTTCCTCCAGCTGGGGCCAGTGCTGCAGGCCGGGCAGATGCCGCAGGCCAGGGCTCAAGAAAAGGTCCATGTCCCTTGGGCTGCAATAGCCCCGGTGCCAGAGCAGCCTGGCCAGAAAGCAGGAGATGTTCAGCTCCCTGGCCCAGCTGTCAATATCTGCTGGCTCCTGCCCTCCCTGGGTGGAGCTAAATCTCCAGCTGCAGTGCATACACTAGT
>CAZBUB010000092.1:0-5888 GCA_964494985.1 uncultured Desulfohalobiaceae bacterium | reverse complement strand
TTCAGGACGAGGTGCAGCTTTTAAACCACGAGTTTCAGGACCCGGGCCAGTGGTTCGTGCCCTTAAAGCCACTGTCCATGAACAAGGGGAACCTGTTTCCAGTCCAGGAAAGCCGGGGCGAAGCAAAAGACTATGCACCCTTGTACGAGCAGTTCCTGGAACGCCTCCGCCAGGTGCCCACAGACCAGGGTTTTGCCCATTACCTGGCCTGCCTGATTCGAGTTTTGGAGGACTTCACCTGGTGCATCCCCTCAGCCACATACAAGGCCCTTCCGGATATCTCCCTGTTTGATCACAGCCTGTGTTCAGCTGCCGTAGCCCAGGCCCTGACCCAATATCATCAGGATGTGGGCGGCAAACCAGAGTCTGGTCCTGACGAATCCAAGTTCCTGCTCATAGGCGGGGACCTCTCTGGCATCCAGAGCTTTATTTTCAACGTCAGTGAATCCAAAGCCAAGGGCGCGGGCAAGCTGTACCGGGCCAGGTCTTTTTATCTGCAAGCTTTGACCAAATCCGTGGTCCTGATCCTGCTTTCCCGCTTGGGGCTTCACGCTCCAGCTCAGCTCATGGATGCTGGAGGGAAGTTCATGCTTCTGGCTGCCAACACGCAAGCCACTAGACAGACTATCCAGGACATGCAGAAGGAACTGGATTCTTGGATGGTGGAGAGCTTCAAGGGGCAGTTGTCCATGACCCTGGCCTCCCTGCCGGTCAGGCCCAAGGACCTGGATTTGAAAGAATTCCACAATATACTGGATTCATTTAACTTCATCCTTGAAGAGGCCAAGTGCGCCCGCCTTGCCTCCTGGCTGCAAGAGCATGAACCGGCTCTGCATTCCGGCTATGAGGAGATTGCCGCATCAGGCCCATGTGAAATCTGTGAAATTCATCCGGCCCTGAGCGTTCTCAAGGACGGCACACCCTCCTGTCTCCAATGCCGCGATCATATCGAGACTATAGGTACTCGCCTGCCTCGGACTACAGGCCTGGAGTACAATTATGAACGTGGTGCTGAGCTTTTCGGGGGGATCAAGGTCTTTTTGCTCGGCCCGAAAGACAAGCCGAACCCCTCTAAAAGTGTTCTGATCCAACAGACCGATAACCAGATGGATACTGCCTGGCCCCGGGCCTGGATTGCCGGCTACATCCCGGAGATCACCAGCCAGGATCTGGCCCATACACCGTTTTTCAAGGCCTTGGAGGAAGAAAACCCTGATTTGGATTTCAAGGCTATGTCAGAAGATGAATATCAAGACCTGCCCAAGACCTTTCACCTCATTGCCCAGAAGGCCAGACAGGAGAACGAGACCCGGGACACGAGCACCGGTCGGGCCTTGCTCGGAGTGCTCAAGGCGGACGTGGACAACCTGGGTCTGGTCTTTACCCTCGGTCTGCGAGGCCGGGTTTCCCTGTCCAGGTTTGCCTCCCTGTCCAGGATGTTCTCCGCCTTCTTTTCCGGATATCTGGTCCGGATGATCCAGGAGTCGGACAAATACAAAGATACGTATGTTGTCTTTTCCGGAGGCGACGACCTGTTCCTTTTAGGCCCTTGGAAGCAGACTCTGGAGCTGGCCGGGCATATCCGGTCCGAGTTTGCCGCCTTCTGCGGCCACAACCCGGATATGAGCCTGTCCTGCGGACTGACCCTGACCAAGCCCAAGTTTCCCTTGCGCCGCTCCGCCCCCCTGGCCGAACAGGCCCTGGACCAGGCCAAGGACAGAACAAAGGGGGATATCCCGGTCAAGGATGCAGTCAGCATCTTTGGTCAGGTCCTGTCCTGGGAAGAGTTTGCTCAGCAGATGGACAAGGCCGCCTGGTTGGAGGACCGGGCCAGGGACGAGCAAAGCGGTGTGAAAACCGCCTTCTTATACCGCATGCTGACCTATGCCCGACAGGCCGAGGCCATGCTGAAAGAGAAGAAGCCCGGGGAGACCGTCTCCCCCAGGAACGGGCTCTATCTGTCCCATGCCCACTACGATATCGCCAGGAATATCATGCGCACAGAGAAAGGTGTCCTGCAAAACCCGGAAGAGGTGGCCGGGCTGGTGAATATGGTCAATGCCGCCCAGGGAGCCCAGGCCTTTGTCAAAAACAGCGTGGCCTTGCAATGGGCCATGAGCAATCTGAGGAAGTAAGGAGGTGCTATGAGCTATTTTACTGCAGAAAGGCATATCCGGCCGGAGTTGTTGGATCAGGAGGCCAGAGATCAGGCCAAGTCCTTCATCGGACAAAAGCCGATCCCCAAAGAGACTCTCAGCTCCAGCCAGCTGCGCAGATTCTACAATGAGTTCAAGCAGCTCAAAACAAAATACGACAATGACGAGACCAAGGACTTTGCCGCCATCTTGCCGTTGATCAAGATGCAGAAATCCAAAAGCGCCTATGCCGCAAATCCCAAGAATCCCAAAATTCCCAAAGCGTTTCATTCTTTTATCGAAAAAAACGTGGACAGCATTCAAGGTCCGGAAGACTTCAAGGCCTTTATGCTCCACTTTGAGGCTGTGGTCGGATTCTTCTATGCCCAAGGCGTTCCCAATAATTAAATGAAGGGGGAAAAAGCATGCAACTGCATTCAGTCAAAAATATCACCGGCGAAATAGACCTGTTAAGCGGTCTGCACATCGGAGCTGGCAACGCGGCCATGGAGATCGGCGGTCTGGATCAGCCTATCATCAAGCATCCTTTAACCAATGAGCCGTACATTCCGGGTTCTTCTCTCAAAGGCAAAATGCGCTCGCTCTTGGAGATGCGCTACAACCGCTTGGGTCCAAAAGGCAATCCATGTCAATGTGCAAAGAGCGATTGTCCGGTTTGCCCTTTGTTTGGAGTTAGTGGAGCGCAATCCGAACAAGGGAGCACTTTAGGCCCTACCCGTCTCCTGGTTCGCGATGCGAATTTGAATAAACATTGGCAAGGCATTTTCCGTCAAGGCGATTTGCCTATGGAAGTTAAATACGAAAACCTCATAAACCGTATTCGGGGAGTTGCCGAACATCCCCGCCCTCTGGAACGCGTTCCGGCTGGGGTAAGGTTTGAGTTGGCCTTGAGCCTGCGGATCTTTGATGCCAGCGAAGAAGAGAGGTTTTTGAGCATCCTGCGCGAAGGCCTGGCCCTGGTCCAGCTGGACGCCTTGGGAGGCTGCGGCTCCCGGGGGTGTGGCCAGATACGTTTTGATAATCTGCAAGTGGACGGCAATCCCATAAGTCAGGACGATCTGACCCAGGCCCTGCAGTCGCAAAAAGTCGCCTAACCTCCCATCCTGGAGGAATGCTCTATGCATGCTCGCTATCATCTGCGCATAAGGTCCAGACTGCAGACCCCGCTGCAGTCGGATACAATATTCGGCCATTTGTGCTGGGCAATCCGGGACCTGGACGGTGAGGCGGCTTTATCTGATTTTCTGCAGGCTATGAACAGCCATAACCCGCCTCTGCTTTTCTCTTCCGGGCTGCCGCACGGCTATCTGCCCCGACCGGTTCTGCCTCCTCCTTCCAGGGAGTCCACCCGAACCCTGGCCCTGCAGCTAGGCCACAACCTGGCCAATCATGAGCAGGGTCGGCTGTTCCTGGGGCTATCCAAACTGAAAAAGCTCATGAAGCGGCCCTGGGTCAGGGTGTCTGACTGGACCTCACTGCAGGATAACCTCACGCATATCAGCCTGCTGCATGCCCTGGAGGCCAGTGACTCCGCGAGCAGCCCCAAAGGCCCGGTCTCTTTGGCCCGAGCCCATGTTGCCCTATCCAGGCAGGACAACAGGGTCATGGATCCCGGCGGTCTCTACTTCACCCGAGAACACTGGTATCCAGACGACACACTCATGGATGTCTACTGCTGGTTTGCCGATTCTTCCTGGCAGGATATCTGGGAGCGGGCCTGGGAGCAGGTCATATGTCCCGTAGGTTTTGGAAAGGACAAAAGCACTGGAGCCGGCCGTCTGGAAATGCATCGGGATCAGGACTTTGATCCATCCTTGTTTACGCATTCTGAGCCGACTGCCTGGATGAATCTGTCCCATGCCTGCCTGGAGGCTTTTCACCACGGACGGTGCTGGTATCGGCCCCAGCTCAAGCTGGGCAAACTGGGGGGCTCGTTTGCCGTGCACGGACCGGACGGCGGCCGGGCCAATCCCTTTAAAAAGCCTATCCTCATGCAGGGGCCAGGAAGTGTTTCCCTAAGCCCAGAACCGCCTGTGGGGCGTCTTCTGTCCAATGTGCATACTGATGAGCGGATCAGGCATAGCGGGCTCTGCCTGTGCATTCCCTTTGTCTATGGAGGCGCAGCATGACAAGCACATATACCCTGTATTTGACCTTTCTTACTCCTGTGTTTGTTGGCACCGGGGACGAGCTTGATCCTCTGTCCTATGTCCTCAAGGACAAGGGGCAGGACCGAGCTGACCTGCATCTTATCGATCTGTACTCCTGGGTTCGGGACGATGCCAAGAATCAGGAACTGCAAAAGGCGTTCTCCCAAAGGGATATGTCCAGCCTGCGTCGGTTTGTGGCCGAACGTATTCCCTTGGACAAATATACCAAAGATGTCGTTCCTGTCCGCAGCCATACATTTCGGACGCTGTATTCCCAGGTACTAAACGGCAATCGGGATGAGCACCGCCTGCTTCTGGCTGGCTCCCACCGTTCTCCTGCCAGCGGCAATCCCTTTGTTCCCGGGTCCAGCCTGAAAGGAGCTATCCGCACGGCAGTGGGTAATGCCCATACCGGAAAGGCCGGCCGCCCTGCGTGGAACACCAAAAAGAAAGTACCGGATTATGACTGGGCAGGGTACAACAAGCGAATCTTCGGCCAGATCCAGGACGATATCTTCAAGTTCCTCAAGGTGGGTGACGTACATCTTGGTTCTGGAAAAACTCAGATTGTGGAGCCGGTGGAGGTATCCCGCAATCCTGACAGAACCAAGAGCACACCCAAGAACTATGCGGAAGTCACTCAGTCTATGGCCTTGGGCTCTTCGCTGACAGCCAGGGCTAGGTTGAAATTGGAGCAGCCTCCCAAAGGGTTTCAGAGCCATGGCCAGGTCCAGCCCTTTGATTTGCCTCAGCTCATGAAATGGCTGAACCAATTCTACATCGATAAGTACTGGCAGGAAATGACCAACTTCTACAACAAGAATCATTTGTCCGAAGTGAAAACACATTTGGCAACAGTTTCCCAGCTGGTGGAGGAGCTAAGCCCTAAAAGCACAGACAGGGCCTTGATCCGGATCGGACACTATTCCCATGTGGAAAGCGTGACCTTTGATGGCCTGCGTGATCCCAAGACCAAAAAAGGCTATGGGAAGACACGGACCCTGGCTGAATCCCTTGTCCCCTTCGGCTGGGTTCTGCTTACTGCCGAGCCGGGCTATACACCGGATATGTACATGGACGATCCAGCATCTTCTGAGCAGGCAGAAAGCTTTGCAGATGAAGCGCAAGGCCCAGCGCCTAAACCGGAGGCTTCAGAACAGGATCAGCGCCAAACCAGGCTGGCCAACCTGAAAAAAGAGCTGGAAGCCATTAAGCCAGCGAACCGGCCTGGGATCATTCCCACCAAGGCCAAAGAAGTATTAGCGGATGAAGATCCAGAATACGTATCCCAGGCGGCTCAGGTTATCTTGGAGTTCGTGCATGGAGTAGGAATGAAAAAGAAGGTCAAGTCCAAGGATTGGTATAAGCAATTGCAATCAGTCGGAGCATGAGAGCATACTTGCACCATGTTCAGCAATGCGTGCGCGAACCCTCTGACCTCACCGAAATCATTTATATTTCCAAGAGGTTTGCGCACCCATTCAACATGCTGATTTAATGGAGGAAATGAGATGAAGCAAACATCAGGAAAACAGCCAATCACTGCACCCTGGATAAAGTTCGCGCAATCAATATATAACAT
>CAZBUB010000091.1:0-6042 GCA_964494985.1 uncultured Desulfohalobiaceae bacterium | reverse complement strand
GTGCAGGCTTCGCTGATACCCGGCACCGATCCAGAGTCCTGCAGGGTATTGTTTATTGTCCAGGACAGCGGCCAGGGTATTGCAGAGGACAAGCTGGAGTTGGTCTTTGAGACTTTCCGCCAGGCAGGGGATGCGGATTCTCCCTACACCAGGCAGTTCGAGGGCGCAGGCCTTGGCCTGCCCCTGGTCAAGCGGCTTTTAGGCCTCATGAAGGGCAATGCCTGCTGGCTGAGCCAAAAAGGTGAAGGGACCACAGTCTATGTCAGCCTGCCCTTTAGGATACCGGAGGAGTTCCAGCAGAAGATCCGGGAGACTCAGGTCAGAGTGGTTTCGGACTTAAGCAGTCTGCATGTGCTCCTGGTGGACGACGAGCAGACCACGCAGTTCTATATCCAGAGGCTACTACAAAAATATGGGGCTCAGGTCAGCCTGGCAGCGGACGGGGAGCAGGCCCTGGCTATGCTGGCCCAGGAGAGCTATGACTGCGTGCTCATGGATGTGCAGATGCCGGTCATGGACGGGGTGGAGGCCACCCGGTGCATTCGCGAAGTAGAGGCCAGAAGACAGAGGACAGAGGGCAGGAGTCAGGAGTCAGAGATCAGTGCTCAGATGGCAGACTATAAACAGTCATCCCCAACTTCCCAATCCTCCAAATCACCAATTTTTCAAACACAAAAAGCCAGAATTCCTATCATAGCCATGACCGCCTATGCCATGAGCGGGGACCGGGAGAAGTTCCTGGAGGCTGGCATGGACGACTACCTGGCCAAGCCGGTGGACAAGGAGGAGCTGCTGGCTGCTTTGAAGAGGAATGTGAGCTAGGCGCAGAAACCTCTAGGCAATAAAGTGCGGGCTTTTAGGCTGTTAACTGTTGCAGTGCTTGCAACAAGGGAAGAAAAAGGTGTACTGAATATGGATTTTAGGTCAAAGCTGGGCCAAGTGCTCAGGGAGCTCCAAAGGGCCTCGTCTAATGGTCAGGAGGTGGATATTGAGACTACTCTCTCCACAATCAGCACGCACATGGGGTGAGGGAGCGGTTTTATTGACTTTACTGGCTAGGTGAGGCAGAAAATATAGAATACCTGTTTACCAGGGAAGCGGGTTTTACGTCCGGCATAGATATATGAAATGGATAACTATGGGTATTTCGGAGAAAGGAAGGTTGCTGATTGTGCTTCATACCTTTCGAGAAGGATGTGAAGTTACTGCTCTAATCGAATTATTTCAAGCCGAAAGGCTACAAAACAAGAAATCAAAACATGTGATGAACTGGTGATGCCTGACGTTATTGACAGGTGTATGTAGAGGAAGGAAATGATAAGATTAGATGAATTCAAGTCATCTTTTCAGCCAGATAATTTTACAGCTTTCTCTCCATCAAGGGACATACGTAAGGTTCCACCTAAAGCCTCCCAGTCGAGGGCTCCAGATATCCTGCTATTCTTCTTGCCCTTTAAGCCGCCTTTGCTTACAGGCTGCCCTGAATTTTATTCAAATTATCTAGCTTTTGAGGCAGGTCCTTATGTCACAGGATCAGAATGGCTCGAATGGTGATAGCGGGTCAGAAGCACAGATTGATCCTCAAGAATGCCAGCAAATTTTGCTAAGGGCTCCTGAAGGGATCTTTAAGTCCACCCCTGAAGGCAGGCCCTTGTTCGCCAACCCGGCTTTTGCCAGGATGTTCGGGTACAATTCTGTTAAAGAGATGCTGGAATCGGTGTCAGATATTTCCAGACAGCTTTATGCTGATCCCGAGGACCGGCAAGAGTTGCTGCGTTTGCTGCAGGAGCAGGGCCAAGTGGTAGATTATGAATGCTGCATGATGCGTAAGGACGGTTCCCAGTTCTGGGCTTCATTCAGCGTAGAAACTGTAAGGGACCAGGAAGGCCGGGCACTTCATTACTATGCTTTTGTGTCAGAGGTTACTAGGCGCAAGCTGGGGGAGAGGCGCCTGGAAGAAGAGTTCAACCTGAGAAATGCCTTGCTGGACAATATACCACACTGTGTTGCTTTAATTTTAAAGAAAGGTACCCGCGAGATTGTAGCTTCTAACAGGGCAGGGCAAGAAATCGGCGCGGTTCCGGGTAAAACATGCTTCCAGACAGTTGCTTTTCGCGAGGACCCGTGCCCTTTTTGCCGGGCACCAGAGTTATGGAAAACCGGCCAGTTGCAACAAATCGAGGTCAAATACCGAGGGACGTGGTACCAGGGAATATGGGCACCGCTTTCAAATGATCTATATGTCCATTATATTTATGACATCACGGAGCGCAACAAAATGGGGGAGGCGCTACGTGAGAGCGAGGAGCGCTTTCGGACTCTAGTGGAGGGCGCGCCTGATGCTGTGTTCGTGCAGACAGAGCAGAGGTTTGCCTATCTGAATCCCCAGGCCGTGGAGCTGTTCGGGGCCAGTCAGGAGTCAGAGCTCCTAGGCCAGCCTGTAGTGGACAGGGTACAATCGGATTTCAGGGAAGTGATTATGGACAGGATGCGCTGGTTGAATGAGGACCGCCAGCCTGTGCTGGAGAGATCAGAGCTGAAGTTTTTAAGGCTTGACGGAAAGGAGGTCTGGGTGGAGACCACGGGCCAGCCCATAACCTATCAGGGCAAGCAAGGGGCGCTGCTGTTTGTTCGGGACATCTCCGAGCGCAAAAAGTATGAACAGGAGCTGAAAAAGATCCAGGGCAGGCTTAAGCGTTCCCAGGAAGTGGCCAGGGTGGCTACCTGGGAGAGGGACCTGGTAACAGACGAGACCTTCTGGTCTGATGAGCAGTTCCGCCTCTATGGCTACGAACCCTCTGAGGACCTGGACAAGAAAGAGTTGATCAAAAGGCATGTTCACCCTGAGGACATGGAAAGGATCCTGTACACTGTGCAAGAGGTCCTGCAGGGCAAAAGGCCTTATGATATCCAGTTCCGCTTTATCACTGTCCAAGGGCAGGAACGTATTGGGCATTGCATTGGAGAGGTGGAAAGGGACAAAAACGGCAGGCCGTTGCGTATCTTCGGAACCATGCAGGATATCACAGAGCAGGTCCGCATGCAAGAGGCCCTGCAGGAGAGCAGGGAGCACTATCAATATCTACTGCAAAGCTCCAGGCATTCCCATTCCTTTCACAGGATCATTGGCCGCAGCAAACAGATGCAGCACATCTATGTCCTTTTGCAGCAGCTGGCCAAGGTGGATACCACTGTGCTTATAACTGGCGAGAGCGGCACCGGCAAGGAAATCATTGCAGAGACCCTGCACGCAATCAGCCACCGAGCCCATGGTCCCTTGATCAAGGTCAACTGTGTAGCTCTGGCTGAAGAGCTCCTGGAAAGTGAACTCTTTGGCCATGTCAAGGGCGCTTTTACCGGGGCCTACTACCACAGGACCGGCCGTATTGAGGCAGCAGAGGGGGGCACCCTGCTTCTAGACGAGATCGGGGATATTCCCCTCAGGCTCCAGCTCAAGCTGCTGCGCTTTTTGCAGGAAAAGCAATATGAACCTGTGGGGGACTCCAAGACCCGGAAGGCTGATGTGCGCATCCTGGCAGCCACGAATGCGGACCTCGCCCAGAAGGTACAGGAGGGCAGCTTTCGCCAGGATCTGTACTACAGGCTCAAGGTCATGCCAGTGCATGTGCCTCCTTTGCGGGAACGTAGAGAGGATATCCCTTTGTTTATAGATTACTTCTGTCAGCATTTCACAGCCAGTTTTGAAAAGCCCATCAAAGGAGTTTCCCCTGAAGCCTTGCGCATCCTGCTGAATTTTTCCTGGCCTGGTAATGTCCGGGAGCTGGAGCACGTTCTGGAACATGGGGCTCTGCTTTGTCCGGGCGGGGGAATTTGCCCGGAGCACCTGCCCCAGGAGATCTTGAACCAGGAAGAAACTCCACTTCAGAAAAAAGCATGCCAGCTGGAGAGCCAGGACCTGCTAAAGGCCCTGCAAAGCGAAAACTGGAACAAGTCTGCTGCAGCCAAAAGGCTTGGCATCTCCAGGCGTACCATGTACCGCAGGCTGCACCAATTCAGGCTTTTGTAACCCATCGAAAAACTGCAAGACAATTGATCCTGCCACCTCCCAGAACCGTAACTTCTCAATAGGTCCTGGCAGAGCTGAGTGTAAGAGAGATTCTTTCCTCGAAGACTCAGGACAGGCTCTGAGTGAGTCCGCGAACCAAGGATCTCTCAGCCCCAAAAAAATCCAGTGTAGCAATGTGTCATTACATGTGCCAAGTACAATGCTCAGCGCATGGGTCTTTAGAAAAAGGCAATCAATTGCAGCCTGCAAAATCGCCAAGTGAGCTATGTGCTGGGTTTGTGCCAGGTATGTGCCATGGCACATACCTGGCCTAGTGTCTGAAGTTCATATTTTTAAAGCTTATGATCTTAACTACTTGAAATATAACCCAAAATTTTTATGTTTAATTGAGGCATGCATGTTGCATATAATTAAGTTTGCAATACCAAAAGCAAGACTTGGGTTTAAGAGGAAGTCGAGATGAGCAGTTAAGCATGAGTTAAATCGCAATATGAATGACAACAAGCAGGAAGAGCACTACAGCACCCATCTCAAAGTTTCATGCAAGTTTGGCTTGCATGCCAGAGTGGCTGGCAGATTGGTACAGGAGGCCCAAAAATGCTCCTCGAGGATACTCATCTGCTATGCAGATCAAAAGGCAGATGCCAAAAGCATTATTGAGATTTTGATGCTGGCTATTGGCCAGGGATGCACCATCGAGGTAAGCGCTTTGGGCAGGGACGCTATGCAGGCGGTGCAGCGGATCACGGCTTGTCTGCAAGAGGAGTAAGCTAAATACTGACTTGAGAGCAAAATGGCCCTATGCAAATCCTATGACAGAGCCTCAAATCAGTCAAATAAAACAGGACCTGGCCCAGGAAAAGGCTTGCAATCAGAGCAGGCTGAACCAATCTTTGAGCTTTTGGCAGAGTTGGATGGCTTGTTGGGGGATTCTCTGGGCTCAAGTCTTCAAAGACAGTGATCATCCAGGTCTGGACCCGGAAGCAATCCAGCTCGCCAATCAGGAATACGACAGGCATTTTGCCCTGGATCTTGTGCATAACACAAAGCTGGCCCTGGCTGCTTCCAGGGAGTACTGGCAAAGAATAAAGGCTTATGAACAGTGCATAGGCCATCGTCCCTGTCTGCCTTTCCCAGCGCATAGCCAATGGTATGCCCTGCTGACCCAAGAGCCGTTGCGCATCCAGGAGGAGCTTTTCATCCTGGAGCAAGCCCTGGAGCACATCTCTTGTCAACCCAGTAAGGTGTGTGTTCTGGATATTGGCACTGGCCAAGGCAGGATCTTGCATAAGATACAAGACAAGCTAGGCAAGGCATTTGCTGGATCCAGGTTGCAATGCCTGGGCCTGGACCGGGAAATCGAAAATCTGCGTTCTGCTATAGACAGCCCATGCAAGCAAGAAAGAAATTATGACTGCAGATGGCTGGCCGGGGATATGACTGCTTTGCCCCTGCAAGATGGCTGCTGCGACTTGCTTGTTGCGGCTTCCTGCCTGTACTTGGTCCCCCAATATGAGCGTCCCCTTGCCCTTCTGGAGATGCTGCGCTGTTTGCGGCAGGGCGGAGATATGATCATTACCGGCCCTAATCAGAACTTTTCAGCAGCAGGATATATGAAGTGCGCGATGGCCAGCAATCCGGAAAGACTCTTTTGGCCTTGGACTCTGGCCCAACTCCAGGACATGTGCCGGGTGGGCATATCCCTAGATGATCTCATGCACATGAGATCTGACTCTGGTTACTTGCAAATTAGGCCAATCTGTGAGTTGTTGCAGACAATGGATTGTAGCCTCATCTGCCAGGAACATTGGCCACATGCTATGCGTGAACAAAGTTTATTTTCTGGAATAAGATTCAGGACAGGTCCAAGGACCCCAGAATACATAAGGCAATACCAGCAGCAATAGTTATAGGAGACCGCAGGGAGAATCGGTTATGCCCCAAAATGAACAAACTTTTTCAGAGCAGGGCGGCAGTCAGGACATGTACGCTAATATGGCCAAATTGAGCATGGA
>CAZBUB010000090.1:0-6304 GCA_964494985.1 uncultured Desulfohalobiaceae bacterium | reverse complement strand
ATTCTGCTTGTCTTCCCGGTAATGAGCTTCCTGATCCTGGCTGCGCATGAGCTGCGGGTGGGCAATGATATCTATTTGGCGGGCTGGGTGGCTGTGGCCTTGGTTTGCATCTTGCTGCGCAGGCCTTGGGTACGGCATACAGCTATACTGGCCCTGGTGCTGGGGCTGCTTATCTGGATCCAGGCAGCAGTGGAGATCCTGCGCTTCAGGATCTTCATGCAGCAGCCCTATGGCCTGTTCCTGGCCATCATGTCCGGAGTGGGAATTTGGATGCTGGCCTCGATTTTTTTGCTTTGCAGCAAAAGGATGCAGGGCTGGTTCCTGCAAAAAGGCTCTGGTCAGGAGCAAATAAAGGAGGAGCAATGACTATCCCCGGCAATCTTTTGACCACAGCCATGGCGGTCATGCCGCACAGGGATGCGCAGCAGGCCTTAGAGACCGCTTTGAGCTTGGATATTCCCTTCTGGCCCCAGCTGCCTCTGCTCAGCTATTACGAGGACATGTATGTGCAGGCTGCAGAGCATTTTCCAGGCATTTTGCTGGATGTGCAGAACCGCACCCTGCGTTTTTCCATGGATAAGTTCATGCAGGAGGCTGAAGAGGCCATGGCCAAGATGTCCGATCCCTGGTATCTGGACATCAGCCAGGAATATTCTGCTGTATATCATTCCTTCCTGGATATGGATCTGCAGGACAGGCCTGCCATCCGGGGCCAGCTGGAGGGACCAATCAGCTTTGGCTTCAATATCCTGGATCAAGATGAGCGGCCCATTTTGTTCGAGGATACTGTCAGACCCTTTATGCTGGAGTTCATGGCTAAGCGGATCAATATCCAGCTAAAGCGCCTCCAGGAGAAGAATGCCCAGGCCTTCATGTTTGTGGACGAGCCTGGCTTGCAGTTCGTGTTCTCCGCCATGTCCGGATATGATGACCACAAGGCCAAGGCTGATCTGGAAGAGTTTTTTGCCCAGGTAGACAGGCCCAGGGGCGTCCACCTCTGCGGCAATCCAGACTGGGACTTCCTGCTGAACCTGGATCTGGATGTCCTGTCCCTGGATGTGTTTTCCAACGGGGAGCGCTTTGTGTCCTACGTTCCTGCTGTCAAGCGATTCCTGGAGCGGGGCGGGGTGCTGGTCTGGGGCATGGTGCCCACCAATGCCGAACCCTTTGCAGAGGCCAGCCTGGATGCCATGGCGGCCAGGCTGGAAGGGCTCTGGGACATTCTGGATTCTAAAGGAGTGGACAAGGACTGGCTCCTGTCCAGGAGTCTTTTGTCCCCTGCTACCTGCTGTCTGGTCAATCCGGACGGCACACGCACCGTGGAGGAGGCCTTCAGGATGATCAGGGGCCTGTCCAGCAGGCTGCGACAGGCACACGACCTGGAGTAGCTCAGGGCAGGCATGGATTCCAGGCTGGAGAACATTCTGGTCCAGGCAGGGATCATCCTGCTGGTGGCTGGCCTGTTTAGCCTGTAAGCGTTGTTATTGGCCAGGATATAAGTATGCAGATTGTGGGTGTATTCATGAATGGTGGATCAGGTGTCTTTATTCAAGATTGATTTCGATTCCATAAGAAGAGATTTCATGAACTAAAGGATTCTCCGGATTGAAGTCTTCAGGCCTGAAGGGGCTGGGCTCTATGCGGTCATCAACCTTTAAAGCCTGTTTCATTAACGAAATTCTTTCTTCAAATAAATCTTCTGAAAAATCAGGACTTATAATAGCTAAATCAATATCGCTCCATTTTCCAGCAGCACCTCTTGCAAAAGAACCATAAAGATAAGCCCTGGAGATTTGCTTAGATTCTTTT
The DNA here is from genome assembly GCA_964494985.1 of uncultured Desulfohalobiaceae bacterium. Taxonomy (GTDB): domain Bacteria; phylum Desulfobacterota; class Desulfovibrionia; order Desulfovibrionales; family Desulfothermaceae; genus CAZBUB01. Next base: position 4,495 of record CAZBUB010000090.1, on the reverse strand, counting down.
ACCTGTAGTAGGTAGTTGTGTATAATATTTTCTATTTCAGGTAAGATTTTAGCCATCTGAAGTACCTCTCTATCGTCTGCATTTGATGTGTCGTGAATTCTTTAGTGCATTTTTTGCGGAATGATTCCTTAAAATCAGGGTATCTAGACTCAATGTTGAAGGCTGTTATAGCTACAAAATCGTTTTCAGTTTGTGCGTCAAGTTCAAGTCCACTAATTTTGGCTAGCCTAACAAGATTATGAATTGGAGGGGCATGGTTTTGGAGTTTGCTCACACAAAGAGCTTTTAGAATCTTCTCAAGAGCCAAGTGCCCAAAGAATAGGGCATAAGAGTAATCTTCTTTTTCAACAAGGTGCCCAGCAACACGAAAAGCTTCTTCAGCATCTGACACCCAGAAATTTTTCAACTTATCGAGGTTAAGTTCCATAATAATATTTTAGCCATAAAGATAGAGATCTGCAAGAAGTAAGGCTAGGATTAGGTCAAATCACCCAAGGCAAGAGATCCTTAAGCAAAAAGCCCCCGGAAGTGACTCCCGGGGGCTTTTGAGATTTGGGGCTGTCAGGTCGGTTAATACTCTTCAGGCTCGAATATGGCCTTGGGCCTTTGGGTGCTGCCTGTGGCGTTGGGGTAATCCTCGTACTTGTGGGCCTTCTCTCCAGTATCCAGGAGGTGCTGGGCCTCGGTCATGAACTCGTTGTAGCGGGCTTTGACCTCATAGAAGCCGTGCCACCAGGTGTAGTCCGGGGCCATCATGGCTGCTCCCATGCGGGCCCGCCTGCCTTCGTGGTGCCACAGCTCGTAGAATTCCAGCTCCAGCTTTTCGTCAAAGAACTTGTCGTCGTCCAGGAGGCCTTCTGCGTAGAGCTTGTCCAGCATCTCCTTGGCTGGCTTGAAGTAGACCTGGTTGTACTCCTCCACTACCTTATCAAAGGTCTCATAATGGTCCTCCACCCAGTTCTTGCCGTGGCACTGCCTGCAGATCTCCTTCATCTTGTCTCGCTCTGTCTTCCAGTTGGTGTCTGCTGGGAAGGCCTCAAACTCAGAGGGCCGTATGGTCAAGGGGGCCTGGATCTCCCAGGAGAGGCGCTCGGTCACATCGTGGGAAGTGCTTACTTCCCCAGCTCCGGACATATGGCAGGAGGCGCAGGTGGGGCCCCGGTAGTCAACACCAGGGGTCCAGGTGCCTGGGGCAGAATCCCAGTTGTATTCATCGCCAAAGGCGTGGTAGATGTCCCCGTGTTTGGATTCCTCATAGATCTCCAGCTGGGGATGGTCCGGGCCCAGATGGCACTGGCCGCAGGCCTCTGGCTTGCGGGCCTCCATAACGGAGAAGCGGTGCCTGGTATGACAGGAGCTGCAGCTGCCCTTGCTGCCGTCCAGGTTCACCCTGCCTACGCCTACGTTGGGCCAGGTCTCTGGATCCAGTTCGCCTTCCTCGTTTTGCTCCAGCACAGTGCCGTGGCAGTAAAAGCAGCCTGAGGTGCGCTCCGTGTCAGAGTTCATGCCGTCGTTGAGCCAGGGATCGATCTGCCAGATGATCTCCAGGGTGTTGGCGTGCTTGCTGCGGGAGTACTGTTCCACTTCATCCGGGTGGCAGCGGGAGCAGTCCTTGGGGGTGACAACCTCTGCGATTGGGGTCCTGTACTCCTTGCTGCCCCACTTGATATCATCTCTCTGATACTGCTCAAAATGGCTCTCACTTACATCCGGGTCGTGCTCCTCTGCCTGGTGGCAGTCCAGACAGGTGATATTGGCAGAGGCGTGGCGGCTGTTGGCCCAGTCCGAGAACAGGCCGGGGTGCTCCTGCTTGTGGCACATGATGCAGGCCTTAGCCTGCTTGGACATGGAGCGCGTGATCCGGAATTCTTTTTGTTTTAGCTGGTTAGTGGAGTCTGCCTCCTGGGCTTCCTGAGCCCAGGGGGCCTGCACAGCCAGGATCAGAAGCAGGCTGAGGGCGCCTGCACCCAGAATGATACCCTTTGACCATGTGAACATCTCCTCCCTCCTTGGTTTAGGCCTGAAATTTGTAGCTTCTCAATAAGTCCTGCAATCAGCTCTGCCAGGACTCATTGAGAACAGACTGGAGTTCTTCGTGCTAAAGCCAGGCTCCCAGGCTCTGGCCTGGTGTTTGCCTCATAGATCTTGCCTAGCTTTGGGAGAAAAGACAGCCTGATCGTACTGATAGCTATCCCTGGGGAAATGTACCAGGCGGTCGTGGCAGTCCACGCATTTCTTTTCATAGCCTTCCCTGGGATAGAGCACTGTCTTGTGGGCCAATAGGGCGCCCCTTTTGTGTGACATGCTCAGGAGATTGCGATGGCACTTGCGGCATTGGGAATTGTCGATATCCTCGTAGGCCCTTTGCCTGTTCTTTTCCCGGTCGTAGGAATCCATGGTGAAGTGCTTCACTATATCCTTCAAGCCGTGGTAGGTCTTGGAATAGAAGAAATCAAAAGTGTTCTCTGGAGCAGGAAGGTGGCAATCCATGCAGTCAGCCACAAAGCCGTTGGGGTTGTTGGCATGGGTGGATGTTTTCCAGGTATCATAGGCGTATTCGATCTCGTGACAGGTGGAGCAGAACTCCGGGGTGGAGGTCCTAACCATGGTGTAGTAGGTCATGCTGAATAGTGGGAAGCCGACCACAATGCCCACTAGGACATAGATTAAGGCTTTGAGATATCTGGGCATGATCTACTCCTTAGGATTTGGAGCTTTTTCCTATTAGCACCTTGTGTGATTTTGTTCACAAAGCGAATCTTAAGTCAAGTCCTGTGTGCAAAAATACAATCAGAATTGCTTCTGAGCAACCTCTATCTAGTTTGATCTAGATCAAGGATTTGACTTTTATCTTGCTGTAAAGAGATAATATCCAGGGACTTAAGGTTCAAAGAACTCAACTTCAAAACAAGGAGTTGGTAATTGTCCAGGAAAGCCTATCGCATCAAGCTCTGCTGGGGGCTAGAGAAAGGGGAGTGCCCCAACCTGCTGCAAAATGATCCCGACCTGAAGCACGATCTGGAGTCTGTATTGGAGGCCTCTGGCTGGCCGGAGTGCCTGCTGGACAATCTGCAAAGGGAAATCAAGCCCCTGGACCAGTTCTCTATCAGCATCTCCGGCTGCCCCAACGGCTGCTCCAGGCCCCAGATCGCTGATCTGGGCCTTTTGCAGGCCCAAGTCCCGCAAGTGCAGCATAAGCTCTGCACCGGCTGCGGAGAGTGCGCAGCTGCCTGCAGAGAAGGGGCCATTGATGTCCAGAGCGGTGTGGCAGAGATAGATCCAAAGTGGTGTCTGTGGTGCGGGGTCTGTGTGCGCTTCTGCCCTGAAGGGGCTATTTTCCCCAGGCAGCAAGGCTACCGGGTTCAGGTGGGGGGCAAGCTGGGCAGACATCCAAGACTGGCTGACGAGCTGCCAGGGATAAGGTTCAGGTCCCAGGTGCTAGATATACTGGCTGGCTGTCTGCAGCTGCAGCAAAGGTTTTATAGGCCCGGGCTCAGGTTCGGGCAGCTTATTGCAGAACTGGGCTCGGGGCGGATAGGAGAGGGGTGAGGATTTGTTCAACAGATTATATAGGGGGAAAAGGTGAACGTATTATTCATCCATCAGGGTCAAGGGGCAGAGCTTCAGGCCTGAGGTAAGTTCCTAAAAGTGTACGGGGTACAGGAAGGAGCGCACAGCAAAAGGACTTAAAAGGACTTCTATCAGCTGGTCAAGAACAGTGACAAAGTGCTCAGCTTTTAGGTGGCCTGCATGCTCGTAGCCAATTTTCATTCCCAGATAGGAGCCAGGGAATAAAGAAAATTCAGCTGAGCCCTGTTGCCAATAGCGCTTTGCCTGGAGTGGAAAATAAAAATGAACACCGCAGACTCGTTGATCACTTAAATGAGTTGTGTGCCTTTACTCCATTGTACAGTTCTTCATCTTTTAGGTCCTCTGTAAGTAATGTATTGCACCCGGATCTTTTTGCTGCAGCTACAATCAGCGCATCCCAATAGGAAATTTTATACTGGAGATGTTTGGTTATTACCTTCAAGACCAACCGGTGATCCATGTCAACTAATGAAAGTATGCCCAATGTGTCTATTATTTTTAAAGCAGAAGCTGGAGCAAGCGGCTCTTTTATCTTTTTTGTGACCACAACAAAAAATTCCACAAGTACCTGGACAGATAATATAACGTTTTCTTTCCAGCATACCTTGTCTCAGCATCTGCCGGGCAATGTTCTTTTTTAGGATTCATGAGTATCGTAGGCATAAACAAGTATATTGGTGTCCAGGAAAGATAGGGCCTGATCATTGCTCATGGAGTTCCTCCCTACGCCAATGTCTTTTGCCCATATCCCGGCTGTGTTGCTCAAAGGTCTTTTCCAGTCTGAACATGGCAGCAGTTTGCTTTTCATTCTCCAAATTTGCTATAGAATCCAGATAATCTCTTAGCATCTGGGTCAGGGTAGTGTTTTTTCTATAGCCACTTTACGAGCTTTTTTAATTTTTTC
>CAZBUB010000089.1:0-6304 GCA_964494985.1 uncultured Desulfohalobiaceae bacterium | reverse complement strand
CAGATACAGAATATCCGGCTGGGCAGCGGTCTCGCTGAGCAAGGTCTGCAGCCTGTTGCCGCGGCCCATCATGCCCATGATGCCAGTCCTGGCTCCGGCCTCGAAGGACTTGATCAGGGCCGCGCCCTTCTCCCCCAGGAGCTGGGACATGTGCTCCTTGCTGCGGCTGATGTTCAGGACCGCCAGGGCAATGACCACCGCAGCCAAAACCAGGACCGCGGTAATCACCAGCCAGGCCGGAGCCATCCTGGTCAGCCTGCTATCTCTATCCTGCATGTGCTGCTCGCTTGTTTGGCTTGAAGATTGTAGCTGAAAGTGTATACAAAATAAACAGGATGGTAACCACTTGAGCCATCTACCTTTAGGCCCTAGAGGGAAGGGCGACAGGAGCCACTCGCAGCGACGGAGGGGCATATATTTTGGGAGCTTCGACGCTGGCTGTGGAATTTTCCAGGAACCAAGAAATTTTTTGACAGGATTCACAGGATTTACGGGATTTCTTTCTGCCTGCACGCCGGAAGCCTGCAGGCAGAGGATCCAACTGCTCTCGCAGTGGATAAGAGCTGCACCCTACTATCGCCAGCAGGCGATTGGACCTTTCTTGGCGATCTTCCGGAGCGCCAAGAAGTAATCCTGTCCATCCTGTTAATCCTGTCTAAACCTCTTCTTCCTTTCAGTATTTTCACAAGCACAGAAAATCCACATTCTTCGTCGAGGAGCCATATTTTGAGCCCCGGTTGCTCCGAAGATAAGAATGCAAGAACCAAGCCTGAAAATTGCATACTAGACTAATAGGATACCCTGTTTTATTATGTAACTATCATTATCAAAAACATGAACCTAGGCAATGGAGGTAAGAGATGCAAAGCATCAAAATCGGCGGCATGAGCTGCATGCATTGCGTACAGGCTGTCACCAAGGCCTTGAATCAGGTCCCTGGTGTCAACAATCCCGAGGTCAGCTTAGAAAAAGGCGAAGCAGTGTTCGAGGCAGGCCCGGAGCTGGACATGCAAAAGGTCAAACAGGCTGTGCAGGAGGCAGGTTACCAGGTCCTGGACGATGTATAGTTTTTTGATAGTCTTGTCTCAACAATTGTATAAAAAGTAGCCAATAGGGCCAGGCAAAAAAAACTGCGACCACCAACATTCAAGCTCCAAGCCATTTAATTGTTTGTAATTTTTATATTTGGCATTGATTATGCTAATGAAAAGACAGGAAAGGAGCCGGCCCCTTCCCTTGAGTTTGAGTTAGACCTGGATAAAACATACAATACTGTTAAATGCGTAAGGAGTAGACTATGAAAAGCTTTAAGGCTTTCATTTTGGCAATAGCCCTGGTCCTTTTCCTGGCCACGATTTCCACGGCAGCACAAGGCCAGAAAGGCATGGGCAGGAAGCAAGGACCAGCTCATGCACCTGCCCAAAGCTACGGCTATGGCTACAGCCAGCTCACTGAGGAACAGCAACAGGCCCTGCAGGATATCTATGCCCAGTACTCCGGGGATCTCTACAGCCTGGGCGCAAAGCTCATGGCCAAAAAGGCGGAGCTAAGTGCCGAGCTGGCTGCCTCTGAGGTGGACGAAAACAAGATTCAAAATCTGGTGCAGGAGGTTAACGAGCTGCGCAGTCAAATGTTCAGCCAGCGCACCCAGATGAACCTGGAGATGCGCAAGCAGGGTTTGTATCAGTTCGGCCGATCCATGATGTATCCTGGCGGCTTCGGACATGGGATGGGACCAGGTATGATGCAGCACAGGCCCAGGGGCACTTGGTAAAACCTGGTCACATTGATCCTAATCCGGCGGCTTTGACCAGAGCCACCGGATTTTTTTGTGCACTGGATATCTCTGAAACAGCACATGGCAGCCAGGAGGTAGCAATGTCAAGCGAGCAGGCCCAAGCCACAGGAACAAAGGAGCAAAAACAGACTTTCCGCATTCGAGGCATGCACTGTGCCGCCTGCTCAGCTAGGGTGGAACGGGAGGTCTCCTCCCTGCAGGGGGTCAACCAAGCCAGTGTGAATCTGGCCACAGAAAAGATGCAGGTTAGCTGGGACCCTGCTGTGCTCAGCCCAGAAGGAATCATGCAAAAGGTCCAAGAGGCCGGGTATCAGGCAGAGCTGCCCCAGGAGCAGGCTCGAATCGACCTGGAGATTAAGGGTATGACCTGCGCCGCCTGCTCTGCCAGGGTGCATAAGGCTCTGGAAAACCTGCCCGGGGTCCTGCAGGCTGAGGTCAATCTGGCCACGGAAAAGGCCAGGGTAGTTATTGATCCAGCCCAGACAGAGACGAATCAGCTTGTGCAGGCAGTCCAAAAAGCAGGCTATGAGGCCAATCCTTTGAACAGGGAAGAGAAGGAGCCTGGACTGGCCCAGGAAGAGGAGATGCAGCTAAGGCTGCGCAGCCTGCGCAACCGCCTGGCCTTCTCCCTGCTGCTGGTCATTCCCCTGATGCTGATCTCCATGGGCGAAATGCTGGGTTTGACCCTGCCGGCCTGGCTCAGCCCCGCACAGGCACCCCTGAGCTTCGGCCTGGCTCAGCTGGCTCTGACCCTGCCCATTGTGCTCCTGGGCAGGGAGTTTTACCAGCAGGGATTCAAGTCCCTGGCTTATCTGGCTCCGAACATGGATTCTCTGATCGCTGTAGGCACAGGTGCGGCCTTTGTGTACAGCCTTTGGAACCTAGTGGAGATCACCTTAGGGCATCAAGCTGTACACCGGGCCCACGACCTGTACTTTGAGTCCGCGGCCATGATTCTGACCCTGATCACCCTGGGCAGATTTTTAGAGAACCGCTCCAAGGTACGCACTTCAGACGCTATCAGACAGCTCATGCAGCTTCGGCCAGAGGAAGCCACAGTGATCCAGGGCCAGGATTACGTCCGGGTAGGTATACATCAGATCCAGCCCGGGGATCTGCTTCTGGTCAAGCCAGGGGAAAGAATTCCGGTGGACGGCCGCATCACAGAGGGTCATTCCAGCCTGGATGAGTCCATGCTCACTGGAGAGAGCATGCCAGTGAGCAAAAAACCGGAGGACCGGGTCTACAGCGGAACCTACAACTCCCACGGCTCCCTGCGCATGCGAGCGGAAAAGGTGGGCAGGGATACCACCCTGGCCAAGATCATCCGCCTGGTGCAGGAGGCCCAGGGTTCCAAGGCGCCCATTGCCAATCTGGCGGACCGGGTCAGTCTGTATTTCGTGCCCGTAGTCATCCTGATAGCGGTGCTGGCCTTCCTGGTCTGGCTGCTCCTGGCCCAGGCCGAGTTCTCCTTTGCGTTGCGCATCTTTATAGCGGTCCTGGTCATTGCCTGCCCCTGCGCCCTGGGCCTGGCTACACCTACAGGAATCATGGTGGGTACCGGCCGCGGCGCCCAGCTGGGAGTGCTGATCAAAAGCGGCCAGGCCCTGGAAAACGCCAAGAACATCCAGACCGTGGTCCTGGACAAGACCGGGACCTTGACCACCGGCCAGCCTGCCTTGAGCAGGACGCTGGCCCTGGCCGGCTCCCCTTTTTCAGAGGAGGAAGCCTTGGGGCTGGTGGCTGCAGTGGAGCAGGAATCAGAGCATCCCCTGGCCCGTGCGGTGCTGGAAGGAGCCAAGACCAGGCTCAAGCAGACCCTGCCCAGGCCCCAGAGCTTTGAGGCTGTCTCTGGTCAAGGGGTCAAGGCCCAGATCCAGAATAAAGAGGTGCTGATCGGCAACCTGGAATTTATGCAGCAAAGTCAGGTCCAGGGCCTGGATAAACAGGAGATAGAACGCCAGATGCAGGACATGGCAGCCAAAGGAGAAACCCCGCTTTTGGCTGCCATAGACAAGGTCCCCGTGCTGATCCTCTCTGTGGCAGACCAGATCAAGCCCGGAGTCAAAGAGGTCCTGACCAAGATGCAGGACATGGGCCTGGAGGTGATCATGCTCACCGGGGACAACCGGGTTACTGCCCAGGCAGTGGCCAGTCAGCTGGGCCTGGACCAGGTCATCTCCGAGGTCCTGCCTGAGCACAAGGCAGAAGAGATCAGGAAGCTGCAGGCTAAAGGCCGTAAGGTGGCTATGGTTGGGGACGGGATCAATGACGCCCCTGCCCTGGCCCAGGCCGACCTGGGGCTGGCCATGGGTACAGGCATAGATGTAGCTATTGAGTCCGGGGATATTGTGCTCATGCAGGGTGATCTGCAAAAGGTGCTGACAGCAATCCAGCTCAGCAAGGCCACAGTGCGCAACATCAAGCAGAACCTGTTCTGGGCTTTCTTCTACAACAGCCTGGGCATTCCTATAGCCGCAGGGGTGCTGCTTATTTTCGGCGGCCCCAGCCTGAGCCCCATGATAGCTGCAGCAGCCATGGCTATGAGCTCGGTCTCCGTGGTCAGCAATGCTCTCAGATTGCGCTTCTTCCAGCCCCAGCAGCTGCAGGCTGAGGCGGCAAGTGCCTAAATCATGCGCCTGCAACACGTCTTTTTTCATGCGCGTCTTCAGAGACCCCTCGTGCAGGCAGGGGCGAAAAATTTTTCGCCCCTTTATGTAAGCATTCAAAGGAGATCTGGAAGGTTGGAAAAAGACCGTCATTTAGAGTACAGCGAAGCAATCTCCTGGTTTTATCCGGGACAGTTATGTGCTGGAGATTGCTTCGTCAAAGACTCCTCGCAATGACGGGTGATATCAACGCTGTCATTATCCCCTGACCAGGTACACCTTTATTCGTGCCCATTCGTAATTCACCTTAAACAGGAACCGCTCTGAGCCAGGCATATGCTAGCTCAAAGAAACTCCTTATCATCTGACAGATCAAGATGCCCAAGAACTTCCTACAGACAGACCTCAAGCGCTGCTTTGACTCCCAGGGGAAAAAACTGGACTGCCAGGGCACTTTGCAGGACGGGGAGCTGCAGCTTGGGGAAAGAATCCCCCAGCCTAGATTTATCCCTGCTAGCTCCAAAGGCCTGGTCCTGGATCAAACCACTGGCCTGAACTGGCTCAAGAGCTCTGATCTCTTCCAATTTCCTTTGAGCTGGGAAGAAGCCTTGCAGGCCGTGCAGGCACTGAACCAAGAAGCTTATCTGGGCCGCACCGACTGGAGGCTGCCCAACCGCAGGGAGCTGCGCAGCCTGATCTGTCACGGCACAAGCAAACCAGCTCTAGAGCCAGGCCACCCCTTCCAGGGCCTGCAGCAGACCTGGTACTGGACTTCGACCTCCTCGGCCATGTACCCTGCCTATGCCTGGTATGTGCATTTTGCCGGGGGCAGGATGTTCTGGGGGGCCAAGGACAACTTCTACATGCTCTGGCCGGTGTGCGGAAGCAGCCAGGTGCTTGCCGCCACAGGACAAACATCCTGCTTCAATACCCGGGGCAGGGAAATTGAGCCCCAGGGCCAGGGCCAGGACGGGGAGCTGCAGATGGGCCTGCCCTGGCCCCAGCCCAGATTCCAGGAGCAGGAACAGGGTATCCTGGACAGACTAACTAACCTGATCTGGGCCAAGACAGCAGACCTGGCAGGACCAGTTACCTGGCAGCAGGCCATGCATAAGATCAAAGACCTGAATCCAGACCTGGATCCCAGGGGTTGGCATCTGCCCAATATAAATGAATTGGAATCCCTGGTAGACGCCCAGGAGCACAGCCCTGCCCTGCAGTCCGGGCATCCTTTCAAAGGACTGCAGGAGGTCTACTGGTCCTCCACCAGCAGCATGTTCGAACCTGACTGGGCCCTGGCCCTGTACATGCACAAGGGCGCTGTAGGCGTGGGTCATAAGCCAGGTGCAGAGTTTTTTGTCTGGCCAGTGCGATGTGTGTGATGAAAAGTCTTGAGCTCCTCGGTCTTGAGGCTTTGTTTCCTGTTAACTGGCAACTCCCAAGTCCAAAATGGGCACAAACAAACATGGGAACTGGACATTTTTTTTGATCTGCGTTATATGAACACTTGTTCAAATGATTACCAGTTGAGGTCAAACAATGCAGGACAAGGCTATAGACATTTGCCAGGAAACCTGTGTGCACCCGGATGCAGTGCACAGGGCCAAGTCAGGGGAATTGGACCTGGAGCTGACCCAGGATCTGGCCGGAGTGTTCAAGGTCCTGGGAGACAGCACCAGGCTGCGCATCCTGCTGGCCTTAAGCAGGACAGAGCTGTGCGTCTGCGACCTGACCCGGGCCCTGGATATGAATCCTTCTGCGGTCTCCCACCAGCTGCGCCTTTTGCGGGCAGCCAAGCTGGTCAAGTACCGCAGGGAAGGCAAGAATGTTTTCTACAGCCTGGATGACCAGCATGTGGAGACCCTGCTGGCCCAGGCCCTGGAGCATGTCAGAGAAG
>CAZBUB010000088.1:0-6332 GCA_964494985.1 uncultured Desulfohalobiaceae bacterium | reverse complement strand
TATTGCGAATGCTCAGTGCCTGCCACCTCAGCTGGCATCCAGAGATATCTGGGCTCCGGCCTGATCAAGGGTATAGGACCGGTCATGGCCAAGCGGATCGTGGCCAAACTCGGAGACGCCACTTTGGATATCATAGCAAACGAGCCTGACAGGCTGACAGAGGTGGAGGGCATCGGGCACAAGCGCATCCAGATGATCAAGAAAGCCTGGGAGGAGCAAAAGGAGATCCGGGAGGTGATGCTTTTCCTTCAGGGCCACGGGGTCTCAGCCACCTATGCCAGCAAGATATTCAAGGTCTACGGCAAGGACTCCATCCAGGTGGTGCAAGAGAATCCCTACCGTCTGGCCACGGACATTTTCGGCATAGGCTTTGTCACAGCAGACAGGATCGCCAGGAAGCTGGGATTCTCCCTGGAATCAGAATTCAGAATCAAGGCCGGCATTCTCTATGTCCTGCACCAACTCTCGGACGAGGGCCATGTCTATTACCCCAGAGAGGGACTCACAGCCAAGTGCAGCGAGATCCTGGAGGTGAACACCAGCCTGGTGCAAAAGGGCTTAAGCGCCCTTAACTCTGATGGGCAGATAGTCATTGAAAGGCTGCCAGCGCAGGAGCAGGGAGACAACTGCGAGGCTGTGTACCTGGCCAAGTACCATTTCTCAGAGACCAGCATCGCAGACAAGCTGCTCAAGCTGCTGCAGGCCCCTAAATCCATACGCCAGGTGGATACAGACAAGGCCCTGGACTGGGTGCAGCGCACCTACTCCATCAGCCTGGCCTCCAAGCAGGCCCAGGCTGTGGAAAAGGCACTCACAGACAAAGTCCTGATCATCACAGGGGGACCAGGGACCGGCAAGAGCTTCCTACTGAATGCAGTCTTAAAGATCGTCTCCAAATTAAAGGCCCGGATCCTCCTGGCTGCACCTACAGGCAGGGCAGCCAAGCGCATGCAGGAGTCCACTGGCTTTGAGGCCAAGACCATCCACAGGCTCCTGGAATTCGATTTCCAGAAGGGAGGCTTCAAGAAGGACGACCAGCACCCCTTAAATTGCGATATTTTGATTGTGGACGAGATGAGCATGGTGGACACCATCCTCATGCACCACCTGCTCAAAGCCCTTAGGCTGGATACCACCCTGATCATGGTCGGGGATATGAACCAGCTGCCATCTGTGGGTGCCGGGAATGTCCTAAAGGACATCATCAACTCAGGAGCTGTACCAGTCATCGAGCTCAACGAGATTTTCCGACAGGCCCAGGAAAGCTCCATCATCGTCAATGCCCACCTGATCAACCAGGGAAAGCTGCCCAGGCTTGCCAACAGACAGGACAAGCTGGATGACTTCTTCTTCATGCAGGAGGAGGACCCGGAAAAGGTTCTGGAGAAGATCAAATTTATCGTCCAGGAGCGTATACCCAAACGCTTTGCACTGGATCCTGTCACAGACGTGCAGGTCATATCCCCGATGAATAAAGGGGTGGTAGGTGTCAGCAATCTCAACGCCCAGCTTCAGGAGTGCCTGAACCCCAGAGGCAGGGAGCTTAAGCGCGGAGGCAGGTCCTTCAGGGAAGCCGACAAAGTCATGCAGATCAAAAACAACTATGACAAGGAAGTTTATAACGGAGATATCGGGCAGATCATTGGCCTGGACCTGGAGCTGCAGGAGGTAAAGGTCCGCTTCGAGGACCGGGTGGTGGTCTACGAGTATGCTGACCTGGATGAGCTGGTTTTGGCCTATGCCGTGAGTATTCACAAATCCCAGGGCTCTGACTATCCAGCAGTGGTCATGCCGCTCTTAATCCAGCATTATATCATGCTGCAGCGCAACCTTCTCTATACAGGCATCACCAGGGGCAAAAATCTGGTGGTGGTCATCGGCGCGAAAAAGGCCCTGGCTATAGCGGTCAACAATGCCAAGACCCAGCAGAGGTATACTTTTCTGGAGGGGAGAATGAAGAACCTATAGCTTAGATTCTCCGCCATAAAGACTTTGATAAAAAACAAGGGATAGCATCGCTCATCCGGCAACAGGAAAGTCATAAACAAATTATTTCTTCTCAAAGAAAGCTATATATATCACAAACATAATGACTGCCAGGGCCAGGATTTCAACAAACATACTGCGTTAGCTCCAGATCATTGAGAACCTTATCTAATGTCTGGCCTGCGAGAACTTGATCCTCAAGACCAGGTCAGCATTTGTTTATTCGCCCCTATGCCATATCTCTTTTCTCCATAGCCTCCTGCACTTACAATCAGAGCCTGTCCCGTAGGATCAATGGCTTTAATCTTGCGATTGATTCTGGAGCGGTGCTGCAAAAACCAGGACTTGAGCTCGTGGCCTTGCTTGTTCTGGAGATTTATCCCCTCTGCTCGTTCAGACCACCTACCCCAACGTGAACGTAAAAATTCTTCTATAAAGTCTACCTGCAAATCATAAGGGTTGAGATAACAATGCAGACAACCAATGCAGTCTTCCTGCTCACAATCCATTTTAGTTTTGAGCAGTAGCAGATAGATCCCTGCTTCAGTCGGAGTTAAAGTAATAAATTGATCGCCAACCCATAACAAAAGATTTTTCTCCTGAAAAACTATCTCCGATCTGGGGCAGACATTTTGCAATGCATTTTGAACAGATGAAATCTGTTCAGGAAAGCCCATTTCGCTTTCATTCCCTGGAGTAAAATCTCTGAGACGCACAAAAGGTATCATAGCCAGTTCAATTTTGGCCTCTGCACTATTTACGGTATAAGGCTGTCCAGAAATTGGATTAAATACTGTGTAATCCCGTGGCACACATGGAGGGTAAAAAAATTCTGGGTGATTCTCAAAAGGGGGCCGGACCAGGACATGGGACAGTTGATCATGGTTTCTGGCAAATAATTGCATGGCCATGCCCAGGTAAAAGCTCATTGTTTTGCGGCCGCCGGCCAGGGAAGCATGAACCATTGTCTCAGGCCTCTCGCACAGCGAGCGCACGATATAAACGATGCCGTCGGCCAGCCGTGAATTATCGGCCTGGCTTCGGATGTCGTGTATTGGCTGGTCTTCATCCGTAATGACATGGACAGTCTGCGCATCGAATTTTGGGGGCTGGATCTTGTACTCAGAGCACAGATGGTAAAATCTCCCCTGTGTAGGATGCAGGAGCTTTTCCTCCACCAGTAGCCGTCCGGATTCAGTGGTAATAACGTGGAGCTCATCCGGAATCCAGGCCGGACTTTGATCCACAGCCAGGGCGTACAGAGTTTCGGTGATGACTTGCGGGGTCAGGCCGCAGAGGCAGAGCAGAATCTTGGGCATAGGATCTATCCAAGCGCTGATTGCAGGTTGTTGGCTAAATCGGACAACATGTCAGGCATGAATACCCTCTGCCCATTCGCTGCGGCCCGCTGCAAAAAGTGCTCCGGCGGTTTGCGGGCCAAGACAAGACAGCTGCGGCCGAATACTCCAGCCGCGTTTTCCCGCAGGGAATCCAGCTTGTAGACTACTTCCGCAGCTTTTTCCTTGAACCCCATGGTTTTGCATTCCACAATCCAGAGCTGATTGTGCTTGATAATCAGACAGTCGAATTCATTGTGCACCTGAGTTTCTTCCTCTGGCCCCCATTGGACTTGTACGGAAAAGCCAACTTCATCCGCTTCGCTCCGGCAGGCCTGAGCAAAAGTATATTCTTCCAGCCAACCTCCGCTCATGTAAAAGGCCTGCTCCGGAGCTGGGAAAGTGAGTTGCCGACCTCGGATCCGAAATATGCCGGCCTTCTCCAGCTCATGAACTATATGCCTGACGATCCCTTTTGGGGGGAAAGGGGAATTCATGGATACGGTGCGTGGCCATCCGTCCCCACCTTGATTCAGGGCAGCGTTGCCGGCCCAGTTCATCCGGCCCAGAAACGGATCGAGATTCCAGGCATTCTTGGCCAGGGTGCTGGTGCAGGAATGCTGCTTCGGTACTCTCTGTCCTTTCTGCCATCTCTGCTTGATCTCGGTGATGCTCAGCCCAAAAGCTGCCATGTATCTTTCAAGATCCATACGTGACTGCATGGACAGCTCCGCCAGTCCTGGAGGATGCAGACGGTGAATCCGTCTCTGGGCTGTATCCACATAAATGATTGATGAGTTTTCTGCCTGTTCAAATTCACGCCAAGCTGAACAGGCCATAAGCTTGGTCCCGCCGGTTACATTCAGACACACCCTTTCCCTACCCTTAACTGAATGCAAGATATCTCGACATATAGAACGTATGGCCTGCACATCATAAGCCGGAGCATGAACCGGCCAGATTTCTGAAGGCAGCCCTAAATTCTCATATACTGTTTGCAGTCGCCCAGCCTGAAGGCGCATGTCCTGGCTGGAGATAAGCAACACCCTGTCGATCTGCAGCTCGGGCTCAAGAACGGGCAGGATATTGGGTATGGGCTGCTTGGAGACCAGGTTGATCAATACGGTCGGCATCAGACGCTCCAACTACTCAGATGATCTCCACTTCCTTGAGCGGCAGCATCCGGGAGCATTGCCCCAGGGCCTGTCCTTTTTCAAAACATGTGGAGCACAGCCGGAAATACTTGACCGAATCCTCCTCTGGATCGATCACTTTTTCCACCTGAGAGCGCATTTTGAGCAAAGCAAGGCTTTCCAGCTCGCACTCAAAAATAGACTTTTGCACCCGCTGACCAAAGCTCTCCATGACCTTGGCCACCTTGTGCAGCCGCTTGACGTCCCGGATATCATAAATGACCACAAAAAACATCAATATACCCACCACTCGCTGTCCACCCAGATTTCCCCCTGCCCGCTGATCTGGACCTTGTTCCGGCAATCCCTGCACACCGGGTAGATTAGCAGCCCGTCCTCTTCCGGATCCATGATTTCCAGGGCCAAAAGTCTGGCCTCTTCCACCTTGGCTGGCTCCAGGTCGCATTCAAAAACGGAATACTGAACTGGAATCCCATAGTTCTTCAGAAGCTTGTGCATTCTGTTCAGCCGTTTATTGTCCGTGATGTCGTAGGTAATCAAGACGAACAAGGGATCCACCAAAAGCTTTTACCTGGGGGTGATCGGCGCATAGCCGTCGCGCTCTCCCCGCACCCATTGCGCGTACTGCTCGGCCTGGCGCTGAATGACCTGGCGCAAGGCAATGCTTTTGCCCACAGGCACGTAGTGCATGAGGGTGGAAAATCTCTTTTCCAGGCGCTTAAGGAACCGTTTCTTGGCATCAGGAACCAGATACACCGCAGTGCTCAGACTCGGCTCTGCGGCATTGCCATCAATCTCGGCATCCGCGGGTTTAGGCTCCGCTTCCTGTTGATTGGCAAGCACGTCCACCTTTTTCAGCCAGTCTTGATTGGGCGTCGAGGGGCTCAGGTCCTTCTTGGGATCCTGGCACAAAAAATCCTCTTTTTTCAGGATGCCCAGGTTGAAGCAGGAGAGCACAGTCATGTCCACTATCGGAGTCCGGAATTCTTCCATAAGGTCCAGGCTGAGGGAGCTCCGGCCGTAGCTTGTTTCGTGCAGGCAACCCAGAGCAGGATCCAGCCTGGCTGCGCAAACGGATCCGTGCACGATGTTCATCAACACTGTGTATCCAAAGGAAAGGCAGGCGTTGACCGGATCTGTAGGCGGCCGCCGAACCCGCTTGTGGAACCCGAACTCCTCGGGGAAGGCCCAACGCAGGGCCTGAAAGTAAGTCCGAGTGGAATGTCCTTCCACACCGCGCAAGGCTTGAAGGTCTTTAGCTTCCTGCACACTATTCAAAGAAAGCATGAGCTCCTTGGTTGCCTTAGTGAAGTGCTTGTCTTCCAGGGTGCGACCCAAGCGCATGAGCATGGTCCGCATGTTCTTGATCTTGCCTTCCACAATATGTCTGGCTGATATCAGGCGAAAGGTAGCGTCGTTATGACGTTCGTACTGCTTAAGCCGCAGATAGACATTCTTGGGCTCCACTCCGGTAATGCTTCCCAAAAAGCCGCCTTGGCGAGAGAGATAAACGACCGAGGTCTCGTTGCGGAAGAGATGGGAGAGGGCGGCATGGGTTATTTCAACTTTGCCCACCAGGACCAGACGTTCCAGATTGAAGGTATAGATTGTCTGCCGGAAGTTCTCTCCACAAGCTAGCAGGTGCTTGCCCTCCAAGTGAATCTTTACTCCGGGCTTAGTTATATAGACAACCGCCATGATGCCTCCTTCAGAGCTCCTCAGGTTCATGTGGCTGTCTAAAGTCTATTTGCTGGTGATGGATCAGTGTTCCAAGACAATGTTTGGCAAATGTTGATATACTTGTCTGCTTTATCAAACATTCAAAACAAGCTTATGCCTACAGCAAGGTTTCCAG
>CAZBUB010000087.1:0-6335 GCA_964494985.1 uncultured Desulfohalobiaceae bacterium | reverse complement strand
CGGTCCTGGCTGCATAGTCAGGAATCCCCTTCCTTTAGGGAGGGGAGGATGTCAATGACTTTTTCTCAGGAGCGAACCTTCGCGCCCGTTTGGCCGAATCTTCGGACACTGTGCACATAATTCTTTATTCATGCATCAGCAACATGCAATCAGGAGCGGTTATGCAAACACTCGACAGTCAGAAACAAATCCAGATCAGAATAGGTGGTGAGGCAGGACAGGGCCTGGAGACAGTGGGCCAGATGCTGGCCAAGGCCCTGGTGCGCTCCGGATATGAGATACTGAGTACCCAAAGTGCGATGTCCAGGATACGCGGAGGGCACAACTATTTTTCAATCCTGATAGGCCAGGAGCCAATCCTTGGCCCTGCAGAAAATGTGGATCTCCTGGTGGCCTTCAGCCCGGAAACAGTGCAGCTGCACCAGGACTATCTTTCTGAGCAGGCCCTGGTCTTGCTGGGCCAGGACATGCCAGGGGATGAGTCCCTGAGCTCACTTAAAATACCCTATGCAGAGCTGGCCCAGGACACAATAGTTCAGAACGTGGCTGCCCTGGGTGTTGTCTCAGCGCTGCTGGGGCTGGAGCAGGAGATTGTCTCCAAGGTCATCACCGAGGCTATTGGAAAAAAGCACGGAGAGATGCTCTCCAAGAACCTGCAGAGCCTGCAGAAGGCCATGCAATGGGCCCAGGAACAATCCACATCCTTCCTGTCCCTGCCCAATGCTCAATCCAGCTCAACCAAACTGGCCCTGAACGGCAACCAGGGCATAGCCTTGGGGGCCCTGGCTGCCGGGATCAACTTCTGTGCTTTCTACCCTATGACCCCAGCTACTGGAGTCGCTTTGAATCTGCAGGCCCAGGCTGAAAAGTTCAGTCTGGTCTGCGAGCAGGCTGAAGACGAGATAGCAGCCATCAATATGGCTATCGGGGCCTCCTTTGCTGGGGCTAAAAGCCTGGTGCCCACCTCCGGCGGCGGATTTGCCTTGATGGGGGAAGGCCTTAGCCTGGCAGGCATGACCGAGACCCCGGTGGTAGTGGTGTTGGCCCAGCGCCCTGGTCCGGCTACAGGACTGCCTACCAGGACTGAACAGGCGGATCTGGAGCTGGCCCTGCATACCGGACACGGCGAATTTCCCAGGGCTGTTCTGGCCCCAGGAGATCCAGAGGATTGCTTCTATCTGATCCAAAAGGCCGTGGAATGGGCGCAGAGATTCCAGACTGTGGTTATCCTGCTCAGTGACCAATACCTGGCTGATGCTATCCGTTCTGTGCCTATATTGGACCTGGGAGGCAGTCCTCAGCCAGAAACCAGGCAGCAGGAAACCCAAGATCCAGGCAGCTATCAAAGATTTGCCTGGAGTGAAACCGGGGTTTCCCCCAGGCTGATCCCTGGCACGGGAAAGCACTTGGTGGTGGCGGACAGTGATGAGCACACACCGGACGGGCATATCACTGAGGATCACCAGGTTCGGCAGGGCATGGTGGACAAGAGGCTCGCTAAGCTGCGGGGCATGAGGCAGGAATGCATCCCTCCGGCTTATGAGGGCCCGGACAATCCAGAGCTGCTGTTGTTGGCCTGGGGCTCCAGCCAGAAGACCGCCCAGCAGGCAGCCAGGCAGCTCCAATCCAGGGGCAGAAAAGCTGCCAGCTTGTGCTTTTCCCAAGTCTGGCCCCTGCAGCCTAAGCAGTTTATGGATCGCCTGAATCAGGCCGGGGAGGTGATTGCTGTAGAGAGCAACGCCACAGGGCAGCTTGCCAAACTGATAAGGCGGGAGACAGGCTTTGAGGTCCAGGGCAAGGTCTTGAGATATGACGGGCTGCCTATGACTGCTCAGGAAATCCTCAGGCAGCTTGCCTTCTAAACCCATGCCCTGACGGAATACGACCAAGCATGGCAGGAGCCACCAGCAAAGTTACCCATTTTATGCATTGCATGTTATGAGTAATTTCCTCCAGTTTTTACCCATGTTATGCATGGTGTATTTTGGGAAAAACCAGATAGCTAACAAGGGAGAAGAGATATGGTTACGGTCCAAGATTTTGGTGAACATAAGACTGCCTGGTGTCCAGGCTGCGGCAACTTTGCCATTTTGAAGTGCCTAAAGCAGGCCCTGGCTGAAAAATCCCTGGCCCCGCATCAGGTCCTGTTTGTTTCCGGCATAGGCCAGGCTGCCAAGGCCCCGCATTATTTAAACTGCAACCTGTTTAACGGCCTGCACGGCAGGGCATTGCCTGTGGCCACAGGGGCCAGGCTTGCCAATCCAGATCTGCCGGTAATTGTGGAAAGCGGGGATGGTTGTATGTATGGAGAAGGGGGCAATCACTTTTTGGCTGCCTTGCGGCGGAACATGAACCTGACTGTGCTAGTGCATGACAACCAGATCTATGGCCTGACCAAAGGCCAAGCCAGCCCAACCAGTGACATGGGACATGTGACCAAGGCTCAGCCTCAAGGTGTCCAAGCAGAGCCTTTCCACCCCTTGAGCGTGGCTGTCGCTATGCAGGCTGGGTTTGTGGCCAGAGGATTTGCAGGACATCAGGAACAGCTGGTGCAATTGATCAAGTCTGCTATAGATTTCCCTGGCTTTGCCCTGCTGGACATCCTGCAGCCCTGTGTCTCCTTTAATCGAGTCAATACCTATGACTGGTATCAAAAGCGCTGCAAGCCCCTGGCCAAGGATTATGATCCCAGCCAATGGGATGCAGCCATGGCCAAGAGCCTGGAATGGGGAGAGAGCATCCCTACTGGAATAATATACATAAATGAGTCCAGAAAGCCATATGAAGAGAGGGTTAATATAGGCTCTAAAGGCCCCCTTTATGCCCAAAAACGCAGCATGGATGAGGTATTCCAAGCCATGGAATCCTTTGCCTGATACAAAACTAGAAAAACTATGCACAGTAAAATATTGACACGCATCATGCCTGGAAATAGCAGGCACAACCAAGCATGGAAAAACGAGATGTTATCACTTACCAGGTGGGGCTCAAAGCCCCGAAAACTGATAACTATAAACCGTAACTGATAACCGTTTTGCATAAGGGGATGTATGGAACCCTCTGAGCCTTCAGAACATTGCAGCTTCATAGATATGGCTGCTGGAAAAAAACCTGCAGATTTGGTGCTAGCCAACGCCCGGATAGTGGATGTCTTTACGCCGCAGATTGTTCACGGCTGTCTGGCCCTGGCCCAAGGTCGCATCCTGGGTATAGGAGACTACCAGGGAGAGGAAGTTCTGGACATGCACGACCGTTATATCCTGCCCGGGCTCATTGACGCCCATGTGCATATCGAATCCTCCATGCTTTCACCCAGATATTTTGCCCAATGCGTCCTGCCCCATGGAACAACAACGGTCATTGCAGATCCCCATGAAATCGCTAATGTCCTCGGCATGGAAGGCATCCGCTATATGCTCGAGGCCAGTCAAGATCTGCATTTAAATTTTTTTTTCATGCTTCCTTCCTGCGTTCCTGCCACGCCTTTTGAAAATTCCGGAGCGAGCCTCGCGGCCAAAGACCTGGCCCAGTTCATAGATGAAAAGCGGATTCTAGGACTGGGGGAAATGATGAATGTCCCTGGGATCATAAACTCCCAGCCAGATGTTCTGGCCAAGCTCGAATTGGCCCTTGCCAGGGGAAAGCTTGTTGACGGCCATAGCCCGGGTCTATCCGGGAAACAGCTCAATGCCTATACAGCAGCTGGCATCAGCACTGATCATGAATGCAGCACGGTACAGGAAATGCATGACCGGATCAACCGGGGCATGTACGTCTTCCTCAGACAAGGCTCAGCAGCTCAAAATCTGGAAACCCTGGTTCAGGGCCTGACTCCGAGCAACGCCCGCCGCTGTGCCCTGTGTACAGATGACCGTCATCCTGAGGACATCTTGGCCTGGGGGCATCTTGAGCACCTGCTGCGCTTGGCAGTTGCCTGCAAAGTACCGCCCCTCACAGCCATAAATTTAGCCACCCTTAACCCTGCCCAGTGCTATGGGTTGCACAGAAAAGGTGCCCTTGCTCCGGGCTATGATGCGGATCTTTGTATTGTAGACGATTTGAAAAGCTTCTCAGTTTCTCAGGTATATTCACGGGGCCGATTGGTGGCCCAGCAAGGCCAAGCTCTCGTGGATCCCCCTCCTACTTTTTTTCCTAAAGCATCCGTGGTCCTGGGACAACTCCATGCCCGGGATCTGCAGCTCAAGGTTCGAAGCAAACAGGCCAACGTGATCAGAGTTTTACCCCACAGCATTCTGACCCAGGCCGTGATTCGCCCAGTACAAGCAGATGCTGACGGTCTCTTTGATGCGGCATTCAACCCTGATCTAAACCTCATCTCAGTGATTGAGCGGCACAAGGCTACAGGCAATGTGGGGCTTGCCCTGATTGAGAATTTTGGTTTGCAAATCGGGGCGATAGCCACCACTGTGGCACATGATTCGCACAACATAGTACTCATTGGAACCAACTCGGCTGATATGCTCAAGGCAGTGCAGGATATTTCTGAAATGGGCGGAGGGATGAGTCTCTGTCATCAGGGCCGTGTTCTGGCCCATTTACCCCTGCCCATTGCCGGTCTCATGTGCGACTCTCCAGCCCCTGAGACAGCAGAAAAACTTAAGGAGATGACCAGATTGGCCAGGGAACACATGGGGGTTAACCCAGATATCGAGCCCTTCATGAATTTAAGCTTTTTGGCTTTACCGGTTATCCCGGAATTGAAGATTACAGACAAAGGCCTTTTTGACGTCCGCAAATTTACGTTTGTAGATCTCTTTGTATAGATGTATTTGACGACTTTGACAGCTTTCCTGCCATCAGGTTTAATCTTGTGCTTGATGTAACAGGCTAACTCCCCAGGACTCTCTTTTCTTCGCACCCGACGTCAAGCCACGGCAGAGCACAGCAGTTTTCCATATCCGGTTAACAACCAAAAACGCATAATAACAATTATTGTAACTATTCACCAAATCCAGGGGTTCGGCCCACAGGACTCAAAAAACTCGCTGCTAAGAATGCGTAAAGCAAAAGTTTTATATTGGACCTCTTGAACTTCCAGAGGGTTAAGGAGAAGCTGCAGGGCTTTGACGATAATGACGATGATCGCTACGACTGGTCCCTGAACCATCGATAAGGTAACTGCACAGTGAAAAGGAAATTTATGAGCTGGAAATTAGCCCCACGCATTGCAGATATTCTGAAAAAAGGGATGGACTTTACCGGCATAGAACCGGAGGAAGCCACAGAGCTGATGCACCTGGACCTGCACTCCCGGGAAACCTATGCCTTGATGCACACAGCCAACCAGATG
Source organism: uncultured Desulfohalobiaceae bacterium (assembly GCA_964494985.1). GTDB lineage: Bacteria > Desulfobacterota > Desulfovibrionia > Desulfovibrionales > Desulfothermaceae > CAZBUB01. The sequence continues at coordinate 1,024 of CAZBUB010000087.1, read as the reverse complement.
ACCCGGGAGCAGTTCAACTCCAAGGGTGAAAACCATTTTCATATCGGGGTCAATGTCGAGCCCTGTCCTTTGAACTGCAGCTTTTGCTCACTGACTGAACAGGCGGGAATTTTTACGGAAAAAATTGAGTTTCCCTTGGAAGATGTTTTGAACTGGGCCAGAATCGGAGAAGAAAATCATGCCGATGCCTTAAATATCATGACCACAGGATCCTACTCCTTTTCCAAGCTGTTGGATGTGGGCAAAAGGCTGAAAAAGACTGTTTCTGTCCCCTTGGTGGCCAATACCCGGGATATTACCCACAAAGAGGGGGAGCAACTCTTGGAGGTCGGATTTGTGGGCGCGTATCATGCTGTTCGCTTAGGCGAAGGTACGGATACCCCTCTTCGGATTCACAAACGGATCCAGACCATCCAGGTGCTCAAGGATGTGGGACTGCAGTGGATGAATTGTGTTGAGCCGGTTGGTCCTGAGCATTCCATTGAGGAGATCGTGGACCGTATGTTTCTAGCCCGCCAATACAGAGCCACCTACAGTGGTGTGATGCGCCGGATTAACTTTCCAGGCTCGCCCATGCAGAAATACGGCATGATAACCGAGCTGGAAATGGCTAAAATGGTTGCCGTCAGTCGTCTGGTCATGGGTGACGTTCCCCGAGCTCACTGCACCCACGAACCACACACGGCCTCTTTGATGGCAGGAGCTAATCTCTTCTTCCCCGAGGTCGGATCAAATCCACGGGATGGGGCTGAACAAGTCCAAGGCGGTCGGGGCAAATCATTACAGATCACCCAGCAGATTCAGCGGGAAATGAACCTGGATCCAGGGCTGCCTTCGAACTGCTTTCAGCTTTGCCTCCAGCAAGTCTGAATTTTTTTGCCCCAAAAAGGGCAAACATATAAGTTTACCATGTTAAATTCGAATATCGAAATCCGAAATTCGAAATAATTGGAACAAATGACAAAAAAAATCAAAACAAAGAATAAATCCTAAATTTATATATCAGACTGTCTTGTTTTGAATA
>CAZBUB010000086.1:0-6529 GCA_964494985.1 uncultured Desulfohalobiaceae bacterium | reverse complement strand
CGCAGCAGGTGGTGAAGAATTTCTATCGCGATGAACAAATGTGCAAGTTCGGGTCAACATAATCAGCGTTCAAGGTAAAAAAAATTAAACTTGAATACAGCATTGAGTCGGCTTTGGCTTGACAAGGGTTTAAAAAGTTGAACTGGCTATGGAATCATAATGCATTGGGATTTGTCAGCCTATTGATATGTTTGTCTTTTTTTTGAGTTGAAAGGTTGTATTAACTTGGCATCGTTTGTGCAAGTTTTTATTCAGACTACCTTCCTCCTTTTGCCATAACCGGCTTCTCAAGGGTGATTCCTGGGAAGCCGGTTTTGTTTTTTGGGAGGCAAGCAGCTCCTGAATTCGGGAGTAGACCTCCTGGATGCTGAGCAAGCGCATGCATACTGGATCCTGGCAGTCGATCCTGGCCGTCAGGCTACATGGAGAGCAACCCGGGTTCTTGCGAAAGATGTCGGCCTGAAACTGAGCCCATCTTAGGGGGCAGGAGGGTCCAAAAAGGACTAAAGTGGGCCTCCCCAAATATGCAGCCAGATGCAGTGGTCCACTGTCATTGCCCACCACCAAGCCAGAACCAGCAAGAATCTCCTGCAGCTCTGCGAGGCTCCCTGGTTGGACTGATTCAAAACCTTGAACTTCCATGCCCCTTTCCCTTTCCACTGGACCCAAGACAAAGACAGGACACAGGCCTTGGGTTTGCAGTCTGGAGGCCAGCTGAAGATAATTATCCAATGGCCAGCATTTGGCTTTGTGGCCAGCACCTGGCAGGATATGGATTTTTTCCTGGTCAATATGCTGGGTAGCAAAGAATTCAAGCCAGGCTTGATGCCAGTGGGCGCAAGCAGGTATGTCCATTTGCTGCAGCTGTTGCAGGTAGTTTTCCCGGACATGGATCGCTTGTTTGCTGTCTATGGCCTGGAGGAAATAAAGTCTGGGAAAGGAAATAGTGCTAGGTGGCTTTTTCAGGCCGAACCAGTAAATCTGCCAACCCTCGAGCTCCTTTGGCCAGGAGGTTACCGAATATAGTCTGTCCACAGCCCTGATAATATGCCAGGGGGCAGTTTCGATGCCCAGTGGCTTGGTCCAGAGCTGGTACTCAAAACGGCCGGCCCAGAATATATCCCCAGGCTTATGGTATCTGGTCAGAGCATAAAGGCTGGGCCAGATCTGCAAAAAATCCCCCAGGGCCCCTTTGTGGACAACCAATGACTTTGGCTTGCTGGACATAAATAACCTGCTTGGCTTATGCTTTTTTCTATGTGAGGAGCTGATGTGTTGTGTAAAACAAGGAGCTGGATAAAGATGCACAAAACTATAGACTGCCCAAATTGTGGTCAAGCTCTGCAGGTCTATCGCAATCCCACACCCACGGTGGATGTAGTTCTGTATACTCCATCAAAGGAAGTTTTGCTCATACAAAGAATGAAGCCTCCTTATGGTTGGGCCCTGCCTGGAGGTTTTGTGGACTATGGGGAGAGCCTGGAGGATGCTGCTTTGCGGGAGCTTAAGGAGGAAACAGGCCTGGAGGCCAACCTGCAGGCATTGTTGGGGGTTTATTCCCATCCCCAGAGAGATCCCAGGCAGCATAACTTGAGTGTGACCTTTGTGGCCAAAAGCGGGCAGCCCTGGAATCTGCAGGCAGGGGACGATGCTGCGAAAGCGGCCTTTTTTGCCTGTGGGAGCTGGCCTGAGCTGGCATTTGATCATTCCCTAATCCTGGCTGATTTTCAGCGCTGGCTGCAGACCGGCACTCAAGGCCAGAGCGTACAGTCTGGCAGAAGCACTTGCCTGTGTTGATGCTCAGAAGCCTAGAAGCAAGCAAAAAGGATGATCCATGCATATTTGTATTGACTTGGGAGGCACGAATCTTAGAGGCACCTGGGTAGACCAGTCAGGAAATTGTGGAGAGCTTGTCTATCTAAGTCGGCCCCAGAGTCTGGATGGCACCAAGCAGACCCTGATGAGTCTGATTCGGTCTCTTATCTCCCAGGCCCCGCAAAAGCCCCAGGGCATCGGCCTGGCCAGCGCCGGGCCTTTGGATCACATCCAGGGCAAATATCTGAAGACCTCTAATATTCCTGAGCTGGATTATTTCCAAGTTTCAGATTTTTTGCATTCTGAATTCGGCCTGCCGGTGCGCATGGAAAACGACGCCCAGGCTGCAGCCCTGGGCGAGGTCTGGAAAGGGGGATTGGCAGGGGAGAGCCAGGCGGTGATCCTCACCCTGGGTACAGGCCTTGGCTCTGGGGTAATTATGCAAGGCAAAATTTGGAGGGCGGGGCATTTCACAGGCCCAGAGCTGGGACATATTTTTCTAGGGCTTCAACAGGGCAGGAAATGCGGCTGTGGTCAGCCTGGCTGTGCAGAAGTATGGTTGAACAAACAGGCCCTTTTGGATCTGGCTGCTCAGAAAGGTTACAGTTTGAAAGATTTGCGCGAGCTGCAGTTCATCCTGGATCGAAATGAGACCATGGGCAAAGCAATCATGCAGGAGTATGGGGTCAGGCTGGGCCTTTACCTGTCCATCCTGCAGGTGGTCTTCGGCTTTAAAAGCCTGGGACTAAGTGGTGGGCTTAGTGCATACTTTCCCTATTGCCAGGAATATGTCTGGAGCTGTCTGCAGCAAAGATTTAAGTATCGGCAGTGGTGGCTGCCGGAGAGGATTGTGCCCAGCCCGGACCCGGAGTTGAGCGCTATCCTGGGCATGGCCAGGGTCTTTCAGATTGAGCAAGGACAGGATGGATATGGAAACTGCTAGCCGTGCATTGCTTTTGACCTTGGGGGATCCCAACGGGCTAGGGCCAGAGCTGGCCTGCAGGCTGCTGGGCACAGAACAAAGGCCCAAAGGTTTGCCACCCATTATGCTTCTTGGTCCGGAACAGGTGCTGGCCTTGCATTGCAGTCGGCTGGGGATTTCCCAGTTCTGGATTTCAGTGCAGGATCCCTGCCGTGCTGATCTGAAACCGGGCGGAATATATTGTAACACGCCGAAGCCACTACAGAATATAGAATTCACACCAGGTGAGCCTGGCCTTGATGGGGGTCTGTCCGCAGGACTGAGTCTGGAATTAGCCTGTGCTCTGCTGGACCGGGGAAGTTTTCTGGGTCTGGTTACCTGCCCTTTGCACAAAGAACTGTTGCAGCTTTCAGGATTCAATTTTCCGGGACATACAGAGTTTCTGGCTCACTGGTTTGGGGTTGAACCCAGCCAGGTCTGCATGCATCTCTATGGCCCCAAGCTTAAGGTGAGTCTGGTGACCACACATCCTGCCTTGCGCAATGTGGCTGAGGAGATAGACAGGAGCAGAGTCCTGAACTGTCTGCTTTTGACCTGGGAGTTTTTGAAACGCCTGGGTTTACAGGACAGGCCTCTTGCAGTCTGCGGTCTGAACCCCCATGCCGGGGAAGGGGGCAAGATCGGCAGGGAGGAAATAGATATTATTGGCCCGGCCCTGGAACAGGCCCGTGAAAAGGGAGTTATGGCAGTTGGGCCACTACCTGCGGATACTGTGTTTTACAGAACAGCTGTGCTGGAGGAGTTTTCAGCTGTACTAGCCATGTACCATGATCAGGGACTGGGCCCTTTGAAGCTTTTGCATTTTGCCCAGGCAGTGAATGTTACCCTGGGCCTGCCTGTTGTCAGGACCTCGGTGGATCACGGTACAGCCTTTGAGCTGGTGGGAAGTGGCAAAGCGGGATGCAGCAGCCTGGAACAGGCGATTAAGCTGGCCTGCAGGCTCACACACTGGGAGATGTGAAGTTTGTATGGTCATTTTCCATGCTTGGTTGTGTTTTCTCAAGGCAGATGGATTAAGACTGACTTTGCAGCATTTTTCGGGCAAAGGCCTGCATCTGACGGGCCTCTTTGAATTCAGGATCGACCTGCAGAGCCTTTTGAGATGCCTGTTCAGCCTTTTTCCATTTGTTCCAATCGATATAAACCCGTCCCAGGTTGAAAAGCAGGTACGCATCATCCGGCCCTTTTTTGAGGGCCTCCAGGTAAGATTTTTCCGCTAGCTCGAATTTTTGGGCTTTGCGCAGGGCTATCCCCAGCTTGTTGAAGACATGCACCGAGTCCGGATCTTCTTGGTAGGCCTGTTTTAGATATTTCAGGGCCTGCTGATGCAGATCGTGTTCCAGGTATAGATCGCTGATCTCAATTTTGAGCTCTGTATTGTCTGCATATTCACGAACTAACCTTTGCACGGTCTGTTCAGCCTTGTCCTGCTCCTGATTTTGTAAATGTTGCCTCGCCTCCTGGAGCAGGCTCTGCTTATGCTCCTCTATCTGGACCAGTTGGTCCTTGGCTTCATTGATATTGTCCTCCTGAAGCTCGTCCAGGAGCATCTTGATCTGGCTGCGCAGCTCTTTTTCCTGGCCAGGCTCATACTGTATGACCAAGGGATAAGTCTGTCTGAGGTTGGTATCAGAGCTCAGCTGGTATACTGCCTTTTCCAGCTGGCGCTGGAAGTCAGTTTTCTCGTGCTTGAGCAGCTGAGTGCGTAGATAGGTCCCCACTGCCTCGTATAACGAGATGACTGCAGAAAGGAGCTTTTCCTGTTTGAGCAGGGAATGTACGCTGCTCAGCTGGGATCTGGCCTTGGTCAGTTCCTGGGACATTTGGAGCACCTTCAGTTTTCGGTAAAATAGAGCTTGCGCAGCATTGCCGCGAACTCTATGAAAAAGGAGTGGGAGTCGTGGGGGCCTGGAGCAGCCTCTGGATGGTACTGGACCACCATCAGGGGCTTTTGGGTGTGCTTAAAGCCTTCCAGGGTGGAGTCGTTAAGATTGATCCTGGTTTGTTGCAGCTCATTCAGGCCCTGGATATCCACGCAAAAGCCATGGTTCTGGGAGGAGATCTCCACTTTGTTCAGCTCCAGGTTGCGTACCGGATGATTAAGACCGTGGTGGCCAAACTTTAGCTTAAAGCTTTTTGCGCCCAGGGCCAGCCCCAGGATCTGGTGCCCCAGGCAGATACCCCCCACAGGCAGGTCCTGGCTGAGCAGTGCCACGTTGTGTACCAGTTCCGACAGTGCTGCCGGGTCTCCAGGACCATTGCTTAAGAAGATCGCATCCGGCTGCAGGGCCTTGACCTGGGCTGCGGTGAAGTCTGCAGGCACCCCCAGGACCTGGAGCCCCTGCTCCTGTAAAAGGCGCAGGATGTTCCACTTGCTGCCACAATCGTATACTGCCACTCGTAGGCCCTGATCAGGCCACTGGAATTCCTGGATGCCCTGAATGACTTCAGGGCCAGCAGAGGTCCACAGGTAGGGTTTCTTTGGAGTGGCTTCCTGGACCAGGTTCTGGCCTAGCATGGGGGGGATTTCCCTAGCCTTGGCCACTATTTTCTGGGGATCGTGGTCCTGGGTGCTGATAAAGCCCCGCATGGCCCCATGCACACGGATGTGCTTAGTGAGAGCCCTGGTATCTATATCTTCCAGGCCCAGGACATTTTGCTGTTGCAAGTAATCTTGCAAGGAGATGGCGCTCCTCCAGTTGGAGGGCTGCCTGCAGCACTCTTTGACAATGAAGGCAGAGACCTGTACCTGCTCAGATTCCATATCCTGGGGGTTAATCCCATAGTTGCCTATATGGGGATAGGTCATGCAGACCATTTGTTTTCTGTAGGAGGGGTCAGTGAGTATTTCCTGGTAACCACTCATGCCTGTATTGAAAATGACTTCTCCACCGGTTTCTCCGGCACCAGTAAAGGACCTGCCCGTGAACCAGGTTCCATCTTCCAAGCCTAGTATTGCCTGCATTATTCTTGCTCCTGTGCCAAAATTTTTTCGATTTTACCAATATCAGCAGGTTGATCCACTGCGAGGCTTTTATGCCTGGTGATCATAACCTGAATGGGTATATCCGCCTGCAAGAGCCGCAGCTGCTCCAGGCCCTCAATACGTTCCAGACTGCTGGCTCCCAGGCGGGAGAATTTCTGCAGGACATGCAGCCTGTAGGCATAGAGACCAATGTGGCCGAGATATTGTGGATTCTCCTGACCTGCAGCATACGGTATGGCTGCCCTGGAAAAGTACAAGGCTTGGCCTTGGTGGTTCAAGACCACTTTGACCAAGTTGGGATCTCCGGCCAAATCAGGACTGATTTCTCGAGCCAGGGTGCTGGCCAAGACTTGATCCTGGGAAAAGGGCTGCAAGAGCTGGGTGAGCATATCCGGGTCCAGAAGAGGCTCATCTCCCTGGATATTGACCACTATGCCCTCCTGCTCCAGTCCCAGGCTTTGGGCAGCCTCTAGGATCCTATCTGTGCCGCTGGGATGCTTTGGGCTGGTCAAAAGCGCTGGAACCCCCAGCCTATGGGCTTCCTGCAGTATACGTTTATCGTCAGTGGCTAGGTAGAGCTTGTCAATTTCTGGGCATTTGCAGGCCCTGGCATACACATGCCAGAACATAGGTCTGCCTTGGATGAGGGCCAAGGGCTTGCCAGGAAATCTAGTGGAGGCGTATCTGGCCGGGATTATGCCAATGCTTGAAACATTCGGGTGCATGATATTCAGGGTCGGTAACAA
>CAZBUB010000085.1:0-6689 GCA_964494985.1 uncultured Desulfohalobiaceae bacterium | reverse complement strand
GACTGTTAATCACTAGGTTGGCGGTTCAAGTCCGTCCCGGGGAGCCATTTAAGTCAGGGCTTATGGTACTTGACCATAGGCTCTTTTTTTTTGCCCCTGCCAATTTATCCATTATAGTATGCAAGACAGTTAGGCATTCAGGAGGCTAGCGCTCCAGCTGCAGTTCGCCTGCTTTTAGGTATTGGAATATATGCCTGTTCCAGTCCTGATCAGCAGAAGGATAGTCCCTGCGGTAGTGGGATCCCCGGCTTTCTTTCCTGGCCAGGGCTGCATGGATAATTGTTTTCGCTATTTGCAGCATGTTGTTCAGCTCTAAGGTTTTGCTCTGGCTCTTGGGTCCTGCTTTACGCTTAAGGGGCCCCTTTTCTAGCACAGCCAGCTCTTGCAGGCCTGTTTGTAAGGATTCTGCAGAGCGAAGAATGCCTGCATAACGCCACATCAGCCTTTGCAGCTCAATTTTGGGGCAGGAATAACTCCTGTCCCGTGCTAACGTCTCTAGGGGTGCTTGTTGCTGAGCTTCTAATCTGGACCATTGTGGGTCTTGAAGATTTTGAGCTGTCTGGGAAGCCTTTTCAGCAGCAATCCTACCGAAAACTACTGTTTCCGCAAGGGCGTTTCCGCCCAAGCGATTTGCTCCGTGGAGCCCGCCTACGACTTCTCCCGCAGCAAATAGGCCTTGCACATTGGTTTCTACATCGTTTTGGCAGGCAATACCGCCCATGCAGAAGTGGGCTGCAGGGCTTACAGGTATATCGCCATGATGGGCTGAAGCCAGATGTTCAGCCCAGGATCTGAGGCTGCTGATACTCTGCAGGCCGAACATTTCCTTGGCCTGGTTCCAAACAGTGTCCTTTTGGGAAAGCCTGAGCCTGAGTCCGCCGTCAGGAAAGCCAAGGCCGGCTTGGGTCTCCAAGGCCATGGCTTGGCAAAGCTGATCCCTGGCAGCAATAGCCACCGGCCTGGTTTGGATGCAGTATTTGCTAACTATGTCTTGACCTTGGACATTTTCCAGCATGCCTACTTCTCCGAGTATAGGCGGAAGCAGGAGGCTGGTGCGGGAATTTCCCAGGCACAAGGGATAGAACTGCACAAACTCCATGTCCATTAAAGGCAGCCCGGCTGTAAGGGCAAGAGCATACCCGTCGCCTGTCATGCCTTGGGGGTTGTCGGTATGTGCATAAAGGGCACCAGCCCCTCCGGTAGCCAGGATCAGGCTCCTGCAGGTCAACAGGACAGGCTTCTGGTGCTGCGGCTCAAAACCCCAGACCCCGATTGCCCGGCCTTCTTGCTGGGCAATACGCCAGGCTTGGAAAGGGGCCTTGAATTCTACACCTAGGCGTGTGGCTTGTTTGCTTAAGGGTTTGGTCACACAACGCCCTTCCCTGCCTGGCTTTTGCGGCCTGCAGTCATAACCTTGGGCCCTTGGCTCCAGGTTCAGGCCCAAGTCCTGCAAAAAGCTCATTTCTTGGGGCGCGCTCTGTACAAGGGTATCCAGCCTGTGCCCCTGGTTTAGGCCCTTGCCTGCCTCTAGGCTAAGGCGCTTGTGTTCCCCGGGGCTGAAGGAGGATGTGCTGGACCGGAAATGGCCTTGGCTGATGCTGGAGCAGCTTCCCAAGCCTGGCTTGGATTTGGAGCAGACCAGGACCCTTGAACCTTGCCTCCGGCAATGGATGGCTGCATACAGGCCTGCCAGACCAGAACCCAGGATCAGGACATCAGTATCAGGGAAAGGCATAAGCAGTCTCTGGCTTTTAGGATTCCGGAGATCAATATTTGCCGGTCAAGTGGGAGGCCCGTTCGTGGAGCCTTTGCAGAAGCAGGACTCCCAGACGCATGGTGTCTTCCTCTGCCAGCAGGGCCTGGAGTTCAGGGCTCTTTTCTTCAGGCTGCAGGGCATCTAGGATGGCCAGAGACATGGAGGGCTTGTCCAGGACAAGCTGGACCAGATCCTCAAGTCTGGAGCGGGTATCCTGATCCAGGTCCAGCTTATCCTGCTGAAGGGTCCACTCCATAAGCTCAGGGGCACCAAGGGTTGTAGGGGCCGGATCCTGCCCGACTTGCCGCAGGAGTTGCCTGCAATGTGTATTCAAAGGATGGGCCCTGGCTTTTTCCAGGCTTCGACTGAGAAGTCCAAAGTTATGCATACAGGCACCTAAGTATCTTGCGCGGACCGGGACCTAAGCCAACTGCCCGGATCGTGCAGCTGCTAGTCGTCATAGTCTCCTGCAGGACCTTTGTCCGAGGATAGCCCCTTGGCCTTTTCCAGGATTTTTTCTCTGGTCCATTCTGCAGGGTCCTCGATCTGTTTGGCCATCGGGCCTGGATCGTAGGAACCCTGCTCCAGGATGTCCTGGATAGCTAAAGGAGCCGTGTCCTTGGAGTTGAAGACCTCGCTGATCATGTAGTAGACAAAGTCCTCTACAGCCTTGACCATCCTGTCCCGGATCTCTTTGGACTGGCCCAGGAGCCGGTTTTCGAAAGGCAGGTTCAGCTTCTTGTAGTCCCCGCCTTTAAGGCCCTTTTGCTCTGCATAAGCGGTCATCTCCTGCCAGACCTCTTCGCTCATGCCCTGGTCCTGCATCTTGATGAAGTTGCCCTGCTCGTCAAGGAGGGCATTGCCGTAGTCGTTGACCTTAACTCCCCAGGAGAGCATCTGCAGGGCAGTGGCCACGTTGGCCTTGGTAGTCCTGGTCTTCTGGGCGATCTCCCGCAGGTGGGCAGAGCTGTTGCCTGAGGTGCCGTGCTGGGCCCCGGCTACATTGTAAGGTTCCAACACCTGGTGGATCTTCCTGGTGAGCTCCACATCTATGTCATCGCCGGTAGCCTCCAGACCGTGGGTGGAGCCGTTGTTCAGGGCGATCCAGTTGGGGAATATATTGTGCGCATTGAGGCCACGGATCAAAAACAGGGCTTCTTCAGCGTTGGAGAGCCCGGCCTTGCCCTTGATCTCGCCCACCTCGGTCTCCAGACCGGCCCATTCAGGGACTAAGGGCTTGAGCTCAATGCTGGTCAGCAGGTTCTGATCGTCAGGCAGATGGGAGGCGTCAAGAGCAATAGAGGTCAGGCCGGCATCGAACAGGCTGGGGATCTCGGACTTGGCCTGCTGGATGTCTGCTTCCTTCTTGATGCCGTAATGGTCACCGTGTACAGCTACAGGCACGGTAATGCCCAGCTCGTTGCAGGCCTGGTCCACCTGCAGGGCAATATTCCAGAGGTTGATAGGGCAGTAGGCGTTGGCACCGCCTTCGGACTTAGCGATTTCGATGATCAGGCAGGCGTTGGCTCGCTGGGCCCCCAGCAAGGCGCCCCTGAGCACAAAACTGTTCCTGGCATTGGCTGCAATAGAAATGGCCTGGCCTTTTTTGCGCATGGCCCGGTCAATGTACTTGCCGCTGACCAAAAGGGCCCTGGAGTTGGGAAAAAGCTTGGCTACATTGGGCGGACGGCCTACCTGGATGCATTTTTCAAAATCTGCCTGGCTGAATTTCTCCGGCATATCAAAGCCTCCTTTGTCTTTGTCTCTTTGCGAAAGAGATGGGTTTCATCTTTGAAAACAGTGGCGTTTGCAACTATTCACAGTAATTCACATCCATTGTCTTTCTGTCAAGTACATTGTAGGCTTTTGTAAGAGCTTGTATATAACAGAAGAATGCAAAATACCCCCATGCCCTGGCAGGCACAAAGGAGCATGAAAAACTTCAACCCGCAACGCAACGGGCGAGCACCGCCCGCTCCTACAAGCATCGCAGCAGCACGTCACTTCAACCTAGGCCTATATGAAGGCGCAGGCGAACGTCGCTAGAGTGACGTCGTTTTTTGTATTCAAACCACAAGGAGGACAGCTATGCAGCTGGCCAAGCGAATGCAGAGGCTGGGCACAGAGACTGCTTTTTCGGTATCTGCAGAGGCGGCGCAGCACGCTAGCCAGGGCAATACTGTGTATCCCTTCCATCTGGGGGACTTGAACCTGTCCACTCCCAGAAGCGTGGTTCAGGGTGCGGTTCAGGCCGTTGAGCAGGGCAAGACCGGGTATTGTCCCAACGCAGGGATCCCGGAGTTGAGGCAGGCCCTGGCAGAGGAGGTCAACTCTACCAGGGGCACCGGGTACAGCATGGAGAATGTAGCAGTGCAGCCCGGGGGCAAGCCAGTGATCAGCAAGTTCCTGCTGAGCCTGATGAATCCTGGGGACGATGTCCTGTATCCCAATCCAGGCTTCCCCATATACGAGTCCCAGATCGAGTTTTTGGGCGGCAGAGCGCTTCCCTATCCTTATGTGGAAAAGGAAGGAAATTTCAGCGTGGATCTGGATGATCTGCAAATCCGGATTACTCCCAGAACCAGATTGATCATTGTCAACGATATGCACAATCCCACCGGGGCCAGGTTCTCCAGCCAGAAGTTGCAAAGGCTGGCCCAGCTGGTAAAGGACAATGATCTGTTTGTGCTCCTGGATGAGGCTTATTTTGACATTTGCTATGCAGAAGACAGGCGTTCCCTGGCAGGAGTGGCTGAGATGCAGGAGCGCTGCCTGATTTTGTACACCTTTTCTAAGAAGTTCGCCATGACCGGCTGGAGGCTGGGGGCTGCAATAGGGCCTGAGGAGCTGATCCAGGGTATCACCAGACTGAATGTGAATCAGGAGTCCTGCTCCAACCACTTTGTGCAGTACGGGGCCTTGGCTGGGCTCAAGCAGGGCAAAGATGAAGAGCAAGAGATTGTGCAGCGCCTGCGCAGGCGCAGGGATACGGCAGTAGACTTGCTGCGCCAGATTCCTGGGGTCAGCTGCAACCGTCCAGAGAGCACCTTTTATCTGTATCCCAATGTCACAGGCCTCATTCAGGGCATGGACACAGATCTGGAGAGCTTCCGCAGGCAGCTCTTGTTGGAAACAGGGGTCTCGGTCTGCGCCAGGCACCATTTCGGCCGAGCCTTGCCAAGGGAGGAGCAGGTCTATCTCAGGCTGGCCTACTCCGGGATCAGCCAGGAGGGCATTACAGACGGGCTGCAGGCCTTTAAGGAGTTTGCAGAGAAGAGGGTTTAGGGGAGGATGGTGCAAATGTTGGATATCGGTTATCAGTTGTGGTTATCAGGACTTAGAATCTAACCCAATAACTGATAACTCATAACCGATAACTGATAACTGATAACAGATAACTGAAAACCGAAAACCTCAATCAGGGGCATGGCGGTTATCAGTTTTTCGCTTGTAACACAAATGTAACTTGCCTCTGCTAAGTTTTCCTCTGTATTTAGAACCGCCGCCTGTCTTAGCAAAACATAGTATGGATGTGATCTTATGGCTGATCCCAAGATACTCATAGTGGAGGACGAGCCTGACATCTTGAACCTGCTGCATTTCCATATGCAGAGCCAGGGTTATGAGTCCCATACTGCCCGGGACGGTGAGAGCGGTTTGAAGATTTTTCAGGACCTGAGGCCGGATCTGGTGATCCTGGATATTATGCTCCCGGGCCAGAGCGGCCTGGAGGTCTGCAAGCAGATCAGGTCCTCCCCTGGCGGAATGGAGGTAGGGGTACTGTTGTTGACAGCCAAGGGGGAAGAGCAGGACCGGGTTCAGGGTTTGGAAACCGGAGCGGACGACTATGTTGTCAAACCCTTCAGTCCCAGGGAGCTGCTGTTGCGGGTGCAGGCCATTTTGCGCAGGGTGGGCAAGGCCGGCAACAGGGAGGACAATGCTTGGCAAAGCCAGGGGCTGCGGGTGGAGTTTGATAGCTGCCGGGTGTTTGTGGATGGCCAGGAAGTGGAGCTGACAGCCACTGAGTTCAACATGCTGCGGGTCTTGATCCGGGCTGCAGGCAGGGTCTTGACCAGGGAGCAGCTTCTGGATCAGGTCTGGGGCTACGAGTTCGTGGGCTATGCCAGAACCGTGGACACCCATATGCACAGATTGCGGCACAAGCTGGGGTCTTATTCGGATCTGCTTCAGACCGTGCGCGGGTTTGGCTACAGATTGCAGAAAAAAAACTAGTGCCCTGAGACATGTGACATGTCGCGGCAAGAGAATCCTCTGAGCTGAAGGAACCAAGGCGAATTGAGTCAGTGTAAGCGCAGCCGCAGCACAGTCCAGTCTCTCAAGATCTCAGATTTAACGAGATTGTAAACTATCCTTAATTAGCATGGAAACATCCTGATCTAAATTATTGACCTGTATCGAGGAGGTCCTTTGAATTTATTAATGAAAACAGGAGGTTTACAAGATGAGACGTGTTCTTTTTAGTCTGGGATTGCTGGCTGCAGTTTTGCTGCTAGCACTGCCGGCGCAGGCCAGGGATGAGATCAAGATTGTGGGCTCCAGCACAGTGTATCCCTTTGCCAGCTATGTGACCGAGGAGTTCGGGTCTACCACCCAGTATTCCACTCCGGTGATCGAGTCTACAGGCTCAGGGGGCGGCTATAAGCTGTTCACCGAGGGCACGGGCATGGATACTCCGGATGTGAGCAATGCCTCCAGGCGCATGAAGCCCAGCGAGTTCGACAGGGGCCAGAAAAACGGCGTGAAAGAGATTCACGAAGTGCTGATAGGCTATGACGGGATTTCCGTGTGTCAGCATGTGGATAACGAAAGACTGGATCTTTCTAAAAAGGATCTCCTTTTGGCAGTGGCCGAAAAAGTGCCCCAGGACGGCAAGCTGGTCGACAATCCCTATGAGTACTGGGATGAGGTCAAT
>CAZBUB010000084.1:0-6885 GCA_964494985.1 uncultured Desulfohalobiaceae bacterium | reverse complement strand
ATCAAAACAAAGAATAAATCCTAAATTTATATATCAGACTGTCTTGTTTTGAATATTGTACCTTATTCAAATTTCGCTCTGATTGCTTGCCCAATGAAACCTTCTTCTGTTTCATCGGGGTTTCGGATTTCGATATTCGTATTTCGAGTTTACGCGTCGTTGCACATTGTGGGTCAAATTTCAAAAGAAAATAAAAATGAGAAATTGGCCCTAAATGGAATGGAAATTATAAGACGCTGTACAAGGAGTATCTATGCAACGACTCATCCAAATAGCAGCTGTGATCATCATGGCCGCGTTTCTGATAACCACGGGACGCAACGCAGTCCATGCAGAAGACTTCCAGGTCGGGACCTGGAAGACGGCTCAGACAATTCAACCCTTTTTCTATCAGGATTTTCTTTCAGAACAAAATACGGTAAAGGTGCATCCCTTTACCAATCCGGCCGATCAAAAAAGCGCTTTGTTGGCCGGAAGCCTGGACATGTGCGGCACCACCCTGGCCCACGCCATTCATTCTGCCTCCATGGGCCAGCCGGTGGTCCTGGTGGCCGCTTTGTGCAACAAATGCTCGGCCTTGGTAATCAAAAAGGACGCCGGCATTGAAAGCGTCGCGGATTTGAAGGGCAAGAAAATCGGATATGTCCCTGGCACCATGCATGAAATTCTGCTCCGGGAGACCTTGACCAGGAACGGTCTTTCCCCCCGAACCGATGTCCAATTACTCCGGGTAGATTTTTTCGACATGGGATTGGCCCTTTCCCAGGGTGATATCCATGCCTTTCTGTCAGGGGAGCCCTTTCCCACCCTGGCTGAAGAGAAAGGCTACGGCACTATCCTGTCCTACCCTTACTATGGAGACGCTATCGGGGACATCAATGCCGGCCTGCTTGTCACCAGGAAGTTTATTCAGAAACATCCGGAAAAGGTGCTGCGTCTGGTCAAAGCCCATGCCCTAGCTAGCCGGCATTTGACCGCTAACCCGGAAAAGTTGCTGACTCGGGCCTCAGATTTTGGAACCGCCAGGTCCACCCTGGAAAAGGCTGCTCCGAATATGGAGCTGGCCTGGAATATGGATGCTGAGTTTGTGCAGCGGGCAAAGGCCTTGGGTCAGCGCATGCAGGACTTGGGCATGATCAGCCGCCAACCGGATTACGACCAGCTTTTTGACCTGTCCTTTGTCAAACAGGTTCAAGCGGATCTGCACCCCCATGATTGACACCCAGAAACAGAATAGAAGCCTGCATCAGCTGCTGCCCTGGATTCTCCCAGCTGCCTGTGTCCTGGCCTGGATCAGTGTGTCCGAGCTCCGGTTACTGCCGCCTTATCTTCTGCCTCACCCCAACACCATCCTTGATTCCGGGTATGCGTATATTTTCGGCGGCCCTGAGGCCGGCATGTATGCCGGACGCTTTGCCATTGATGCAAAGGCCAGCCTAATTCGGGTCGGAGCAGGGTTTGCAGTGGCCGCTGCCCTGGGCATCCCCCTGGGAGTCCTGTCTGGACGTATATCAGTGGTGGACCGGATGCTGAGTACATCCATCAACGGACTGCGGGCTGTTCCCGGAATCAGCTGGCTGCCCCTGGCCTTGGTCTGGTTCGGAATCGGAATGAAAACCACGGTTTTCCTGGTAGCCCTGGCTGCCTTTTTCCCCATTTATATCAACTCGGCCAGCGGGGTAGGTCAGGTCAGTCCTGTTCTGCTTCAGGCCGGAGCCATGATGGGGGTCCGTCGCTTACGAGGCACGTTTGCCATTCTTCTGCCCAGCGCCATGCCCTCCTTGATCTCCGGCCTGCGACTGGGCTTGGGTATTTCCTGGGCCTATCTGGTTCTGGGAGAGCTTACTGGAGTGCAGAACGGGCTGGGGGCAGTGATCATGGACGCCCGCATGGTGGGCCGGATCGATGTGATCATAGTGGGGATCATTATTATTGCGGTCATCGGGCGCATCTCTGACCTGCTGCTGATCGCATTCCTCAAACTCTGCTTGAAAAGCGCCCGGAGGTCGGCATGAGCTCGAGATTGCATGTAGTATCCAGAGCAAAGGACTCTCATATCCTTAAAGATCCTCTTCTTAATATCAACGACCTGGGCTTAATCTTCAAAACCAACAGCACTGCCTTGATCGCCCTTCAAGATGTGAGTTTTGCGGTGCAGCCGGCAGAGATGCTTTGTCTTCTGGGTCCCAGCGGATGCGGCAAGACCACTTTGCTGAAAGTGCTGGCCGGCTTTATAAAACCCAGTGCTGGCCAGGTACTGGTTCACGGCCAGCGGATCACTGCTCCGGGTCCGGAGCGCTGTGTGGTGTTCCAGGAAGATGCCCTCTTTCCATGGCTGACAGTGGCCGAAAACATCGCTTTTGGACTCAAGGGCAAAGGTATCGGCCGGCGGCGGCGGAAAGAAATGGTCGAGCACTACCTGTCCCTGGTGGGGCTGACTGCCTTTGCTTCCTACCTGCCTACGGAAATCTCCGGAGGCATGAAGCAGCGGGTGGCCCTGGCCCGGGTGCTCATTTTGCAACCGGAGATTCTGCTCATGGACGAGCCCTTTGCCGCCCTGGACGCCCAGACCAGACAGGAAATGCAGCAGCTGCTTCTGCAGCTGTGGGAGACATTGTCCCACACTATAATATTTGTCACCCATGATGTTCGGGAGGCTGTGACTTTAGCCGATCGGGTGATCATGATGGACAAGAATCCGGGCCGGGTGAAAAAGATAGTGGATATCGATCTAGAAAGACCCCGGGATTTGGACGGCCAGCCCTTTCACCGGCAATGCACCCGGTTGCACGATTTACTGCGCAGCACATAACTCAGCGAAAGACCTCGGTCTAGGGATAAAAGGCTTGTTATACAAACCAATAGGCAAGCAGGTGCCGGATTGATTCACCTTTATCAAGCATCATATCTGCACTGAATGAAAAGGAGTTTTTTGTAAACATGCTGGGGAAAAAACAGTATCATCCCCCTCCAGAAGGACCTGTCCATGGCCCTGGCCTCCAGTGTTGCATGGGTGGCTCCGGTCCTGAACGCTCCCAAACCCCCAGCGGAAAGAATCACCCTGACTCTGACAGTGTTGAATAACGCCCGGGAGATTATTTTTGTGGCCACTGGAACGAAAAAAGCCTCTGCCCTGCGAGCTATTTTTAACGACCAATACCATAATCAACCTTTGCCGGCAGCCCTGGTCGATCCCTTGCAAGGCCATCTGAAATGGTTTGTGGATGAGGCAGCTGCTACTCAAGTAATGATGGAGGAAACATGACCCACCAGACAGAACTCGACCTTCTGTGCATCAACACAATTCGCACTCTGGCCATGGACGCGGTGCAAAGGGCCGGCTCCGGAGAACCTTTAGGCCCAGATGAGATCCGGTCGACCCAAGAACGTCTGGAGCGGCCCCTTGATCCCCCATTTTTCATTCCGGACCAGGCCCTGGAACATTTTCGCCAGGCCCTGACCCGCGGGGACAAGCAGGAAAAGGAATGGCAGTCCCGCTTTGAGGCCTATGCCCCAGCCTTTCCGGAGCTGACCCGAAAGTGACGGCCATGAATGCAAAATGAGCTTCCTTTTTTTACTACCGCTGCAAAAGGCCTGGCCTCCCACAAGGCATCCGGCCAGGTTTTAAATGCCCTGGCCCCCAGGCTGGGCAACCTCATCGGCGGCTCAGCAGATCTGGCCCCTTCTACCAAGGCGATTTTCAATCCAGATATTATCAGGAACGTAATTTTCACTTTGGCGTACGGAAACATGCTATCTAAAAAATCAAACCAGCAATGGAGACACAATTGTCATAAAGCCGGCTATGCACGCAATCCAATTGGTTCCTGAAACCGACAACTTAACAACATCAATCAGGAAAAGGCCAGGAGCATTTATGCCCAACTATGACTACGATATAGCTGTTATCGGGGCTGGGGCCGCCGGGCTGACCGTAACAGCCGGAGCTGCCCAGGCCGGGGCCAAAACTTTGCTCATTGAAAAAGAACCGGCTCTGGGCGGGGATTGCCTCCATTACGGCTGTGTGCCCAGTAAAACCCTGATCAAAACCGCCCATGTCTACCAGCAGATGAAAAACGCAGCCAACTTTGGCCTGCCGGAAGTGGCAGTACCCCAGGTGGACTTTGCCCAGATCCGGGACCGCATCCAGCGAGTCATTGCCGCCATCCAGCCCCATGACTCTCCGGAGCGCTTCTGCCAACTAGGTGCACAGGTGGAGTTCGGCCGGGCCGAGTTCCTTGACCAGCATCAGGTGCGCATTCACACCAATTCCGGCCAGTCCAGGCAGGTTTCAGCCAAGACCTGGGTCCTGGCAACCGGATCAACCGCGTCCGTCCCTACCATACCCGGCCTCACGGAAACCCCGTATCTGACTAACCGGGAACTCTTTTCTCTGGATAAGCTGCCCTCTACCCTGGTCATTATCGGGGGTGGACCTATTGCCATAGAAATGGCTCAGGCCTTTGCCAGGCTGGGTTCCCAGGTCCATGTCATCCAACGCAGCAAACAGATTCTGTCCCGGGAGGATCCGGATCTGGCCGGGATGGTCCAGGCCCTGCTGGCTCAGGAAGGAGTCACCTTTCACCTGGGCACCCAGTTACTAAAGACCCGTGATCTGGGACAGACCCGGGAAGTAGCCTTCAATGACAGTGAGGGCCAGCAGACCTCGGTTCAAGGCGATGTGCTGCTGGTGGCCCTGGGCCGCAAAGTGAGCGTTGATGGTCTGGGTTTGGAAAAAGCCGGGGTGGATTTTAATCCCAAGGGAATTCAGGTGGATAACCGCCTGCGCACCAACCAGAAGCATATTTTTGCCTGCGGAGATGCCACTGGCGCTTATCAGTTTACCCATGCCGCAGGTTACGAAGGCGGAGTAGTGGTCACAAATGCCGTGTTTCACCTGCCCCGCAAAACTGACTATACCTGGATGCCGGCCTGCACCTACACGGATCCTGAGTTTGCCAGCCTGGGGCTCAATGAAACCCAGGCCAGGAAACAGGGCCAGGAATACACAGTCTGGACCGAGGCCTTTTCAAATAACGATCGCAGCCTGGCTGAAGAAGAAGGCGAAGGCAGGATTAAGCTTTTGCTGGATAAAAAAAACAAGCCCCTGGGGGTGCAGATAGTTGGCCCCCATGCGGGAGAGCTTTTGTCCGAATGGGTGGTTGTGCTCAACGCCAATGTTAAGCTGTCCAGTATGATTTCTGCAGTGCATCCCTATCCCACCCTGGCTGAGATCAACAAAAAAGTGGCTGGCAGGTATCTCAGTGAACGGATCTTCTCGGAACGGGTCCAGAAAACCCTGCGTTTCTTTTTTGGTTTCAGAGGAGAAAACAAGCCATGAATTTTGCATTAAAATTGCCCAACTCCAAAAAGCTGGTCATTGCTCTAGCCATCCTGGCGTTGATCATCCTGTTCTTTGCCTTAAATCTGCAGCAGTTTTTGACCCTCGCTTATCTGCAGCAATCCAGGGAGACATTCCAGGCCTTGTATGCCGAACATACTTTTTTGGTGCTCCTGAGCTTTTTCCTGCTCTATATTGGAGTGGTCGCAGTCAACCTGCCCGGAGCAGCTGTCATGACCCTGGCAGCAGGTGCTTTGTTCGGATTCTGGACAGGTCTGGTGCTCGTTTCATTTGCCAGCAGCATCGGGGCCACCCTGGCCTGCATGGTGGCCAGATACCTGTTTCAGGATTGGACCCAGGCCAAACTGGGCTCCTGGTATGACAAGGTCAATGCCGGCATCGAAAAGGAAGGGGCCTTTTATCTGTTCACCATGCGTCTTATTCCAGCCATCCCCTTCTTTGTCATCAATCTGGGCATGGCCTTGACCAAAATGCGCCTGACCACCTTCTACTGGGTTTCTCAAGTGGGCATGCTGGCCGGCACAGCAGTCTATGTCAACGCAGGCAGGCATCTGGGCCAGATCAGCAAAATTTCTGATATTCTGTCCCCGGGCCTGATCATTTCCTTTGTCATCCTAGGCAGTTTTCCCCTGGCGGTGAAGAAAATTGTCAGCTTTATCCGCTCCAGGACCGGTCATGGGCAGATTGACCTTGAACAAGGACTTTCAGCTGAGGGAAAAACCCAGGATCAGTAACCCGTCTTAAAAGAAAAAAAGCATGTACAAACGCGTTGAATGGAGTGGAGCTATGCTAGGGATTTTTGACCCCCATCATTCAGGAATGCGAATGTCCGGACCAAGGCAAACGCCTGCACACTTACCCGGCTGGAAGCTAGGGGCCTGATGCAGTCCAGAATCTTCTGCCCTCCCTGCCCGGAAACAAACAGGTGAACATACATATAACCTAAGCATTCAGGGAGGATGCATATTGTGTCCTTCATTGATCTGTATTTCTGGAGATTGCTTCGTCGAAGACTCCTCGCAATGACGGGTTATGCTCAAGCTGTCAGCACCCCTGAACGAAAACCATATAACTATCATGTCCAGAATGGGCATAACGAAGCATGGAAAACTTCAATCGGAAAAAGCTGTTGCTGGAGATCCAGTTTTCCATACAATTTCCTCAAAAAACAGGAATCTTTATGGCTCATCAATATTACGACCCGCAATATTTTGCAGACTTCCCAAATGTCAACGAGGATGCCCCAGAGCAGAGTCAAGCCTTTTTGATGGCTCCTAGATGCTTAGCTTGCGTGTAAATCACAGCCCTGTGGACCACTTGGAGTGTTTTGACTTTGCCCAGTTGCGCACCCGGCGTATCGTGCTTGGCACCCACTGTTGCTGCTGCATAACAGGTAGCAGTTCTTTTGGCCTGGGTCAGCCCCTGCTGGAAAATATTCCCGAGATAAGATGAAAACTTGCGACAGGCATGCACTTCTCCGTCGCAGAGCAAAATTAAAATCCCCGGACCTAGTGAATAATTAC
>CAZBUB010000083.1:0-7072 GCA_964494985.1 uncultured Desulfohalobiaceae bacterium | reverse complement strand
AAAGCGCCTTATATCCCCTACCTGAAGGAAGGGGTCTTACGGCGCATGATGATAATTGCACAGGTGAGGTGAATATGGGGAATGCTGTTATTGCTTATTTTTGCGGCCATGCTGGACTTTATGAGCTGATGATTTGGTGCAGGCTGATAGCCGCAAACTACAGTAATGACCAACCCTAGCGGTGCGGCTTTTCCAAGTCCATTGAAGCTTCTTGTTCAAGCTTCTCTCTTATCTCAGGGTACTATTGTATATTGTTTATTAATGCGGATACTGTATTGATTCTCCTGGTCGCCTTTCAAACGCTCCAATCGATTTCCAGGAGGTACCTTAAGTTCACTGATTTCTCGGACTCTGTTGATTTGATCCAATTTCCGACGAGCAACCGGCCAAATAGATGGGGGGGGGCAGCATTTTCGAGCAGCCTGCGATGCCACCCCATCAAAAACATCCTCTGTGCCGGCAGACTTAAAGGTTTTTATCATATGTCATATTATAATGGGGTCCATTATAGGTGTCAATCTATTTGCACTTATAAGGAACGCATCAAGTTGCATCTCAGAACCACACAGAGTAAACTCCAAGCCCATAGAGATAGCCGTAGCTGTCCTGTCCCTCAAGGCCTGGAACACCTGGTGGCAGACTGTACTGGATGCAAAACCATAACGAGTGCACAAGTTTTTTTGCAAACCGCACACTACGAGTACCAGATACCCAGTCATATGAGTCTGATCACAGCCCGGAATATCATCAAGCGTTTCGGTTCCTTCACTGCGGTGGACGGGATCAGCTTTGATGTGGATAAAGGGGAGTTTTTCGGTCTGCTCGGTCCCAACGGGGCGGGGAAAACCTCGGCCATCCGCATGACCTACGGTTTCTCCCCTCTGACCGGCGGGGATATGCACCTCTTCGGAATGGATATCAGAACAAAGTGGCGGCAGATCAGGTCCCGTCTGGGCATCTGTCATCAGGACAACACCCTGGATCCCGATCTGACCGTGGAGCAGAACCTTTTGATCTATGCCCGGTACTTCGAGATGGACAAGGCCCGGGCCAAAGCCCGGGCCGAAGAGCTGCTGGAGTTCTTTGCCCTGCGCAATAAACGGAGGTCCAAGGTCATGCAGCTTTCCGGCGGGCTGGCCAGACGTCTGCAGCTGGCCCGGGCCTTGATGCCTGAGCCGGAGCTGATCATCCTGGACGAGCCGACCACCGGTTTGGATCCGCAGTCCAGGCACCAGGTCTGGGACCGGCTCCTGGCCCTGAAAAAGAAGGGCCTGACCATGCTTTTGACCACCCACTATATGGAGGAGGCGGAAAGCCTGTGCAGCCGCCTGTTGATAATGGACCGGGGCCGAATCGTTACCCAGGGCCGTCCCCGGGACCTGATTTTGGAACACGCAGCCGAAAGCGTTATTGAGGTCGAAGGACCGGGAGAGGACCTCAAAAACTATATCCGGCACGAAAATATCAAACACGACGACTTGGGGGAGCAGATGATCATCTACACCGATTCTCGCGGAGAGCTGGAAAACGAGGTCCGTAACAGATTTTGTATGGAATCCTGCCTGTTCCGGGCCGGGAACCTGGAAGACGTGTTTCTGCGCCTGACCGGGCGGGGATTGCGGGAATGAACCGGGTCAGTTTGCAGGCCATATCCCTTCGTTTCCGACATGTCTGGTTCCGGAACCTGACCACCTATCGCCGCATCTGGAAGGTCAACTTCCTGGTTCCCCTCCTGGAGCCGGGTTTTTATATTCTGGCCTTTGGCCTGGGCTTCTCCGGACTTATCGGCGGAGTGCAGTATGCAGGATTAAGTCTTGACTACACCGAATTCATGGCCCCGGCCCTGGTGGCTACGGCCTGCATGTGGAACGCCTTTTTCGAAACCACCTACGCCTCCTTTGTCCGCATGTACTTTCAGAAGACCTTTGACGGCATGCTGGCCACACCCCTCTCCCTGGAAGAGATCATTCTGGCCGAGATTGTGTGGGCCGCGTCCAAGGCCGCGGCAGCAGTGGCCATCATGCTAGCCGTGCTCATGTCCATCGGCTACGCCGCCTTTCCGGAAGCCCTGCTGTGCATCCCCCTGGCCTTTGTGGGCGGGCTGGCCTTTGCCTGCATCGGCATGTTCTTCACCGGATTGATCCCGACTATCGACATGTTCAACCTGCCCATATTCCTGTTTATAACCCCCATGTTTTTGTTCTCGGGCACCTTCTTTCCCATCTCCGGCATACCGGACTGGGCCGGGGTTTTCTCCCTCATATTCCCCTTGTATCATCTGGTGGAGCTGACCCGGTTCTTCTGTATCGGGGCTATGGAGGCCAACCCGGCCTTCAACCTGGGCTATCTGTTCCTGTTCATCATCCTCTTTGGCTACCTGGCTCTGCTGTTCATGAAACGGCGGCTGATCAAATAAGACACATCCGTTCCATGGCCTTTCCCAGCGAAGCGGGGATCAGCCCTTCAGATCATAAACATCACTTCCGGTCCCCTGAAAGGGCAGGGCTCCCGGGGTTTCTTGTACGTGTACAATGTGTCCACGGCTCAGTTGCGGCCATAGCCATTGAAGCTGCTCATGGCACCAGCCGTTTTCCGGACCTTTTTCCGATTTGGTTTATCCGCTGCCGGGTAGCCGATGGTCAGCAGCAGACCCACCCCGGTGTCCTTTAGTTCTTTTGTCTCCTGGACAGCTTTGTCTCTAAATTCTATATGAGCTGTGTCCGTATCTGGAAAATATTTAACTCTCATAGCTTATTGCTCCTTAAATGATCTCTCAAAAAATGCAGTATGCACAGTTTCGCCATCATCAAGCAATACAACTCGCAAAAATTTTCCAACTTCTGGTATCCAAATCCACTTTCTGATCCTTCCATCGGAATGATACGGGTTGCGAAAGGAATCTAAACTTCTTGTCAGACAATGCTTGCATCATGTCTTTACAGTCTTTGTTCAGCATCGTGTTTTGTGCTCTCTGAGCTAAGCGCCCAGCTTATTTGCTCTGTTTTCAAGCTCTTGGCCCTGTACATAGCAGCATCTGCCATTTTTGTAAGCTCCTGCAGACTTCGGGAGTCATCAGGATACATGGATATGCCCACACTTACTTGAAGTCCTATACTATAGCCTTCAATGAGCATTGGTTGCAACAAAGCCTCTTTGATCTTCAGTACCACGGTATACACATCCTGCTTAGAAGCTACCCCTGTAAGCAGGACCATAAACTCATCCCCACCAGCACGAACTACTATATCCTCACTGCGCAATACGCTTTGCAGAATTCCTGCCACTTCCTGCAAAACAGCGTCGCCAATGTGATGCCCATAATTGTCGTTAATTGCCTTGAATTCATTTAAATCCACAAACAATAAGGCCAGCTTATGTGAGACTTTCCTTTGCCCAGGCTGGGAAGTCTTTCTCTTGAAGCGCTCCTGCAGCATCTTTCGGTTGGGCAGTTTGGTCAGGACATCCACAGAAGCCAGCTCCTTTGTTCGCCTGAACAGATGCACCAAAACAATTTGAAACAATATAAAAATAAAGGCCAGCAAAGCTGTCTTGCCCAGCAGCACATTTCTGGCTGACTTTAATCGTGAAGCCAGTATATTACCGTCATAAGCAATTCTGACCACGTAGGAGTTCCACCAGTCCAGCTCATTGTCTTCCTGGTAGGACAAATGCGGAATATATTTAGCTGTCCTGTGCAAGTTGGAGTCTTTGCTCTCCAGCACCTGGGGCTCTTTGCTGAGTACTGCCTCCTGTACCAGGTCCTCTTCCTGGCCGGAAATATTGGTATCCAGGTAGGGGCCTTCTCCTCTGGTCACCAAGCCCACATCGCTGCCATCCTGGTTGGTCTTATAAAAGGATATCCCCTGCACTAAATTGTATTCCCGGGTCAGCTTATCAGCCTGTTCAAAGACATTTATGCTCTTTAGGCTTGGATGAGCCTCTTGGATATCTATGCTAAGCTCCAGAAGATAGTTGTGATCAGGTGTAGGCATGTAGCTGTACTTCTGTAGTTTTTGTCTGGCTGTAGAAATATCCATCCGATCCGCAACAAACTCGTCCCCTGCCAACCTTTTCCTTAACAGCTCTGCAAAATTAGGGAACCTTTTGAAATCAAGCCCCAGATCCTCCTTAAACGTAGTCCTGACCACTTCCAAGTCCTTATTGACTATGTAGATCTCATAATCTCCAAATCTCTCTTTTAGGCTTTCCAGGTCCCAGGTATGTATATTTGGATGTTCCTGGTATTTCTGCACCAGTATTTGAGATATTTCTCGCATTTCCCCGTTCAAATAATTTTCCAGTATCTTGTAGCTATTGTCAGCATAGTCAAGGGCATCCATGATGTTCTGCTCCACCATGTACCTTTGGGACTGGTCAGTTTTCTGGATGAGCTCCTTTTCGTATTGATAGCTTTGCCAATACAAAAAAACCAGGGCCAGAAAAATCACCCAGATCAGCAAGTGCTTGTATTTATAAATTAATTCTTTGAGCATGGTGTATTTCTGGAATCAAAACAAACTGCGTCAACTTTGAATGTAAAAGGCAAATTTTAAACCAAAGCTTTGGGCCAGGCAAGGCAACTCAGCCACCAATCACAACGATTCCCAGGGCCACAGCATAGACCATAAGTATCAATGCACTTTCAAATCCGATGCGTACGATACCGTAAGTCTCCCGTCGCACCATACCCATCAGTAGGATCGCAGTCATCAGGATGCTGACCAAGCCCCAGGTCATCTGCAACGCCGCCATGTCGTGATAGATGGAGCCCCCGGGGTAGCCGCCGTCAGCAGTGGCGATCACCAGTATATTGAAGCAGTTGGTGCCAAAGATATTGCCAACTGCCAGGGTAAGTGCCCCCTGACGAATGGCCGCGATAGTGGTGATCAGCTCCGGAGAGGAAGTGAAAAGTGCCGTGAACAGGCCCCCAACCAAAGTTTCAGACAGCTCGGTCTGGTCACTGATGACCTTGGCGGAATCCATCAGCACCCAACCGGCGATACCGGTTACGGCGGCCAGGGCAACAAAGCTGATCCAGGCCTTAACCAGCCCGCCGTGACTGCGGTGTTCCGGCCTGTCCGGCACTGTCTGAAAGGTATAGCGGGGGAACCACATGGGTCTGTCCTCGGTGCTGCGAACCATTTGCAGCCCGAACAGATAGGTGGCCACGATTACCGGGGTAATCGGGTGTATTCCCCACATTGAAACCGGCGGAGTAGCGATGGCAAGCAAAGGCAACGACAACAGCACGATCGACAAAGCCGCCTGCATAAGATTTGTGGGAGAGGCGGCTGCATGTTCCAGGTTGGCCTTGCGATAGACCAGGTCTGCAATTCCCAGAAACATAAGGTTCGCAGCCATACTGCCCATGACATTGCTCATGGCCAGATTAGGCCGGGCATCCAGTGCGGCGCTCAGAGTCGCGGCAAAGTCGGGCAGCGAGGTCACCCCTGCCAGCAGGAAAATTCCGAACATCGCCTCACCCAGGCCAGTGCGGTCGGCGAGCTCATCAGCCACCCGCGCCAGCCGGCTGCCAGCTGTAACAATAACCAGGGCGGCGATGCTTAAAGTGATGACACTGCTGATCAATGAAAAAGACACTTTATAATCTAAGGCCCCCAGATCCGATCCTTAAGGCTTCTGACTATGGCATCATCTACCTGAAATGGATTCTTCAGGGGCTGGCAAGCAGGGATGGGAGTCAGGTCCAGGGGGATGCTGCCCAGCTTTTGGTTGTAGGCCTCGATCATCAGCTGCTCCAGCCCCAGGACATCCTGGATGTTGTAGGCAAGCAAGGTTTCCAGGGCTTTATCGCTCTTTTTCCTTTTATACTCCTGCCACAGGAGCACAGCGAAGTATCCGTCCATGTCCTGCAGGCAGCCGGAGCGCCCCCAGCCCAGCTGCCGCTCACAGGATTTGAGTCCCCCGCTGTAGCCCAGGCTGCGCAGCACGTACCTTAGATCGATATGGGCCTGATCCAGCCTGAGATTTAGATAGCTCTCTATAAAAGGGATATCAAAGGTCTTGCCGTTGTAAGTGACCAGGGTGTTGTATCCTCTGATATCCTGTTTGAAGTCCTGCAAATTGTGGCCATGGACGTAGTACTTGACGCTCTGGCCGTCATAAAGGGCGATGGTGGTGATGATATCCGCGGCGTTGCCCAGGCCTGTGGTCTCGATATCTAGGTAGGCAGTATTCTGCCTGTGCTCCTTGAAGATTCTCCAATGCTCTTTTGCTGGCAGGTTGGCGCAGAAATATGCTGCATCCTGCCTGTGCAGCCTGTCCTGGGCCAGGGCAATATGCTCCGCAATGCTCCTTTGCCTGTGCCTGGAGAGAAATGCCGGCGGGCTCTCCAGGAAGTCCTGCATGGTCCTGAGCCCGCCCTTCCACAGTTTTTGCTCTGTGCTTGGGCCAATGGAAGGCAGGTGCAGGAAGCTGTTTCTGAGCATAAAGACCTATCCTGGTATGCTGCGAGTGTAGAATTTCATGGTGCACAGGGACATTTACCAAGTACCAGCACTCATTGCAAGCATCTGCCCCCGCGTTTTGTTCGCCGCCCCGGTAAAAGACCAGGGCTCCACGCCTTTCGCGAGCAAAGGAAGCGGTTTGCTCCACCCCAGCAAATCTTCAGCACCTCGCACAGATTGTGCGACTCTCATGGTAAGGTAAGCTGTCTTGAATCTCTCAACATGCATGCATATATCCATCACGCTCATGAATGCCGACCTAGTCAGAGCTCAAGGGTGTTTTGGGTCTTGAAACACAGTTGCTAATGGCTCATAGCTGAGTTACTAAGGATTAGACTGAGGCCTTGGGCATATAGAAAATTCAACAAGTAATGCCCGACACCCCATTTACCGGTCAGGATAGTTTGCGTCTTCCCCTTTGAAAAAGCAAACCCCATGCTTGGGATGAAGTAACTATTTACCAGGTCCGGGGGTTCGGCCCACAGGGCTCAAAAAACTCGCTCCTAAGAATGCGTAAAGCAAAAGTTTTATATTGGGCCTCTTGAACTTCCAGAGGATTATGGTGGACTTTGAGGTTGAAAAAGCATGCACAGTTTTGCTGAACG
>CAZBUB010000082.1:0-7510 GCA_964494985.1 uncultured Desulfohalobiaceae bacterium | reverse complement strand
GACTCCTGGACATTTTTGCCAGGGCTGTCTTTTTGCAATCAAAATGGGGAAATACCTGATGGCAAAAAACGACATCCACTTCGCCCAATGGCAGCTTCATAGATTCCAATGCAGAGCAACACAAGTACACATTGTTTGTTTCCTGCAGGTTTTCTCTGGCAGCCTGGATCATTTTGGGGCTGATATCCATAGCTATTACCAGACCCTGGCTTCCCACCTGGCTGGAAAGTATCCTGCTCAATCGTCCAGTGCCGCATCCAGGCTCTAGTACTGTATTGCCCCGCAAGTCCGGCAATTTTTCCAATACCTGAAAAATCCTGGACCTTTCCTGCTCACTGTATTCGGCCGCTGCCCAGGCAGACTGGGCCTGGGAATCAAAAAAATCTGCCTTGGCCTGATTGCATTCTGTCTTTACAGAGCTGGGGCTGCGGCTTGACATAATCCATCTCTTGATGCGCATTGCAAGAAAGTGAGTGCTCAAGTGCTACCTGCGCGGAGAGTCGGAGGGATCCTTATGCTGCAATAGCGAAAACTTCTTAAGTCTGAAATACCGTGGGTCACTGCTTTTTGCAAAATACAAACAAAAGCCAGCAACTCCTTGCGCGGCAGGTCCTAGCAAGTTGACCAATAAACCTTCCAGCAATATCTAAGGAATGAATCTGGGCTTGCCCCCCAGCTTGCCGTAATCCCTTTCCATCTCCTGGTTTACTTTAGCGCCTAGAAGAAATTCGTATATCTGATCTGCCTTGTTACTGACATCTACCTGAGCAAAAGCCTTTGGATAAATAATTTTTCCCACTGCATATGCATTGGCCAAAGCAGTGCCAATGTTGGTCAAATACCAGTTAACAGGGTGCAATGTATAGACCCTGCCCTTTTGAAAGGCCTGCAAGCTGGTATATATCTCTGGCTTTTTTTTAAAGTCTTGCTCTACAAGTTGCAGGCCTCCTCCATCGATAAAAATGAATTCCGGATCCAATCCTAGCAATGTTTCCATACTGATAAATAGATGTTTCTGATCCCCAGCGTTAATTTCCCGGGCCAGATTATGGGCCTGGATCCATTGCAATGGAGGATAATTCTGCTGGGTGCTCTCAAGACCATGGGCACCGCGTTTGCCAATTCCCCCTGCATACACTTTTGGGAGATCCACTTGGGCAGTCTGCTTTGCTTTTTGCTGCAAATCCTTTTGTGTGTCTCTGATAAACTGCTCCACATCCAAAGCGCGCTGCTCACGGTTCAGCACCCTGCCTGCCAGCCGCAAAGATTTGAATACTGTCTGGTCAAAATTGGCAAACGGGCCATAACTGAGCACTATTACAGGAATATCCAGAATCTTTTGCACTCGATCTGCCAAGGAACGATTCATATAGGTCACAAATATTGCTTGCGGATCTAGGTCCAGCACCAGTTCCATGTTGGGTTTTTGATCGATACTGGCTGGCCCCCCTGGTCCACATATAGGCAGCTGTTTCAATCCCGGGCTGGCAAACCAATAAGGCCGCCCCCTTGGATTTTGTTTTTCCATGGCTTCCACCCCCACCAATTTGTCCTGGGCCTGCAGATAGACAATTAGCCGCAAGGCCCCAGGAGCCAAACACAGGATGCGCTCTGGGTCCTTCGGTGCTGTAACCTGTCGTCCAACAATATCCTGGATGAGGACATCTTCGGCATGTATAGGGCCTGGCCAGAACAACAGCAGGCACATTATCGCTGGCAACAGGGCGCTTTTAAGAAGCATCTCAATTCACCCGGACTTTCTTAAAGGGAGCATTTCGGGTTTGCCATAAACACTGGCATATCTTCAGCGCTGCTGAGCTCTTTCATAAGGCTTACCTTCCAGGAAGCGGCCGATCAGCAACAAGCCCATATAATCCTCATTATAGTCTGAGAGCTTCTCTGGCATATTGCCAATGTTGCCATGTACAACTTGTTGCTTCTCAGGGTAGCCTGCCCAGAATACTACTGCACAAGGCATATCCAGCGGAAGATATCTGCTCAGATTGGCAAACAGATTTTCCGGATCGCGCAAAGCCATATACAAGATCTTCGTGTATGAATAATCTGCCAGATCCTGCATTATATCCCAATCTTCAGCTTCTCTATCTGCTAAAAAGAAGGGCGCAGTCTGCATAACAAACCTGGTATCATGGGCTGGAATTGTACTTTTACCCAAAGCTGCCATAGCTGCAGCATCTGCGCCCATACCCGGGATAATGGTAACTTCGTCTGGCTTGAATTGCTCAACATACCAATGGCTTGGGCCAAAGAGGCAGGGATTTCCAGAGTCCAGCAAACCCACGTCTTTACCTTGCTCCAACACTTCCCTGATTCTTGCCACGCGTTGATCCCTTTTCTGGATTCGAGAACTTTTTAATTTCTTTTTTTCTGTTGCAGTTAATTTTCTGTATGGCTTGCCTTTATAGTCCCAGAAACCGCTCCAAGGATCAAACATGGATCTCTTATCCCCAAGGTAATCCTTGAACAATTCACAATGTTCTTCTGAAGCAATTATGACATCTACTGATTTGATTCTCTCAAGAGCCTGTATGGTAGCTGTTTGCGGACCTGCTGGTCCAACCCCTATGACATAGAATTGTCCCTGTTGTGCTGCTTGAGAATTGGCGATCAAACATACATTTAGACTGCAAAATAGTGCAAAAGCACAATAGATTATGCGATGTAACATGTGCAATTCATATCCTCACAATTCTATACTTGATATTCATGATGGTGATCATTTTGCAATGTGAGACATCATTATGATGTTAATATCCATAGCCCTGTATCATATCTATATTAAAGCTATTATTATATCTTTTTTTCTGCTCTAGCAGCTTGATATAATCAACAGACAGGAACATAGCCTTTTCTTTAGCCTCAATCCAGAAAACAAACTATGCTCCTGTCTGTTTCGAAACCTGTCTGCTAAAAACTCAATTCAGCCTGGATCCCAGCTGTAATGCCTGGCATAGGATACCCTGCTCGCAGCTTATAATCCTGATCAGTCACATTGTTTACATACCCTTTTAACTTGAGCTCTCTATGCTCGAGGCTGAACGTATGCTCAGCTCCTACATCAACTAGAATCACATCTTTTAGCTTTTTTCCTGATTGGGCTTCGCGCTGATCAATGTATTTGGAGTTCAATGTAACAACCCCACCTTCCCAAAGACTGTAGTTTACCCCGGCTTTGACAATGTTCCTGGGCTGATTTTGCATAAAATAATGAGTATTAGGATCATCTAATGGATGATCCTCAGTTGACCAGTTCTTCCAGGTATAAACCAGATATCCACTTAGCCCTTCAGACAGTCTCCTGGTAAGCTCCAGCTCAAGGCCGTATACTTGGGTATCAACATTGTAACTTTGTACAACATCCATTGCAGATGCTTGATAATTGTGCTGCTGATAATCTGAAATATCTGTATAATATGCAGCAGCCCTAAACGTTGTGGCAAAGCCCAGATATTTTTTCAGTCCTGTTTCATATGTCCAGGCGGTTTCAGTCTCATATTCTGGATTTACAGCCAAATAATCTTTATAGGACGCAGACTGCGCCCATCTCCAGAGGTCTCAGATTCAAGGCAGGCGCATTTCTCGACTCGCAGAGGCATAAAGAGTAAGATCAGGATCAACCTCATAGCTCAGCCGCGCCTTGGGACACCATTCGTTTTCCACACGGCGATACCCATATTTTTCCCTTTCTTCCGGAGACATGAGAACAAATTTTTTCCCATCAGGGAAGGGCTTATAGGCATCGCTTTGAAATTCGTAAAACCGAACACCCCAAGTGAGTGTCAAAGGTGAAACCGGATTCCAGACATCCTGCACGTAGGCAGAAACGATCTCATAAAAATCTTTGGTATCCTTAGGTCCTTGGGTGCGGTATTCGCCTCCAAAAGAAAGCGTGTGCTTATCAAAGATATCAACTCCTAGATAATCCAGACTGTAGCCGGTATTGAATTCTTCCGTTCCTATTTGTTCATTTTGTTTTTCTTTATCATGGTAGAGCCTATCTCTATCAGAGTGGTTATGGAAGGCTTGAGCCCTGATCTCGCCTGGGCCCATGGGCTGCTCCAGCATCAAGCTGTAATCATATGTCCTTTTGTCCCAGTAAGAGTCTCCGCCTGGATAGGCTTTGCCTTCATAATCGTGGGTGTATTTGTCAATTTCATCTGCACTCACTACAGGATAGTCCGGGTCATAATCACTGGCTGGATCGTCTGGATCATTTATAACGGCATATCCAGTCCGATTGTCTACATAATCGAATCCAGCTGTCAGTGTCCCATCAGTGGGCAGAAACAAGGAAATGCGGGAATTGAAATTGTCTGTATCATAAAAATTGTTTCTCAAATAACCGTCACCTTCCCTGGTTTCAGCGGCAAAGGAGTAGCCTATTGCATTTAAAGCTCCCCCTTGCACATTTGCGCTGTAGCTTTCTTGCCCGTAAGAGCCAAATTCAGAAGCTACTGTAACATCCGGCTTGATCTCATCAGTTTTTTTGCCTTTTTTGGTTATTATGTTGAATGCACCGCCCATGGAGAATGGAAAAAGCAGAGAATGGCTGCCCCGAATGATCTCCACCGATTCCACATTATTTAAAGGCATTGTGGTCCAATCCACTTTGTAGTAACCCATCCTGCCCATCAGCCGCATAGGCCTGCCGTCCATGAATATCTGATATCGCGAGGCGTCCATGCCCCGAAGATAGACCTGGTCCGAGGGGCTGGATCCAATGTTGGAGCGCATCACATCTAGCCCCAGGGTCTCCTCCAAGAGATCCTGGATATCATTCATACGCCCAGCCTTTTCAAAATCATCCACGTTTATCACCGTAACATCTGGAGTGATCTCCAAGGCCTGGCCCCTTAAGGGATGATCCCTGACTATCACCTGCTCGAGCTTGTAAGGCTGGATTTGCTCCTCTCCAGCCTCGCCCTCCTCTTCAGCGAAGCAGGTAAACTGGAGCCCGAACAAAAAAAGACTGACCACCATGGCAAAAAACAGCTTCTTAAATCTCATCAGCCCTCCTCCTGCAACTTAGAAGTAATACAATAGGTTACCCGCCTGAACCACAAAACATAGCCCTTCGTAGCAAAATAATTTTAAAAATGCAACTATATGCTACTTTTAAATTTATGATAGCATTAAACAACAAATTCAATTATTCCTGACTACTGGGCACGATGACCAGCTGCCCGGCATGACTTACGATATCTACGGGAACCCCGTATACTTCCTGGATCACCTCTGAAGTGATCTCCTCCCTTCTCCCATGCTGATATAACCTGCCGCATTTCAAGAAGATGAACTTGTCAGTATACCTGAAGGCCATATTCAGATCATGCATGGTCATAACCACGCTTATTTTGTGCTCCTGGAGCACAAAGCGGATAATGCGCATGATCTCCAGTTGATTCTTCAAGTCCAGACTGCTTGTTGGCTCGTCCAGGAGCAGGATTTGGGGCTCTTGGACCATGGCCCGGGCTATGCATACCTTTTGCAGTTCGCCTCCGCTGATACGATCTATATGTCTCAAGGCTAGCTTAGTGAGGCCGATCCGGCTGATAGTGTCCTCCACTATGCGCAGATCTCTGTCAGCAATCCTCCAGCCTAGATGAGGCTTACGACCCAACAAGACAGCATCAAACACAGTCATCCGCCCGGCTTCGCTTTTCTGGGCGACATAGCCCAATTTCTTGGCTATCTCGCTCATTGACATGCGAAATACATTTTGATCCTCGACGAATACTGAGCCTTTGCCTGGTTCCAGAATCCTATTAATACAGCGCAGCAAAGTGGTTTTGCCCACTCCATTGGGGCCCAGTATGGTCAGCATCTCTCCGGATTGCACCCTGAAGCCCAGATCCTGAAGAATTAGATCCTGATGGTTATAACCAATACAAAGATCCTGCACCGCCAGCATTACCTGATCTGCCTCCTGATTAGCAGATAAAGGAAAGTGGGCGCACCCAGAAAAGCGGTGAGCACTGAGACAGGAAACACATGGGGGGCCAAAATCAATCTGGAAGCCACATCAGAGGCCAGCAACAGGACCCCTCCGGTCAGACAGCTGGCCAGCAGCAGAAAACGATGATCATCTCCTATGATCCTGCGCACGATATGGGGGCAGATCAAACCTACAAAACCGATAATGCCCAGCAAGGATATGATGGTCGCTGTAAGCAAGGAGGCCCACAGCATGCCCACCAACCTGACCCTGTGCACACTGACTCCCAGACCTCTGGCAGTCTCTTCTCCAGCATCTATGGCATTGTAGTTCCAGCGATTGCAAAAAAAGTACACCGTGCCTAAAGCCACTACCAAAGTCATAATCCAGACTTCCGGCCAACCAGCCCGGGCAGCATCCCCGAAAGTCCAAAAAACCACAGCTGCCAGTTGCGTTTCATCCGCGAAATACTGCAAAAACATGGTCCCGGCATTGAAAAGCGAGCCCAGGGCTACGCCGCTAAGAACCATAACCTCTGGTGTCGCCCCGCGGATCCTGGAAATGGCTATGATGATAATAGAAGTCAGCATGCAGAAAACAAAGGCTGACGCAGTGATCAGGTAAGGGCTGGCAATGCTTATTGATTTGGCAAGGCTACCTTGGGTCGCACCGCTGCCCAGAATCATTACCGCAAAGGCAGCACCAAACGCTCCAGCCTGGGATATTCCCAATGTGAATGGAGACCCCAAAGGATTTTTCAAAATGGACTGCATGGCTGCTCCGGCTGATGCGAGACCTGAACCTGCAAAAAAAGCAGCCAATGCTCGGGGCAGCCGGATATTGAATATGATTGTCGCAAAATTGCTGTCACCAGACCGGCTCCATAGCAATTTCAAGACTTCCCAGACTGGAATCCGCACCGCACCTGCGCAGATGGCCAGGATCAGCAAAGCGCCGGCCAGGATCAGCAGCAGAAACAAAAACCATATTTTGCGGCCCACATAAGCGCTGTATCCAAGCGGAAGCCCTCCGTGTTCTAAATGGGACATACAGGAAGCACAGAGCCACTGTTAGATATTAGTAAATCTCAATCATCTTCATCTATCCTATTGCACTGTACATGAACATGGAGCTTGTACTGCACACGCCTTGCACAAGATATGCAGTGCTCCTCCCAGGAAAAAAACATCGGCTCTTCATCGCCCAAGGTCCTGTACTTCAGAATCCATTTCTTTTTTTTAGGCAGACGGCGGGAACATAACCAAGTAAGGGCATGAAAGCTTCGCTGTTGTTCCAAACCAGCTCCATGCAACTGTTAGGCAGCAAGTAGCACTTCCTAGACAAAAGTGCAACTTTAAAAATACGCATTCTTGGAAGCGAGTTTTTTTGCGCCCTGTGGGCCGAACCCTTGGACCTGGTGAACAGTTACAAAAATCATATTAATAGCCAGCCGGTTTGACTGGCATTCCCTGGCACCTTATACTTTGCCCTGTTTCCTGCCCTTGCTCATCAAGGAGAGCACAGGCTCACGCCTGACTCCGGAAGCCGAAGACC
>CAZBUB010000081.1:0-8034 GCA_964494985.1 uncultured Desulfohalobiaceae bacterium | reverse complement strand
CATACTCTTTTAGGCCTCTGGCGATCTTTTCGCTGGAGGCCTTTTTATATCCAAGACCCATGCCTTTTTTCCACAATGTGCAGGGCATACAATGTATATTTGGGAGTGTCATCACCAAAAATACGCGCAACATGCTCGCCTGCCACTGAAAAGCCTTTGCTCCACAACATGCAATGCATAAAATAGACAACTCTATTACCACATATAACAAATTGCCCTTGTCAAAAAACACCAAGACGGATAATATCTGCAACAATAATCATTTAACATACCAGGGACATAGACATGGGCAATTTTGTTTTTTGCCGCTGGCTACAAGAAACCAGCATAGAGCAAATAAGCGAAGTGGGAGAAAAAAACGCCTTGCAGGGGGACATCATCCAAAAACTGGGCCAGCAAGGAATTCTGGTACCAGAGGGTTTTGCCACCACAGCCCAGGCTTATTGGCGAGTTATTAAGCACAATAGGCTTGACCAGGTCATTCATGGCCTGCTGCAGGATCTGAAACAGGGTCAAAGGAACTTAGCAGAAACTGGACAAGAGATCAGGGACAAAATCTTACAGCTCGTCTGGCCCGAGGAAGTCTCGTCCCAGATTATCCAAAGCTATCACCAGCTTTGCAGACACTTCCAAAGGGAATCCGTGGATGTAGCTGTGCGCAGCAGCGTTATAGCTGTGCACCACCCTGAAGCCTACTTTGCAAGACAGCAGGAAACCTTTTTGCATGTCTGCGGCGAACATCAGCTTTTGGAAGCCATTCGCAAGTGTTTTGCTTCCTTGTTCACAGATCTGGCCATAACCTACCGTCAGGAGAATGGAATCGACCATCTCCAGGTGGCCCTGTCTGCAGGAGTACAGAAGATGGTGCGCTCAGACCTGGCTGGCTCAGGGATCATGACCTCCATGGACAACAAATCTGGGTTCCCTCACACAGTGATCATAAACGCAGCCTGGGGCTTGGGGGAAAATGTAGTTCAGGGAAAGGTCACCCCTGATGAATACTGGGTATTCAAGCCCTTGCTGCAGCACAATAGTTTTAAACCGATTGTAGAGAAAAGTCTGGGGACCAAGGAAAAAAAACTCGTCTACGCCTTGGGTGGTACCAAATCTACCAAGGATGTCACCACCCCCACTGAGGAAAAACAAGCCTTTGTACTCAAAGATGAAGATATATTGCAACTGGCCAAGTGGGCTCAGATCATTGAAGGACATTATCAACAGCCCATGTATATGGAATGGGCCCAGGACGGCCAAAATAAAGAGATATTTATTGTTCAGGTGAGATCGGATAGGCTTTTTTCCAGGGCACAATCAAGTACCCTGCAGCACTATACCTTGAAAAAACAGGGCGAGCCCATTCTAAGTGGAATGAGTGTCGGGGATGGCATTGCTTCTGGACAGGTGTGCAGGATCAAGTCCGCCGCAGATGTTGAAAGATTTCAGCCAGGCTCAATTCTGGTAACTGAAATGACAGATCCGGACTGGGTGCATATCATGAAAAAAGCAGCAGGCATTGTCACTGATCAGGGAGGGCGAACCTGCCATACTGCCCTGGTCAGCAGGGAGCTAGGCCTGCCTGCTATTGTAGGCACTGGAACCGGAACTCAAGTCCTGCAGTCAGGTGAGCAGATCACCATGTCCTGTGCTGAAGGAGAGGAAGGCACCATCTATCCTGGAACCTTGGATTACGAAATTGCCGAGATCAACCTGGAAAACCTGCCCCAGACTTCCACCCGAATAATGATGAACATAGCCAGTCCAACAGCCGCCTACAGGTGGTGGAAACTGCCCTGCCAAGGCATAGGCCTGGCCAGGACAGAATTTATCATCAACAATGTGATCAAGATTCACCCCATGGCATTGGTACGCTTTGAGGAGCTCCAGGACCGCAGGGCGAGAGGGCATATCCAGATGCTCACCTACCAATTTAAGGATAAAAAAGAATACTTTGTGCACCACTTGGCCATGGGCATAGCCAAAATAGCTGCTTCCCAATACCCGGAACAGGTGATCGTGCGCATGAGCGATTTCAAGAGCAACGAATATGCAAACCTCATAGGCGGCCAGGCCTTTGAACCCCTTGAAAACAACCCTATGCTAGGTTTCAGGGGAGCCTCCCGCTACTACAGCCAGGATTATCTGGAAGGCTTTGCCCTTGAATGCCAAGCCATCAAGAGGGTCAGAGATGAAATTGGCCTGAG
This sequence comes from uncultured Desulfohalobiaceae bacterium, assembly GCA_964494985.1. Classification (GTDB taxonomy): domain Bacteria; phylum Desulfobacterota; class Desulfovibrionia; order Desulfovibrionales; family Desulfothermaceae; genus CAZBUB01. The sequence goes on along the minus strand of CAZBUB010000081.1, from coordinate 5,833 downwards.
CAATGTGGTGATCATGATTCCGTTTTGTCGAACTTTGGCTGAAGCGGACAAAGTCCTGGAGGTCCTGGCTGAAAATGGTTTGCGCCAAGGGAACAACAGCCTGGAGATCTACGTAATGTGCGAGATCCCTTCCAACATTATTCTGGCAGAGGAATTTGCAATGCGCTTTGATGGTTTTTCCATCGGCTCTAATGACTTAACTCAGCTTATCCTGGGTGTGGACAGGGATTCCAGTCAACTCCGGCATTTGTTCAATGAACAAGATGAAGCAGTTAAACGCAGTATCCAGAACCTGCTCCGGACCTTGAAATCCAAGGCCCCGCATTGCAAGGTGGGCATCTGCGGGCAGGCCCCGAGTGATTACCCAGAGTTTGCAGCCTTTTTGGTCCAAGAGGGCATTGATTCTATTTCCCTGAATCCGGACAGTGTAGTCCAGATCAAGCGCAAAGTGGCGGAAGTGGAGGCCACACTCCGGGAAAATAACCAGGCGGACAAAGCAAAAAGATAAGTCCCCAAGTTTGGGAGGTAAGACAGATGCACCAGTTCCCTGTGGCAGTTACCAGGTATAAGGATAATCAAAATTCTGTTCAGGAAGTCATAAATATGTGCTCCGGGTTGCAGAACTTGCCGGCCCGGCCCAAGGTATTTATCAAGCCCAACATCGTGTTTTGGTCCAAGGCCTGCGATTTTCCCAAATGGGGGGTTATCACTACCTCCAGAGTTGTGGAGGCTGTGGTCAAGCTCCTGAAGGAACATGGTGTAGAGGACATTACTATTGGTGAGGGGATAGTCTCTGATCCAGATGATAAAGAAACCCCGGCCCATGCCTTTAAAACCCTGGGCTATGAAACCCTACGGCAGCAATATGGAATCCGATATGTCAACATCCTGGAAGAACCCTTTGCCAAGGTGGACGTAGGGTTGGATCACCAGCTAAAATTCAATGAACAGATCCTGCAAAGCGATTTTGTAGTGAACTTGCCTGTACTGAAGACTCACAACCAAAGCGTAGTCAGCCTGGGGCTGAAAAACCTTAAAGGCTGCCTGGATATAACCTCCCGCAAGAAATGTCACAGCCCTGATGCGGAAATGGACCTGCATCTGCATATTTCCAGACTGGCTGACTCTATGCCGCCCATGCTGACTCTTATAGACGGCATATATACCTTGGAAAGGGGCCCGGCCTTTGATGGCAAGATGCACCGCAGCAACATACTAGTGGCCTCGCCTGACATATTGTCCGCAGACATGGTAGGGACCAAGCTCCTGGGACACGAGCCCAAACAAGTCCCCCATCTGATGCATGCCGCCCAGCACCGTGCCCGACCCGTGGACCTGTCTGATATCAAGCTGCTAGGGGAGCCTTTGGAATCCTTGGCTAGCTATCATGAATTTGATTTTGAGTACTTCCAAGATGAAACAAGGGAGTTACCCAAGCCTTTAGCCAAGCAGGGCCTGAAGGGCATCTTCTATCGTAAGTTCGACAGCACCATGTGCACCTATTGCTCGGCCTTAAACGGCCTGGTGCTTACAGCTATCCGCTTTGCCTGGCAAGGTCAGCCCTGGAACAACATAGAAATCTTGACCGGCAAGGCTATGGAACCCAGTCCAGGCATGCAGGCCAGCATCCTTTTAGGCCAATGCATGTACAAGAAAAATAAAGAGCATCCGAATCTCACCAGAATGATCCCAGTCAAAGGTTGCCCTCCAGATCCCCAGGATATCCTCCAGGCCTTACACGAGGCAGGAATCCAAGCCGATCCCAACCTGTTTCAAAACATTGAGCTCCTGCCTGGCTTCTTTATGTCCCGCTATCAGAACAGGCCTGAATTCCAGGAAACATTTTTCCAAGTCCAAGGGTAACTATTGCCGTGAAAATGTTGGGCTTCGCAGGCCGTGCTATGCCTGTTGCCGGATTTGGTCCGGTATTCGCAATTTTCATCCCTGGGGGTGAAAAAAATCTTAATGAAGGATTCACCAGGTCCGGGGGTTCAGTCCACAGGACTCAAAAAACTCGCTCCTAAGAATGCGTAACTACAAAAACCATAAAGAGACATGTATGAAAACCATTACCATAAATGTATCCGAGCCAATCTATCGAGACTTCCAAGCATATGCCAAGGCCCATGATCGGACCGCATCTGGACTTATCTGTCAAACTATGGAGGAATACCGAAAATATCACCTTCAGCCAAACATCAGCCTGCGGGATTTGCAACCAATCTCCACAGGAAAGGTGCTACGCCCCTTGACTGAGGACTACTTGTCTGAAGAAATGCTTAATGAAAATCAATCTTGATACCACTTTTCTTGTTGAATTTCTTCCATCTTGCGCAGCCCAGCCTCTGTCTGGCCAATAGCCAGGCTCTCCTCTTCAGATGGAATGTTGTACCTGGGAGTGATAGGCAGGGGCAGCAGGATCTGTCTGAGCGAGGACATTTGGAACTGCCTAACTACCTGACACAAAATCGTTTTCTCCCTGCAAAATACAAAGCCAAGAACCAGCCTAAACCTTATAAGACCCCAAGCCTTGTCCTGACCCAGCTCAAACCACTTAGACCTCACATATCCTCTGCACTAGCTTTGTACTGGCATAAATCTTGCGAATTTCTAGAGACTAACCTGAAACGTGCTGCTAACCAGCGATTAACAAGGGAACAAATATGCCTGAACAGCTCTCAAGCCACAGGAACCTACTCTTTGTTTACGGCACCCTGCGTCAGGGATGCAGCAACCATAAGCTCCTGCAAAATGCCCGGTATATAGGAAAAGGCCAAAGCAGGCGCAGATTTAGCCTGTATGTGGACGACTATCCTTACGTGCTTAAAACAGGCGAGACCAGCAGCATCAAGGGGGAGGTCTACGAAGTGGACCAGCAGACCTGGCATGAGATAGACATCCTAGAGGGCCACCCCAGCTGGTACTGCCGGGAGAGACAAGAGATCCTGCTTGATTCAGGAGACACTGTCCTGGCCTGGATGTATTTCTTTCCTGAAGCCAGGGGACAATTGATACCATGCGGGGACTATCTATGGAGGATATAGCCACATTTCACACAGGCACCTAAATCCACCCCAGGACGCACTTGATGTTCACCCCCGACCCTATCGTAACAATTTTGTAACCCCAAATTCTAGGCCTGCGAGTCTGCAGATACCCCATCAGATACTCTGTTGGAAAAGGCAAAAAATCGACCCTGGAATCAAGGGACAAGGAACAATATTGTACCAGAAGTTATTGGAGCACAAACACTTCCTGCCCCAGGCGTTTCTTTTGCCAATCAGACAAGCCCCGGCTGCTCCCTTGTCAGACACTCCTTCACTGAATCCGCTCCGGCTGGATAAAAAAATACGAAGCTCATAAGGATAACGTCATAGCAAATATGCCCTTCTGGCCTATCTCTCTGGGATTATAGTCAACAGGGGGGTGCCAGTGACCCATAGCATACAGCACCTCTCCGCCCAAAAGAAGTCAATAAGCAAAGAAAAGTGCTGGTCCACCTTATCCATGAGCTGAATCCGGCCCTCATAAAGGCAGACCTCCTTATGCAGGGACAGTGTCCGTAACCGTCAATGCGGCCCTTTTCAGGCTCTCCGTTATAGACGCGGGCACTGCGTTTTCACACGTTTCGACATTTTTGCCTGACGTCCGGATTTTTGACGCCGTCCATGGAAAAATGCCAGGTTCCTCCGCCCTCAAAAATCGTATAGCCGGACCCCTGATAGCATTGCTTGGCATCAAGGTAGAGGGAAGCCAGATATAAGATTTTTTCCGTTCTCACCAGAAAGGCTTCAGTGCCGTTCAAATCTGGATTGGAAACCGGCTTTCCGTCTTTGCTGTTTAAATCTATAATTTTGGCCTTTCGCATGGCCGCAGGGCCTGGGTCATCATCATGCATACCAATCTCTTGCTGCCGCTGTCTGGCAACGGCAGTTTTTTTGAGTAATACAGCGGGGGGGAAAGCTATTGCTTTTCAGCCACGTGAATGAAAAAGTCTGTCTGTTTGATATCGTAATTCTTTTGAAAATCCCCGTATGTTGTGATTTTCTGAAAACCCGCACCGCGGATCAGGCCGCAGCAATAGTCTTTGCGAAGGGGATACATATTCAGGTTGTAGCTGGACTGGTCTGGAAAGCGATATTCAAAAATGACCAGATCATCGCTGATATGGACCGGTTCGGCTTTTACCCGGTCGCCTGCATAATAATATTTGTGCTTGGAAGTGTAACCGGTTTCCAGCATATTGTCGTAATTGCGCTGATCAATGATCAGAATTCCGTCAGATTTCAATACAGCGTAAAACTCGGCAAGGGCTTTTCTGCGATCCGGTTCGGCAAAAAGGTGAGTAAAAGAATTGCCCAGACATATCGCTGCGTCGTATCGTTCTTTGATATCACGGGTCAGCCAGCGCCAGTCCGCCTGGATAGTGCGGAGCACCAGGTTCTTTTTCCTCCCGTTTTCCCAGGCCTTGTGGAGCATTTCCGTACTTCCGTCCGCGCTGTGAACATCAAAACCGGCGCTCATCAATGTGACCGAGTGGTAGCCCGTTCCTGTGGCCAGGTCGAGGATTTTTTTCTTTCCCTTGTTTTTCAGGAGGTTGATAAAAAAAGCGCCTTCACCTTCAGCCCGACCGTCCCAGTCAATCAGTTCATCCCACTTGTCCACAAAATCTTCCTGATATTGGGCTTTGTAATGATCGGTATCCTTGATTTTTTCTATGCCTTCATTGTTGTTTTTGTCCATTGCCATAAGACGCCTCCTTTTTTAACAAAGTTCTTTGAAAAAACAATTCTGATGGTGCCGTAAAAGTGCAATGTCTGCGTTACGCGCAATTTTTTTAAAATTTCACGTACAGATAATGGCTCTGTATTATTCGAAATTTCTCAAATACAGATCCGAAAACAATCCGGGCTCTTTGTTTTAACCGGGTTGCCAAATAAAAAAAGCCCTCCGGACACAAATTATAGCGTCCGGAGGGCTGCACCCAGTTTTCTTGGCCCTCCAACATTTCGAATGGATGAATTTATCCATTCGGAGCTGTCCATCAGGCTCGGCATCTGTAACTCCGCAGAAATGCCGAAGTATGGGTTAAGGCAGGTCTTCTGGCTCCCCCGCCTTTTCAGCGGCCTTCCCATGGGGCTTGAACCCTACAGTGGCGCACAATGGCTGAAAAGGTCTCCGTTATCATGAGACGGATCGGGGTTACAGCGGCGGGACCGCTCCCGGCTTTCACGGGATTCCCTATTAAGCAAACTACACCCTAACGCTATTATTTATATTTGCTGCACGGCAGACTGTCAAGGGAAAGTTCGGCCAAAGGAGGTTGTTCGCCTGTCCCGTTTCAATATCTGCCTAAAACAAACTGCTTACAACCAGCATGCCGCTGCCAAAGTGAATAAGCAGTCAGGATCCGCTCTAGCAAACTTTGCGATGAACTGCACATCAGCCCCATGTTCTATGACTTGGAGTTTGCCTCCAAGAAAATGAGTTTTCGAAAGAACACTCCGAAGTCCAGGCTAAGAGCAGCATGTTTTCCCTGCCCAGCAACCATAAGTGCAGGAAACTTTCTTAGCTATGGCTTTTGAGCCAAAAGCAAATAATAATCCGTCTGGTCCTGCAATGTATAAAGCTTGAGCCCAGAGGCGCGAAGTAATTGCCGCATCTCTTCCTGCGATGGCATCATATCTTTAGCTACAGCAGTGCCTGCCTTCCTGTGCAAGTCATTAATCTGCTCTATGCCCATCAAATGCAAAATCACGAACCATGCTTGGGGCTTCAGACTCCTGGACATTTTTGCCAGGGCTGTCTTTTTGCAATCAAAATGGGGAAATAC
>CAZBUB010000080.1:0-8047 GCA_964494985.1 uncultured Desulfohalobiaceae bacterium | reverse complement strand
ATCCGGCAATCATTGCAGGAAGGATTCGGTATGAACGGAACAACTTTAAAATATTGCATAATTTGGTTGGGCATGGATTGGTGAGGGCATATTGTGAACGGCAAGGTGTGTTTGATCCGGTGGCTTGTTCCCCAACGTTAACTGTAAACTGAAACGTGATTTCATTTATAAAAAAAGCCCAGATAACTCTAGCAAAGCCCTGGAAGGATCCATGCCGATGAGTATCGAGAACGGAACGACCTGCCCTGTCTGTGGACAAGGGCGCATATATAAAGATTTCAAGCAGGAAGAGTTTGAATATAAAGGACAAAAGCTGACTCTTGAGAACTATCCAGTGTTTATTTGCGATGCATGTGGAGAAGAATTTGTAACAGCTGAGGATGCAAAGCAGTTTGATGATGGAGAAACGAGATTTTTTGATAAAGTAAATAGTAATTCCCAGGTAATGCAGAAGTGGATTGCAGAGTCGGAACATCGCTATCAATCCTATAAGGAAGGAAGAAGCAAACCCATAAGTATAAACGATATAAAGCAAAAATATGACCTAAGCTGAGCGATTCTCAATCGCCTCTCAACGTGTTACCTTCGCTTAGAATCGCTCAATCAAGGTGCGAATTGTCGTAACCAGTTAAGGAAAAGATGAATCCAGTAGGAGTATAAAGATGGAAAACAGCACAAATATTCAACGTATGTCTAAAGAAGAAAAATTGATAATCATGGAAAAAATTTGGGAGGATTTGTCCACAGATGATACTGCTCTCGAATCTCCGATTTGGCATCAACAAGAACTGCAAAGAACAGAGGAACGTCTTCGTGCAGGGCAGGAAAAAATAATGGATTGGGAAGAAGCCAAAAAAGAGCTCAGGAAAATCTCTGAATGAAGACCATCAAACTGCTTTCTTCCGCAATAGAAGATCTGTATGCAGGCCGAATATTTTATGAGAGGCAAGGAGAAGGTCTGGGGGAATATTTTTATGATTCACTTTTTTTTCTGATATCGATTCATTAAGACTTTATGCTGGAACTCATCCACAGCATTTCGGACTCTATCGCATGCTGGCTAAGAGATTTCCATACGCGATCTATTATCGGCTTGAGAACAAAAATGATGTTCTCGTATATAGAATACTTGACATGCGTCAAGATCCGAACAAAATCAGAGAGTCTTTGAAGTAATTTAAAATGTTGTAGTAAAGATTTCTTATGATCCCATCCATCCTCTCCCAGCAGATCGATCAAGGTCTCAAAGACTTTCTAGCCACTACCTTTTATTCCACCAATCCCTTTTTCCACGGCATGCTGGATCGGTTCCTGGACCGGGATGGAGCCTTAAATAAAGGCCCGTACATATCCCTGCAGCTTCCCTTTCAAAAAGGGAGAAGCCGGGAGTTTTTCCCAGAGATCCCCTTAGGGTTTACCCCGCATCTGCACCAGGAGCTGGCTTTTGCCCGCATCAGCGGGCCAGATTCCTTGCCTACCCTGATTTCATCCGGGACAGGATCGGGCAAGACAGAGTGCTTCACCCAGCCCATCCTGGAGCACTGTCGCATTTCAGATCAGCCCGGGATCAAGGCCATTATTATCTATCCCATGAACGCACTGGCCTATGACCAGGCCGAGCGTTTGGCCAAAACCATCTGGCGCACCCCCAGCCTGCATGGCAAAATCACAGCCGGCCTGTTTATCGGGCAGCAGACTGCGGAGTCCTGCTCCAGCATGACCGAGGACTCCATTGTCACGGATAAGGATATTTTGCGCCAGAGCCCACCTGACATCTTGCTCACCAACTACAAGATGCTGGACTACCTCCTGGTCCGGTCCAGGGATGCCCAGCTATGGTCTCAAAATGGACCAGAAACTCTTCGCTTTGTGGTGGTGGACGAGCTGCACACTTTTGACGGAGCTCAGGGCACGGACCTGGCCTGTTTGCTACGCAGACTCAAAGCCAGGCTGGGCACTCCCAAAGGCCATCTCTGCCCTGTTGGGACCTCAGCCACTCTGGGGGACGCAGATTCCCGGGTCCGATTGATTGTCTATGCCCAGCAGGTTTTTGGCGAAGCATTCGACCAGGACTCCGTGATCACTGAATACCCTCAGAGGGCTGAAGATTTCCTGCACGGGCAGCTCATTCGATACATGGACATTCCGGATTCTCATCAAGCCCTGTCTCCGGAGAGCTATAAAACTGCCCAGGACTATCTGAGCCAACAGATCCGGCTCTGGACCGGGATGGAGATGAATCCAGGGGCTGAGGATCCTGCCTGGAGGGTGGAATTGGGCAAGGCCTTGAAGGGCCACGTGCTGGTGCACAATCTGCTGCGGGTCATGGATGGCCGGGTACGCAGGGTACAGGATATTATCAGCGAGCTGGCCGAGGCCTCATCCCAGCTGAAGAACCGCGGCCCGGAGTATGCTGGACTGCTGCTCAGCAGCCTGCTGGCCTGTATCTCAGAGGCCAAGAGAGTAGAAGAGGGCCAAACATGGCCTTTGGTCCAGGTCCGGGTCCAGCGCTGGTACCGGGAGATGCGGCGTATGGTCTGCTCTGTAGACCAACGGCCTGAGCTCAGCTTTGCCGATGACCTGACTGAGGAGCAGCGCAAGCATCACCTGCCTGTGTTGCATTGCCGGGAATGCGGGCAGACCGGATGGATCGGGCGTCTGCCCCTGCATGGGAGCACCCTGCAAACGGACCTGAAAAGCATTTATGTGGATTACTTCAGCAAAAAGCCCTCCCAGCGCCTGACCTCCATGTTCCCTGAGGAAGAGCCTCCAAATCAGAGCTCCGACTTCCCAGGGCACCGCATGGGGCTGTGTCCTCAATGCATGAATCTGGGCCGCAAATCTTCCGGGGAATGTGCGGGATGCGGGCAAAGCGGCCTGATTCCGGTTCTAGTCCCGGAAGCCGCCAGTCAGAATTGCCCTTCCTGCGGGGCTCACAACAGCCTGACTTTGCTGGGCTCCCGCTCGGCCAGTCTGACCAGCGTGATGATTGGCCAGCTCATGGCCTCCAGATACAATAGCGATCCCAAATGCATCACCTTTTCGGACAATGTCCAGGACGCCGCCCACCGGGCAGGATTCTTCGGGGCCAGAACCTACCGCTTCACCTTTCGGGCCGCCTTACAGCAGTATGTGCAGGATCAGGCCGAGGGGCACAGCCTGGCCCGGGTAGCAGCGGAAATGCCCGAATACTGGCAAAGCCGCATGGACCGGGAGACATTTGTCGCCACCTTTTTGCCTCCAAACCTGAACTGGCATCCGGATGTGGAGCATTTGGAACAACACGACCATCTGCCTGCCAAGTCTGATCTGGGCAATCTGATCAACCGCCGCCTGCGCTTTGAGACCATATCAGAATACGGATTTAACAGCCGCATCGGCCGAACCCTGGAGAAGTCCAGGGCCTCGGTTATCAGGCCGAACCCAGAGAAGCTGGGCCAAGCGGTAGAACAGCTGGGCCAGATGCTGCCCAACGAGCTGGAGGAGCTGCGCACTGCATTCACAAATGGACAAAGGCCCGAAGGATACGGGGAGACACGCAGCGGGCAGACATCTGGGCAGACACAAAGTCTGCCCCTACGGCACCAACCAAATTTGGGGATAGATCATAACCCACGGGACCACCTCGATGTGGATAGAAGCCGTAGGGGCGAACCTTGTGTTCGCCCGCGGCAGCACCCCGACGTGGAAATAATCCGTAGGGGCGGATCTTGTATCCGCCCGATTGGATTGGGGCAACGCAATGGGATTGGGTTCCAACTAGGGATTCAGCAAACGGGCAGAGACATGGACAGAGATAAGGGCAGAGACAAGCTCTGCCCCTACGGCCCCTACAGCGGCTCCTGCGGTGCCATACCTGATCTCAGGAATTTTGCAGGGTTGAATCAATACCCAGGCCCTGATCATGCCCGTAGGGGCGGACCTTGTGTCCGCCCGCACCAGGACACCGGAGTCCTGCCAAACATAGAAAGCACTCTCTTCTCTTTCCTCTTAGGCCTGATCATTCAAATGAAAGCCATGGGCGGGATCTTTGATCCGGATCTGGAAAACTACCTCCGCAACTGGGGTAAAGTTTTTCTCCTGAGCCAAAAGCACAAACCCTGGATGCCCAACTTTGGCCCCAAGACCAGAACCCCTGGATTTGTGACCAGCAAACCGGGGACCGAGCGCTTTCCTCAGCTGACCCGCAGTGGGAGCAGATCATCCTGGTTTGAGTGGTGGGCCTGCCGCCACTTCCCTGATTTGGCCCTGCAACAGACTACGCTTGTGCAGCGGTTTTATGGGCTGGTCTTTTCTTGCCTGGAAGATTACGGCCTGATCCGGGATCAGTTCCAGGATGGACACCATATTTACGGCCTGGAACCGGACAGCCTGCTGGTCACCAGCCAGGTCTTGCAATACCGGTGCTCAAAGTGCGGTCATGCGATTTCCGGAGCCGCCTCTGATCAAGAGATCATGGAAGGCATGTCCTGCCTGCGAAGGGGGTGTAAAGGGCAGTATGCCCCGGACAGTCAAGAACTGGATTACTATGGCCGCCTGTACAGCCAGGGCAAGATTGCCCGGCTGGTGGCCAAAGAGCACACCGGACTCCTGGATCGAGATACCCGGGAAGAACTGGAACGTAAGTTCAAGGCCCAGGACGAATTGCGAAAGCCTTGGTATCCAAATCTCCTGTCCAGCACGCCTACCCTGGAAATGGGCATCGACATCGGGGATCTGTCCACCACCTTGCAGTGCTCGGTTCCGCCCACCCAGGCCAACTATATCCAGCGCATCGGCCGCTCAGGCCGCAAGAACGGCAATGGACTGAATCTGACCGTGGCCGCAGGCCAGGCCCATGACCTGTACTTCTTTGCTAGTCCACTGGAGATGATCGCCGGCCAGGTTCATCCCCCGGGTGTGTTTCTGGACGCTTCGGCTGTTTTAGAGCGCCAATACACTGCCTTTTGTCTGGACTGCTGGATCCAGACTACAGCCCAGGCAGATCCTGTGCCAAACCGTCTGGGCACGGTCCTGGAAACGCTCCAGCGAGACGAGAACACTGTCTTTCCCCACAATTTTATCCATTATGTTCATGGGCATCAAAGCGAGCTGTTTCAAAGCTTTTGCGCCTTGTTTGCCAAAGAGCTGAGTCAGAGCTCCATCAAGCATCTGGAACACTTTGTGTGGGGAGACAGCCAGGATACGCCTGGACTCACCTACCGGATCATCGTTCGCCTCCATGAGCTGCTCCGGGAGCGTAAGAGCTTGAAGAACCAGGTGGATCGCTTGTATCGGGAGATCAAGCGCCGGGAAAACAGTCCGGCCAAGGACAAAAATTATGAACAGGAAATGGAGGAGCTGCGTCAGGAACGCTCCGGGCTTATGGCCTTGATCCGAAACATCAATGCCAAAGACACCTATAACTTCCTGACCGACGAAGGTTTGCTTCCCAACTACGCCTTTCCTGAGCAGGGCATCCAGCTCAAGTCCATCATCTATCGCAAACGAAGCATGCAGCAAAAAGGCCAGAGCGCCTTTGAGACTTTCAGCTTTGAATATGAGCGTCCGGCCGGCAGCGGACTGCGGGAGCTGGCCCCGGGCAACCGGTTTTATGCTGAAGGCCGGCGAGTTGAAGTGGACCGCATTGATTTAAGGCAGGCCAGTGTGGAAACCTGGAGGCTGTGCGCCAACTGTCCCCACTCAGAGTCTGAGGCCACAGCCAAGGAGCACGCTGTTTGCCCCCGCTGTGGCAGTCCGCTGTGGTCGGACCAGGGCCGCAAGCAGGATCTGGTCCGCCTGCGTCAAGTCATGGCCAACACACCGGACTGGGCCAGCAGGATTATGGACGATGCAGATGAGCGGGAGCCAACCTTCTATACCACCCAGCTCCTGGTGGATGTGGAACCGGACAGCATCCAGGATGCCTATCAGATTGACGACCCACAGTGCCCTTTTGGGTTTGAGTTTATTTCCAAGGCCACATTCCGGGATATCAACTTCGGCGCCCAGGGCCAGAACGGGCATCCTCTGCAAGTGGCCGGGGAAGAGGTGGAACGACCAGGCTTTGTCCTTTGCCGGCACTGCGGCAAGGTGCAAAAGGAAAATGGAAAAATTGAGCACGCCTATGGCTGCCCGGCCAGGAACAAGGAAAGCGACGCAAATTTTGTGCGCAGCGTGTTTTTGTACCGGGAATTTACATCTGAAGCGATCAAGATCCTGCTCCCGGTGACCGGGCACGAGGCCTCCAAGCGAAGACTGGATTCTTTTGTGGCAGCCCTGCAGCTGGGCCTGCGCCACCATTTCGGAGGCTCGGCCTATGCCATCGATCACCTGCAGACCACGGTCAGTCAGGAGCCTGTGCCAGACTCCTCCTTGCGCAAGCAATACCTGGTCCTGTTTGATACTGTGCCTGGGGGGACCGGCTTTCTGAAGCAGCTCATGCGCTCGGAAACCATGCTCACAGTTCTGGACAAGGCTTTGGACACGCTTAATACATGCATCTGCCAAAAGGATCCAGGTAGGGACGGTTGCTACAATTGTCTGTTGGCTTACCGGAACAGCTACTCCATGCCCACCACTTCCAGGCAAACTGCCATGGATATACTGTCCATGATTGTGGGGCGCCGGGACACCCTGCGTCAGGTTCCTAATCTGCAAAACATCCGCGTGGACGGTCTAAGCGAGAGCGAGCTGGAAGTCCTGTTTCTGGAAGGATTGCAGAGTGTGAAGCGCCAAGGCTGGACCGTGGACCTGCGCAAGGAAGTCATCCGGGGCAAGCCAGGGAATTTCCTGCGCATAGGGGATCAGGCCTATGAGCTGGAGCCACAGGTGGAGCTGGGAGCTGCCCACGGAGCAATGGTTCCCAGCCGGGCCGACTTTGTCATCTGGCCGGCCCGGAGCAGGCAGGAAGGCAAGCCTGTGGCAATTTACACCGATGGACTGGCCTTCCACCGCACCCGCATGGGAGAGGACATGCGTCAGCGCATGGCTCTGATTTACAGTCAGGGGTTTCATGTCTGGAGTCTGACCTGGAAGGATGTGCATGCCCAGGTCTCTAATAAGCCGGATCGGGCGGCAGACCTTCTGCATCCCAAAGATAGTCGTATGGGCCGGAAACAGTTTGTGCAGCTTCTCTCCAAGCTGGACCTGGAGGGATTTCGGGAGCTGCATACCAGAGATAACTTTGGTTTGCTGGCCCAGTATCTGGCTGCTCCCAGCCCCAAGGACATGCAGAAGTACGCCCTGGCCCAGGCTGTGAGCCTGCTGGACGTGACCGGATCCAAAGATCCGGCCATCCGGGATACATGGGCCCAGCTGCTGGCTGAGGCAGCTCCGGATTCTGTATGTCAGGAGATAACCTCTCAACTGGACCAGGGGCTGATCGGCAACCTGGAGTCCGGTCCAATCCAGCTCTTTGTCTTTGCCCCAAAAGCGGCCTTGCAAAGTGCTGATCCACATGGAGTACGCATTGTCTGCTGCCTGGATGATCGCGAAGAGGCTCAAGAGCAATCTGGTTTTGAGCGCAGCTGGATCAATTACCTGCGGCTGCTGAATATCTTCCAATTTTTGCCCCACCCGGTTTTTGTGACCACCCAGGGACTGCGAAAGGGCATGTATGCTGAGCTGGAGCCAGTCTTTTCAGATCAGCACAAAGCATCAGCTCATGCTGCGTCTGCTGGAGCAGGACAGGATCAGGCCTGGGAGGAAGCTTTTGCACTGGTCGACCCCAGGGCGCATGAAATGCTGTATACCATGCGGCACGAGGGCTGGCCCGCACCTGAAGTGGGGTATGATGTGCAAGAAGATGGAAGAGTGATTGCTACAGCGGAGCTTGCTTGGCCGGAAAAGAAAATTGCCTGTGTCTGGCCCGGGCAGAAGGAAGAGCTGGAGGGGATTGAGAACGAGGGTTGGGAGATTCGGGTTATTGGGAATCCGGCGTAGGGGCGGATCTTGTCTTATACCGGGATCCTGGATGTGTATTGTGCGATCCACAGAACGGGCAGAGACAAGCTCTGCCCCTGGGCCACACGGGCAGAGACAAGCTCTGCCCCTACGGCTTCAAACT
>CAZBUB010000079.1:0-8455 GCA_964494985.1 uncultured Desulfohalobiaceae bacterium | reverse complement strand
CAGACTTTTGCTTTACGCATTCTTGGGAGCGAGTTTTTTGCGCCCTGTGGGCCGACCCCCTGGACCTGGTGAAGAGTTACGTATGAATCTGGTTGACAGCTGTAGGTGCCGGTGTAATATGCAGGGCTGGAGGATTCGCGGCCCAAGCCAGGAGGATCGATCTGCAGGCATGATTGATTTCAGCCAGGAAAAACATGAAGATCACCAGAGCTTTCAGGATCTGGATCTGGTGGAGATCCCCATGGAAGGGGTTGCAGCCTATTGGCTTTCCCTCAAAAAAGTTCAAAAGGGCAAGCTAAGCGCCAGGCTGATCCAAAAAGAAGCTGAGTATACTTCAGAGCCCTACATCCACTACTTGCTGCAGCTTTTGCTTTCTCAATTCCCTGAGCCAAAGCTGGAAAAATATGCCAGCATCAAGAAGGAGAGCCTGAGCAGGGATCTGCAGCGCAAGCTGACCCTGATCAGCATCGGGGCCTTGGGCATTGCCGCCCAGGAAAATCCCCAGCAGGTACTTGTGCGAATCATCTCCAAGTTTTCCATTTCCCCCATAGAGGAAAAAAAGATTTTCCACACCGCCCAAAACCTTCTCCAGGCAGCTCATAAGGATCAGCACGCAGCAGATGTGGACCACCGCCTGCAGATAGACAAGCTGATCAGCAACCTAATCTTCTACTGCATGCTCTGTAGAAGGCAGGGCAAAGAGGCCTGCCAGCCCTACATGCAGGACATCCGCTCCTTCTATTTCCGGGAGGGACTCCAGCTCATCCTGGACGGATTTGAGCAGGAATTTATAAAGTACCGTTTAAACCTTCAGAAAAACGAGATCCTCCAGGAGACCAGACGCAAGATGGATCTCTCCAGGGAGATGTGCCTGGGCCTCAAAAACAACTTTAGTTACCAAGACCTGTTCAAGATCGCCAATGCTTTTTTGATTTGAGCCAAGCCCAATAATGAGGACCCCATGCCCCAGAGTATTCTGGCGAAACGCCGTAAAGCCCTAAGGACCAAACTGGAAGACAACTCCTTGGATGCCTACTTGGTCCTGCATCCTGCGAATCGCTTCTATCTCAGCTCCTTTGAGCTGCATGATCCCCAATGCAACGAAAGCGCAGGCTGCCTGTTGATCACAGCCCAGGGCCAGGATTTCTTGCTTACGGATCCCAGATATGCCCAGCAAGCCAAAGGTCTTGAGCAAGACCAGGAGATTATCATCTATCGCCAGGACCGCAATCAGCGACTGGCTGAGCTTCTAAGTGAGCTGGGCATACACAGCTTGGGATTTGAATCCAAAATAATGAGCTATGAGACCTATGCCGCCCTTAAGGATCAGGCCCAATTGCAGCCTTGCCCGGGCTTGGTGGAGGAGCTGCGCAGGATAAAGGACCAGGAAGAGGTGCACAGGCTGCAGGCCTCCTGCAGGCTAAACCACGCAGTCCTGAGCCAGCTGGAGCAGGAGCTCTTACGTCCTGGACTCAGCGAGCAGGAGCTGGCCTGGGAGCTTGAGAAGCTCTTCAGGGAGAGCGGGGCCAGCGAGCTGGCCTTCACACCCATAGTGGCCCTTGGAGAAAATGCCGCACTGCCCCATCATCTGCCCGGCCCACGGCAGCTCCAGGAAAACCTGCCCTTGCTTGTAGATACCGGGGCCAGACTGAGCGCCTATTGCTCAGACCAAAGCCGGACCTACTGGTTGGGTGCCACCCCTGATGAAAACTTCCGCAGCACCCTGGACCTGGTGCGCCAGGCCCAAAATCTCGCCTTGGATGCCATTGAGCCCGGGCTGCCTGTAAAAGATCTCTATCAACAGGTCTACAATTTCTTTGTCAGCAAAAAAGTGGCAGAGCATTTCACCCATGCCCTAGGACACGGCATAGGCCTGGAGACCCACGAGGCCCCCAGCCTAGGCCCTAAGAGTCAGGACATCTTGCATCCGGGCATGGTGATCACTATTGAGCCTGGCCTGTATTATCCAGATTGGGGAGGGGTACGCTGGGAGTACATGGTCCTGGTCACCGAGACCGGAGCCAGCGTGCTCTGAATCCACATCTCCAGGATCAACACATGTCCGTGAAGAGAAGAAAGCAAAGAGCCCCTTGCCATCCACCCTCTTGGTCCCAAAGGATTTATCTAGAGCTGGACAAGAAAGATATTGCCTATTTCAGATTCCTGCTGGAGAGCCAGGATAATCTGGCTTATATGAGCGTTGTGGACAGATACACCCCTGTGCTTAAGCTGACCTTTTCCCCGGATCAAACCAGGGAGGTGCATGATTTATTGCACTCCCTGCGCGCTGAAATCAGCTTCAGACTGCTGTCCAAGCCTGTTTTGCCCTGGGAAAAAGCCTAAAAGGAGCAGTAGCCGATGTTCAAAGTGACCTGCCTTGGAGCTGCCCAGAGCGTCACCGGCTCCAATTTCCTCCTGCAGACCACGAGGGGCAAAAAATACCTGGTGGACTGCGGTCTATTCCAGGGCAAGAAGCAATTGGAAAGCCGCAATTGGGGTGAGTGGGGCTTTGACCCAGCAGAGATAGAGGCCCTGTTTCTGACCCATGCCCACATAGACCACAGCGGCAGGATCCCCAAGCTGGTTAAGGACGGCTTCAGTGGGAGAATCATTACTTCCCCGCCTACTGCTGAGCTCTGTGGGATTATGCTCCAGGACTCCGCCCACATCCAGGAGATGGAAGCAGAATGGCAATCTCGCAAGAAACGTCGTCAGGGACAGTCACCTGTACAGCCTTTATATACCATGCAGGATGCCCTGCAGAGCCTGGACTTCTTCGAGCCCCACCCCAGGGACCAGATCCTGGAACTGGAAGACGGGCTGTGGGCCAGGATGCGCAACGCAGGTCACATCCTGGGCTCCAGCATCCTGGAGCTCTGGCACCGCACTGATCAAGAAGAGCTCAAGGTGGTCTTCTCCGGGGACCTGGGCCAGAAAAACCAGCTCATTGTGCAGGATCCCCAACAGATCTTTGACACGGACTACCTGTTTTTGGAGTCCACATACGGCAACCGCAATCACCGGGGGCTGGAGGAAAGCAAACAGGAGCTCTTGCAGGCCATCCAGTACAGCTACCAGCGCGGGGGCAAAGTTTTAATCCCAGCTTTTGCTGTGGAACGTACCCAGGAAATTTTGTATGTGCTCGGCGAATACCACAGACAAGGCTTGCTCCCGGACATTCCAATTTATTTGGACAGTCCCCTGGCCATAAAGGCTACAGAAATCTTCAGGAACAACAAAAAGTACTACGACCAGGAAGCCATGGCCATTGTGAATCAGGGCCTAGACCCCTTTGATATGCCCAATCTAAAGCCCACTCCCAGCACAGCAGAATCCATGGCCATCAATCAGCAAAGCGGACCGGCGATCATCATTGCCGGCAACGGCATGTGCACTGCAGGCAGAATCAAGCATCATTTAAAACACAATGTATGGCGGGAGGAAACCAGTATAGTCATTGTGGGTTTCCAGGCCGCGGGCGGCAATGGCAGGAAGCTGGTGGAAGGGGCCAAGAAACTGAGGCTGTTTGAGGAGAACTTTTCTGTGCAGGCCCGAATTTACACTATTGGTGGCTTTTCTGCTCACGCAGATCAAAAGGACCTTATAGCCTGGGTCGCCAATTTCCAAAGCTCTCCCAGGGTCTTTTTGGTGCATGGCGAGCCTGATGCCAGCAAAGGCCTGGCCCAGGCCCTGGAGAAGAGTCTGGGCCTTAAGGTACAGATTCCGGCTTGGCATCAGAGCCTGATCCTGGGGCCCAGGGAGTTGGAGAAGGAGGAACCTGCCCTGCCCGAGCTGGAGCCGGATCTCTCCCTGCAGGTCAACAACACGTTGGTGGATCTGGACAAGGCCCTGCAGAATTTAAAGAAAAATATCCAGAAGAAGCAGGATCTGGGTCAGTTGGAAGAAGAGGATCTGGAGCGGCTGCAGTTCGTACAGCAGGAAGTGGAGTCCCTGCTTTAAGGATCAATTCCAGGCTACTGACTTTGCAGGCTGAAGAACTCCCTGGAGTTGGCCGCTGTCATCTCCCAGAGGTATTCAGGGTGTACACCTTGCAGCTCAGCCACCTTATACGCAGAATAGGGCAGCAAGCTGGGCTCGTTGGTTTTGCCCCGCCAGGGCTCAGGGGCCAGGAAGGGACAGTCTGTCTCCAAATGCAGGCTCTTTAATGGGATACTGGCCACAGCCTGGTGCAAGGCCCAGGCTTTGGGAAAAGTGACAATCCCGGGCACAGAGATGCTCCAGCCCTGGGATACGATCTCCTCAGCCAGCTGCCGGTCCCTGCCAAAGCAATGCCAGAGCAAGGGCCTGTGCGCAAAACCCAGATCCTGTAAGATCTCCAGCGTTTCATGCTCTGCCTCCCGGCAGTGGATGACCACTGGCAGCTCCAGCTCCCGGGCCAGGGCCAGCTGATCCTTGAAGGCCTTGATCTGCAGAGACTTTTCCTGGCGCAGGCGGTAGAAGTCCAGGCCGATCTCGCCCAGGGCCCGTAGTCTGGGCTCCTGCAGAAACTCCTGACTGATTCCTTGCAGTTCCTGGGAACTGGCCAAGTGGGCCTCATGGGGGTGCACCCCGAGCAGGAAAAAGACCTGCTCCTGCTCCTGGAAGAGTTCTTTGTCTTGGAGATAAGCCTGGTGGTTGAGAAATACGTTGCCTATCAACCTTACCCCGGCTTCCTTTGCCCGAACTAGAACCCGCTTCAGGTCCTGACGCAACGGTTTCAGATTCAGATGGGCATGCGTATCTATGCCCAGGCAGGGAAAACTCAAGTCTACTGACTGCATATCTTGGCTCACATGGGTTAAAGCTTGATGGTGAAGCCATAAAAGCAGGCCGGTCAAACCCGGCCTGCTTTCTTTTTGAACCTCAAGCCTGCGCTGCAATTAGCCAGCCTGGATCTCTATACGTTTAGGCTTTGATTCCGGGGACTTGGGCAAATACAGCCTCAAGAGCCCATTTTTAAGGTTGGCCTGGATATTATTCTTGTCCACGTTGTCAGATAGGGTAAACTTGCGTACATAGCGCATGTTGCCGAACTCATTCTCGATCAGGCTTTCTTGCTCCTGGCTTTCATAGGTTGTATCCGCTTGCACGCTTAATACATTTTCGTCCACGGAAATCTCCAGTTTGTCCTTGCTCACTCCAGGCATATCTATGAGTATATAGTATGAATCGTCCTTTTGCAGTATATCTGCTGCAGGCCGAACCTGCGGAAACCCTTGTCCCTGCTGTCTAGAGATGTCATTAACCATGATCCTCACCTCCTTGTTCCTTAGGCTGTCTCAATATTAATCTGTTTTGGCTTCATTTCTTCAGCCTTGGGCAGGGTTATCATCAAAAGCCCTTGCTTCATGCTGGCTTTAACTTTATCCCTGTCTATCTTTACATTCAGATTGACCACTCTCTGAAATGATCCTGTAGGCCTTTCCTGTCTAAAGTAACGTCCTTCCTCTGCCTTTTTTTCGCCTTTAATTATCAGGCTTCCTTCGGACAGGGTGAGCTCTACATCCTCTAGCTCAACTCCTGGCAACTCTGCACGGACATAGATGTTATTGTCATCCTGGCTGATATTCAAAGGTGGATAGGCAAACTTTCTTTGGCTGATGTTTAATGGATTCCAAAATTCATCGAACATTCTCTCAAAGTTGCGGGGAAAATCATATAATGTCCTGAAGTCCAAAACCATATCCCTCACCTCCTGTAAACAGTTCTTATACCTTTATGGAACCTTCATTCCGATTTGACGTAGTTGTAAATAAGCACTGCAAAGGAAGTGTCAAGAAATATCCAGCTGGATTTTGCATAACAGGTCCAGGAGCTAGAGTACCAGGTAGACCGCATCCTCTAGCTTGGTAGTTTAAGTTTATCCAGCTAAGAAGCTCTTTATTTCCGGCCCCCTGCCTGTATACGCTAAAAAATAAGGCCTAAGGGTCTGCAGGCAGATCATTTGCTTTGCCAGTCCTCCAGTTTTATGGCCTCCTCCACCAGCATAATGGGGATTTCTTCCTGGATGGGATAGACCAGGGCGCAATTTCTGCAGATCAGACCGTCCTCCTGGGATGTAAGTTCCAGATCGCCCTTGCACTGGGGGCAGGCCAGAATATCGAGCAATTCCTTGTTCAAAGCCATGCTGGGCCTCCTTGGTTTGTCGGTTCTTGGTTTGTGTTCCTGGGTTTGGCATGTCTGCTGGGAATTTGTTTTATGGACAGCAATAGGTTAATATTCGGACTGCCTATGGGGAACAGCTTATTTTTTTTTCTGATGAAAGCAAGTCTGAAACAGGCTGCCAAGGCCTGATAAGGAGAAAACCTATGTCTGAAATAGATCTGCACACCCACAGCAGTGCCTCTGACGGGACTCTTAGCCCTGCAGAACTTGTGCAGGAGGCCAAAAAAACAGGGCTTAAGGCCTTGGCTCTGACTGATCACGACACTACTCACGGACTGCAGGAGGCCAGGCAGGCGGGCCAGGAGCAGGATCTGGAAGTCATCCCGGGCTGCGAGCTAAGCGTGGAGTTCAGGCAGGGCCAGCTGCACATCCTGGGCCTCTGGCTACCCTGGGAGCCCAAACAGCTCAAACAAACCCTGGAGAACCTGCGCAATAAAAGGCACAGCAGGAATGAGAAAATCCTGACCAAGCTCCGTGAGCTGGGACTGGATCTGGAGTATGCCCAGGTCAAGGAGCTGGCTGGAGAAGCCAGCATAGGCCGGCCTCACATAGCCAGAATCCTCATGGAAAAAGGTTACGTGGATTCTATCCAGGAGGCCTTTGATACATATATAGGCCCCCTGGGCGCAGCCTATGTTCCCAAAGACAAACTGGGGCCAGCTGAGGCCATTCAGGTCCTGCGCCAGGAGCAGGCTACCGTAATCCTTGCCCATCCCTACACCCTGGAACTGTCCTTGCCAGAGCTGGCCCAGGAAGTGAAGACCTTTATGCAGATGGGCCTGGAAGGCTTGGAGGTCTTTTATCCTGATCATACCCCAGAGCAGGTCAGAGACTATTTGCAGCTGGCCCGGGATATGGGTCTTTTGCTCAGTGGGGGCACTGACTTCCACGGCTCTGTGAAGCCTGATATCCGTCTTGGAGTGGGCAGGGGGGATTTGGAGCTGCCCTACTCTTTGCTGCAGGAGTTGAAACAAAAACGAAAGGCCCAGGGACGATGGGTAACCTGAATCTGAAGCTCCCTGAAGTCCTGGCCCCTGCAGGCAACCTGGAAAAGCTGCAGACAGCCTTGGCCTATCAGGCCAAAGCTGTGTATCTGGGCGGACCAGGACTGAACTTGAGATCCAGGGGGCAGAACTTCACCTGGCAGGATCTGGGGCAGGCATTGCGGCTGACCCAAGCAAAAGGCTGCCGGGCCTACTTTTGCTTGAACCTCCTGGCCCAGCAGGGGGATCTGGAGCTGATTAAGGATTATCTAAAACGGCTAAAGGATTACCCCTTGCAGGGGCTGATCATAGCTGATCCCGGGGTATTGAATCTGGCCAGGCAGAAACTGCCTGGACTTCCTTTGCACTTAAGTACCCAGGCCAACACCTCCAATGCCCAGGCAGCCAGGTTCTGGCAAAATCAGGGAGTGAGTCGGGTCAACCTGGCCAGGGAGCTGGATCTCAAGGCCCTGCGCAGCATCCGGGAACACTTGCCTGACCTGGAGTTGGAGGTCTTTGTGCATGGGGCACAGTGTTTGGCCCTGTCCGGCAGATGCCTGCTCAGCGCTTGCCTTACCTCCAGATCTGCAAATCAGGGGCTTTGCACCCAGCCCTGCAGATTTCAATACCAAGTGCGCAGCATTGTCCTGGAGGAAAAGGAACGCCCTGGATTGGAGACCCTGCATATTGCCCCTGGCCATAACTTCGAACAGATCCTGGCCCCTGAGGATCTCTGCCTGGTCAAGTATCTGCCCTGGCTTGTCCGAGCAGGGATAGACAGCTTGAAGATAGAGGGCAGGATGCGCAGCAGTTCATACTTGGCCCAAGTACTAGACGTCTATCAAACAGCCTTGCAAGATTTAGCGCAAGGGGAATTCAGACCCAGTCTCTACTTCAATGAGCTTACGGCCAGCCAGGTCCGACCCTTGAGCAGCGGTTTCTTCCTGCCGGGAGGTCGCAGAAAAATCTATAGTTCCAAGGCCCAAAACCCGAATACTCCGGTCTTGGGCAAGGTCCTGGAGTCCTTTGGCAAGGACAAATGGCTGATCAGCGTGCGACACAGGTGGCATGAGCATTTTGACGTGCAACTGCTATTACCTGGCTTGCAAAGACCATTGATTCCCTCAGGGGCTTACGCACTGGAGGATGAGCAGGGTCGCAGGAAAAGGGTGGTCCATTCCGGGCTGAATGCGATACTGCGCCTGCCAAGCGCCCAGCTTAAACCAGGCTTAATGCTGCGTCAGGCCTAATCCCTCACCGTCGGCCCCTTTTCCCTGTCCTGAAAATATCCCAAAGCTTAAAATTAT
>CAZBUB010000078.1:0-8596 GCA_964494985.1 uncultured Desulfohalobiaceae bacterium | reverse complement strand
ATCAAACAACTATTATTCCCCTCCTTGGCAAGGAGGGGTAAGGGGTGGTTGAAAAATGACCTCTTCCTTATCCCACGGTTTACCTGGCTAAATAGACCTTAGGTCTACGGCAAAGCCGTATTCAGCTGGGTGTCAAATGTGAGTAACGACCAGCATAGGGATGAGATCAGGCATATCGATTACGACCACGACAACGATAGCGAGGGGAGGGAGGCTAAACCGTAATCGCAGTCCTGATCGTAATCGCTTTGGATACGAATGACCTCTACCATCTTTCCTTCCCTGGCCAGAAAGGACAGGGGACGTTGAAAAGGAGCATCAGACCATGTCTACCCAGAACCTGCAGGCAAAGCTGGATTATCAGACCAGGCTAAACCGGCTCTATCATCTTTTGCACGAAGCAGGCAGTTTAGTGCAGGTGCTGCCGGAAGTGGAAAAGGAGATCCTGGCCATTTTGGATGCAGAACGGCTTACCATCTACCAGCGCGACATCCAGGCCCAGGCAATAGTCTCCAAATACAAGACCGGGGATGAGATCCAGGAGATCCGCCTGCCCCTGAGCTTTACCTCCATAGCCGGATTCGTGGCTTTGACCAGGCAGCCGGTGCTGATCCCTGACGTATACGATCAGCAAGCCCTGCAAAAGATCCATCCCAAACTGGGCTTCAACCAGAGCTATGACCAACGCACCGGGCTGCGCACCCGCTCCATGCTGGCTGTACCCATCAGTTTCAAGCAGACCCTGCTAGGGGTGCTGCAGGTCATGAACAAACAGGATGGAGGCAGCTTCTGCAGTCAGGATCTGCAGCAGGCCCAGGAGCTGGCCCGGATCATAGGCCAGAAGTTCCATTACCAGTTCCAGGCCACCCAGAGTGAGTTCGACTACCTGCTGCAGCAGCAAAGGATCACTCCCCAGCAGCTGGAGCAGGCCAGACAAAGCGCCCAGCAGCAGGGGAGCTCTGTGGCCAGCATCCTGAGCAGCGATTTTCAGCTCTCCCCCCAGGAAGTGGGCCGTTCCCTGGAGTTCTTCTACCAGGTGCCCTTCCACCAGTTCGATCCTGGAATCACTCCGCCTGCAGAGCTGATGCAGAATCTCAACCTGGCCTATCTCAAAAACAGCCTCTGGGTGCCCATCGCCGGAGATCAAGAAAAAGCGGTAATTTTGCTTGCAGATCCCAACAACAGCCAGACTGTGCAGGAAATTCAGCAGGCCCTGGGAGCCAAGAGCTATGAGTTTCAGGTGGCTTTCAGGGAAGATATCCTGGCCTACCTGGAAGGCAGGACCCGCGAGCTGCAGCAGGGACATCAGGATCAGGATCTGAAAGAGGTCCTGCAGCGCCTGGTGCAGGACTCCTGTATCCAGGAGGAGCAGGAAATCAGCGATACCGGGGGCCTGCCGGACGAGAACCAATCCTCGGTAATCCAGCTGGTGAATCAGCTTATCTCCCGGGCCATCAAAATCAATGCCACAGATATCCATATTGAGCCTGGTCCCGGGAATGAAGGGGCCGGAGTGCGCATGCGGGTGGACGGAGTTTGCCAGGAGGTGCTGCAAATCCCTGCCAGCCATGTCCGGCCTGTAATCGCCAGAATCAAGATCATGTCCAGACTGGATATTGCAGAGCGCCGCAAGCCCCAGGACGGCAAAATCAAGGCTAAGCTGCGGGGGCAGCCCGTGGAGCTGCGGGTGGCTACCCTGCCCACGGTGCATGGGGAGGCTGCCGTGCTACGGGTGCTTTCCAGCTCCAAGGCCATGACCCTACAAGAGCTCAATCTTTCCAAGACCAATCAGGACAGAATCCTGGGGCTGATCTCCAGGCCCCATGGGATCTTGCTGGTGGTCGGGCCCACTGGCTCTGGCAAGACTACCACCCTGCACGCCCTGCTGGGGAGGATCAAATCTGCTCAAAACAAGATCTGGACTGCAGAGGACCCGGTGGAGATCACCCAGCCCGGGCTGCAGCAGGTCCAGGTCAATCCGGGCATCGGCTTTGATTTCGCAGCTGCCCTGCGCTCCTTTTTGCGGGCTGATCCGGATGTGATCCTGATCGGGGAAATGCGGGACCAGGAGACCGCCAGAATCGGCCTGGAAGCCTCTCTGACCGGGCATCTGGTCCTCTCCACCCTGCACACCAACTCCGCACCGGAAACCATTACCAGGCTTCTGGGCCTGGGCCTGGACCCCTTGGATTTTGCAGACGCCCTGCAGGGTGTGCTGGCCCAGCGCCTGGTGCGCACCCTGTGCCCGGAGTGCAAAAAGCCCTATACCCCTGAGGCCAGGGAACTGGAGCAGCTGGCCAATATGTATGGGGACCAAGAGGCTTTCCAAAAGCTCGCAGGGAACGGATCTGGTCTTGCCCTGTACCAGCCCCAGGGCTGCCCTGCCTGCGCCCACCTGGGCTACAAGGGCCGCACTGGGATCCACGAGCTCCTGGTCTCTGATCCTGAGATCAAGGCCCTGATCTCCAAAGGCAAGGATACCTCTCAGCTGCGGCAGCAGGCCTTCAAACAGGGCATGACCAGCCTGGTCCAGGACGGGATACAGAAGATCCTGCAGGGCCAGACAGACCTGGCCCAGCTGCGCCTGATCTGTGCGCAATGAGCAGAAACCTTGAGGAATTGATGGATAATATGCGCGAAGTCATCGAGTTATGCAATGAAGATGAGCTTTTTATCCAGAATGAGTATATTGGCGTACAAAAAGTGAGCATCGAACATGAACCTGCCAGTGCTCAAGGCTGATGAGGTTATCAACGCTCTCAAAAAACACGGCTTTATTGCAGAATAAACACCTCCAGCTCCTCAGCCCGGCCCGGCACCCTGTGCAGGCCGGCATTTTGCAGGTTCTCCGGCAAGGGGCTTACCCCCTGCAGGGCCTCCTGGCTGACCACCAGCCTGGTATTCAGCTGCCTGGAGAGACCCTCCAACTTGGCCGCGATATTCACCGCATCCCCGATCACTGTGTACTCCATGCGCTCCTGGGAACCTATATTCCCTGCCAGGACCTGCCCGCTGTGGATGCCTATGCTGTTCACCAGCTGCATGTCCTGCTTCAGCCCAAGGCTCGAATTAAGCCTATCGCACTCAGCCAGCATCTCCAGCCCTGCCTGCAGGGACTTGGCCCTGCTTTCTGGCCCATGCTGGTCATAGCCAAACACAGCCATGACCTTGTCCCCCACGAACTTGTCCAGCATGCCACCATGAGCCTCTACCACCTTGACCATGGCGCTGAAGTAATCATTGAGCAGCCCCACCAGGACCTTGGGCGGCAACTTCTCACTGATTGCGGTAAATCCCCGCAAATCACAGAACAAAATACTGGCGGTGATCGTCTCCCCGCCAAGCTGCAGCTCGTTGTTCAGAAGCCTGTTCACAGCTTCCCTATGCATCACCTTGCCCAGGCTGGCCTTCAGGAGCTCCTTTTCTTTGAGCCCCTGCACCAGCTGATTGAAATCCCTGGAGAGCCGGGCCAGCTCATCTTTGCCGTTCTCAGGCACCCTGGCCTCCAAATCCCCCTCGCCCACTTGTCTAAAGGCGTTCTGCAGAGCGTGGATGGGCCTGGCCATGCTTTTGCTCAAAAACCAGGTAAAGCAAAGCGCCAGCAGGAAAGACACCCCCAGGGAGATCAATCCTGCGCGCTTGATCTCCGCCAATTTGGCCTCCATCCTGGCAGCGCTCATGTCTACACCCAACAGGCCCACATTTCTGCCCTGGGAATCCTGGATAGGCGCATATCCGGAAATGGTCCAGCCCCACTGATCCTGGTAGAGCTGATCATCCACAGAGGGCTGCACAAACCCCTGCAACAGGGTCTGCGGCGGGTTCGGGTATTTTTCCCCAATTGGCGCTGGCAGCTCATCCTCTGAGATGACTCCGTCCTGATTGTCGTCACTGGGCGGGGAGTCCACCACAAACCGAACCTCCCCGTCCTTGAGGCGCATGGTATAGGCATACAGAAAATCCGAATTGGTCTGGGTGATATCCCAGAGCACATCCTGGACCCTTTTGTAGGCAGGGGAAATCACCTGCTCCTGTCTGGTCAGAAGCTGGAGATCATCACCAGAAATTGAGCTGGCAGAGGTCTGGGATGCAGTGCGCAGCTGATCCTGGATGGCCCGGAGCATAGTCTGCTTGGCCTGGAAGTAAAAGTAGGAGCCTGTTGCTCCGGAGACAATAAAGGCCACTCCAAACATAAGCAGAAAAATCTTCAGACTAAGCCTCATCCTGGAGCCTCCTGATCTGGCAGCTGGAATGGACAGCTAAGATTATTTGCTGCTTAGCATATGGGGTACCGGATCGCAAGCAAAAACGACCTGCAGGGCTTTGCTAAAAGGAGAGCTAGACCTGCAATAAATCAACCCCAACAAGACCAAAAACCAGCCAAGGACCCTACGCCCCAAAGCACCAGGTGCATAGCACTAGCGCAACCAAAGCAAAAATGGACATCCCTGGCCCGGTTCCAGCTGGGCATATTAGGTCGACAAAAGAAAATTAGGTTCTTTAAATTTTTTTCTTGACAACTCCGAGCCTATACTTTAAAAATGCTTTCAACTCCTGCCTTAACAGGATATTTTTTTAACAGTTAAGTTAGGCATAGCTAATTATTTAGCCCAAAATCAACTTTTAACCCCTGTAAGCCTATGACACTAAAAGAAATCCAGCCCGGACAAAGCTGCATCATCAAGTCAATACTTACTGTCAGTTGCCTTGGGCAAAGGCTCTTCGATCTGGGTCTGCTGCCAGGACAAAAGGTCCTGGTCCTGCGCAACGCACCTCTCAAGGACCCAATAGAGGTCCAGGTAGCCAACTCCTTGGTCAGCCTGCGCAGGGATGAAGCAAGGCAAGTACTGGTGGAGGCCAGTTATGCTTGAACCCAGTTTGCGTATCGCCTTGGCTGGACAGCCCAACAGCGGAAAGTCCACGGTATTTAACCTGCTCACCGGGGCCAGACAGCATATCGCCAACTACCCTGGGGTGACTGTGGAAAAGAAACTGGGATTTTTCAGTCAGGCAGGACACAAAGTGGAAATCACAGACCTGCCAGGGACCTATTCCCTGAGCACCTTTTCCCTGGAGGAGAGGGTAGCCAGGGATTTCCTGCTGGAGGAGCAGCCTGACGCAGTAGTTCAGGTCGCTGATGCTGCCAACCTCAAACGGCACCTGTCATTATTTTTGCAGCTGGCGGAGATTGGGCTCCCTTTGATCCTGGTCCTGAACAAAATGGATGTGGCCCGCAAGGACAATATCAATATTGACATCCAAGGCCTAAGCAGGCTCCTGGGGGTTCCTGTCCTGCCTGTCAGTGCCAGGTACGGACAAGGCAGGAACGAATTAAGACAGACTATTATCCAGGCAGCTGAGCAAAAACAAGCCGTCCCCAAAGTTGGAATAGATTACGGCCCCCTGGAGCCTGCCATCGAAAGCTTGTCCCATTGGCTGCAGGATCACCAGGAGGTTCCTTCCCATTTGCCTATACGCTGGCTGGCGATCAAGCTCCTGGAGAATGATCCCCTGGTCTGGGAGCTTTTCCAGGAGCGAGGAGCGCAGGCCCAGCAAATCCTGCAGCAGGCTTCTGATCTGCGGGCCAAAATCCAAAAAGAGCAGGGAGAGGCACCGGAACGCCTGATCAGCATCAGCCGTTTCCAGCAGGCAGCAAATATTGGAGACAGATTTATTGAGTCCAGGAGCTCCAGACAAGCCAAGCTCACAGATCGAATCGACAGCATTGTCTGCCATAAGCTCCTGGGTCCTGTGATCCTGGTAGCGGTCATTTATCTCCTGTATGAGCTGTCCATTGTCCAGGGCTACAAGGTTACTGACTATACCTGGCCGCTTCTGGCAGGATTTAAGAACCTGGTGGTATCTTTCCTGCCCCAGCCGGAGTTCCTGTTCGATCCAATCCTGCGCAGCTTCGGGATCTGGTTCATGGACAGCGTCAACGCCCTGCTCAACTATATCCCTATCTTCATTATCCTGTTTGCCCTGATCGCCTTTCTGGAAGATGTGGGCTACATGCCCAGAATGGCCTTTCTTATGGACCGCCTGTTCAGCCGCTTCGGCCTGCATGGCCAGTCTACCCTACCCATGGTCCTGGGCGGGGTCTATGTGGGCGGCTGCGCAGTGCCAGCTGTCCTGTCCACCAAGGGCATTCCGGACGACCGGGCCAGGCTGGCCACCATCCTGATTATCCCCATGCTCAACTGCATGGCCAAGGTCCCTTTATACATACTGCTGGTCAATGCCTACTTCCCGGATCATAAGGGGCCGGCTATGTTCTTCATCTCCACCATCACCCTGTTCATGGCCCTGCCTGTGGCCAAATTTTTGAGCCTGACAATGCTCAGAAAGCGAGAGACCGCGCCTTTTCTGATGGAAATGCCCAGCTATCACCTGCCCACAATCAAGGTCGTCCTGGGCCGTTCCCTGGAGAGGACCTGGCTCTTTGTGCGCAAGATCGTGACCATCGTGGCTGCTGTGGCAGTAATCGTCTTTGTCCTGCTCTACTTTCCAGGCTTGAGTCAGGACAGGGAGCAGCATTTTGAGCAACATGCAGATCAGGCAGTCACAGAGTTTCAAAACAGCCTCCAGGATACTGAATATGCAAATACCTTATCCGATCAGGATTCCATCCTGGCATTGCTCAGTTTTCAAGATGACTACAAACAGGCCCGCAGAGGGGTAAGCAGCAAGGAGCAATCAGATAGGGTCAATAAGGATTTCAAAGAGCGCAACCCAGAATATTACCAGATTGTAAAACGGGGCAGGAAGCCAGCTGAAGCCAGGCAGGCCGGTCAGGCCCTGAAGGCCCTGGACAACGAGCGCAGGACACTGAGAAGGGAAATCCGCTCCGAACGGATTGACGCCAGTTTTCTGGGCCAACTGGGCCGGGCTATGGAGCCTGTCACCCAATGGGCAGGGTTCAACTGGCGGATTAATGTCTCCCTCTTAAGCGCCCTGGCAGCCAAGGAATCCTTGGTGGCCACCCTGGGCTCCATCTATCAGCAGGATGAGTCTGATACTGGTAGTCTGGAAAACAGGATGCGCGGGCAGGAGAAGGACTTTACAGCCCTGCATGCCCTGGCCCTAATGCTGTTTATGGCCCTGTATCCTCCATGCCTGGCCACTTTGATCGGGATCAAGATCCAGACCCTGTCCAGCAAATGGATGCTCTTCTCCCTGCTGTACCAGATAAGTCTGGGCATTGTTGCGGCTGTGCTGGTCTTCTCCGGCGGGCAGTTCCTGGGTCTCACTGGCCTGCAGGCCATGTTCAGCTTTTATGCGCTGATGGTCACGGTCACCATAGGTATGGGTCTGATCCCTGATAAACGCCCATGAAACCATTAAACCATATGTAAGGAGGTTCGTTATGCACAAACTAGGTATTGCGGCTTTGTTCACCTTTTTGACCCTGTTTTTGGCCACCCAGGCCCTTTCCCACACCCCGCTGCTTGATTGCTGGGACAACGGGGACGGGACTATCACCTGCGAAGGCGGATTCTCTGACGGCTCCAGCGCAGAAGGAACAGCAGTCTACATCCAGGATGCAGAAGGGGATGAAATCCAGCAGGAAAAAATGGACCAGCATTCCCAAATCACTTTTGACCAGCCAGATGAGGATTACACTGTGGTTCTGGATGCAGGCAAAGGTCATCAAGTAAAAGTTAAAGGCGACGAAATCTATTAACTTTTACTTTCCAGGCCCACGACGTCGCAGGCAAAAAGAAGCTTGAAAAAGACGAGGATGTGTTAGTTGTCAGTTATCGGGTGAGATGCAAGACCCTGATAACTGACAATTAGTAACCAATAACGGTGTTCCCAACAAATATTTTAGTGAGGTCAAAATGAAGTTCTATTACAGTATGCCTATCATGTTGATTATGCTTTTGGTTGCTGCCACTTCAGCCCAAGCCCACTTCCAGCTCATCTATACCCCGGAATCTGCCTTGCAGAAACCAGAAAAGCTGCAGTTGCGGCTCATCTTCACCCACCCCTTTGATGCTGGGCACACCATGGACATGCCTGAGCCGGAAGAGTTTTATGTCCTGCACAAAGGCCAGAAAACAGATCTTATGCAGGATCTGCAGCCCATCAAATGGCAAGGGGCCCATAACTCCGGCCAGGCCTTTGCCACTGACTACAGCCTGCGTGGCATGGGAGACTGGGTATTTGCTTTAAAGCCGGAGCCCTACTACGAAGAGAAAGAAGAGGTATATATTCAGCAAATCACCAAGACCGTGGTCAATGTCAAAGGCCTACCCACGGACTGGGATACTGAGCTGGGCCTGAAGGCAGAGATTGTGCCTCTGGACAAGCCCTATGCCCTGTGGACTGGCAACGTATTCAGAGGGGTGGTCAAGGCTGACGGCCAGCCAGTGCCCAACGCGCAAATCGAAGTGGAGTACCTGAACCATGAGCCGAAAATTGAATCCGACTCTTTTGCTAAGCAGGCCAAGGTTGAGGCTCCCCAGG
Organism: uncultured Desulfohalobiaceae bacterium; assembly: GCA_964494985.1. GTDB lineage: Bacteria > Desulfobacterota > Desulfovibrionia > Desulfovibrionales > Desulfothermaceae > CAZBUB01. The sequence goes on along the minus strand of CAZBUB010000078.1, from coordinate 127 downwards.
CCGCTTTTGAGACCATGACCATCAAGGCCAATGAACATGGGGAATTCAGCTTCGGCATCCCCAAGGCAGGTTGGTGGGGATTCTGTGCCCTGGGTGTAGGCCCAGATGACCAATATGAAGGTAAGGA
>CAZBUB010000077.1:0-8728 GCA_964494985.1 uncultured Desulfohalobiaceae bacterium | reverse complement strand
ATGGTCTGCAGGGCTGTTGTACTCAGGATCCATTTCCAGTCCTGCCTGCCTGTACAGCTCCTTGACCATTTGTGTGGATTCCCCCATCAAGGTCTGCCTCTGCTCAAGATATACAGAGCCAAAAGGCGGAGCAGCCAGCTGGTAAGGGCCTACAAAGAGCTTGGCATGGTCCACACGCAGCCTGTGCAGACTGCTGACCAGATGGCCTGACGCAGATCCTCCAGACCAATCCTGCCCCCTTTGCCCAGGACTACTGCCTGTTCAATGACATTCTCCAGCTCCCGGACATGCCCGGCCAGTCATATTCCAAGAGGGCCCGCATGGCCCTGGGAATGATCTCGGTGATCTGCTTGCTCTGCTCCTGGGCGTAGTATTGCAGAAAATGCCTGGCCAAGACGGCGATGTCATTACCCCGCTCCCGCAATGATGGCAGCTTTATGGCAATCACGTTCAAGCAATAAAAGAGATCCTCCCTGAAGCTCCCGGAATGTATCTCCTGCTCCAAATCCTTGTTAGTGGCAGCCAGGACCCGGACATCCACCTGAACGCCCTTTCCGGAGCCCAGCCTCTCCAGCCTTTGGTCCTGCAGATCCTGATAAGGACTGTCCTTGTACACTTAAAGTAGAAGTGGTAAAAGGTGCTGCTCTGGATCACCGGGGTGACCAGGAACTGCAGGTCCTGCTCCTTTTTGCCAGGTCAGGTCCATCTTCCCATATCCAGCTCCTGCACTCCCTGCTCGGTCAGGGCCTGCATCAGCTCTCCGTGCGAATACCCAGCCAGATGCAGGATGCCGTGCATGAGTAGCCTGAGCATGTGCTGCCTGGGCTCCTGGGCATAGAGCACAGACTCGCGCTTTACTGCAGGCAGGGAGATGCAGATCTGGCCCAAAAGCCCCTGTTGCGTATCTGTTGCCTCCTGGCAGGGGAAGCTAAGCACATTAGTGGGGCCCGGCAGGCCCAGATACTCCTGGTTCAGCCTGGCGATCTCCCAGTCCCCGCAGAGACGTAGCTCCACAAAAGAGTCTGGCTTGCCCACAAGCTCCATAGCCCTGGGGAGCAGAAGCCTGAGCTCCTGCCTGGACCAGGGGCTGTACCAGCCACTCTTTCTTTGCACATTTGGATCTTGCATAAATAAAACTATAGCAACAGGTCCCAACCCTAATTCCCGTCCCCTGTTTCCTGACTGCCTTGATACTCCTCGTAGGCCTGAACTATCTTGCCTACCAGGGCGTGCCTGATCACATCCTGCTGGCTGAAGTGCACAAACTGCACATCTCCCATGCCCTGCAGCACATCCCTGGCCTGGATCAGACCGGAGGTGGCCTTGGCAGGCAGATCAATCTGGGTGATGTCCCCCGTGACCAATGCCTTGGAGCCAAAGCCCATCCGGGTCAAGAACATCTTCATTTGCTCCGGGGTGGTATTCTGGGCCTCATCCAGGATGATAAAGGCCCTGTTCAAAGTTCTGCCCCTCATAAAAGCCAAAGGCGCAATCTCTATCACCCCAGTCTCCAGCATCTCCTGCACCTTGAGGGGCTCCAGCATATCGTGCAGGGCATCGTAAAGGGGCCGCAAATAGGGATTGATCTTCTCCTGGATATCCCCAGGCAGAAAACCCAGCTTCTCCCCAGCTTCTAGAGCAGGCCTGGTTAGGATCAGCCTTTTGACCTTGTTTTGCATCAGATAGGCCACAGCCATGGCCACAGCCAAATAGGTCTTGCCTGTACCAGCTGGGCCGATGCCAAAGACCAGCTCCTTGTCTCTTATGGCCTGCAGATAAACCCGCTGGCTGAGAGTCCTGGGGCTTACTGTCTTTTTGCGGGATACCGCGAACACTGAATCCTGGAAAAAGGACTTCAAATCAGCCCCCGGTTCCTGGGACAAGAGATTCAAAGCACTCTCCATATCCTGAGGATACAGCTTGTGTCCTGCTCTGAGCAGCTCATACATTTGCAGCAGACAATTGCAGGCCTGCTGCAAATGCTTTTCATCTCTAGCACTCAAAGTCAGATTGCCGCCCCTGCTATTGGCCTGCACATCCAGCCTTTCCTGGAGCAGGCTCAGGTTCTTCCCATCCGGTCCGAAAAGCTCCCGAGCCAAATCCATATCCTGGAACTCCAGCTCCCGCTGTCTCATTTCAGCTTCTGACATTACTTTTTTCTCTAACCTCCTGCATAAAGATTCATTTCCTGCAAGGCCCCAATCCTGGGGCAAAATTCAAGACTTTTCATTCTTTCCTTGACAGACAAAATCTGATACAGGGCTGAGCAAGAACGCCACAGCACAGAACAGAGCTTGTATACACTCCTAAAACAATGGTGGTTTGCAACAAATGGACTGGAAAATTCTCGGCATAAGTTTTGGGACCATATTTATTGCAGAGCTTGGGGACAAGACCCAACTGGCCTGCATTATGATGGCTGCCCAAAGCAACAAGCCTTGGCACGTATTCTTGGGAGCCTCCCTGGCCCTAATCTTAGTTACCCTTTTGGGAATTCTGCTGGCCCAAGTAATCACCCAGCACATATCTCCCTACTGGATAAGACGCTTATCAGGACTGGCCTTTATGGCTCTCGGAGCCTTGATCTTCTTGAATAAGCTTTAGACTTGTAGACTAAACAGTCCGTCATAATAATGCAACATGCAGACCTTAAGCCTCGCCTGTCACAAACCAGAGATTACTGCTTTGCAAAAGGCTGCGCTCCCAGCCCGGAAAAGCTGACAAGTCCTATGGAATGTATACAATGAGCCTTTACGACCTGTTCTTTTTCCTCTCATTGGCTGGCGGCTTCTTGATGGCCTTCAATCTAGGCGCTAATGACGTAGCAAACTCTATGGCCTCTGCAGTTGGGGCTCGGGCCATTAGCGTACGTCAGGCTGTATGCATAGCCGGAACCCTGACCTTTGTGGGAGCAGTATTTTTAGGGGCCCAGGTCACCTCCACCGTGAGTAAGGGGATCATCAATCCAGAACAGATTGCTGACCCCAAGATCATGATGGTGGGCATGTTCGCCTCCCTGCTCTCAGCAACGCTTTGGGTGTTTATCGCCACATTGACCGCCCTGCCTGTTTCTTCTACCCATTCCATAGTGGGCAGCATCCTGGGCTTTGGTCTGGTGGCCGGAGGCATGGCCGTAGTCAACTGGCTAGTTTTACTGGGTGTGGTTATGTCCTGGTTCATCTCCCCGTTTTTGGCTGCTTCAATATCTTTTCTGGTCTTTTCCCATATCCGCAAGTTCATCCTGTTCAGACCCCAGTTCCTGATGTACGCCCTATACTGGGCCCCTATCTGGATCGGCCTCACAGTCTGCCTGGTAGGACTGTCCGTTATCTACAAAACCCCAGTAGGCGACAAAATTCCTTTTAACGACTGGATCAATTTGCTGCTGGTGCTTGTCCTGGCCATTTTGGTCTGGAGGGTCAGTAAAAAGCTTATAAGCAAAGTCTTAGGCAACAAGGAGGACTCTGCGGAAAATGTAGAGCTCATATTCCGCAGGCTGCAGATCATGACCTCCTCTTATATGGCCCTTTCCCTTGGGGCCAATGACGTAGCCAATGCAGTAGGACCTGTGGCTGCCATCTATATGATCGCCAGGGAGCACCAGTTCCTGGCCCAAGCTGAAGTCCCCACCTATATCCTGGCCTTGGGGGGCTTGGGTATCGCCCTGGGGGTCATGACCTTTGGCTATAAGGTCATAGCTACAGTGGGCAGCAAGATCACCACCCTGAACAATACCCGCGGCTTCTCAGTGGACTTTGGGGCTGCAACCACAGTATTGGCAGCCTCCAATTTAGGTCTGCCTGTCTCCACCACCCATTCTGCTGTAGGTGGAGTGGTAGGTGTGGGGCTGGCCAGGGGCTTTAAGGCAGTAGACTTCAGGGTTCTGGGCCGGATTATTGTCTATTGGCTGCTCACCGTGCCTATCGCAGGCTTCACCTGTATGATAATCTACAATCTGCTGCATTGGATTTTTCTGTAATGCCCTTCTGGCCGGATCTTTCAAACAAAGGCCAGATGTAATTATTCAGCACCAGTTGTGCCAGAAACCTGGATGCTGATAAGGTCTGGGTCCGGGGGTTCTGCCAATAGAGCGTCCGGCACCTACTTTCATATTATACGCCAACTCTAATATTTTAAGTGAAAAGTATCAGCAAAAGTAGGTGCCGGATCTGAGCGACTTAGAATGAGTTAATCAAAACTATGCAACCCTTATCACCCTAAGAGTCAGCCATGAACTGAACGAATAAAATATTCAATAGGGCCAAAATCAGGATTTTGATTTACGCATTCTTTGGAGCGAGTTTTTTGCGTCCTGTTGGCAGGACCCCCGGATCACTGGACATGATGTTGTTATTATGGTGAGCAGTTACGGCCAGATTAAAATTATATTTACTTGAAAGATAAAGCTTAAAGTGACAAATTTAAATAAAACCCAATTATCCAACTAGCTAGGATGTCAAAGCATAAACATTAATCCAAGCCTTAGGCCTGGAGGGAAAAATGCGTTTACCTTTTTTCGGCTTACTGAGTCCCAAGTCTCCAATGAACGGTCTTGTAGAGCACTACACCAAAATCTCGGAGTGCGTGAATACCATCAAGGACGCCCTGGAATGCTATGTCTCTGGCTCAGGCCTGTGTCGGGAGTTCGAGGACCTGTTGCGGGAAATAGACGCCATTGAGAATCATGCGGACACCATCAAGAGGAACATTCGCAACCATCTGCCCAAAGGCTTGATCATGCCGGTAGATAAAACCCTGTTCTTGAACTATACCCGGGGCCAGGACAATATTTTGGATGAAGCCCAGGATGCACTGCACTGGCTTGGCATGCGCAATTTATACATCCCGGAACAGTTTCACAAGCCAGTGATAGATCTTTTGGAGGATGTGGCAGAGGCTGCCCAACTCCTGGAACCAGCCCTAAAAGCCACCATAGGCCTGGTACATGGTGAACACCTGGATCGGGAAGGCTGCAAGGCTAAATACCGCAAGATCAGACAAAAAAGGGATGAAATTAGCAGGATTAAAAGGAAGTTGCTCTCAGATATCTACAACTCAGAAATGGATTTCAAGGACATCTACCAGCTAATCAACTTTATAGGCTGCCTGAGTGAGATGGCTAAGAACTGCGAGTTCTGCTCAGACACCTTGCGGGCCATGATTGCCAGATAACTATCACGCCTGCAAAACCTCAGGCACAACCAAGCATGGAAAACATCAACCCGCAACGCAAGGGACGAGCGCCGCTTACCCCTGCTAGCATCTCAACGACAGGGCACTTCCAAACAGGCCGATGTAAAACTAAAGACTTGAAAGGGCCGCTGGCAGACGCCAATTTTTGAAAAAACAGCTCCTGGAGATCCAGTTTTCCATACAAGCTGATAACTCATACCCGACAAACAATAACTGATAACCTATTACTGATGCAGGACCTTATCCGCCAATGGCAGACATAACCCTTTGACAGACCGAGTTTCTGCCAGCCTGCTTCTGCAAAAGGTCATGCCCAATTGGCTTTTTGCCGCCGGCTAGGCGCATGACCCTATAGACCTGCTGCAAGGAAAAATTAGGGTTGCGAAGCAAAGGTCGTAACCTGTACTCTTTATCTGAGAAAAGACATGTGCGCAGCCTTCCGTCTGGAGTAATCCTGAATCTATTGCATGTAGCACAGAAATGATTGGAAAGGGGAGAAATCACTCCCACCCTGCCCAGGCCCGGGGACAGCTCGAACATCCTGGCTGGACCGCAATTTTTCTGAGCCTTGCTTAAAGGCAGCAAATGAACCCTTTGCTCAAGACTCTTTAAGATCTCCTCCGCAGGCCAGTAATACTTATGACCCCAGTTGGAATTCTTGCCAATAGGCATAAATTCAATGAAGCGCAAGTCTAAAGGCCGCTTTTGGGCCAGGGCCAAAAAGTCCTGCAGCTCAGAGTCGTTTACTCCACGCATGGCTACCACGTTAACCTTTACCCTGAGCCCCTGTTCCAGGCAACTTTCGATATTCTCCCGCACCTGCAGATACTGATCCCTGCCTGTAATCTGTTCAAACTTGGAGCGCTGCAGGGTATCCAGGGAAATATTCAGTCCCCGCAGACCGATCTGCCGCAACAGAGCAGCCTTGCCTCCAAGCAAAGTGCCGTTGCTGGTTACTCTAAGATCCAACTCCGGAAAATGCTCCACTATCTTGGACAAAAACCACAAAAAATCCTTGCGAACAAAAGGCTCCCCACCGGTAAGCCTGACCTTGTTCACTCCCAACTGGCTGGCCACTTGGAGCAATGCAAGGCATTCCTCATAGGAGAGGATCTCCTTGTGCGGAAGCCAATGCCAGGCTTCACTGTCGTTGGTGCAATAAAAGCACCTCAGGTTACAGCGATCAGTCACACTGAGTCGCAGATAGTTTATTTCCCTGCCGTATCCGTCCCTGAACCCGAGTTCCTGTCCTTGTGCATCTTGTTCTTGCATCCTGCTCCCTCCAGACCCTGAACCTGATCCTATAAATTTATGCATTGAGGCTGTTCACTTTATACAGAGTCTTTGTTCCAAACCTGCGTCCAGCTCTACCAGGAATGTATGTTCTATACATTGCACTTGTACCTGACCTAAAGGCGCCCCCTTGACTTTGCGCACCGATTTGACCAGGGCACAGCAGACCTCTGCTTTGCTGCTTGTCTTTTGAACGCTGGCCAAACCAGCCAGCACAGCTGCCTCCTGCATATCATCCCAAGGAACCTCCTGTTGCGGAGAATCTCTGAGTAGGATCACATGGGCCCCTTGTCCTTCCTGGATATGGAACCAGAAATCAAAAGGCCTGGCTGCCTGGCTGAGCAGCTTATGATTGGCCTTTTGATTCTTACCTCTTAGCAACAAAAACCCATGACTGGTTTTGTAGACCTTGACCTGCAGCCCCCTGGCCCGGGCAGGCAAAAGTCTCTCCAGATCTTGACCCTGTCTTGCTGCATAGCCTTGGCTGGCCCTGGAGTCCAACTGCCCGTTGGGCCAGACTTGCTTGCCTTGCGCCAGATTTCTTAACTCCTGCTGCAGCTCTTGCTTGCGCCTGGCTATGTCAAGCAATCCCCTCTGGACTTTGGCGCTTTGCCTGAACCAAAGCTGCATATTTTCCAGCACACTCAGGCTGGGATCTAGCTCAACAATCTGTTTTCTGCCCTGCGCATCTACGGCTTCCACTTGTTTGTGTTTCTGCCGTCGATCCAAGCGGCCCAAATTATTTTGCAAAAGATACGCCCATTCCTGCAAGGGCGCAAGCTGCTGCAGTCTGGCCTCCTCCTTTTCCAGACGCTTCCAAGCCTTGCGCAGTCTTTTGCCGCGGCTTTGCTTCAGGCTTAACTGTTCTGAAGCTAGCCCAATAATCTCCTGGAACACAGACCAGCCATAATCCCAAGCTGCGTCCATTGCCCGGGAGTATTCCTTGTATTCCAAATCCTGGGCCAATTCAGCAGGGAGTTTCCAGGGTAAAACCGCATAAGCCCTTCCCTGTCGCCAATAGCCGTAAAAACCTTGGGGCTGGCCCTGGGAAAGCCGGGTCAAAAGCTCCCTGGCCTGGATGCTCTCCATACTTTGCAAGGAGTTGCGCAAAGGGGGAGTAAGGTGGGGATAAAGTCGATAAATATACTTATTGCCAATGACGTCCTCTAGCGTAGGCCAAATCACTGCCTGTTCCATTTCTGGAAAGAGCTCTTCCTGCAAAGAAAGACCCTGCACCAGATCCATTATCAGCCATTTGCTCTGGCCTGGGCTTAATTGCCAGGCCACGCGCCTTCTGGGCCAATCTGAAACACACCCCAATATCCTGCGTCCAGCCAGGCGCTTCCTCCACCACAGCACCTGAGAATCAGGATACAAAGGATTCTCAGGCCTGCTGGAAGAAAAAAACAGACAGTTCTCCTTTTTGCCTATCAACAACAACAAAAAGGCAGCAGAGCCCAGCTTGATGCTCCAAAGGCCGCGGGCAGGCTGGTAGACCTTCTCCAGTCTTTTGCCCTGAATCTGCCCTTGCAGCTCTTCTATCAGGAAGCGCAGGAAGTTGGCTTCCATGCAGACCCAGCCTAGCCCTGGCGAAGCTTTTCTTCTTCTTCCTGCTTGCTTTTACAATTGATGCACTGAGTAGTTACAGGCCTGGCCTTGAGCCTGGGAATGCTTATCTCATCTCCGCAACTCTCGCAAATACCATATGTTCCCTCTTCTATCCTCTCCAAGGCGGCATTGATCTTGCTGACCAGCTTACGGTCCCTGTCCCGCAGGCGCAGGGTGAAAAACTGATCAGACTCTTGGGAAGCCCTGTCTGCCGGGTCTGCGTACATCTGATTGGTTCCGGACATATCCTCCAGGGTGCTTTGGCCTTTGGCTTGAATCTCTTCCAACATCTTATGCAAATGCTCCCTGAAATACTGAAGATCGCTTTGTTCCATATCTGATCCCTCCTGAACACCAGGATTTTTTGCTTCTGAAAATGAATTTTGCCCACAGCAGGAAATGGATATATTTAGCCCAAACCAAGGCAAAAAGTAAAGTATTTATTTGCCTTTCTCAGCTCTGTCCAAGGAATAGCCTTGTTATGCCTGCAACAGAAACTGCAGCACAAGACTTTTCTTCCCTGCCCTTGACAGCCAGGCTTGATTCACTTAGTTAATTTGATGTTCCCAGGGAACAGATTGCGGGAGTAACTCAGTGGTAGAGTGCAACCTTGCCAAGGTTGAAGTCGCGGGTT
>CAZBUB010000076.1:0-8776 GCA_964494985.1 uncultured Desulfohalobiaceae bacterium | reverse complement strand
CAAATATCTAGTTAAAACCAGACAGTGCATAAAGCAGGAGGGGAACATGTCCAGCAGCCAAGAAAGACAAAAGGACTACATGCACGTTGATCTTCACGTGCACTCTAAGTACTCCAGCAGGCCTTCCCAATGGATTCTGCAAAAGCTCAACTGTCCGGAAAGCTATTCAGAGCCCAGACTCATTTATCAGCGAGCCAAGGCCAAAGGCATGGATCTGGTGACCATTTCCGATCACAATTCCATTGCAGGAGCGCTGGAAATAGCACATATGCCTGATGTTTTCCTCAGTGAAGAGGTCACCACTTATTTTCCTGATGATCGCTGCAAGCTGCATGTTTTGGCCTTGAATATCAATGAGCAGCAACACAGAGAAATCCAGATGGCACGGGAAAATGTCTTTGAGCTGGTGGACTATTTTCAGAGCCAAGAGATTTTGCATGTGCTGGCCCATCCTTTTTTCGACATGAACCACCTTTTGACCTGGGAACATTTGGAGCAGCTATTGTTGCTGTTTGAATTTTTTGAAATAAACGGAGCCCGGGAAGAGACGCAAAACAGTTGTCTGAAAGGTATTCTGAACGGCCTGGATGCCAAGACCGTGGAGACTCTGGCTGAAAAACACGGTATAAGGCCCAGACACGAAACTCCCTGGCGCAAGGTCTTGGTTGCAGGCTCGGACGATCATTCCTCCCTGCACATCGCCAGGATGTATACCCGGGTTTGGTCCGCTCAAGACAGGCAGAGCTGCCTGCAGGCCCTGGCCCAAGGCAAGTGCCAGCCCCAAGGGACCCCTGCCTCTCCCAGGACCCTGGCCCACAACCTCTACGGCATAGCCTATCAGTTCTATCGCTCCAAATTCCAGGTCACTGAAATGGCAGCTAATGACAATCTTCTACAGTTCGCAGACTGCATTCTTACCGGCGCTGCTCCCAGAAATGAAAGCCTATTGGATCGCTTTCCCAATTTGTTGAGTCTGCGCAAATTGTGGACAGTAATAAGTGAAAAAGGAGAGGATTCCAGCCTGGAGGTCCTTCTAAAGGAGACCCAAAAGTTTCTTCATTCCTCACCAGAGCTTTTGCGCAGAATAAAAGAAAATCCTTGCTCTTTAGGCCTGGAGGATGATTGGTTTCATTTGGTCAGTCGTATGGTTAATCGTATGGGAGGTATCTTTTCGGACAAGTTTCTGGAATCCATATCTGAAGCCAGGTTAGTGAATATGTTCCAGACCTTGGGTTCTGCTGCAAGCATTTACACCTTGCTGGCCCCTTATCTATTAGCCTACACGATATTTTCCAGAGACAAACAGTTTTCCAGACATTGCATGCAGAGATTTAAAGCAGTTACCAGTCAAGAGCCTTACCAAAATGCAGATTTTAAGCTTGCTGCATTCACAGATACTTTCAACCAAATGAATGGCGTCACCCTGACTTTGCAGCAGCAACTGGCTTTTGCCCAAAGCAAGGGCATGTCTTTATCTGTATTAACCTGTGGGCAAGAAAGCTCCATGAAAGGTGTCATCAACTTTCCTTCCCAGGGCACTTTTGTTTTGCCAGAGTACCCAGATCAGACCTTCCATCACCCTCCTTTTCTTGATCTCCTGGATTTTTGCCACAATCATGGTTTCTCTCATATCTTGGCCTCCACTCCAGGCCCCATGGGTCTAGCAGCATTGGCCACAGCCAGGATCCTCAAGCTTCCGATTTATGGGACATACCATACAGCCCTGCCCCAGCACGTCAAGAAAAGAACCGGGGATGCTGATCTGGAAAAATTTATCTGGAAAGCTATGCAATGGTTTTACAACCAGATGGATCAGGTTTTTGTCCCTTCCAAAAGCACTGCAGAAGAGCTGATAGCTAAAGGCATCAAAAGAGAAAAAGTGCAGATTTATCCCAGGGGGATTGATATTGGAAGATTCCACCCGGCCAAGAGAAACGGATATTGGAAACAGTATTTCCAGGATAGCGACGAACAAAATATCAAGTTGCTTTATGTGGGCCGCATCAGTAAAGAGAAAAACTTAGATCTTTTAGTGGAGGCCTATTCTAAGTACCTCTCCTGCCGCAAAGACGTGAAACTGATCATTGTGGGGGACGGGCCAGAGCGCCAGGCCTTACAGTTAGAGCTGTCAGGAAACAACATACTGTTCACTGGTTCCCTGCAGGGTGAAGAGCTGGCCCAGGCCTATGCCTGCAGTGATCTCTTTGTATTTCCTTCCAGCACAGACACTTTCGGCAATGTGGTTTTGGAGGCCCAATCTTCTGGACTGCCTGTTATTGTAACTGACAAAGGAGGGCCCCAGGAAAATATGATCCCTGGGGAAACAGGCTTTGTGGTCCCGGCAAAGGATGCTGAAGCATTAGCTCGCACAATTCATAAATTCCTTGACAATCCTGAACTCTTGACCAGCATGAAGAAAAAGGCCCGGATGTACTGTCAAAAAAGATCTTTAGAGGCAGCTTTTTTGCAGCACTGGCAAATGTTTCAAAACTTCGGCCAACCAATTAGTCCACTATAATCTGGACCCACATGAACTTAAGCCTCGACATTGATCATCTTATTAGAAAAGGCTGATACAACCAGTTGTTTAAGGGAAAATTTTATCAGAAACCACGAAAGCACAGTTCACAAAACCTCTCCACTATCCCTGAGCCTAAATCCTAGAAATCAGCTCCTGAATCTCTTCTTCTGAAAGCAGGCCCTCCTGACGCACAATATCCAGTATGTTCTGCCCGCTAGCCCTAGCCTTGCCTGCCACCTCAGCGGCCCGATCATATCCCAGCCAGGGCTGCAGGAAGGTAGCCAGGGCCAGGCTCTTGTGCACGTTCTCCTCGCATTTGTCTGGATTGGCGGTAATGCCTTGCACGCACTTGTGCGCAAAGTTCTCCGAGCCCAGGGCCAGCAGCTCAATGGACTGCAGGAGGTCATGGGCTATCAGGGGCAGCATCGTGTTCAACTCGAATTGCCCGCCCTGTCCACCCAGGGAGATGCTGGCATCATTACCCTGCACCTTAGCAGCTATCTGCAGTATGGACTCCGCGATCACCGGATTGACCTTGCCCGGCATGATTGAAGACCCGGGCTGCAAAGCAGGCAAGTTAATCTCTCCCAGCCCGCATCTGGGGCCTGAAGCCATCCAGCACAGGTCACCTGCTATCTTCACCAGGCTCAGCGCCAGGCTGCGCAGGGCAGCGCTGACCTGTACCGCAGCGTCCTGGGCAGCCTGGGCTGCAAAGTGATTTTCCGCCTCCTTGAATTCTATATCGCTCTCCCTGGCTAGGCTCTGGATCACCCTGGCAGCAAATTCAGGATGGGCATTCAGGCTGTTTCCCACTGCTGTGCCGCCCAGGGCAAGTTCCAACAGCTCGGCAGATGCCTGCTCCATGCGCTGTCTGCCCTGCCTGATCTGGGCAGCGTACCCTGAGAATTCCTGGCCCAGGGTTATAGGCACCGCATCCTGCAGATGGGTGCGGCCAATCTTTCTTATTGTCTGAAACTCCACAGCTTTTTCTTCCAATGCCTGGATTAGCTCCTCTAGAGCAGGCCTGAGCTTGCGCCTCAAGGAAAGGGCCGCGCTGGTGTGGATCGCAGAAGGAATCACGTCATTGCTGGACTGGCCCAGATTGACGTGATCATTGGGATGCACCGGCGACTTCCCGTTCTTCTGGCCGGTGATCATCTCATTGGCCCGGCAGGCCAGGACCTCGTTCATGTTCATGTTCGTGGAGGTCCCGGATCCGGTCTGGAAGAGGTCCACCACAAACTGCTCCAGGAGCTCTCCGGACTGGATCTCCTGGGCTGCCTGCTGGATTGCCCTGGCCACAGCAGGGGAAAGCAGGCCCAGCTCTTCATTTACCCTGGCTGCGTGCTTCTTGATCCTGGCCAGTTCCTGAATAAAGCAGGCAGGGAGCTTAAGGCCACTGTCGATAAAATTGCGTACCGCCCGCATGGTGCCTGCCCCATAATAAGCCTGGACTGGAATCTCCACCCAGCCCATGGCATCCTGTTCTGTCCTGAGGTGGTTCATAAAATGGCCTTTGATTGAAGGAGTTGATCTTTCAGACCGTTACCTTGGAAGACCCCAGGCTCTCAGCCCTTACCCTCCATAAGCGACAGCCAGGTGGGCCTCTGCAGGAAGCTGCTCACTTCCTCCCCATTCTCCAGCATCATGTTGGCCAGCCTGAAGGCGTTCCAGACTACCTCCGGAATATCCTGGCAGATCATCATTGCTATCTTCATCTGCTGTGCTCCTTTGTTGCTTAACCCCCTATAGCCATTGAGTAAAGGTAATATTCTATGCAGGACAAGACTCTAGAAAGTAAACACCTTGTCCGCTTCCCTGGCCAGTTCGTACAGATCGTCCATCCAGCCGATGGGGCATGTGCTTGATCCCTCCAGACCGTGGGATTTCATGCACACCCCTCAGACGTAAAAGTCGCCCTCAAAGGCATTGACTTGGCCCATGACATCGAACTCATCGCTTCCAGCCTGTTCAAACAGGACCCCCTTGCCCAGCATGAACACGCTGACCTCATCTCCTTTTTTCACTCCCACATTGGCCAGACGCATGGCATTGTAAATGGTTTCCCCGTCATTGGTGCAGATGATAAATAACACGTTCATATCTACCCCCTGTAGCTTTTACACTCGCATCTATATTTTCCCTTCCCTTTGCAGCTTGGAAAGCAGAAAGGTTGTTCCCCTGCTGGAAAGTCCCAGCTTAGCTGCCAGCTTCTGCTGATCCTGCAGCCCTTCCTCTTGAGCAATGGACAGGACCTCGGCTTCCAGCTCTTCCAGCCAATCTTCAAACAGGGCCAACAGATCGGGGTCGGTGATGGCCATGAGCTGTTCAGACTGGGCAACCTTGTCCACCAGGCTCTGGCACATCTGGGTGGGGTCGACACCTTCGCCCACACATTCAGCCAGTCACAAATGCACCAGACTGGAGACCTTGTCTCCTTTGGATTGTTCAAGCAGGTTCATCACAAACCGCTCCCGGGAATCGCTGTCCAGGTCGGCCAACAGCTGGCCCATGACTTCCGTGAGCTGGGTCAAAGCCTGTTCAGGCGGCATGTTGGAGAGTGTTTCCAGAATCTTATCCATAAAAGGAGATCACCTTTCCGGCTTTAGAAGTTCTTTTTGGATGACAATAAATCCGTGGCCAGCTCACCCAAAGCGTGGACCACGTCGAGAATCCTGGGGTCTGATAGTTGATAATAGACGAATGGGCCTTCACGCTGGATTGTAACCAGCAATGCATGTTTCAGCTCCCTTAAGTGGTGCGAGACCAGGGGCTGGGACAAGCTCAATTCCTGGACAATGGCTGAAACCGACTTTTTCTCCTGACTGATAAGAAGCAAAATCCTGAGCCTGTTGCCGTCAGACAGACTCTTGGCCACGTAGGCCGCATTTTTAAGGATATCCATGTCTATTTGGCTGTTGTACATCATGAATTGCTTTTATCAGGTCTTGAAACTTGAGCAGTACATAAATGAGAATTTATATGATTATATGTCCTCTGTCAAAGAAAAATGCTTGCCATTTAATCGATAAACGTCTACGATAAACGATATAAGGAGTAGCCATGGATACAACGGACAAAAAGACCATGCAAAGGGAAATCCTGCTTGGGTTCTGGAAGGTGCATATCCTGCATCATGCAGCTCAGGGACCGGTGGTCGGACAGTGGATGATTCGGGAGCTGCGCAGTCACGGCTATGAGGTCAGCCCGGGGACCATGTATCCCCTGCTGGCCAGACTGGAGCAACTGGGCTGGCTCCGGCAGCCTAAATCTGGACATAAGGGCAGAAAAGAATATGAGTTGACAGCCAAAGGACGCCAGGCTCTGGCCTTTCTGCAGGACCAGGTCACTGAGCTGTACCGGGAGGTGGTCCTGGGAGGGGAGGAGCCCAAAGAAAGACCAATTGCATAAACCGAGACAGCCTCAGCCTGCAGCTCCCGGCTGACTTCTGATCTCTGATCTGTATAGGAGCAGCTTTGGAATTCGTTCTCATCCCATTAGCCTCGCTACTGATCTCCACCCTGACCCTATATTCCGGGTTCGGGCTGGGGACCATGCTCTTGCCGCTCTTTGCCCTGTTTTTTCCCATCCAGGTGGCAGTGGCAGCCACAGCCATTGTGCATGGGGCGAACAACACATTTAAGATTGCTGTTGTGGGCAGACATGCGGATCCAGGACTGATTCTCCGCTTCGGGCTTCCGGCCCTGGGGGCTGCATTTCTAGGTGCATCAGCCTTGGGTCTAGTCGCGCACTTCCAGGCTTTGGCCACCTATTCCATCGGTCCTCATGAAGCGATAATCACTCCAGTCAAGCTGGTCATGGGCCTTTTGATGCTCTTTTTTGCTTCTTTTGAGCTCCTGCCCCGCCTGCGGCGGATCACCTTTGACCGCAGATACCTGTTCATCGGAGGGCTTCTGTCCGGGTTCTTCGGCGGTTTTTCCGGCCACCAGGGGGCCCTGCGCTCCGCATTCCTGGCCAAGGTGGGCATTTCCCCAGAGGCCTTTGTGGGCACCAATGCGGCCATCGGCTTCATGGTCGATGCGGCCCGGATCGCTACCTATGCCTTTTTATTCTTTGCCGCCGGGGCAGCCAATCCAGTGGATGCCGGGCAGTGGCCGCTCATTGTGGCCGCAATTGTATCCGCCTTTGCCGGGGTGCTGCTGGGCAAGCGCTATCTGCACAAGGTAACCATGAAAACCGTGCAGACCCTGACCGGGATTCTCCTGACCGGTATTGCCCTGTTGCTGGGACTGGGGATAGTCTAAGGGATGTGTGCTGATTTCCAATTGTCTAGAATGTAACAGGCTCTCGCATCTTGACCATACACGCGCCTCAGAATAGGATGCGATATGGATATTCACTTTGATGTGGGAACCCCCTTAATAAGAGATGGACATATGCTGTAGCAAAAAAGATCAACGGAAACGGCTTCTTGATTACATGCTATCCAAATGATTCTATAAAAGAGGGAGAAAAAATATGGCTCAGGTAAAAGTATATTACGATAAATAAAGCAACACATTAACTGTATGGTCTGGTAACTCACAAGACGAATACATATGTGAAGAAACAGGAGATGAAGTCATATTAATGAAAAACAAATCCGGACAAGTCATTGGTTTTGAGCAACTCAATCACTCATTGGCTGATCCAGATCATCTGAATGTTGCTTTTGAGTCTGTCACTGTGTAAGAAATAAGAGTCTGAAGGTGCAAAACATTATCAAAAAGCACACTACAAAAGATATGTACCTCAATTACCTGGCCCGAAAGTATATATGGTGGAAAACACCAGACCAGGCCCTGGGTGACTGGCATCATTTTTTGGCCCAGATAATGACCTTGGGTACTATTGAGGACTGCGGGTGGATAATGAAAAATATCGGAGAGGATGAGCTTAAAAAGGTCTTGCTTCATCCTCCAATAGGTGTCTTTAACTTCAGATCGTGGCACTACTGGCACTACAAACTCGGCTTGGCTCACCAGGAAGCCGACATCCCCCCTTTGCCGCAACGCTCTTTTGACGAGAATTCGCATGAGCTTTAAAACACTCAGAGCACATTATGATATCTTGCCCCAGGCTCAGCAAAAGGTGCTCAGGGAACTAGGCAAGCTTCCCACTGGATTTGTTCTTTACGGAGGAACAGCCATTGCTCTCCACCTTGGGCATCGCTCATCCATTGACTTTGATTTCTTTTCTTCTGAAAACTACCAGTTCGACTATGTAAAAGCATCACTGTCATTCCTTGGAACTCAAGAAATACTGCAGGCAGAAGCGAATACACTTACTCTTCTTGTCAACGAACCGGATTGGGTAAAGCTGTTTTTTTTTGGAATATCACCACCGGCAGGATTGCTCCTCCTATGAGGTTGGAAAGAGAAAACATCCTGGTTGCCTCATTGGAAGATCTTTTGGCCCACAAGCTAAAGACAATATTTGAACGTATTGAAATTAAGGACTATATTGATGTGGCCGCAATTTTGCGGGAAGGACTTTCTTTACAGCGCGGCCTTGAAGGCGCGCTCGCCCTATGGTGGGACTTGCCTGCAATGGAAGCACTGCGGGCCCTCACTTATTTCCAAGGAGCTGATTTTGAACACCTCTCATCGGAAGATAAAGACATCCTGATTCAGGCCAGCCGGGAAGTCTCCCTGGACAAAATAGAACCAAGCCCACTTGACCATTGGAGCCTGGCCTAAGATTCTGCTCTCAGGAATGCATATATGCCCAAGATAGAACCCTTTGAACAATACGCCGAGGCCTACGACCAGTGGTTCGAGAAAAATACCGACGCCTACCAGGCAGAGCTGGAGCTAATCCGAGGACTATTGCCAAATCAGTCTGGAGCCGAAGGCCTGGAAGTGGGAGTAGGATCCGGGAAGTTTGCAGCCCCGCTGGGGATCAGTGTAGGCCTGGAGCCCTCTGCTAACATGGCGGCCAGGGCTGAAAGACAGGGCATCCGAGTGGTGCTCGGGGTGGCCGAAGATCTGCCCTTTCCTGATGCCAGTTTCGAGTATCTGCTTCTGGTGACCACCATCTGCTTTGTGGACGATATTGAGCAGACTTTTGCTCAAGCCTATCGGGTGCTCAAGCCCGGGGGATGCATCATAGTCGGATTTGTGGACCGGGCAAGCGAGCTGGGCCGGCACTATGCCGCCAACCGGGACAAGAGCAAGTTCTACAAACAGGCCACATTTTATTCCACCCCGGAGGTCATCACCTATCTGCAAGAGGCCGGGTTTGCCGTGCTTAGCA
>CAZBUB010000075.1:0-8908 GCA_964494985.1 uncultured Desulfohalobiaceae bacterium | reverse complement strand
CACTTAGTTCACGCTGACAGGCCTTGCAAAATGAAGGCGAATCTTCGCTGATCTGCACATCACAATAAGGACAGTAGCATTTTTCATCCTTGGTGTGTTCATGGATTTCCTGGCGTAGAGGACCACTTCGGGAAACATTGCCCAACTTATCTTCATAATCCTGGATGGCCATGTGCAGGGCATCAGCACCCAGGTTGGAACAATGCAGCTTGTTTTTGGGCAGTCCCTGCAGAGCCTCGGCAACATCTTTGTTAGAGATCTTTTTCGCCTCTTCCAGAGTCTTACCTTTGGCCATTTCTGTGAGCATGCTGGACACAGCTATGGCTGATCCGCAGCCAAATGTCTTGAATTTAATGTCATTGATGCGCTCATCCGTGATTTTGAGATAGATAGTCATCATGTCTCCACATAAGGGATTTCCAACCTCGCCTATACCATCTGCACCCTCAATCTCGCCAACATTTCTGGGATTCTTAAAATGATCCATAACAACTTCGTTATACATATTCTCCCCCTGTTTATCCTACATTGATGGAATTTTGAGTTACAGGTTAAAGCTTTTTTCTAAACTAGGTACTAGCACCTAGATTGAGCGATTCTTTTTCCGTCATTGCGACCAAAGCAATCTCATTGTATGAGCAAAATATTTCCACGCACCTTTCAGGCGCTCGCAATGACGGGCATTATCAAAGTTTTTACAGAGAATCGCTCAATTTAGGTAGTCATTAATAATGTTAGCCATGTAACTATTGCCGTGAAAATGTTGGGCTCCGCGGGCCGTGCTATGCCTATTGCCGGATTTGGTCCGGTATTCGTAATTTTCATCCCTGGGGGTGAAAAAAATTTTAATGAAGGATTCACCAGATCCGCGGTTCGGCCCACAGGACTCAAAAACTCACTCCTAAGAGTGCGAGAAGCAAAAGTTTGATATTGGACCTCTTGAGCTTCCAGAGGATTATGGTGGACTTTGAGGTTGAAATAGCGTGCACAGTTTTGCTGAACGCATTCTAAATCGCTCAGACATTTTAAGCCTGTGGGCCGAACCCCCGGACCTTGGTTTCTTCATCGGTAATGCTTATCCGAGCATAGGAGATGATTAATAAATACTTAGCCATAATTAATTAGGTGAACAAGGTGACAAATCGGGTATTCTTCAGCTAATCACACTTTTGCAATAAGTGTTGAACATATTACCCAAAACATCAAATATCTCGTACCTAGTGTGTTCTGAATCTCCAAGTGAAATATTCTATGTTTTTTTATGCAAGTTTTGTTTCCTGAAGTATTGCTCTCCTTTAACCAGAGACAAAAATTTTGTTACCTTGCCAGAACAATTCCTGACATCTAGCTGTGGACTTATCGTCAGAAATTGTTGCCACAGTAGATGAGACCTTAAAGTGAGTCATGCCACAGCATAGTCTATAAGCTTGGCTTTCAATCAAGTTTTAAATACTTGATTTATTTGACTTTTTATTCAGCACGCTTTTTGCCTAAATGAAATAAGCAGGAAGTGGACATACTGCCTACAATCGCATGCTCCCATCCTGGTTAATTTTGCAACTATCGGAGGATGCTGTGCTTAATCTGCCAGATATCAACAGGCCCCTTTATTCAAAACAAGTACTAATATTTGAACCTTCAATCACTATACGCACGGGGCAACGAGGCTGCATCATCCAAGTAGATTGTCCGCAGTTCAGGGACGAAGAACTAACGTTTCATCTGCAAGAGGATGAGCTCC
Organism: uncultured Desulfohalobiaceae bacterium; assembly: GCA_964494985.1. Taxonomy (GTDB): domain Bacteria; phylum Desulfobacterota; class Desulfovibrionia; order Desulfovibrionales; family Desulfothermaceae; genus CAZBUB01. The sequence goes on along the minus strand of CAZBUB010000075.1, from coordinate 7,167 downwards.
AACTGACTGGCACCTCTAAAGCGAGAACTCAGAGCTTTGCAGAGCCCCCATCATTTAATCTCATGATACTCTTGGGATTCAATGCATCTTCAGAAGAAACAAAATCAGTCTACCTAGATGGAGTCTTCTCCATTTTTATTAAAAGATGAAGGAGAACACATGCCAGAACTCAATGCAGCTGAAAATATTTCTTCTATAAGCAGCTCCAATAAACACGAACAAAAACAAAGTAATGATTTATTTAGCATCCTGTCCTAGAATGTAAATAACATTGTCAGCCAAGGGATGTGCGAAGAGACAATGTAGACAATGCACAAATTGAGCGATTCTTTTCCGTCATTGGAGCAAAGCGAAGCAATCTCATTGTATGAGCAAAAGATTGCCACGCACCTCTCAGGCACTCGCAATGACGGACATTATCAAGGTTTTTGCAGAGAATCGCTCAATCTAGGTAATATTATTGTTTTAGTCATTGTTGAAATATTAAGGATTTAATATTGTGGACAATAACAAAATCTCTTAGCACGAATCCATCAAAAGCTGGACAATCACTCAAAATCAGACCTGTTTGGTGTCTTCCTGGGGCTCAAGAGCTTTTTACGCCAGCCGCATGGTATCCATATCGATACTTTCGACAAATCAAAAAACATGAACACTGTTTTCTCTGCATGCAGCAAAAGAGATGATGGCGCATGGCTTACAAATTAAGGAGATTCAGCGATGAATAAATGGAATCCCCTCCCGGGAGGATCCGCGCCTGCTTTAGAAGAGACAGTGGAAAAAATTCGACACCAATTTAAAGCATTCAAAGGCCGTTCAAGCCTGATCATTACCGTATTAGTGCTTTTGGTAGTATTTTGGAGCACATGGTTCACAGTCCAGCCGGAAGAGACTGGGATTGTGCAGCGCTTTGGCAAGGTGATGCGCACAGCCGGGCCTGGACTTCATTTCAAGCTCCCGTTTGGTATAGAAACTGCTCGCACCGTGCCTACTGCCCGGGTACTCAAAGAAGAATTCGGCTTCAGGACCGTTCTACAGCCTACCGCCGGGTGCAGGAGATCCAGGGCAATGCAGATGCCGAAGCCACAAAAATATACGGTCAGGCTTACAACAAACATCCTGAATTCTATGCCTTTTTGCGTACACTGGAAAGCTACAAAGAAAAGCCAAACAAGAACTCCGTACTGATCCTGACTACAGAAAGCGACTTTTATCAGTACGTCAAACAAGCAAACCAGGGAAAAGCGCAGACGCCTTTAGCCCTGGATTGATGCCGAGTGCAAAAATTCCTTTTGCGCTCAGATACACTCAGCAGCAGGCTAAGGAGGATGGTTATTGAAAGTCATGGGGAAAGAACCATTAACCCCGTTCAAAGAAATTTGACGGGTTCAGTAAGGAGGCCACTATGCTTTGGACCATATTTGTAATTCTATTGGTGCTCTGGTTGCTGGGATTATTGACTGGCTACACCGTGGGCGGGATCATTCATGCACTGCTGGTGATTGCCATCATAGTGTTGCTGATCCAGGTTATTCAAGGTCGTCGGGGGGTGTGATCCATTGATGCCATGCCGCTCAAAACAACATGTCTTTGGACTACGATCATCATTGCCAAGGTCAAATCCCTGCTAGCACCAGATTCTCCATTCTCGGGCATGATTTGAGAGGCGGCCATGGGTCACGGCAAGGCGGTTCAAAAACCACCACAGGAGGGTAAAAATAATGCAGCTGAATATGGAACCTGAGCCTTTGATTGCGCTCATCTCAGGAATCCTGATCCTCATTTTTCCGAGACTGTTAAACTACATCGTTGCCATCTACCTGATCATATTCGGTATTCTCAGGTTGATTGGATGATATCGAAACCTCTGCCAATCTGCAACTGCGAAAATCAGTCCTGAACACGGGGATTGGATTGCTCTTTGATAATCACTGACCAAAAAAGGAGAAAACAATGAGTGCAAAAGAACTTTACCAACAGAAGAAGCAGGCCCAGTTGGACGAATGGCAAGCAGAGCTCGATAAGCTCAAGGCCAAGGCATCTGGAGCCAGTGCGGATGCACAATTGGAGTTGAACAAGGAGATCGAAGAATTGGAAGGCAAAATCGAACATGGCAAGGCCAAGCTTGCTGAACTCGCGGAGGCAAGTGAAGGCGCGTGGGGCTCGGTCAAAGTGGGTGTGGAATCTGCATGGGATTCGATGAAGTCTTCTTTCAGTGACGCAGCGGCTAAGTTCAAAAAATAGCTGTTTTTAACCGGTTGCAGCGGCTGGTGCTTCCAGCCGCTGCTGAACCGAACCGATGGGCCTTCAACAACCTTTCCGTGCCGACCCAGATGTATAAGGAGTTGTTCAATGCGGATGAGGATTCTGGGCCTTTTGACCCGGAAAGGCCGGCTCAGATTCAAACGCTATCGCAAAATTCTATCTACCCTGGCTGCTTATGGTTTTGATGAAATCGCCTACCAGACCGGCATCGGCAAGATCCTGCGGCTCGCGGGCAGATTGTTCGGAAAAGCATCACCGCGTCAGGCCCAACTTGTGGGTAAGGCCAACACGTGGGAGCGAATCCGTATGGTTGCGGAGGAGCTGGGTCCAACTTTCATAAAGCTGGGACAAATCCTGAACAATCGCCCGGACCTGATTCCCAAAGAACTGCAGAAGGAACTGGAAAAACTGCAAAAAAGCGTTTCACCCTTTCCTTCCAGCCAGGCTGTGCAGATCGTGGAAAAAGAATTGGGCAGGCCAATCCAGGATCTGTTTTTGGAATTCGACCAGACTCCTCTGGCTGCTGCTTCCATTGCCCAGATCCACCGTATACCCGCCACAAGCCAAATAAGCCATTGGACACCAAACAGATCCATGATAAGCTAACCGCCTTACAATCCTGTCAAACACCGGACTTTAATGTCCGACCCTGGCGCAAGGCCTCTATGCGCTGGTCCGGCAGAGGTTCCGCGAGGCTCTTGGGCGGTTTGGTTGTGACCAAGTGCTGGCTGTTGTACATAAGAGTCAATGCGAGCTCATCTCCTCAAAACAGCATTCATCATCTCGCTCCTGGCCTGCCTGCTTTGGGGTGGCCCCCAGCATAGCTATGCCCCTTGCGGCCAATTGCCCACCCTTGAGCAAGGTCTGCTTGTGCTGCCGCAAGGGCAACAGATACACGTTTTTATAGCCCGGACACCTTCTGAGCATGTGCAAGGCCTGTCCCATGTCCGGCCAGAACAATTTGCCCCCAATCAGGGGATGTTTTTCTCCTATCCCAGTTCAGGATTCAAAGTCTTCTGTATGCGTCAAACTCATTTTGACCTGGATATTTTCTTTCTAGACCACCAGATGCGGGTGATCGCGGTGGATCGAAACCTCCCCCACCACTCAGGATTGGACCAGAACAGACCAGAAGCCAAAACCAGCCCGATATATTGCCGACATGTACTGGAAATGCGAGCTGACTCTGACTTGGCTAAACAGATAAAACCAGGAATGCGATTGCAATGGCATAGCATACACCATCAGCCATTTAGCCCCTTCAGGTAGCTTATGGCTGAACGCCCAGCAATAGCTCCTTCCCCCACGGCGACACTGATCTGCAGAAAACGACCCACGCAATCCCCGGCTGCGAAGACACCGGGAACGTTGGTCCGTTGCTTATGATCCGCCTCCACGAAGAACTTATTGGTGACAATACCCAGAGAATAGGCAAAATCCAAAGAAGATGCCTCTCCCATGGCCACGAACAGACCGTCCACATCCAGGCTGGAGCCATCCTTCAGAACAGCCCTCTCCAGGACTTGATCTCCTTGCAAGCTGACAATTTTGCGGTTGGTGACGGGTATGTCTGCTTGCTCCAAGAGCTGCTGATAATGTTCCGGGATATCAAGGCTTTTCTCCTGGGTACAGATGCTGACATACGGAGTATATTCCTTAAGCTCCAGTGCCTGATTAGCGGCAAAAACTCCTTCGCCTACCACCAACACCTTTTGCTTGCGGAAAAAAAAGGCATCGCAGCTTACGCAATAGGAAACCCCCTTCCCCTCGTAATCAGAGAGATTATTGATCCCGGGCCGAACTCGACTAACACCGGTAGCCAAGACAACCGTACGCCCGTGATATTCATTTTGTTCAGTTTTTATTTTAAAAATCTGCTCCTGATTTTCTCCCTGCTCCGAGTGTGTGGCCAGTACCCTCTCGCAATTCCTCTCCACACCGAATTTGACCGCATGGTCACATCCCAGATCAATGAGCTCCTTGCCAGAAATCCCGTTGGGAAAGCCGAAATAATTGTCTATATGATAGTCTCCGGCCACCTTGGGATCACATCCGAGGACCAGTGTGTCCAGACCGGCTCTAGCCGTGTAAATTGCACAGGAGAGGCCGGCCGGCCCTTGTCCGATAATGATAGCGTCTCTGACTTGCATATCTGTCACCTCGAGCCATTTGCCAATTTTGAAGTTATCTATCAATCCGGGGACATATGTTGGGCATTCAAAATACTGAATTTAGAAAATCAAGACTCTTTTTTTTAGACTTTTTCTATCTTTTTCAAACCTTGCTGTCTGCAAAATCCCCTACCCATGGCAACTTATACTTTTCTCCCTGGTAAGCTTTAAACATCAGCAGAATCCACAGAAATATTGACACAGGCAATATTAAGATAGATATCAAAGAACCGATAATGGGAACAACTCCTGCAAACAAGCTTAATATAAACAAGCCGAGGAAAACCACAAGAGATTGCATTGCATGAAACCTTACAAATCGATTCTCTTTCTCTAACAACAAAAAAACTATTCCAGTCAGCCAGCCCAGCACATAGCACAACAATGCTTCCACATTCTCATGAAGCCCCAAACTCGTATTGCCCTTCCCCATGTCCTCGACCTCCTTGCTATTTCTCTAGCACCTTGACTCGTTCAACCCACCTGTTCTGGGCCCTGTCGTGTTCATCCTGACTGCTGGCTAGCTGGACAAGCGGCTACACCGTAGGAGTAAGCTTATCTTAGGAGCCTGTGCAAGTCGTCCCTGGAATCTGGTAATAAGAACCGGCTTAGATCCGAATGGAACAAACCTCTGCGGATGGCGTTTAAAAGCCTGACCCCGGTCAGTTTGATCCTGGTGTTACAGAAAATTCTTGCCCCCTGTCTTCAGTAATCCGTCACGGAAGACAGGGGGCGTCGCCTCTAAGATTTTAGAACATAGATTTTAACTCCACCCGACGGTTTTTGGCCCGTCCTTGAGCGGTCTCATTGCTGGCTACCGGTTGAGACTCCCCATTGCCCTTATAGCTCAGTCGATCTGAATCAATGCCCTGATTTACCAGATACTCGTACACTGCCTTAGCCCTTTGTTCAGAGAGGTCCTGATTATAATCTTTGGTGCCCTGACTGTCCGTGTGGCCCTGGATCTCCACCTTGAGTCCAGGATTTTTGTTCAGAATAGTGACTACATTGTTCAAATTTTCATAGTATCTCTTTTTGATCTGAGCCTTGTCCAGCTCAAACCTCAGGTCCTGAATCTCCCAACAGCCATGTTCGTTTACGCTAGCTCCCTGGGGTGTATTCTCGCAATCGTCTTTGTGATCCGCAACTCCATCTCCGTCTGAATCTACTGCACAGCCCTTGTCATCGACCTGTACGTTGGCCGGGGTCTGGGGACATTCATCCTCATAGTCTATCACCCCGTCGTTGTCGGAATCCAGGCCGCAACCCTGGTCATCAACCTCGGCTCCGTCCGGGGTGTCTGGACATTCGTCCATATAGTCAGCCACCCCATCCCTGTCACTGTCCCGGGCGCATCCCTTACTGTCCACTTCTACACCTTCTGGGGTGTTAGGACACTGGTCCTGCATATCGTAGACCCCGTCATTATCGCTGTCCTTACGGCTCGTGTCAGCTGCGGCCTCCTTGGTCTGACCGCCCCAGTAGATGCTCAAGCCGGCTGTGTACAGCAGATTATTTTCAGGGTGGGTCAGGACATCGCGCACATCTGCCCGAAAGGCCACAGACTCTGTCAAAAAGTACTTGATTCCTGCGCCGAAGTTGGTGGAAAACTCGGTATCGTCTTCTGTGCCTTCAGGATCAAACTCAAATGCCCCGATCCCTGCGGCCAAATAGGGAACCAGCCTCTTTTGAGGAAAGAGATGGTACAGGGCGTCCAATCGATACAAATATCCTTTCACCTCTGTAGAGCTATTTTCGACCTCTGTATCCAGATGGTAGAAAGCTCCCTCTACACCCCAATTTTCTGTCAGATTGTACCCCAAACCTACACCCTGGGCCGTATCATCTTCCAGGTCCAGGTCTGAGTCCAGTGCCCAGCCGCCGAGCATCGGAGAAATTGTCAGCGAATCCGCCCGATGTTCGGCAAAAGCACTGCCCATAGAACCTATGAAGAAAATCAAGGCCATAAAAACAACCAAGTTACAGTGTCTCATGTAACTACCCTCCTTTGTTTGAGCTAAATGTTTTGTAGCTGTTCACCATAGCTCACCGGCTTAGTCAGGTAATCGGCCATGCAAGCCTCGAAAAACTTCTCCCTGTCTACATGAGTAGACTCACTGCACAAACCTTGCCAGGACAATCAGCCGCAATGCCCGGACCATTTATACAGCCAGCCTGGTGGCCTGGGCAAAGTGACTTTCACCCAGGTCCCCTCCTGCTCAGAAGAGTGCCAGCTGAAGCTGCCTTGCATGGTCTCGGCAATCAAACGGGCGCTGCATACGCCCAGGCCAGTGCCTTGTTTCTTGCCTGCAGTAACGTATCTTTGACCGAATCTATGCTGAACCTCTTCCGGGATCACCTCTGGATTGTGGATGCTAATCCTGGCCTGATCCGCATCTGCTTTCTCCAGGCAAATAAGCACCTTTTCCCCCGGAGGAGTGGCTTCTACCGCGTTCTTAATCAGGTTGGAGAGCATAGTGTAGCACAGCAGCTTTTCGGCATTGACCAAAAAAGTCTCCTCTTCTGCCCTGCCTGGCATGGACCAGGACAAGCTGGTCTTGTGCGCTCTGCAGGCAGGCCCAAAAGCTCTGACTCCTGCCTGGCTCCGAAAAGCACAGTCGCCTGGGGATTGGGGTAGGCAAACCTCTGCGGGTAGTGCCTAAAAGTTTGACTCCAGTCAGATTGATCCTGGTGACAATCCCTTTGGCATCCAGGGTCACATAACCGCAGG
>CAZBUB010000074.1:0-9102 GCA_964494985.1 uncultured Desulfohalobiaceae bacterium | reverse complement strand
TATCCCTGAGGACAAGCTGCAGCGGATTTTCGAGCCCTACGAGCAGGTGGAAAGCCCCTATACCCGCCAGCATCAGGGGGCGGGTCTGGGGCTGGCCATAGTGCGCAGGCTGGTGGAGCTGATGCAGGGCAGAATTTCTATTGAGAGCGCAGAAAGGGAAGGTACTGCCGTGCATGTGGTGTTGCCCTTTACTCTGACTGAAGCTGCAAAAGCCTGGCGGCAATCTGAAGAGGAGCAAGAATCCAGGCTGCAAAAAGGTCTGCATATCTTGCTGGTAGAGGATGAGCCTTCCAATCAGGTCTTTATCCAGAAGTTGCTGCAAAATCATGGGGCTCAGGTCAGCCTGGCAGCGGACGGGGAGCAGGCTCTGGCTATGCTGGCCCAGGAGAGCTTTGATTGTGTGCTTATGGATGTACAGATGCCGGTCATAGACGGGGTGGAGGCTACCCGGCGCATTCGCGCCGCAGAGGCCAGAAGACAGAACACAGAGGACAGTGGTCAGGAGTCAGAAGATAAACAGCCATCTTCAACTTCCCAGTTCTCCAATTCTCCAATTTTCCAATTACAAAAAGCCAGAATACCGATCATTGCCCTGACCGCCTATGCCATGAGTGGGGACCGGGAAAAGTTCCTGGAGGCCGGCATGGATGACTACCTGGCCAAGCCAGTGGATAAGGAGGAGCTGCTGGCTGCTTTGAAGAGAAATGTATCTGGGCAAAATTGACAAAAAAAATCTGGGGCTGCCTCTGACTCCAAGGTTCCGATTTTTTATCTGCCATTGATTTTAATCAGGCCAGGAATAAAACTGAGGGGGGGTGCTCATAAGCACCCCGAGTACTATCTGATTGTTTCCGTTCAGGGGGTGCTAACAGCTTAAACATAACCCGTCATTGCGAGGAGTCTTCGACGAAGCAATCTCCAGAAATACAGGTCAATGAAAGACACAAGATGCATCCTCCCTGAATGCTTATATGAATTATATCTGGACAAAGTTGGTGAACAGGATGTGAAAGGTTTCCATGAGCAAAACGAGGCTATTGTTCTCCAACGGGACAGGCAAATTCGCACCTGCGGCACCAGGCGGTTACAAGGATCGGAGAGCCTTCAGAATCCCTTTGGCCGCTCTCAATAGGATGGGCACGATCGGAATTGAGGCGTTGGATACAATTCGGACGGTCATATTGCCCATGGGCAAACGCATTTTCAGGACAGGCTTTCCTGCAAGGCATGTCACAGCCTTGGCAGGGCCGGAAATCATCAAGCGGATGGCCGGATGGAAGGCTCCCTTCGATCAATACAGCGCGCAGCCGGACTCTGGGTCCCCATTTGCGGTCCAGGAGCAGGTTGTTTTTCCCTACCACACCCAGACCTGCGTACACGGCAGCATCTTTCAGATACACACCTCCCTTTTCCACGTGGTAAGGCAGCGGCTGGGCACGCACCCCATGAGTCCTGTAGAGCCAGGCTTCTAATTCCTTAGACACTTCCGTCATGCGGCGGTTTCCTGCGGTATTGCCGCGGTCAAACCAGTCCAGCCGTGGGTCGTGTTCTGGATGATGCATGGCCAGCACCAGAAGAGAGTGGGCCTCTGGCAGCCACGGAGTAGTTTTTTCTGAATGGTTGGTCTCCCAGTTTCCCGCTGCTTCAGCCTTGTAGGAAGGGCCGTCCAGCACTTCATTGATAGCGGCAATCCCTGCCCGAAATCCGTCAAATTTTTCTGCCTCTGCAAGCAATGCATCGGCCAATTGGCGATGTTGGATCATATTCTCTTCCGTGTTTATGGGTTCCGACGAATGACATAACTATACATGTTTCTGCTTATGCCGCAAGAGCTCGTCCAGCAGCCTAGCAAAGATCGTCAATATGAATTGGTTTGCCGCATTTAGGACATCTCTTGAGCATCTTCATTCTGGCAGTTGGGCCAAAGAGGTGGAATATTCCCCTGGAAGTAAACACATAGGCCACATATACTTTATTTCCGCATTCACAATATCTCTCCTGCATTTGGACCTCCTCGATACTTTGTATGTTTACTTTTGTAAATATAAAGAACAAAAAAATAGTATGCTTAATACTCTCTGCTGCTCCAGAGCACCTTGCCCAGAATTCTTAAGCTCTCGATCTCTTCACCCTGCAGAGTAAGGGGGGGGTATCTATGGTTTGTGCTCAGCAACAGTACCACTCCTTTGCTGGATTGAACCCTCTTGACCTGAAGGGTCTCCTCCAAGCCCACCAGGTATAGGGCCTGATCCTGCAACTGGTTTTGGCTCAGATCTACCAGGATGTTGTCACCTTCCTCCAGCTCAGGGGACATGCTGTCCCCGACAACCTGCATCATCACCATGTTCTGCGGGCTGCCTTTATGGTTAAGCCAAGGCCGGCTAAAGGGTATCTCATCAATTATATTATCCTGCACCTGGAATGAGCCCCCACCTGCACAAGCCTTGGCAGAGATCTGGGGTACAAAAAAGGTCGTTTCGCCTCTGGGCTGATGCACCGGACCTTGGCCAGTTTCCAGCCAGGCGGGATTGAGATGGAATATGGAGGCGATTTTCAGGCTCCAGCTTCTGGGGACTCCGCGCCGTTTGGCCAAGGTTATGGCTGCAGGGCCTACCCCCAAAAGCTCCGCCAGATCCTTCTGGGTGCTGATCTCGGTGGTTTGGCTGACTCTATGAAAAAAGTCCTGGAATTTCATAATGCCTTTTTTTTGTAGCTATTCACCAGATCCAGGGGTTCGGTCCACAGGACTCAAAAAACTCGCTCCTAAGAATGCGTAAAGCAAAAGTTTGATATTGGACCTCTTGAACTTCCAGAGGATCATGGTGGACTTTGAGGTTGAAATAGCTTGCACAGTTTGCTTAACGCATTCTAAATCGCTCAGATCCGGCACCTACTTTTGCAGGCCTATTCGAACCTTGAAAACGAAAAATTAACAAAAGTAAATAGAGTTGTCAATTTTTTTCTTTGTTCAGTCATAACCAAGCAGGGCTAGCTGACAATCTGCCGGTTTTGCATAATTCCTGGCTACAGAAATCTATAAATGTTAGTAAGCGGTTTTTCAGGTTTTATGAGGGCATGTGACCTACGCTTGATGTAAAAAAATCACCTAGCGTGTGGTCCTGCGCAATCTGTAGAAAGAGCGCAGGAATCCGGGGCGCAAAAACAGCAGGGGATCCTTGTCCAAACCATCAGGCCAGAGATGATACCAGCGATATCCCAGCCCTTGAAAATACAGCCCGATTTCTTTTCTGAAGCCTGACTCCCTGGCAGCAGCCTGGATTGCATCCCTCTGGCACCTAGAACCGGATAAGGGGGCAAAGAGTCTGGGCTGGAATCCATGGCGCTGGAACAGGAGGCGCAGGCGCTTGAATTCGCGATATCGATTCAGGGTGTCCAGGAGCGCGCTTGCCAGCAGGAAAAAAAGCAAAAGTCCCAGGATTGCCAGGGCTAAGACCAGGCCGTACTGCTGCAAGGTGAAGAATTTGATTTTTTTGTACAGCAGCAGGAAGAGAAGGCCTAAAGCCACAATAAAAACCAGGCAGGGCAAGGTGGCAGCCCGCATAAAGGCAAAAAGCTTGTGCTGCGAAAATAACATGTTTCTATGGCGTTAGCTCCTTGAGCTGGTCCAGTGCTTTTTGCAGGCTGTCTATGACCTGCTGCAGCTCCTCACGAATTTTCGGTCTGACCGGCTCTTGGGCCTCTTCGGGATCATCGGTTTCCTTGGCAGGGGCCACCGCAGGCAGTTTACCCACCAGGGCATTTACTGAGTCATCCAGGGTCTGATGCATGACCACCTGCCTGGAGTCAGCCAGGATGATGCGTCTGAGCTCAGGAAAGTCCAAAGTGTCCGGCTTAAGGAAAACAGGCTCAGCATACAAAAGGGACTCCCCTACAGGTATGACCAGCAAAATGCCCCTGGAGACCTCTGAGCCCACCTGGCCCCACAAGGTGAACTGCTCGGATATCACTGCATCGTTGTCAATCCTGGCCTCCACCTGCTTGGGGCCGTCCACGTGACGGCCTGAAGGGAATCTGAAAAGGATCATTTCCCCATAGTTTTCTCCATCCATGCGGGCAGCCATCCAGCCCACCAGGTTATGCCTGTTTTGAGGCGTGAAGGGCTGAATGAGCAGAAATTCTTCCTGTTGTTCCCCAGGCAGCCTGGCCACAATATAGTAAGGTCTTAAGGCTTTTTCTTCTCCAAAAGAGGACTGCACTGGCACGGACCATTGGTCTTCCTTGTTGTAAAATACCACTGGATCCTGCATATGGTACTGCAAAAGCATCTGACTCTGCACAGTAAACATATTCCGGGGATAGCGCACATGATCCTGGAGATAATCCGGCATTTCAGTCTTGTCCTGGAAAAGATCCGGGAAAATGGATTGATAAGTCTGGATTACAGGGTCATCTGGATCAAAGACATAGTAGTTTACAGAGCCGTTGTAGGCATCCACTACAGCCTTGACGCTATTGCGGATATAGTTAAATTCATTTTCCCAAGGAGTGGAATAGGGATAACGCCTGGCAGTGGTGTAGGCATCCTGGATCCAGAACAGGCGGCCGTCTGCAACCACGCTGTAGGTCTCGCTGTCTCTCTTGAGAAAGGGGGTCAGGGTGGAGAATCTTTCAGATACTGTTCTGCGGTACTGGATCAGGCTCTCCTCATTAATTTCACCGGAGATCAGTATATTGAGATCCTTAAACTCCCAGGCATACATCAGCCTGCGGAAGTAGGAGTCCAGGCTGACTCCGCCTGCGCCCTGATAATGGGTGTATACCGGGCCATCCACTCCAGGGTAGTTGAACTCCTGCATCCTGGTCTTGGTTATTACATAATCCAGGCTTTTCAGGCCATAGTAGATCTCTGGGCGCTGCAGGCTGAACTTGCCCATGGGGGGGAGATCCTTGAGGAAAAAGCTGGGTCTGCCCCCGGACTCCACCTCTGTCACCGGGGAGACTGCAGCGCCATAGCCATGGGTGAACTGGAGACGCCTGTTCACCCAGCGCTGGGCCTCTGAAGGCAGCTTGTCCGCGGATAGCTCCCTGGTGGCCAGCATGACCTGTCGCAGTTCACCATCAACCTGATAGCGGTCTGTATGTACCTGCAGGAAATCATAGTATAGGCGGAAGAACTGGATCTGATTGTAGCTTTGCAACAAAGGGCCTTCATCCCAGAGCCTGATGTTCTGGATGGTGCCCTGGTTGGCCTCTATGATGTCCCTCTCCACGGCTCCTTTAGCTGGGTGACTTTCTGAAGTCATTTGCTCCAGACCATAGGCGCTGCGGGTATGCTGGATATTGCTCTCCAGATATTGCTTTTCCTTGGCCAGCTCACTGGGCTCAACCAGCAGGCGCTGCACCAGGCTGGGTGCGGCTATGGAAACCAGAATATTCAAAATCAGCCAGGCAGCCAAAGGCCAGATGATTAACCTTTTGTTTTCTCGTAAGGCTCCAAAGACCAGCATTCCAGCGCCAGCCAGGGCTACGAGCGTCAAAAAGACGTAACCCGGCAGCAGGATCTTTTCATCTGTATATCCCACGCCATGCACAGTGCCCAAAGCGGAATGCAGGAGCTCGTAGCGGCTCAGCCAGTGGCCCAAGGCAATCAGGACCAGGATGCCTGCGGCCAGGATTGCCAGGTGGGTCAGCATCCTGCCCCTGAAGGCAAACATCTCCCCTCTGATCACGCAGCTTAGGTAATACACAGCTCCCACGAGGACGATTACTACACCCAGCACACCCAAAAGCCAGGTACGAAAGAACTCCAAGACCGGCACTGCAAAGATGTAAAAAGAAAAATCATGGCCCAGGATGGGGTCTTCTTTTCCAAAGGGGACCTGGTGCATAAATTTCAGCACCGGCTCCCATTCAGAGGAAGGGCTAAGGCCCAGGACAATAGCGCCCAGAAACACAATGGCCATAGCAGCCCAGCCAATCACTTTCCGGGCAGAGAGGTAGAGATTTAGGGGGATATTTGGATTTGTTGGCTGCAGCCCGGCTGAATGCTTAAGGGCCAGGTAAAGATTGGGACCGGCCAGGAGCACGAATATGGTTGCGCCAAGCAAAAACAAGGCAACTTTGCTGATGACGATCTTGAGCAGCACTGATTCATGGCCCAAACTCTGGTACCAGAGCCAGTCAGTATAAAATCTGTGTCCCCAGCTGATTACCAGAAACAGCAGCAGTAGGGCCAGCAGATACAGGCCCAGCTTGGCCAAGCGTGAGATTTTGCCAAAATCCAAGTCTTCCAAGCGGAATTGGGGCTGTCCTGGGCCAACGGGGCCGTCTGGCCCGAAAAAAGTGCTCATGCTTTACTCCAGCTGAGTATTATGTTCATACAACCCCAAATCTGCTTTGCTGTATCATGGGCTGGAGAATAGTAGTCTTTCCTGCCACAAGAGGCAAGGGAAACAAGCATTCGAGAAGCCCAGGCATGCAGAGGGTTTATCTCTGATCCTTTACTTGAGCTTTTCCTCCAGACTGTCCAGGTGGTCCTCAATGAGATAGCTCATTTTATCCGCATCCCTGGGGTCCCAATCAGCCAGGCGCTGCATGAGCTGCTCCTTAAGGGAGTGGGCCCTGCTTATGTCCTGCAGAATGTTCTGTTCCAGGTCCTGGGGCAATTGGTCTGTCTTCATTCTGTCATAGAGTGCATCAACAAGGAGCTCCACAATATCCTGCCTGTCCAGGTCCCTTTCTGTGTGCTGGCCAAAGGCCAGTTCTGTAAGTAGCGGCCATCTCTGCAGGGCTTTTTCCGGATACAGCAATCCTGCGCTGACTCTGATCTGGATGAGCTCTCCCATATCTTGGGCTCCTTATCCTTGAGGGTTCAAGTACATGTCCAGGCCGCTCAAGAAGTGGGTGAACCCTGCTGGGTGCTTGTTCACCAGTCCAGAGAAGGCCTGGAGTAATTTCTTGGCATCTGGGCGGAAATCCTGTTCCTGGTCCAGCCTGTCCAGCATCAGTAAGTTGCAGAGCAAGGCTGAATTGCCAGAAGGTATAGCCCCGTCAAAGATCTCTTTTGGCCTATAAAGAATAATCTCAGAATCGTCTGCATTTAAGAAAAATCCACCCTGATGTTGATCCTGGAAATGCTCCTGTGTTGCTCGGGTTAGTTTGCGGGCCTGTTCCAGACGACGCTGATCACCTGTATTCAGGAAAAGTTCTATAAGACCCCAGGTGAGAAAGGCGTAGTCATCCAAAAAGGCTGGGATGCCTGCATGGCCGTGCCTATAGCGGTGCAGCAGCCTGCCTTGCTCGTTTTGCATATTGGAAAGCAAAAAGTCGGCTGTTGTGTTTGCGGCCCTGGTATAGTCCTCATTTTGCAGTATCCTGCCTGCAAAGGCTAGGGCAGCCAGCATGAGTCCGTTCCAGTCCGTGAGTACCTTGTCGTCCAGCTGGGGTCTGACCCTTTTGTTCCTTGCTTGCAAAAGCTTTTGGCGCACTGCCTCCAGCCTGTGCTGCAGTTCTTCAATCTCCAGGCCAAATCTTTGCGCAAGCTCCTGATCAGAGATGGAAAGTCGGTGCAGGATGTTCTGGCCAGTATGCTCCTGGGTAGCCTCGTCCAGGAAATTGCCCTGGTTCTGGATGTCAAAGGCCTGGATTGCCAGCTGGGCATCCTGCTCGGACAAGGCTTCTTGGATTTCTGCTTTACTCCAGAGGTAGAACTTGCCCTCCTCTCCCTCGCTGTCTGCATCCTGGCCACAATAGAATCCCCCTTCCGGGTCACGGAGGTCCTGCAGAGCATACTCCAGGGTTTGTTGCGCAGTTGAGGCATAAAAATCATCGTTTGTGATTTGGAAGGCCTTAAGATAAGCTAAAATAAGCAGGGCTTGGTCGTAAAGCATCTTTTCGAAATGGGGCACAATCCACATTCTGTCTGTAGAGTAGCGGTGAAAGCCGAACCCCAGGTGGTCAAAGAGGCCGCCCCTGCGCATGGCCTGCAGGGTCTTCAGCGCCATGGACAACAGTTCTTTGTCGCCGGTGCGTTCATATCTGCCCAGCAAAAAAAGGAGATTGTGCGGGGCAGGGAACTTGGGCGCACTGCCCAGACCGCCGTGGAGCTGATCAAAGTTTTTATTCATCTCCTGCACTGCCTGTTCAAGCAGGTTTTGATCTGGAAGGCTGCCCCTGGTGTCCTGCTCTGAATGCAGCAGGGCCTGGGTGATGGACTGGGCTGAATCCAGGACCTTCTGGCGCTGATTTTTCCAGAGATCCTGCAGCAGGGGGATCAGCTCCAAAAGCCCCTGGTGGGGCGGTCTGGAATGCTTCGGGATGTAGGTGGCAGCTAAAAAGGGCTTCTTCTCGGGTGTCAGGAATATGCTCAAAGGCCAGCCCCCTCGGCCGGATACAATCTGGCAGGCCTTCATGTATACCGCATCTATCTCCGGTCGTTCCTCCCGGTCCACTTTGACCGGAATAAAAGCCTGATTGATCAGATTCGCCACTTCCTGGTCCTCAAAGGACTCGTGGGCCATGACATGGCACCAATGGCAGGTGGCATAGCCGATGGATAAAAATACAGGCTTATCCTCCTGCTGGGCCCTGTCCCAGGCCTCCTGGCCCCAAGGCATCCACTGCACCGGATTATAGGCATGCTGCAAAAGGTAGGGACTTTGTTCATGGGCCAGGTAGTTGGCTTGGGAGCTTTTTTGCTGTGGCATAGAGACTCCTGGAGGTTTTTTTCGGGTTTTTGGCTCAGAAAGGCAAAAGCCAAGATAGAATGAAAATAACAATTATTCTTATAAAAGCAAGGAGCCTAGAACAGCTTGATGGCGAAGCCTGCGGCATTGCTCAAGGCTGGCAAGGGAAAGAGGTTTTTGTGGATGAATCCATTTGCAGGGGAGCAGAAAAACAAAGAACTTTGGTATTTATTCACCACCTCCTATGCTCGGATAAGCATTACCGAGGAAGAAACCAAGGTCCGGGGGTTCGGCCCACAGGCTTAAAATGTCTGAGCGATTTAGAATGCGTTAAGCAAACTGTGCACGCTTTTCAACCTCAAAGTCCACCATGATCCTCTGGAAGTTCAAGAGGTCCGATATCAAACTTTTGCTTTACGCATTCTTAGGAGCGAGTTTTTTGAGTCCTGTGGGCCGA
>CAZBUB010000073.1:0-9144 GCA_964494985.1 uncultured Desulfohalobiaceae bacterium | reverse complement strand
AAATGATATGCTCCGCAATGTAATTGACCTGGAGCATGTATTCCCGTATCCTGGAAGAAATAAAGGGCTTATATTTCTGCCCGAAAGCAAGCTTCCTGCCTGCCCAGATGTAACTCTAACAGCGAAATTGCCATATGCCTGCAGCCACCAGAAAATCCAGACTCCTGATCAGCCTCTGCGCTGCCTGCCTGGGGCTATTCATGCTATTTGGCCCCCTGACTGCCCAGCAGGACCAGGAGTCTGCCAAGATCAGCGCCCTTTACGTAAACGTCCAGGGCAGCATCTCCCCTGCCCAGGCGGATATGCTGGACAAAGCTATTGCTGCCTGTCAGCAGGAAGGACATGATCTGCTGCTGATGAGGCTGGACACCCCTGGTGGCCTGGGCCAGTCCATGCGGGACATGCTGCAGAGCATCCTCAACTCCCCTGTACCTGTGGCCACCTGGGTCGGTCCCAAAGGAGCCAGGGCTGCTTCTGCAGGGGTCTTTTTGGTTGCAGGATCCACTGTGGCCGGCATGAGCCCCCAGACCACTATCGGCGCTGCCACCCCGGTACAGATCAGCGGGGAGGATGCCCCTTCAGCCATGCAGGAAAAGATCATGAACGACTTCCTGAGCCTGATTCGGGGCGTAGCCCAGGCCAAGGACAGGAACGTGGAGTGGTATGAAGAAGCTGTACGCAAGGCGGTGAGCATCACTGCCACCGAGGCTGTCCAAAAAAGGGTTGTGGACATGATTGCCACCAGTCCCGAGGATTTTCTGGACCAGATCGGGGCCAAGGGCCTTAGCCTGGCCCAAGGAACCGTGCATTTTACTGCCCAGGATGTACAGCTCACGGAATTCGAGCCTGGGCTGCGCCATGGAGTCCTTTCCTGGCTCTTGAACCCCCAGATAGCCTATTTCTTGCTTATGGGAGGGATTGCAGGCCTTTTTTTCGAGCTGAGTAATCCTGGAGCGATCTTCCCAGGAGTATTGGGGGCTATCTGTCTGCTGCTGGGGCTCTATGCCCTGGCTGTACTGCCTACCAATGTAGCAGGCCTGCTTTTGCTCCTGCTTAGCTTCATACTCTTCATCCTGGACCTGGCCCTGGTCAGCTACGGCCTGCTCAGTATCGCCGGAGTAGTCTGCCTTTTCTTCGGGTCCCTGCTGCTGTTCGACTTTGAGTACGGCTACCAGGGGCTGCCTTTGCAGGTCATCCTGCCCACTATTGCAGGTGTTTCTGTATTTATCGCCCTGGGCCTGTACTTGATCACCAGAAGCCAGGTCAAACCTAAACAAGGCGGACAGGAAGCCATGCTGGGACTGCCTGGCAAGGTGATCACCTGGAGTAGCGGCCAAGGCCAGGTTCTGGTCCGGGGCGAGCTGTGGCGGGCCAGGACCCAGGACGGACGTCCCCTGGAAAAGGGAACTCGAATTCAGATCCAGGACATGCAGGGGTTGGTCCTGATCGTCTCTGCGCAACAAAACAACTCCTAAACCAGCACAAAAACAAAATACAAAGGAGATTCCTATGCAGACCCTTTATACCTTTTTACCTTTAATCATCGTGGTAGTGCTCTTTTTGGCCTCTGCCATCAGGGTGCTCAACGAATACCAGAGGGGAGTGATATTCAGGCTGGGCAGGGTGCTCAAAGCTAAGGGTCCGGGCCTGATCATCCTGATCCCGGTCATTGATAAGATGGTCAAGGTCTCCCTGCGCATCATCACCCTGGATGTCCCATCCCAGGACGTGATCACCAAGGACAACGTCAGCGTCAAGGTCAATGCGGTTATCTATTTTCGAGTCATGGACCCCAACAATGCCATCCTTGCTGTGGAAGACTACATGTTCGCCACTTCCCAGCTGGCCCAGACCACCCTGCGCAGCGTCTGCGGCTCTGTGGAGCTGGATGAGATCCTGGCCCATAGGGCCAAGATCAACCAGCAGATCCAGGAAATCTTGGACGAACATACCGATGCCTGGGGGATCAAGGTCACCAACGTGGAGGTCAAATACATCGATCTGCCCCAGGAAATGCAGATGGCTATGGCCAGGCAAGCCCAGGCCGAAAGGGACCGGCGCTCCAAGGTCATCAACGCCGAGGGCGAGTACCAGGCAGCCAGCCGCTTGACAGATGCCGCCCAGATCATGAACAAATACCCAGCTGCCCTGCAGCTCAGATATCTGCAGACCATGCGTGAGATGACCTACGAGAGCAAGGCCACCACCATTATCCCCATCCCCTTGGAAGCCTTCAAGGCCTTTGCCGGCCCCCAGGATGGGCAAGAGTCCGCAGCTCCATCAGATGAGGGCCAAGAAGAATCAGCCCTGGAGCAGGCAGAGTCCAGACCTAGCCCCGACCAGGAATAGAGCCACCAAGAATAAAGGCCGGGGTATTGCCCAACCCCGGCCTTTGATTGTTCCCTCTATATCCAGAGCAAAGCTGTCTACTGGCCGCTGCCTTGACCCTGGCCTTTCTCCTGTCCCATACCTTGGCCCTGGCCTTGTTGCATCTGCTGAAATTGCTGCAGCTTAGCCTGGATTTCCCTGAGCTCTTCGATCTTTTCCTGGGCCTTGGAATCCTCCTCCTCCATGGCAGAGATCAGGTCCTGTCCCAGCTTTTCCTGCCTGTTCTGGATCTCTTTATCCTGGAAGGTCTTCATCCTGGCTTCCTGAAACCCCTGGGCCTCGCTCTGATATTCCTGCTGCAGCTCCTGTCGCTTGTCCTCATCAATGTCTTCGGCCTGGAGTTTGTCCCTGATTTCCTTCACCCGGTCCACATCAATGCCTTCCTCCTGGAGGTTGTCCTCCATCCTGGTATTCATCATCTCAGTCAGCTCTTCCTGCCTCTTCTTCAGCTCAGGCTTTTTCTCCAGGACATTGTTTTGAATTTCCTCAAGCTCTGCCTGCAGATCCTGGGCTCTTTGCAGCATCTGCTGCATCTCTTCCTGTCCCTGCTGCTGTCCCTGTTCCATGCCCTGGCCTCCCTGCTCCTGGGCCATTGCCGGAGAGCAGACAAGCAAACCTGCTCCAAACAGAAACAGCCCCAACAGCAAGAATATCTGGATCCAAACATGTTCCTTCTTCATAACTTCTCCTTTTAGTAAATAATTTGTGCTTGCTGCAGCTAATTGTGATTATAGCAACAAAACGTGGGCTTTTGTCAATCTCAGACTAAGCCAGCTCCATATTGAATAATCCGAAAAATAACAAAGCGCTACATTGCACTGAAGCCAAAAAAATCAAACCGCCTTGACATTTTCTGGAAAAACAAATATAGCAACAACAAAAATTTTCATAAGCTAACTTCCCATTTTCATTTGGTATATTTTAACAGCACCGATACTCACAAGCAAAAGAGGACAGCCCATGTCTCCTGCAACATTCAGCGGAGGAATCAAGCTTTTGACCCGCTACCCGTCCCAGATCCCGGAGCTCCTCCAGCCGCCCCTTCCTGAAGAAGCCACGGTGCTTATGCAGCAGCATCAAGGCGAGCCTTGTGCTTTGCAGGTCAAAAAAGGCAGCCTGGTGCAAAGGGGTCAGCTGCTGGGCCAAAGCAGCCAGACTGCAGTACACTCCCCTGTCTCCGGAAAAATTACCCAGGTAGACACAAACTTCGCCCTTCCCAATGCTCAATATTCCACAGCAGTGGTCATAGAATCCGATCCCAGCTCTGAGCAAGAAACTCTTCCACTCCAGGCAGAAGACACATTGGGACTTCTGATCCAAGCTGGAATCCACGATGCCGGCCAGCTGAGCAGGCCTTTACTGGAAAAGGTGCAACTGGCCAGAACCAACCAGGTGCATACTCTGATTATAAGTGCCCTGGATGAGCTCCTGCTCAGGGGCAGCAAGACCTATCTTCTGGCCAGAGAATGGGCAGTGATGGAGCAAGGCCTCAGGCTCCTGCTTCGTCTAACAGGGGCGAAGCAGGCTGTGCTCGCGGTATATTCCCCTGTACTGGATCAACTGGAACAACCAAAAGCCAGTCAAGGGGACATTCAGATGCTGTCTGTACCCCCCAGGCACCCTCAAAATATGGACAGACTGCTGCTTTTGGCGGTGCATGGCCAAGAATGTCCTGTAGAAAAAAGACCAGAGGACTTCGGATACAGTGTTTTGAGTGCTGAAACCGCTTATACCCTGCAGCAAAGCATCTCCCTGAAACAGCCTCAGCTGCAAAAATTTCTCACCCTGGACAACCCTGGTCTCCTGGGCAACAAGAATTTGCTGGTCCACATCGGCACTCCCTTGAGGCAGGTTTTGGAGTATGCCGGTCTCAACCTGGAGGATGCAGGCAAAGTTATAGTGGGCGGCCCCCTCACTGGCAGAGCCATATCCAATCTGGACACCCCTGTGACCAAGGATATGTCCCAGATTATGGTCTTAGACAGGGAACATGTCTTTCAGCCCAGCCAAGAAGTGTGTATCAAGTGCGGCTACTGCGTGGAAGTCTGTCCCATGCGGCTGATGCCCTTTTTGCTTTCCGGATTTTCTGAAGGAGGCCACTACGACATGGCTGCCAAAAACGACATCTTCAGCTGCATAGAGTGTGGCTGCTGCGCGTATGTCTGTCCTGCCAGAATCCCCATGGTGCAATGGATCCAATTGGGCAAGTCCATGCTAAATGCGCAAAGGAGTCAGGAAAATGTCTAACCTGCTGGTGGTCTCCCCTTCTCCCCATGTACATGCGGGGAACAAAGTGTCCAGGATCATGCTGGAGTTCATGCTGGCCCTTATCCCTGCAATACTCTATGCCATCTACTTTTTTGGCCCTCAGGTGATCTATATCCTGGCCATAGCCATAATCTCGGCCATTGCCTGGGAGGCCCTGCTGCAGACAGCCATTGGACGGTCTTTGACCATCAATGATCTGAGCGCTGCCAGCTCAGGGCTGATCCTGGCCATGCTTCTGCCGCCCACTGTGCCCTGGTGGCTGATTGTGGTGGGCACATTGGTCATGATTGTTCTGGGCAAGGAAGTCTTTGGCGGTATGGGCAGTACCCCTTTCAACGCAGTATTATTAGCCTGGGTAGTGCTCAAGATTTCCTTTCCGGATTACATGCAGGACTGGATTCTGCCCACTCCTGACCCTGGTACCTCACTGGCACCGTTGCAGGTCTTCAAGGACCAGGGCCCAGCCTTTGTTCGGGAATACTACTCCTTTGCCGACTTATTTTTTGGCCGCACACCCGGCCATCTGGGCCAAGTCTCGGTGCTTATGCTGCTCATAGGCGGGATCTATCTCTTGAGCCGCAAGGTCATCAGTTGGCGTCTGCCAATTTCCTACCTGGCTGGAGTCTTTTTGTTTTCCGGGCTGTTTTGGGCCATCAATCCGGCAATGTATGCTGATCCCATTTTCCATCTCCTGGCAGGGGGCACATTTCTGGCTGCTTTCTTCCTGGTCACAGACATGCCCTCCACACCCGTCTCCCCCCAGGGCATGATCACCTTTGGACTCGCAGCCGGAATCTTAACTGTTATCATCCGCACCTGGGGAGAATGGCCCTTTGGGGCCTTTTATGCCGTGTTCATCATGAACCTGGCCACGCCATTTCTGGATAAAATCACGCCCGAAGTCTTCGGGAGGAGGTAGCCGTGACTGCGAGGGAAATCTTGAGGATGGTTGTGGTTCTGGCCCTAGTCACCGGGTTTTGGGGCGGGGCCCTGTCCCTGGTGAATATGGCCACCGAGGAGCAGATCGAGTACCAGAAGCTAAAAAACATCAAGGAACCAGCCCTGAAACAGGCTTTGGCCAGCGTGAATTATGACAACGACCCCTTACAGGACAGGATGAGCCTGGAGGTAGGCAAGGACAGCCGGGGCCAGCCCCAAGAGCAGGTCTTTTTCCTGGCCAAGAAAAATGACGAGCTGCAGGCAGTGGCCCTGGAGGCCAGCGCAGGCGGCTACGAGGGAGATGTCGGGGTCATGATCTCCATCCTGTTGGATAAGGAAGAGGTGGGCAGTGTGGACGTTACCACCCATTCCGAGACCCAGGGTGTGGGGACCAAAGCCATAGACAGTCAGGATTTTATGGGCCAGTTCAAAAGCAAACCCTTGGATACGAACTTTGCCGCCCGCAGCCCGGATATAGACGCTCGTTCCGGAGCCACCACGACTTCTCACGCCATCCAAAATGCAGTGCAGAAAGGTGTGGAGATTTTCGAGGAGCACAAATCCAAGATCCTGGAAGAAAAGCAATAGCTCGTCTGGGATTGGGCTCTCAAACAGCCATAAGGAGAGAAGGAAATGGCTCAGATGGTTAAAGAATTCACCAAAGGCCTCTGGACTGACCTGCCTCCACTGAGGATTGTCCTTGGCCTGTGTCCGACCCTGGCTGTCACAACCAGCGTGGACAGCGCTCTGGGGCTGGGCTGTGGGGTTATTTTCGTGCTTTTTTTGGCCAATACCCTGGTCTCTATTTTGCGCAACTATATTCCGGGAAAAGTCAGGATTCCGGTATTTATCGTGATTATAGCTTCTGCAGTAACAATTGTGGAACTGGTCATGGAGGCTTACCTCTACCCCCTGTTCGAGGTCTTAGGCATCTGGATACCCTTGATCGTGGTCAACTGCCTGATCCTTAGCCGTTCCGAGGCCTTTGCCAGGAAAAATCCTGTACACCTGGCCATAGCTGATGGTGTGGGCATGGGGCTAGGCTTCACCCTTTCCCTGGTGGTCTTGGCCTCCATCCGGGAGATAATCGGCGCTGGAACCTGGTTCGGAATGCAGGTCATGCCTGCTGCCTACATGGGCTTTGAGCTTTTCCAGAACCCTCCAGGGGCCTTTATTCTGCTGGGCCTGCTTATATTTGCCATGAATGTGGTCTCGGTCAAATTGGAAAAAGGCCGCTGCTAAACTAATCAACACTCTGAGGGGTTTTTGCCATGGATGAGTATCTGCTGCTCATAGTCACAGCCATGTTCGCCAATAATATCCTGCTCATCAGGTTCCTGGGGGTCTGCCCCTTTATTGGCGTCTCCAGCAGTCTGGACAGCGCCTTGGGCATGTCCGGTGCTGCCCTGTTCGTGAACGTCCTGGCCAGTGCCATTACCTGGATCGTTTACAACTTTTTGCTTATCCCCTTGGAATTAGAGTATCTGCGCACAGTATCATTTATTGTGGTTATAGCCTCCCTGGTGCAGCTGGTGGAAATCGTGATGCAGAGAGTAGCACCTTCTTTGTACAAGGCCCTGGGTATCTACCTGCCCTTGATCACCACCAACTGTATGATCTTTGGTGTGGCTATACTTAATATCCAGGAAGAACACACATTTTTACAGACCGTGATCTATGCCTTTGCCACAGCCCTGGGATTCAGCCTGGCCCTGCTTTGTCTGGCCGGAATTAGGGAAAGGTTCGTTTTGGGCAGGGTACCCAGCCTGATGAAAGGTTTTCCCATCGCCCTGATCACAGCTGGAATAATGGCCCTTTGTTTCCATGGTTTTGTGGGGCTGGGCCAGTAGAGGAAAAAAAGTATAAGCAAACAGGTCCTTGCTCTAACAAGGGGAGATAGCAGGAGTCATCCTGAAGCCCTGAGAATTTGCTAACCAGAACCTTAAAGGAAGTAGCCTACCATGACAGCCTTTTTTAGCGCGGTACTGGCCATGTCCGGATTAGGGATTGTGCTCAGCCTGGTTCTGGGCCTGGCTGCCAAAGTCTTTTATGTCTACACCGATCCCAGGACAGAGACCATCATGGACATCCTGCCTGGCGCAAATTGCGGCGGCTGCGGCTATGCCGGGTGCAGGGAGTACGCTGAGGCCATTGTCGAAAAGGGCGAGTCACCCAACAAATGCGTGGCTGCAGGAGCTGACGTCACAGAGCAAGTCTGTTGCTTGATCGGAGTTGAGCCTGCACTTGGGGAGCGTAAAATAGCCAAGATATTCTGCCAGGGAGATCACGACAAGGCCTGGAGACGTTTTGAATATTCAGGGGCAAAAGATTGCTATGCAGCCATCGTGTCCACCGGTGGAGACAAGGCCTGCAAATACGGCTGCGTGGGGCTGGGAACCTGCGTTAAGGCCTGCCCATTTGACGCCTTGAGCATGGGAGAAAATGGCCTGCCTGTGGTCAATCAATACCTTTGCACTGGCTGTGGCTGCTGTACCTCCGCCTGCCCCAGAAATCTGCCCAGACTGATTCCTATCAACCAGCCCACTGCCAATCTGTGCTCCACCCACGACTCAGGCAAAGTGGTGAAAAGCGTGTGCAGCGTAGGCTGCATCAGTTGCGGCATGTGCATCAAGAAATGCCCAGAGCAGGCAGTAGTCATGCAAAATAAGATCCCCGTGGTCCTGCCTGAGAAGTGCAAAGGGCACAAGGTCTGTGTGGATAAGTGCCCAACTGGGTCCATGCAGGACCTGCAGGCCCAGGAGGAACCAGAGTACGCCCCTGCTGCTCAAAGTTAACAGTGCTTGTTTGCGCAAGAAAATAACTTTTTTTAACCTGTCTGGAGCTGTCAGAGTTAAATGCCCAGCCACACGGTCCTGGAACATGGCCAGGTGATCAAGCACCTGCCCGGCAGTAAGGCCCAGATCAAGGTCCAGAAAGGTTCAGCCTGCGAATCCTGCGGACACAGGAGCTTCTGCCATCCGTTTGGCCAGGATCACATGCTCCTCGAGGCCCTGAACAATGTTGGGGCTGGGCCTGGCCAGGAAGTGGAAATCAGGATGGTCTTGGAGAGTCCCAAAAAGGCTGTGGCCATTTTATATCTGATCCCCTTATTCTTTCTGATCCTGGGCGCTATCCTGGGAAATGCCCTAAATCCTCTGGGGCACCAGGATGCCTCAGCAGTGATTTTCAGCCTGGGCTTTCTAGCCCTGGCCTACGCAGGGATCCGGTCCTACAGCCGCCGCAAGAGCGCCCTTGAGCCTGAAGACCTGCCCACAGTGACCAGGATCCTCACCACCAGCCCCCAAAACCAAGCTAACAAGCAGTAACGCCTGCAGCCGCACTAGCGCATCAACACCATCTGCCCTGCCCAAAAAGTTTATCCTTGATATTGACACTCTTCCACAATATGCTTTTGCTTTGTCTTACACAGGTTGAGACCACGATCTGCACATACAAAGCTTCGTGCAATGTTTTTATTCACCATCTCCTATGCCCGGATAAGCATTACCGAGGAAGAAACCAAGGTCCGGGGGTTCGGTCCACAGGCTC
>CAZBUB010000072.1:0-9333 GCA_964494985.1 uncultured Desulfohalobiaceae bacterium | reverse complement strand
TATCATTCATCTGCCAACACTTTTCCGCTTTTTACTATTTCCTGCACAATGCCTGCCCGCTCCTGGCAAAGCTTTTGATAGGCAGAAAAGGCCAGCAACTCGAACAGCTCAGCAGCGTAATTATCAGAGCAATAGATCCTTTGCCCGGTGCTGACCACCTCCTTTTGCAGGACGGTATTGGCCATTCGCAGGTTGATGAGGTCTACATCCAGGTTCAGGACTTTTTCCAGCTCAGTGCGCACGTGGAAAAGATATGTCTTAGACACCTGCTTGGCATGTTCAGGTGACAGAAGCAGCGCCAGATCCACATCGCTTTCAGGGTGTTCTCCTGGACCAGCCTGGCTGCCAAACAGGTAGACCGCCTGCAGCCCAGGAAAGCGCTGCAGGAGAATATTAATTGCTTCTTGGATATATTCCATTTTTTGGACCCAAGCAAAGCCTTGCCACTTATCCCAGACCTAGCCAGAATGCAAGGGATCTGTTTAAGCGAACTACTGTTTCAGCTGGCAATCTGCCCAGAACTTGTTTTATCTGGTCCCTGGGCAGGGCGACAATCTTGTCCACCACCACTGCATCTTAGGGATCCGCAGCAGGTTCAGCTAACCTTTCACCCCTGGCAATCTTTCTGCAGCAAGGCTGTGTTTGCCAGGCGCAGGCCTATCAGGTCCTCACCTGGATATTACTAAAAAAAGGTATAGCATGTTCGCAGAGTTGATAGATAGCTTAGGTTTGAAAATGCAAATTGAAGCTAAAACTTTCAATTTGCAAAAAATGAAGCTTTGCGTAATCCAGCCCGAAGATGAGCCTTTATGAGCTGGGCCAATGGGGTGGTATATTCCTTCTGGTGCCTGCCTCAGCCCAGAATATCCCGCAGGGCAGCCTCCAGCTCCGGGAACCTGAACTGGAAGCCTTGCTGCAAAAGCACCCTGGGTTCCACATAGGGGCCGTTTAAAAGCATGCCTCCTAGCTCCCCGTAGGTCAGCTTGAGCATGAAGCCTGGCACTGGGGCAGGGGCAGACTTGCCCAGGACATGGGCCAGGGTTTTGGTGAATGCTTTGTTGTCTATATGCTGCGGGGCGCAGACATTGACCGGGCCCTGGATTTCCTGGCTGGTAGCGCAAAGCTCCAGGGCCCGGACCAGGTCCTGGATATGCACCCAGGCAAAGGGCTGCTTGCCGCTACCCAGCCTGCCGCCCAGGCCTTTTCTGAATATGGGCAGTACGCTTTGCAAAAGCCCTCCTTCAGGGCCCAAGACAGGAGCGAACCTAGTCAGGACCACCCTGGCTCCGTGTTTTTCTGCTTCCAAGGCTTGGTTCTCCCAGTCCACACAGACCTGGGCCAGGAAATTGTCCCCTGGGCCGGAAGACTCATCGTGCACCTTTTGATCCTGATCCGGATAGTAGCCCACTGCGCTGGCGTTTATCAGCGCGGGCTTCTCCTCGGAGACTTCAGCCAAGGCCTGAACCACAGCCCGGGTGGATTCTATCCTGGACTCCCGGATCTCTTTTTTGACCTGCCTGTTCCAGCGGGCCATGATGTTCCTGCCGGTCAGGTTGACTAGCGCATCCATGTTAGCCAGCTCTGTCTTCCAGGTCTCGAAGCGTAGGGGATCGCCCTGTACTGCCCTGGCACCTGCTGGCAACTGCCCTGCCTTTTTGGGGGATCTGCTGAGCACCACAGGTTCGTGCCCTTTTTGCAGCAGGTGGGAGATGAGGTGGCCGCCGATGAAGCCGGTACCGCCCAGGATGAAAATGCGCATTTCAAGACTCCGTTTCTAATGCAGGGTTGGAGGTGGATGCCCTCAGGCCCGCCAGTCTGGCCAGGCTGCTTTGTTGACCTGTTTGCTGATCCAAAAGCAGGGCCTCTTGGTAGTAAATAATATGCAGATCCAGGAAGAGATGCAACAGCTCCTGGGGCCTTAGCAGGAAGTCCCGGTTGCTGGGCTGCTCCACCCCTGGCAGCGAGGATTCCAGGCTGGATTCGAAGATAAGCACCCCGCCAGGACTCAAAGCCTCCTGCAAATAAGGGCAAAGCCTGCGATCCAGGAATTTGCAGTTCAGGATCAGATCAAAGCTTTCTCCTGGCGGCCTGAAGTTGTCCAAGTCCAGCTGCACTGGCTGGATGCCTGCCTGGCCCAGGTTCTTAAGCTGCCTGACAGCAGTGTCTGAGATGTCTAGGGCCAGGACCTGGAAGCCCTGACTGGCCAGGAATTCAGAGTTTCTGCCCAGGCCTGCCGCCAGATCCAGGGCCAGGGGGCCCGGAGCCAGGGCGCAATACTCCACAAGCAGGCTGCTAGGGCCTAGTCCTGCCTCTGCCCCATGGGCATACTTCTGGTTCCAGCGCGAGCGGTCTGTTAGCATTTATTGCTTCAGCTGGGGGTTTTCGTCAGATAGCACACTTAAGGCTGTATCAAAGTCGTAGAGATATAAAAAGTCTTGCTTGCTGCCTTTTTGCTTGTACATCTCAGCAGCCTGTCTGGCAGCCTCGTGGGTGATCCAGCCGTGCTGCTCAAAGAGCTGGGGATCATCCTGGTTGTGCAGTCTGAACTCAATTACTCCTTGGTTTTCCCGCACATACATGCGTATTTTCTTGTTGGCAGGGACGGGGTAGTAATAATGGCCGAAGCTGTCCTTCATCTTGGAGTCCTTGGGATTTTATGTTTGTTGTTCATTGTTGTCCGCTTCCTGTTGGGCCTCTCCTTGGCTCTGCCTGGGCCAGGCCTTGATTATGGCGTGCACCAATGTGGCCAGAGGAATGGCAAAGAAGACCCCCCAGAATCCCCAGATGCCGCCAAAGACCAGAATGCCGATAATAATGGCCAGGGGATGCAGACTGACTATTCCAGATAACAGCAAAGGCACCAGAACATTGCCGTCCAGGAATTGAATGATCAGATAGGCGATCATGGCATACATGAACTGCGGGTCCCAGCCCCACTGGAAATAAGCCACCAGGGCCACAGGAATGGTCATTACTGTAGCTCCCACATAGGGCACAATTACCGAGATGCCCACCAGAAAGCTGAGCAGAACATTGAACTCCAGACCTAGCCAAAAGAACGTCAAATAGCTCCCGCTCCAGACGATCAATATTTCCCAGATTTTGCCCTGGATAAATCTGGCGATCTTGTGGTTGACCTCCTGCCAGACCTGACTGGCCAGGTCTAGATTCTGGGGCAAAAAACCCTGCAAAAAATGCAGGACTTTGGTTTTATCCTTAAGCAGGAAAAAGACCATGAAAGGAACCAGGACCATGTAGACCAGGATGTTGATGAGCCCCCGCACAGAGGCTAGGGAAATAGAGAGCAGGTTCTCTCCAAGCCTGTTCAGCTGGGCACTTATGGTTTGCAGGATGCGGTTGATTTGACTTTCAGAGATAACCTGTGGATAGCGCTCAGGCAGATGCTGCAGCTCCATCTGCCAAGTGTTGACCATCCTGGGCAGCTCCTGGATAAACTGCCCCACCTGTTTGGTCAACATAGGCAGCAGTCCCAGGACCAGGAAGAAAAGGGCCAGCAAAAACAGGATGAACACAATGCACACAGCTGCCAGCCTGGGTACACCCAGACGGTGCAAGGGCCTGATAAAGCCTTCCAAGAGATAGGCCAAAACCAGACTGGCAATCACCGGGGTCAGGATGTGGCCCATGGTCATCAGGATGAACAAAATGACCGCAATTATGATGACCAGGATGACCACTTGGGGGTTAGAGAGCTGCTTCTGCACCCATTCGCGGATAATGTTCATGGTTGGCCCGAGTTTCTCTGGTTTGTACGCTTTTTCGATTTGGCAGCGTTGATCCTGTGCGCTGTGTGATCAGCTTAGCTACCCTGCTAGATAATCCCGTGTAAAGATCCGCCTGGTGCCCCCATTTTGTCCACCTTTTTTTCCACCTCTGGATCTGGCTCCAATGGCTGGGGATGATGCTTTTTCAATCTGGAGTCTATAAGCATTGCCTGTTGGCAGCCCCAGTGCTTGCAGTGCACAAAACTGTTAAGGCCGTAGATATCAGTGGCTGGGTCTGACCTGGTGAAAGTGACCCAGAGGAAATTATCCCAGCTTTGGCAGCAGAACTCTGGATCGTCCACCAGAACCAGCAAGGGCAGACCAAGGAAGTCTTCAGCCTGAGGCCCCAGGACCTGGCAGAGCTTTAACAGCTCAGGGTCCTGCTGGTCCCGGGGCAAATTGTGTCCAGGGCCGGAAAAGATCAAAATCCCAGGGTTAAATAGCTGGAGCCTGCCGAATTTTTCAGGCCAGTGCGCTGTTGGAAGCTCCTGGGCCAGGCTGCGCTTATCCGGGCCAGCTGCAGCCAGGATCAGCTTGGAGCCTTGGTTCAGGCTGATTCCGGAGTAGTCCAAAGTGTCCATGGTGGTCCTGGTGATAAAATGCAAGTCCCGGGTCAGATCAATCTTTTTAAGTATGTGCCGAAAGAATCCTGGTATGTCCCTGGTGCTCAAGCCGGGAGCGTCCTCTTGTGCCGCAATCAAGATATACTTGGACAAGGAGGTCTGGGTGTTGCCCAACAGGGCTAGGGCGTTGGTCAAAAGCTCCTGGGGTGCCCTCTCCCGGGCAAAGGGCACATAGCGCTCGCTGCCAAGTGCCAAAAGCAGGGGGTGGACTCCGGCTTGGTCCACAGCATTCACTTCGTGGACTCCGCTAAAGACCTTGGGCAGCATGGGCTGGGTGAGCTCGTGGATAAACTCGCCGAACACAGAGTCTTCTTGGGGAGGACGACCCACAGTGGTAAAAGGCCAGATTGCCCCTTTTCTGTGTCTGACTTTATCTATGCTGAGCACAGGAAACTCGTGCTCCAGGCTGTAGTATCCCAGGTGATCGCCAAAAGGGCCTTCGGGCAGGACGTGCCCGGGCTTGATCCGGCCACTGAGGCAGAACTCAGCCTGGGCTGGCAGAGGCAGGTGATTTTCATCCCGGACATAGGAGATCCCCCTGCCTGCTAGCAAGCCTGCAAACAGTACTTCAGGTAAGCCTTCTGGCAGGGGCATGACCGCAGCCAGACACAAGGCAGGTGGCCCGCCCACAGAAACATTCACAGCTAGCTCTTGGCCTGCCTGCAGGGCCTTGGCGTGATGGGGGCCGATGCCTCTATGGATCTGGTAGTGCAGGCCTGCTTCCTGTTCTGACCCATATTGGCCTCCGCTGATCTGTACTCTGTACATGCCCAGATTGGAGCTTTGGAATCCACTCCTCTCTGGATCCTGGCTGTAGACCTGGGGCAGGGTGATAAAGGCTCCGCCGTCCCCAGGCCAGGAAACCAGCTGGGGCAGGTCCGAGAGCCTGCAGCTTTGCTCCAGGATGGGTCCCTTTTTGCTCAGCCTGGGCCTGGTGTTCAAGGCTGCCTTGGGCAGTCTGGGCCAAAGGCCGGGATTTTTAAAAATCTCCCAAGGTTCGGCCTTGAGCTTAATCAGCTTCTGGACCAGATCCACAGAATCCCGAAAGATATACTTGATGCGATCCTTGTGACCGAAGATGTTCCCAGCCAGGGGAAAGCTGCAACCCTT
Source organism: uncultured Desulfohalobiaceae bacterium (assembly GCA_964494985.1). Taxonomy (GTDB): domain Bacteria; phylum Desulfobacterota; class Desulfovibrionia; order Desulfovibrionales; family Desulfothermaceae; genus CAZBUB01. The sequence continues at coordinate 3,815 of CAZBUB010000072.1, read as the reverse complement.
GATCCTGGTCATGAGCAGGGCCGGTCCCCCGGCTTGGAATACCCTGCGCTGTATGGCTCCGGCCTCCAAGTAAGGGTCCACCTCCTCTTCAATGCGGATCAGTCTGCCTGTACGCTCCAGGTCCTGCAGGCAGTGGCGAAGGTTTTTATAGCCCATTTGGTTCTGTATAGTTAAAAGTAAAGGCAAATAGATCAAGCTATTATATTAGCTATCATTAAGGAAGAAAAGTTTGGTGCTGATAAACCGGACCATGCAATATGCCGCGGCACCAGGTGTTAAGGTCAGGTTAGTAATGGTCGATATAGATCCGGTGCCTGCCCACTCTGTCCTTGAGGAGTCTTCTCAGCCAGATTTTTATATAGTACCTGCTGGGTGGGAATAGTACTAACAGTCCTGCCAAATCTGTGATAAAGCCTGGAGTGAGCAGGACCACGCCTGCGGCAAAGATAAGCAGGGCATCCACCATTTCTTCTGCAGGCATGATGCCCTGATCCAGGTTGTGCCTGATCTGGAGCATGGTCTTCAGGCCCTGCAGCTTGGCCAGGTACGCACCGGCAAAGGCAGTCAGAAGGACCAAAAGGATGGTGTTCAAAGCGCCAAAGACTCCTCCCAGCTTGATCAGCACGTAGATTTCAGCTACCGGGATCAAGGTGAAGGCCAAAAAAAGCTTAAGCAACATAGTCAGCCCATATATGTATAAAGTTGTATTGTTTTGTGTCTTGGGACAATCTTGGTCTCGGCGGGATATCGTGAACTGCTGCCCATCTTCCCTTGAACCTCACAAAGACAAGACGCCTTTGATTTGGGCGGCAGCCTCGTAAACAGCCACGACCTCCTCGCTGGAATGCACTCGGCATTTGGCTGTGACGCAAACATATTTGCCATTTCTGGACTGTCGGGTATAGATCTCGTCCCTGGTCTCAAAAAGGTCCTTGATCTGGTTGGACTTATGCTCAGGCACGATAAACTTGAACATATATGTGCAGGGCCAGGAATGGTTCTCATTGAGCCTTTGCTTGAAGTTCTCTACATTGTAGGACATAAGCTGGACCTCTCATGGATTTGGGATTCAGTCTCCAGGGAAGGCCCCTGAAAGATTGTACGCGAAAACACCTTAGACTAAAACAGTTGCTTTGCTGCAGTCAAATCCTATCCAGGGCTAAAGGCGATTAGCTGCCCGGCTCAAAAAGAGCGAGATTTCCGTAACCACTGGGTCCATGCCGGTATATTTGTGTGTCCGGGCATAGCAGGTGGTGAACAGCTCCAAATGAAGCCAGTTAACAAATGTGGACAACATGCAGGAACAAGACAGCAAAATAGCCCGGGGGGCAGCAGTTATCTCCGGGGCCACTTTTGTCAGCCGGGTCCTGGGCTTTGTGCGGGATCTGGTCCTGGCCTTTGCCCTGGGCGCAGGGCCTATGGCAGACGCCTTTTTCGTCGCCTTTCGTATTCCAAACCTGCTGCGCAGGCTGTTTGCTGAGGGCTCTTTGACCATGGCCTTTGTCCCGGTATTTACAGAGACCAGGCAGAAGCAAGGGGAGGCCGAGGCCTTTGCCCTGGCCCGCTCCACCTTGGTCTGGCTGCTCTTGATCCTGGGCGGGTTGAGCCTGTTGGCCCTGGCTGGGGCAGTCCCCTTAACTATGCTCATTGCCCCGGGATTTGTCCAGGACCAGGAAATCTTTCAGTTGACCACGGACCTGGTGCGCATTTGTTTTCCCTATATCCTGTTCATCTCTGGCATGGCTCTGTGCATGGGGGTGCTCAACTCCCTGCAGCATTTTTTGGCTCCGGCTCTGGCCCCGGCTCTTTTGAACGTGGTCTTGATTCTGGCCGCTTTGCTGGGGCTGGCCTTGGGCTGGACCTTGCCTTATGTCCTGGCCTGGGGTGTGCTTGTGGCAGGCCTGGCTCAGTTCCTCTTCCAGCAGCCTTTTTTGTCCAGGCAGGGCTTTGTCTGGCGCGGACCCTGGTCCTGGAGGCATCCTGGGGTAGGGAGAATAGGTCAGCTCATGTTGCCCACGGTGCTGGGAGCTGCGGTGTATCAGATAAATATCCTGGTGAACACTATGCTGGCCTCTTTGTTGGCCCAGGGCAGCATCTCTTATCTGTATTACGCGGATAGATTGGTGCAGTTTCCCCTGGGAGTCTTTGGCGTAGCTTTGAGCACAGCAGCCCTACCCAGCCTCTCCGGGCTGGCCTCTGCAGGCAGGGATCAGGAATTCACCCAGACCCTGAACATGACCCTGGGCCTGAATCTGTTTATCAGCCTGCCTGCTGCTGCAGGCCTGATAGGGCTGGGAGTGCCCCTGGTAGACACCCTGTTCGGCAGGGGGGCATTTGGTCAGCTTGCTGTGAGCTCCACTGCCTGGGCACTAGCGGGTTACAGTCTGGGGCTGCCTGCATTTTCCTGTGTGCGCTCCCTGGTATCTGCATTTTACGCCCTACAGGACACCAAGACCCCGGTGCTGGTGGCCAGTCTCTGCCTTTTCTTGAATATCGGCCTGGCCCTGATTTTGATGCAGTATCTGGCCCATACCGGCTTGGCCCTGGCTGTGGCCCTGTCTTCCTGGGCCAATATCCTGCTTCTGGGCTATTTTCTGGGCCGCAAAAAAGGGGCCTGGTTCGCCTGGCAGGGCAAAATCTGGAGCATGGCTGGGCTCAGTTTAGTCTTGGGCCTGGGCTGTTTTTTGAGCAGCAACTGGGGCTGGCTCAGCCTGCTTTTGATACCGCTATGGGCAGGGGCCTACTTTTTGCTCGCCCTGGCTTTGGGGGTGCCTGAGGCTGGGATACTGAAAAGGAACCTATTGAAAACAAAGCCTTCTTAAGAGCCAGAATCCATGTCCAATCAATTCCCCTCAGGCCTGAGACAGCCTAGCAAAGGGCACCGCTTCGCAGTGGACTCTTTGCTTTTATCCTGTTTCCCCAGGCCCAAGCCAGGGGACAGGATCTTGGATCTGGGCTCTGGCTGCGGGGTGGTGTGCCTGGGTCTGCTGCTGCAGAATCCAGGATTGGGGCTGCAGATTACAGGCCTGGAACTGGACCAGGAGATGGTAGCCTGCGCCAGGGAAAACGCTAAGACCCTGGGGCTGCAGGACAGCTGCGAGTTTTTGCTCCAGGACCTTCGTCAGACCAGGCAGCAAGGGCAAGTATCCGTGGAGTCCTTTGATCTGGTGCTCTGCAATCCCCCGTACAGGGAACCAGGCAGGGGCAGGCCAAGCCCCAACCAGGCCAAGAACAGGGCCAGGTTCGAGGTGCAGGCCAATTTGCAGGACTTTTTGGCTCTTTGCAGCTTTGCCCTGAAGAATAAATCCCATTTGGCATTGGTCTATCCTGCGCAGCGGCTGGATTTCCTGCTGCTGCTCCTGCCGGAGTACAGGCTGAGGCCCAAGGTTTTGCGACTCGTGCACGGCAGAACTGAGAGCCCTGCCAGCCTGGCCCTGCTTCTGGCCCGCAAGAACGGTGGCCCTGGCCTGGAAGTGCAGCCTCCACTTTTTTTGTACACCAGGGATAAAAATCAGAACATACCCAGCACTCAAGCCTTGCATTTCTGCCCCTTCTTGCAAGGGGGACCTCCTATCCATGAACCTGAATCCTGAATCCATAATCCAGACAACCCTCAGGCCTAGAGCAAGGCACAGCCAAGCATGGCAAACTAGTGAGTATTGGTTATCAGTTATCGGTTGTCAGTTGTCGGGTCAGATTTTTAGTCCTGATAACCAGTTATTGATAATTGTTTTTTATACTAAAGGAGTCCAGACTTGCATAAAGCTGGACAGCTGGGAGTGTTTATAATATGTACAACCGACTTTGGTGCTAAC
>CAZBUB010000071.1:0-9936 GCA_964494985.1 uncultured Desulfohalobiaceae bacterium | reverse complement strand
CCTGTGGCCCGAACCCCCGGACTTTGGTTTCTTCCTCGGTAATGCTTGTCCAAGCATGATAGATGCTGAATAAATATTGGGGTTTTAGCTTGAGGTGTATGGAGTACCTGGAAAATGAAAAGTGAAGAAGGGGAAAGTTATGGGCAAGCAACTGCTTTTGCTAGGCGGAGGACACGCCCACATGGTCACCCTGGCCAATATTGCCAGGCTGCGCAGCCAGGGCCATGGAGTCACAGTGGTTCAGCCTGATGAGTATCACTACTATTCTGGGATGGGCCCGGGCATGCTCGGCAAGATATATACCCCGGCGCAGATACGCTTTGCCACCAAGCAGGTAGTGGAGAAACAGGGAGCTCACTTCGTAACGGCCAAGGCTACAAAGATTTTGCCCCAGGAGAGAAAAGTCCGCCTGGATAACGGCCAGGAGCTTGGCTATGATGTTTTGTCCTGCAACGTAGGCAGCTCAGTGCCAGCAGTCCAAGGCCAGGAGCAATGTGTCTGCTACTCAGTCAAGCCTATAGCCTCTTTGCTTCAGGCCCAGCAAAAGGTTCTGGAGCTCTTGGCGCAAGGCAATACCCGGTTTAGCGTGATCGGGGGAGGGCCTGCGGCCTTGGAAGTGGCTGGCAATCTGCAGCGGTTGGTGCAGGACGCTGGAGGAGATCAGACAAGGATCTCTGTTTTTGCGGGCCGAAAGTTTCTGTCCAAGCTAGGAGAGCCGATCAGGAAACTGGCTAAAAAGAACTTTAGCCGCCGCGGAATAGAGATTTTGGAAGAGGGGTATGTGCACCAGCTCAGTCAGGAAGGGGTGGAGCTGGAAAATGGGCAAAACTTTGCAAGCCATCTCACCTTCTTGGCCCTGGGGGTAAAGCCCTCCTCGCTGTTTGTGGACTCAGGGCTGCGTACAGGTCCAGACCAGGGCCTTTTGGTGAATGAGTATCTGCAGCACCCAGACCATCCTCAGATTTTCGGCGGCGGGGATTGTATTTACTTTGAAAATCAGCCCTTGGACAAAGTTGGGGTGTATGCTGTACGGCAAAATCCCATTTTGTATAACAACTTGGAAGCAAGCCTGGATGGAGGTGAGCTGCAGGCCTTTCAGCCTGGAGGGGATTACCTTTTGATTTACAACCTTGGCGATGGCACCGGCATCTTCAGCAAGAACAAAATAACCTTTGGGGGAAAGCCGGCTTTCTGGATCAAGGACTGGATAGACCGCAAATTTATGAAGCGTTTCCAAGCCCTGGAATGAGGTTGATGATCATACAGATTGTGGACTCCTATCGTTATTTCATAGATTGGTTGCCGGTTACCAGTTATCGGAGAAGAGTTAACTTCTTTGAATACCTGTATGGCATTGCCCGTTCCAGCTCCAATTAGGGCAGGGAGTCTGTAAGCAATCCCTTTCAGTGAAATGAAAAATTACCCAAAATATGCAATGCATGAAATGGGTAAGGATTAAGGATGCAGCTTTTGCTGGATGCGCTTTTCCAGGTCTGGCTTGGAGAGGGCTGTCTTGATGGGGATCTGCTGCTGGTCCAGGTAGACGCTGATGCTCTTTTTGCTGTTGAGGCCTTTTGCTGCGGCTGCTTCAGGCTCCAGGACCTCCAGCTGAATTGCTTCAGGGTGCTCTGCAGCAACTTGCTCGGCCACTTCCAGGGCCTTTTCGCAACTGGCTCAGGCAAATCCTGAATGCAGCTTTTTGACCAGGGTCAGTTTTAGGTTGGATGTCATTTTCGACCGGTAAGGCTCACTGCTTGGTGACTTCAGCAGAATCCTGCTCTTTTCCTTTGGCCAGATGGGTCTCCTCCCGCAGGGATGCATAGCGCTGCTCCAGCTCCTGCTTGGCCAGCAAGAACTGCTGCAGCTCGTCTCCCTCCAGGGTTCGACCAGGCGGTGTTTTGACCTTGGTCGGGTTCATATGCTGCCCTCTGTGTTTGACCTCATAATGCAGATGGGGACCTGTAGACCTGCCGGTGGAGCCTACATACCCTATGGTTTCGCCTTGTTTGACCCGGGCTCCCCTCTTGATGCCCTTGGCATAGCTCCTGAGGTGGGCATAAACAGTATGATATTGGTTAGGGTGGCGGATGCGGATATAGTTTCCATAGCTGCCCTTGCGTCCGGCATATTCCACTATGCCGTCTCCGGCTGCCATGATAGGGGTTCCGCTGGAAGCGGCAAAATCCAGGCCACGGTGCATCTTGTTGTAACCCAGGATGGGATGCTTGCGCATGCCGTAGTTGGAGCTGAGCCTAGCCCCGTCAATCGGAGTGACCATCAATGTTTTGCGCACGCTCTTGCCCTGGGAATTGTAAAAGTCAACTTTCCCATCCGGGGTCTCATAGCGGTAAATGGGCATTCGCTTCCCGCGGGTCTGCAGCCTAGCAAACAATGCTGATCCTGCCTTCAGGACCTGGCCTTTTTCGTCTATCCGCTCTTCGTACATGACCTCAATACTATCTCCAGGTCGTATATCGCGCTGAAAATCCACATTATAGGAGTAGGCTTGCATGATCTGAATCAGGACCTGGAGTGGCAGCTCGGCGTCCAGTGCAGACTGGTAGAGGCTAGATTTTATTTTGGCTTCAGTCAGGGCAGGTCTGGTCTGTAGCTCCCGGGTGATTTCTCGGGCGAAGAATTCATTGTCCTTCTCCCGGATAACCCGAACCTCCTTGTCCACATCAAGCTTGATATTCATGCCCTGGAAAATCTGATGCCCCTTTTTTTCCACAAAGGCTACTATCACTTCCTGCCCCTGACGTAGCTTCCTGGGATTGTAGACCTCTTCCAGAGTATTGATCAGGGTGTGGGCTTTAGAGTTGCTCAGACCCGCCTTTTGCAGAAGGTCGATCAGTGTATCACCATTTGCAATACGCAAAGACTTTTCATGAGTGCTGGCCAAAGGGCCCTTATGCCAGGAGTTACTGGAAAAGAAGTCTTCTGGAATAGGCTTGAAAACCGTCAGAATAGAATTGTTGTCGGCTTCTTTCTGCTGCTTTTGGGAGCTGGGATCAGGTAGCAGGCTTTTTTTAAGGACGGCTATGCCTGGAAAGGTTTCTGAGCCCAAGCTCAGATAGCCCAGGCCCAAGAGTACGAAAAAGAGCAGCAAAAGCAAGGGCTTTTTGCTTTTTTTCCTTTTGAAGCGAAGCTTGCTGGCTGATTCCAGCCGGTAATAATTGCGCATTGCAAGGGTCCTGGACTATGTAAGGTTCCAAAGTAAACTATAGAAATTTACTTGGTTAAAGTTAAAAAATCAAGGAGTAAATTTAGTGAGATATGGAATTATGTTTTAAGATCTTGATTTTCTTGATCTCCTTCCTGGTCCTTGTCTTCTTCCTTCTTCTGCCACTGAGGCTCTGGCCGGAAGAAAAACGGACTGTAGGTCATGGATGAGTCAGGGAAAGGCGGTCTGCGATTCTGAGTGGTGCTGGAGCCCACCAGCATAGCCAGCTGGGCCTGCTGGGCCTGGGGAGAAGGCATGAATACTGGGTTATAGGCGAAATGGCCCATGTTCAGCCCTTGTCTGATTTTGGAAGGCAGGGGCAGGTCCTTGGGAGCACTGGTGAGCAGGGTCAGTGCAGCGCTGAAGATGAGCAGGGCGATGGCCAGCAGATATGCCGCCTGCATGGTGCCGGTGGCAGCCACTATAGTCTGGGAGATCCTGGGCAGGACCAGCCCGCCTACGCCCCAGGCTGTGAATAACAGGCCGTAGTTGACCCCAAAGTTCTTGAGCCCGAAGTAGTCCTTGGTGGCAGCAGGGAACAGGGAGAGGTTGGTGCCGTAGTTGAAGCCGATCAAAGTGGCTGCAATCAGCAGAGGCAGGGCCAGGTGCTCCGGGATGAAGATCAGGGAGAAGATGATCAAGGCCTGGAAGCTGAACATGATCAGCATGCTCACGGTGCGGCCGATCTTGTCCGAGACGAATCCGGCCACGATCCTGCCCCCTGCGTTGCCCACAGCCATCAGGGCTACCACCAGCCAGGACAGGTCCCCCATGCTGGACTTGGCCATGCCTGCCACATTGCCGATAATCATCAGCCCCACGCCAGCGCCTACGAAGTAAATGAACCACAGCTTGTAGAAGGCTCCGGTCATCAGAGTCTGGGCAGGGGAGAATTCGATAGCCTGCTTATCCTTGGCCTTGGCTGCTGCGGTCCTGGTGTCCTGGGGCACATGGCCTTCAGGTGGATTGACCAGGAACAGGGACAGCAAGGTGACCACCACCAGAAATCCGAGCCCGAATATGAGCATGGCATTGGACAGGCCGAAGCTCCTGATCAGAAATGTGGCCAGGGGTGCGATGTAGACCGAAGCCAGACCAAATCCCGCGACCACCAGTCCGGCGATGAGCCCGGTCCTGTAGGCAGGGAACCACTTGATGGCCGGGGGAGTGGCAGAGGCGTAGCCAAAGCCAATGCCCATGCCTGTGAGCACACCAAAGCCCATGATCCAGGTCCACAAGGCATAGGACTGGGAAATGGCGATCAGGCCCAGGCCAGCCAGGACGCCGCCTATCATGGCAGTGATCCTGGGACTGATCCTGTCCTGGACCCTGCCTGCAAAGACCATGGTGAAGGCAAAGACCAGGCAGCAAACAGCATAAGGGTCGTTCAAGGAAGCTTGGTCCCAGGTGAACCTGCCGTCTGCGCTGGCTATGGAGTCCTCGATATACAGCCGGAAGACACTCCAGGTGTACAGGATACCCAGGGCCAGATTAATGCCCAGGCCGGCCATAGTCACTGTCCAGCCATTGACTTTGGATTGTAGCATAAAATCCCCCGCTGGTTAGAGGTCAGGTGGCTTTGGTTTTTCCTGACAAACAGTGTTTATAAAAGCCGGAGCCACAGCTCCGGCAGAATATGCACACCAATACTTGCCTAGCCAGATTTTACACTACTAAATAGCTGGGGATGAGGTTGGTGTCAAGACAAGAAAAGAAGCATCACGAATCTGCTCGAGTCAATCTGAATCTCCACGAAAGTCTGGGAGCGCAATGCTTCTCCTTTGAAGGCTTCTTTATCCGCCATTTTGAATTCAATTCAGAATCCAGTCTCTCCAGGTCTGGGGCGAATCGACAATATGGAGGCTAGAGCTCTAAACTTGTCGGGCTAATGCACCATGTCCACATCTATGGAGGCCATGCTTATGGCTTGCACTGGGCAGGCTAACTGGCACTGGCCGCAGGCCACGCAGTTCTCTGGATCAAAGACCACCTCCATGCTTTGCCTATCCAGGTACAGGGCATCTGTCTTGCAGACGCTGGTGCAGGCTCCGCAGTGCACGCACTTTTCGCTGTCTCTTCGAATACGCTCGGAGAGAACCTGGACTTGGACCTCTTGCTCCTGCATGTACTGCAATGCGTTTTCCAGCTCCTGGCTGGGCCCTTCCAGCTGCAGGACCAGCCTGCCTTCCTGTTTGGGCAGAATCTTGGCTTCCAGTACGTTAAAGGAGATGTCGTAGCTCTGGATGGTCTGGAAGATGATTGGCTTGTACATGATGTCCTTGTGGAAGATGAGCAGGACGTTTCTGCTTTCTTTTTCGCTCATGGCTAAGCTCTCTGTTTATAGGTTCAGGGTTGCTTGCTCCATGTTCGTGTAGATTCGAGAAGATTAGGGCAGATTCGTGATCCTTTTAAGAAGAAAAAGGAAACACTAATCCACTTAAATAAAGACACTAATCAGCACGAACTGGTATTTTTCTGTTTCTTGATTCCCAGGCTCCTGCTGTGGACGCCCCTTCAGCGGCTTCTGCCGTTGAACCTTGTTCCTTGTTTGCGGAAATTGGTGTTTCCTATCAAGTTTTGCACAGCTCCAGATCACCAGCTGCAGCAAGGGTTTCCCCTTGAATGAGCACCGCGCCCAGCACACCAGGCAGTCCCAGGGCGAACTGCAGGGCATGTTCCAGATCACCTGGAACCTGGACTTGGTTGGCTACTGCAGTGGCTGTTGCGTCAGCCAGGCAGGCATCCTGGCTCAGTACGGTTGCAGCGTCTGCCAAACCCAGGCTCTGGGAGTGGCCCACAGTGCCAGATGAGGTGCACACAGCCAGCGGAGTCTGGCCAGGTTGGATCTGGATCCCTATTTGCCCGGAGAGCCTGGATTGACCAGCATATATGGTGTTTACCGCAGGCTGCTGCAAAAAAAGATAGTTGTCCCCGCCGTTTTCCACAATTACCTCCGGGGAGTATTCAGCCAGCTCCAGGGCCACTGCCTGAGAGATGGCTCCTGCCACCGCAGCCATAGGGCCTGTGCCCGCAATCCGCGCAGCCTGGTACATCCGAGCTATGATGGGCTCCACTCTGGATAGCTCCTGTACCGGTTCCAGGGAGCTCAAAAATTCGGGCTGCCTTTGGATGTGGGCCTGGATTTTGCCCCGCAGATCCCTGAGCAGCTGCTGGACCAACATGGCCTGATTGTCCTGGCTGCGGATGTACAGGTCAGAGCTCTCCAGGCGGACCCGGTAGCTCTGCCATCTTTTTTGTGGGCTGAAATCCCTGTAGAATCTGGGTTCGTACATTCCTCTGACTTCTGATCTCTGACCTCTAGCGAATGCAAATACAGTTAGGGGACTTGCATCTGGGATTTAGCCCTTGCAATTTATTCACTCCCAGGCGGTCCCGGATACTTGCTGCGGTCCAGTTCCACAGTGGGCAGCTGGATCTGGGGCTCGCCCAGGGTGAAGCCCTGCTTCAGGATCCAATCCTTTAACTGGCAAGCTATCTTGGTTGCCATGTAGTAGCTGGCCAGGGGGGCGGTGGGCACAGTCTTGCCCTGCAGCTGCACCTCCCCGGACATCAGCTCCTGGTAGCTGACTTCGCCTAAAGAGCGGCTTATGCCCTGGGGATAGTCGATGCCATAGTCTATAACCTGATAAAAGATATCCTTATTGCCCAGGCCGGTGAAATAGGCCATGTCTTCATTGATAATGGGAATAGGGATGCCCAGGCCCACCATCAAGGAGCAGCCATAACCTATCAGAGAAGCCCCGCGGATGAACTGGGCTGACATCTGCTTCATGTCCCCGGTGACAGTGATGGTGCCAGCCCCGGCCTTGACCTGGCCGGTCTCAGAGCGTGGGCTTTCCGGGTCATGCTGGGTGCCCTGCCAGGTCACCGCCCCCACAGCCCCGCCCAGGAAGATCTTGGTGCCCACGCCAATGGTCCAGTAGAAGGGATCGTTGAGCAGCGGGCTCAGCTGGCCGCAGGTGGAATAGTTGATATTGCCCATCTGGGGTCGCAGGATGCCCAGGTAGGTATATACAGTCCGCTCCGAGAGGTTGGTAGCCACATTGTAGTTCTGGTAGGCATTGCGGGGATTGTGCATGATCGCGTTGCGCAGGTCGTGGATAGTAATTTCCTGCTCGTGTTTTTTGAGGGGATAGCAGTCAGTGCCGTAGCCCTGGGCCCGAAAGTGGACCCTTTTGCCTGCGATGAGGTCCTCGATCACGTGTCCTCCGCCATAGGCGAACTTGCCTGGGTGGACCTTGTTCAAGGGGTCGTCGTCCTTGACCTGGGCCGCTCCCAGGTAGCAGTCTACTGCTGCTATGCCGCCGTAAGCCTGGACCTCGTTGAACCAGACCTGGGCGGCCTTGATTTTGGGCTTGGTGTGCCCGAAGTTGATAAAGGCCCCGGAAGAGCACATGGTGCCAAAGGTGCCGGTGGTGACCACATCCACCTGCTTGAAGGCCTCCCTGGGGCCGGACTTGTCCACGATATCCACCATCTCGTCGGCAGTCACCACCACTGCCTTGCCCTGCCGGATCTTATGGTTGATCTCTGCTATGCTCTTCTTGACTTTGACCTCGGTCATGGATCACTCCTGCTGGGTGTTTGAACTGATCGATATCATGAGTATCGACTATGATTAGGACCACGATTGCGAAAACGATTGGCAAGCGCAAAGCATAGGAGCTATTTGCTCCCAGCTGGTGCAGAAGCAAGATATGGCATAAGCAGCGTGGGGGTCAACATCAAGACGCAGGAGGTTCGTGCACAAGGCAATTGGGCCAGGAGTCTAGGAAAACGGAAGATATCATAAGTATCGACAACGATTACGACAACGATTGGGGAGGCACAGGGAAGAGCCCAATGGAAGCGTTCCCTGGCAGTAGCCTGGAAGGAAGACCTGGTTCGTGCAGATTGGTGCCTTTTATTGGGATGAATTCGTGATGCCTCTTCATAAAAGAAGAAACACGAATCAGCACCAATCTTTTCGAATTCTTACGAACAGGCCAGAACAGGCTCTATTTTGGCTGCCTTTTTATGCTGTGTTCCCAGGACCAGGCTCCTGCTTCAGCCTGGGAACGAAGAAGGGCGACTGCCAGTCGCCCCTCCTAGCATGGCAGCAGTACCTCATTATAACATAGTCCTATGCTTAGGCGTAGGCTAGTAGGGGCGAGCGGCGCTCGCCCTTGCAGTTTTTGTCTCGCTCCCAGGCTTCTGTCTGGTAACAATGGCAATCAGCATGGTGGTCAATGGCCAGCTTTTTGGTTACAAGAGGGGGCACTGCTTTGTTAGGAATACGTGGAATGCATGCAAAAGGGAGCAGTAATTTTGGAGAGAGCGGAGCTGCAAGCAAAAAAGGATACCAGAAGCCCGGAGCAAATCCTGCGCGAAGTTATGGAGGCCTGTGCGGACTGCGATTCCTGCCGCTACCTGATGCAGGACAGCTGCCTGTTTTTCCCTGAGCTATATCGCCTGTACGACCGAGGTGAGCAGGAGCTCAAGCCAGCCAAGCCGGATGAGCTGCTGCGTATGGCTGATCTTTGCACCTACTGCGGGCTGTGCCCCTGTGAGTTCGTGCCCCAGGATGTCTTTCTGGCCAAGGCCAGGGATGTCCAAAAGCAGGGTTTGGATATGGGCACGCGAGTGATCGCGCATGTGCAGAGCATGGGCAAATTGGGTGCCTTTGCCCCTGGCTTGGTCCAGAGTTTCTTGAAGCTCAGCTCAGTGCGGGAGTTCGCCAAACGCCTCACAGGAGTTCACCCCAGCCGGGAGCTGCCAGAGCAGCCCAAGCAGTCCTTTTTTGCCTGGGCCAAGAAAAGGGACCTGCATAAAGACCAGGAGCATTCCTGCCAAGTGGCCTATTTTGCAGGCTGCAGCGCAGGTTATTTTTTTCCGGAGGTGGCCAGGTGCACAGTAAAGGTCCTGGAACAGAGCTCCATCCAGGTCTTTGTACCCCAGCAGGAATGCTGCGGCATGCCCGCCTACCTGGAGGGGGATGCCCATTATGCCCTGCAGAAGGCTAAGTACAACCTGCAAAGCCTGCAGCAGGCTGTGGATGAGGGGTATACTCCGGTGTTTTCCTGCCCCACCTGCAGTTTCATGTTCCGGGTGCTGCTCAAGGCCCGGGCGGTTTATTCCAATGCCTACCAGGATCTGCTGCAGGCAAAAAATGGAGAGGTGATAGTGCCTGACGCCCAAGGCGAATTGCATAGTCTGAAAAAGGCCCTGGCCGGAAACCAGCTCAAGGACGAGGGCTATTTTTCAGGCCTGGATCCCCTGCAGCGTATCAGTCTGGGGCAAAATATCCTGGATATGGGTGAATACCTGCAATCTTTATTCAAGAATGGAAGCCTGGATACCAACTTTGGCAAACTAAACTGGGATATGGTGCATTTTGTGCCCTGTCACCAGAGGGAGCAGGCCCAGGGCGGACACAGCCCTTATCAGGAGATCCTGTCCATGATTCCTGGGCTACGGATAACCCGAGTGGGTGGGATTATGGATTGCTGCGGCATGGGTGGGAACAAGGGCTTCAAGCAGGATTTCCACCAGGAGTCCATTGAGCTGGCCGGGCCTTTGCTGCGCAAGATCAGGGCCGCGAAACCGCAGGGGATCATTACCGAATGTCTGAGCTGCAGGCTGCAGTTCGAGCATCTGCTGGATTTGCCAGTGCTGCATCCTTTGCAGGTGCTGAGTAAGGCATATGCTGCGGG
>CAZBUB010000070.1:0-10037 GCA_964494985.1 uncultured Desulfohalobiaceae bacterium | reverse complement strand
TGAAAAACCTTTAATCAAACGATTTTTAAGGTTACTTTTTAAAAAATCTCGAAAAAACGCCTTATATCCCCTACCTAAAAAAAAGGGGTCTTGCGGCGCATGATGATAACTATCATGCCCTAAATGGGCATAACGAAGCTTGGAAAACTCCAACCCGCAACGCAACAGGCGACCGCCGCTCGCCTTCAATATTGCTCAAATTATCGATTACGACTACGACAGCGAGGGGAGGGCAGAGTGAATCGTAATCGTGGTCGTTGTCGCAATCGCTGTCGATACTCATGATATCCATCTTTACCTTTTAAGATTTTTGAATCAGGCAGACGCTGCTTTGCTCGTTATGGGGCAGGGGTGGGTGGATCAGCTCCCCGCCGCTGGCCTTCGCAATGTTCCTGGCCATGCCTTTGAAGATCAGTCTGTGCATGGGCAGGTTCAGGTACCAATAGATAATGCCCCAGAGACCTTTGGGCAGGAAGCGGGACAGCAAGACCAGCTCGCATTCCCGGGCCTGAGGATCCTGGCTGGGTACTGTGTTGATCCTGAGCTCCAAGATTGCCTGGCCAGGGGTCTTCATTTCAGCCAAAAGCCTGAGCAGCCAGGGCCTTTCAATTTGTATGACCCGCCAGAAGTCCAGGGCGTCTCCTATCTGGATTTGCTCCGGGTGTCTTCTTCCCCGGCGCAGGCCCACGCCTCCTACCAGTCGATCCATTTCCCCGCGGAGATACCACAGGAAATTGCCGAAATACCACCCTGTGCTGCCCCCGATTCTGGAGATGGGCTTAAAGACCTGCTCGGGCGAGGTCCGGACACCCACTTTGTAGCCGCATTCCATAATAGTGCCTCCAGCATAAGGGGCGTCTCCGCTCATGCACCATTCCGGTGGCTTGAGCTCTCCTGCATCAGTCCAGCTGGTCTCTACCTGCTCCTGGGAGAGGCGCTGCAGGGCGGTCTGAATTGCCTGCTCAGCTGTGAGCAGGTCCTGGGGAATGATTTCCTGGATGGAGTTGTCTCTGCAGACCACCTCGTTCTGCAGGCCTTCCACCAGGGGCATGGCAATGGCCGCAGGCACCGGCGTCACCAGATGCACCCACCAGGAGCTGATTTTGGGGCTTAAGATAGGCAGGGGAATCAGGATCCTGCGTCTTAGGCCGGCAACCTTGCAATAGATGTCAAAGAGCCGGGCATAGGTCAGGATTTCAGGTCCGCCAATATCCAGGGTCCGGCCAATGCACTGGGGGTTATCCAGGCTGCCCAGGAGGTAGCCCAGCACATTGCGAATGGCTATGGGCTGGCATCTGGTGCGGATCCAGCCCGGGGTGGTCATCACAGGCAGCCTTTCACAGAGATAGCGCAGGATCTCAAAGGAAGCGCTGCCTGAGCCCAGAATTATGGCAGCGCGCAGGAAGGTGACCGGGACTCGGCCTGCCTGCAAGGTCTTGGCAACCTGAAGTCTGGAGCGCAGGTGAGGGCTTAGATGGTCCGTCTCCTCGCCCAGGCCGCCTAAATAGATAACCTGCCGCAGGGAGTTCTGGGCTGCTGCCCAGACCATAATTTCGGCTGCTTTGCTGTCAGTGTTTGCAAAATCCTTGTTCCCTGGATGCATGGAGTGGATCAGGTAGTAGGCTGCAAAGCAGCCCTGGCAGGCCCGCTGCATGGACTCCGGGTCCAGGGCGTCTGCCTGGAAGAGCTCCAGGCCTGGTTCCTCTGCCCAGGATTTGCTGGCCAGCTTGGCCCTGTTCCTGGCCACAGCCCTGACCTTGTAGCCAGCCTGCAGCAGCCTGGGAATCAGCCTGCCGCCCACATAGCCAGTGGCTCCAGTGACCAGTACTTTTGGTTCTTCAGACATGGATTGGTAGCTTAAGGTTGTAATCTTCACTATCGACTACGATCCCGACAACGACCACGATAAAATGGAAAAGTGATTGCCTTATGTCGATGATCCTTTATCGCTATCGTTGTGGTGGTCGTAATCGATCTTTCTCAGATCTTTTTCCTTTTCTTAAGGCTGGTAGAACCCGTATTCCCGGGCGTTGACGTTGTGCCGCTTTTCCTGGTCCAGGCTGGAGATGGGACTGGGGCCATAGTCGTGCCCCGGGTAAACTTCTGTGTCTCCGGGCAGCTGCATGAGCTTGCGGATGGATGCTCCCAGGGCCTCGCGGTCGGAGTAGGGCAGGTCTGTCCTGCCGCTATCTCCCACAAACAGGCTATCTCCGGTGAAGAGCATGCCTTGGGTATAAATGCTGATCCCCCCAGGGGTATGTCCAGGGGTATGTATGATCTGCAGGGAATACTGGCCTAGTGACAGCTCTTCGTTGCCTTGCAGGGGCCAGTCCACATGTTTGCCGTACAAGGGAACATCAGCCTCGTGCATAAGCAACGGGGCTTGGATCTTTTGTTGCAGCTTCTGGCTGCCCCAGGTATGATCCCAGTGAAAGTGGGTGTTTATGATGTATTCCGGCTGGAAGTTGTTCTCCTCCAGGACTTTCAATATCTCAGGCACATCTCCGGCTGGATCTATAACCGCGGCCTTTTTTTCTTTCTCACAGGCCAGGATGTAGCAAAATACAGCCATGTCTCCGATGAGCATCTGTTTGACAAACATATGAAAAACTCCTTATTGCTTGCTCAAAATATCTGAATGCAGATACATATTAGCCTAAAATCCTTAAGGAGTAAATAATGGCAGCGCAGTGGGTGTTAAACAAAGTGGGCAACCAGGATGGCAGTTGTAAGCTGTTGTTGGGGCTGCAGGACAGAAATTCCGGACAAGTTTTTTACCTGGAGCAGGAATTTTTGCATATGCAGCAGCTCCAGGGTTTCGTCCAGGACTTGAGCCAAGGCCTGCAGGAGATATTAAGCCAGGCAGAAGCGCTGTGGCAAGAGTCTGAAACAAAGGAACAAGATCCTGTCAGTAACAATCCCCAGGATATCTGGCGGCAGATGCAGGATATGGGAGAGGAGCAGATGATGGAGTTTTTCAACGCCCTGGCTCCGGAGCTGCGCAGCCAGGTGGCAGAGCATATCTTGAGCACAGCCAATATGTTCAAGGGCGCAGGTGCATTGTTCGCAGCGAAGTATGATGCTGGCCATGGCAGGATGGATTAGGAGTTGGTGGGGCTCCTCGATCTTGTTACGCGATTACTGCGCTAAGCTAGATATATGAGCTATCGATGGAGACAGGGATTCTTGTCCAGCTTGCTATTCTTCCCTTAAAATCTGCAGCAGCAGATCTGGTCTGTCAGTGATTATCCCGTGCACGTCCAGATCCAGGTACTTGCGCATGCTGCTGGCCTGGTTCACTGTCCAGACCTGCACCAGCTGGCCCTTGTCCTGGGCCTGCTGAATCAAGCTAGGCCTGGCCAGCTGGATGGAGTGCACCTTTTCCGGTATCTGCAGTACCTCTGCCCTTGGGGTATAGAGCCAGGAGAGATGGAGTCTGTGCAGGAAATAGACCCTGCGCACTTCCTTTTTGGAAGCGCCTGTGGCCACCTGGGGCAGGACCTCCCGCATACGCTTCAGTACCCGGTGGTTGAAGGAGGAGACGATTGTTTTATTTCCCCGATCGTATTCCTGCAACAGCTCGGCCAGCATGTCAGCTATTTCTGGTTTGTTGGGTTTGATCTCGATACAGAGCACTGTATTGGGAAATCTGTCCAAAACTTCCCGCAGTGTGGGAATCTTTATGCCTTGTCCGCGGTAGGGATGCTCCTGGGGGCGATCATAAGGGCTGAATGAATGCCCTGCATCCAGCATCTTGAGCTCTTCCAGGCTCAGATCCTTCACCTTGCCCAGGCCCTGGGTGGTGCGCTCTACAGTGAAGTCATGGATGACCACCAGCCTGTTGTCTTGGCTCAAGTGTATATCCAGTTCCAGACCGTCTGCACCCAGCTGCAGGGCATGCTCAAAAGCGGGCAAAGTGTTCTCCGGCCGAATCAAGGCCCCGCCCCTGTGGGCCAGGACCAGAGGAGCCTCATGGGCCCTGAGGTGCTTGGGGACTCTTTGTTCAGGAATCTGCTTGGCACAGGACAGCAGGAACAAGGACAGGCTGGGCAGTAGCAGGAGGTTGCGAAACGTTTTGGGCATAATAACTTGAAGGTTCAAAGTCCCAGGTGTTTCGGATAAAATGAGTTAAGCCTCTTCCAGCCCGCTGATGTGCGCCAGGGCGGGCCGGAAGAGGCAGGTTGCATCAGCTGCCCTTCACGCCTTTGGCGATCCTGTCCCCGATATCTTTATCGATATTGCGCCAGTACTCCAGAGCCCGCTCCAGGACAGGCTCGGTCACACCTTTCTTCAGGTGCCCGACCACATTGGATACCAAACGTTCGCGCTGGGCGTCATCCATAACTTCCCGCACCAGGGTGCCGGGCTGACCAAAGTCGTCATCGTCCTTGCGCAGGGTGTAGGCGGCCCTGATAAACTCCCCGCTGGCATCCCATATGGCCTGTTCAGGATAGCGCTCAGGGTCTGCCTGGGGGCCGCCTTTGGAGTTCGGGGCGTAGACAGGATCTGAGACGTTTTCAAACCGCATTCTGCCCCCCTTGCTGTAGCTGTACACAGGGGCCTTGGGTCTGTTGACCGGGATTTGCTTGTAGTTAACCCCCAAACGGGCCCGATGGGCGTCTGCGTAGGAAACCAGGCGAGCCAGGAGCATTTTGTCCGGGCTGGGACCGATTCCTGGCACGAAGCTGTTAGGTTCAAAGGCTGCCTGCTCGATCTCAGTATGAAAATCGCTCGGATTGCGATTCAAGGTGAGCCTGCCCACTTCGTGCAAGGGATAGTCGGTATGTGGCCAGACCTTGGTCAAGTCGAAGGGATTGAAGCGGTAATCTTTGGCTTCCTCAAAGGGCATGATCTGCACCTTGAGTGTCCAGCTGGGGTGCTCCCCCCGCTTGATGGCCTCGGACAAATCGCGGCGGTGGTAGTCGGCATCCTGGCCTGCGATCCTGTCAGCCTCCTCATCAGTGAGGAAATCTATCCCCTGATCGGTTTTAAAGTGGTACTTGACCCAGAATCTCTCGCCCTTGGCGTTGACCCACATATAGGTGTGGCTGGTATAGCCGTTCATGTGCCGATAGCTCTTGGGCACTCCCCGATCGCTCATCAGGATGGTGACTTGGTGGGCGGATTCAGGGGACAGGGTCCAGAAGTCCCACTGCATGTCGTGGTCCCGCAGGCCGGTATCCGCCCGGCGCTTTTGGGAATGAATGAAGTGCTGGAATTTCATGGAGTCACGCACGAAGAATACTGGAGTATTGTTGCCCACCATGTCGTAGTTGCCCTCTTCTGTATAGAATTTGAGGGCAAAGCCACGCACGTCCCGCCAAGTGTCGGGGCTGCCGGCCTCACCAGCCACCGTGGAGAATCTGGCCAGCACCTCGGTTTTGGCACCGGGCTGGAATACAGCCGCCTTGGTGTAGGCGCTCACATCCTGGGTGACCTCAAAGTGTCCGAAGGCCCCGGAACCCTTGGCATGGGGCTGGCGGTCAGGAATCATCTCCCGGTTAAAGTTGGCCATCTGCTCCATGAGGTAGTGATCCTGGAGCAGAATAGGGCCATTCGGTCCAACGGTCAGTGAGAACTCATCGCTGGATACAGGATTTCCAGCATCGTTTGTTGTGGGTTTGCGGTTTTTGTCTTGCATGTCGCTCTCCTTTGTTGAAAGGGGTTTTTGGGTTGAATAGGTTTTATATAAAATCCCAATCATTTCTCAATGAGCCGAAAATACCATGAAAAGTTATTGTTTCTCCAGGTCGTCTTTTCCAGGCAAGGAGCTAGGGTACTTTGTTTTTACATTCTGCGCAAAGGCCGAAGAAATCCAGGCGATGGGTCATAATTTCAAATCCGGTTTTAGCAGAGACTTCCTGAGTCATATCCTTTAAGGATTGCAGCTCGGGATCAATAATTTGTTGGCATTGGATACAAATAGCATGGGGATGGGGAAAAGGCTTGTGACCATCATAGCGATTGCCCCCGTCAGGAAAACCCAGTTCCAGCACCTCATTGATCTGTTTGAGCAGATGCACTGTTTTGTAGATGGTGGCGATGCTAGTGGTAGGGAACTTGCGTTTGACTGTTGCATAGATCTTCTCCACAGAGGGGTGCCCTTCACTGGCTGCCAAGACCTTCAGCACTGCCAAACGCTGCGGCGTAATCCTGAAGTTATGCTTCTTTAGCTTGCACAGCATTGCCTCCAAACGGAGCTCAACCTCTGCGGAAGCTGTATGTGATTTTTGGTTTTGCATCGAAGCTTCTATGATTAGTAATAATTATTATTTATTAATATATGGTTTCTTTTTTGAGCTGTCAAGAAAAATTTGCTGGAGCTTTTGGCACTGTAGCTTGCTGTTCTACGCGCCGGCAGCCCCCTTGGAGGCCTACGGTCTGAAGGGGCAAGGTCTTGGTGCTCTCATTCGTAAGTTCATTGACGAATTTTCTATCAGTCTATTTTTAAGCAAAAAATCAGGCTCTGAGTCTGTAAATACGAAATTCAAATATCGAATCCGAAATAAATTGAAGATTCGAATGATTAAATGACCGAAACGTAGCAACACCATGCTTGTTACGTAGAAATGGGAGGGGAGATCCGCTCTGTTTGATTTCGAATTTCGGATTTTTTGGCCTCAGTTCCGATTCCAGGAGCGAAAAAGCTCATGGCATTCCAATGGCACAGTATGTACGTATATGTGGCCTTAGGCGTCCCTGACAGGGATGGCGTGGAATCTGCAGTGCTTGTCCTGGGCCAGGACAGCCCCCTGATCCAGATCCAGAATCCAGGCTTTGGATTTGGTCTGTCGATCTACGCTCCAAAGCCGGGATATCCCCTTTAATTGCTCCAAAGGTGGACGGCAGGCTTCCTCCAGGCTGTTTCTGGGCTGCAATAGGCTCAAGAGTTCCTCCAGGGTGGGCAGACGCCAGGGCTTACCATCTGAGGCCAACTGGCCAACGAAATCCAGGGCCTCCTGCTGGTTCAAGGGAGTTTTGGAGACAGCATAGCCCCAGATGAGTCCAGTGGCCGAGTCCAGGATACCCTTTGGATGTTTGCTGAACTGATTCTCCAGGTAGCCCTCTAGCTGCAGCAGCCGGTCCAAGTTGGCTCCAGTCCAGTTTTGGTTCCGGCCGGTGAACAAAGGCTCCTTGCGCAGGGCCTTGCCTCCCAGGTCCCAGGTATAGTTTTGGGGCTCAGGCAATTTGCAGATGTCCTGCCTTCTTCTTTCCCAGTCCTGTTTTAAGGCCTGCACAGCCTGAAGCATGTCTTGAGCCTGAACAAAGCGCTGTCCAGGATCCTGGGCCAAAGCGCTTTGCAAAAATTCTTTCCACTGAGTTCCCAGCAGACTGTTCCCAGCAGGCAGTCCTTGAGGTTGGTCCGGAAGCTGACCCGTGACCATTCTGTACAGGACCACTGCCAGGGAATACAGATCCGCACTAGGTTCAGCCCGTTCCGGATCCTGCATTTGTTCTGGAGCGGCGTAATAGGGCGAGCCAACCAGCATGCCGGGGGGGTTGTTTTGAATCTCCCCGTACAACCGAGACAAGCCCAGATCTATGATCTTGACCTCTTCCTGGAGACTGAGAAGTAGGTTGGCAGGCTTGATGTCCCGGTGCACTATTCCAGCCTGGTGCAGCCTGTGCAGTCCCAGCAAGGTTTGGCGGGTTATGTCTAAGGCCTTGAGCGGAGACAGGATTCTGGTGGGCAGCTCTATTTGTCTGGCTTCGCCGATAAGGAGGCTCAAATTCAAGCAGAGGTATTCCTGGACCATATAGGTCAAGCCACAATCCTGCCCCCAGTCCAGCACTCTGGATATATGCGCATCTTCTATGGCCTGCATGGCTCGGGCCTCAGCCAGAAAGCGTGTTTGCAGCTCTTTCTGGCCCAGCTGGCTGTCCAGGAGCTGATTGGGCCAAAGCAGCTTCAAGGCCATAAGCTGTTTTGTATCAGGATCCAAGACCTTGTAGACCCTGGACATGCCTCCGCGTCCCAAAAGTCCTAGAATCTGGTATCTGCCGATGTTGCGCATGGCTCACCACAAGCGGTTTGCGTAAAAGCTGGGAAAGCCCAGGTCCAAAATGCCCTGCACAGTTTTTTGGATGTTGTAGGCGACACATCGAACTTGCAGCTGCCTGCTGTCCGGTTCCCAGAGGACATATTTGGCCCGGTTGTCCCCGTCTCTGGGCTGCCCTACGCTGCCCACGTTGACCAAAGCCTTTGTCCCGGACAGGGTATAGGTACCCGAAACCATGGTTTCCTGGACCAGGCCTTGTTCTGAGATTTCTATCAGCGTGAGCTCATGGGTGTGGCCCACAAAGGCAATGCTGGTCTTCCCCATGCTGTGCAAGGCCTGGAGCAGCTCCGGCTCCTGGAGCTCAAAAAGGTATCTGGTCACTGAGTCTGGGGGGCAGCCGTGGACCAGGAGCATGCCCTGCTCCTGCCGCTTTATGGGCCAGGTGGAGATGAACTGCTTGGACTGTTCGGAAAGCAGTGCTTCAGTCTGGGCAAAGTGCTCCCTGGTACTCTGATTGAAATAGGCCTTGGCTTTTGCCTGGACCAGAGCCAGCTCGTGGTTGCCTAAAACGCAAGGGATCTTTTGCTCCTGTAACAGGCAGACGCAGCCTTCAGGCTCAGGTCCATAGCTTATGGCGTCCCCTAGAAAATAGCAGGCGTCCGCGTCTTGTTCGCGTATATCCTGCAGGACCTGTTGGAAGGCCTCCAGATTGCCGTGGATGTCTGAGATAATAGCCAGGCGCATCGCAGTCCCTTGCTCAGGCTTTCAAATTTAGAGGAGCTCATCCAGCCTGTGATATTGATCCCTAATCTACAAGGTTCCATCCTAGCCCTTTAGGAAATGTTCATCTGTCATAACTGCTTGGACCGGATCTTTGGCTTGCATTCGTGGTGCGGGTATTGCATTCTCGGTACATAAAGATCATTTCAGAGACTGGCTGACATAACAGAAATGAATTATTATTATCATAGTATCCAGTCAGGATCAATGTCTGCTGAATACTGCAACAAAGCTTTTTGAAGGAGAAGAGAGCATGCGCTGGAAACAATTCTTTACTCCTGTACAGTCGGTGGATGTGAACAAGGCCAAGGAGCTCATCAATCAGTTCTCGGCCCAGGAGCTGAACATTCTGGATGTTCGGCAGCCCAAGGAGTACGAGCAGGGGCACATCCCAGGGGCCAAGCTGGTGCCTTTGCCTGAGCTTGGAAATCGCCTAAGGGAGCTGGATCCGAAGAAGTCAACCTTGGTCTACTGCGCTGTGGGAGGGCGAAGCAGAGCAGCAGCCCAGATGCTTGCCGGCCAAGGATACGATTCAGTGTTAAACCTCAAAGGTGGATTTAAGGCCTGGAACGGTGAGGCTGCGGCTGGACCAGAGGCAGATGGGCTGGAGCTTTTTTCAGGTTCAGAATCCCTGCAGGAGCTGATAATCACAGCCTATGGATTGGAGCATGGATTGCAGGAGCTCTACGATTCCATGCAATCCAAGGTGGACAATCAAGAGGTGGCTCAGCTCTTTGCCAAGCTGGCCGACATCGAGAAAAACCATAAACAACGCTTGTTTTCTGAATACCAGAAGCTGGATGCAGCAATTCAGGATATACAGAGCTTTGAAGAGCAGGTTGTGGTCAGGGCCCTGGAGGGCGGCTTAAGTACCCAGGAGGTTTTAAAGCGGATGCAGCCGGACCAGGAATCTAGCACGAGCATCCTGGAATTGGCCATGTCTATTGAAACCCAGGCTTGGGATCTGTATCAGCGAGCTGCAGACAGACAACCGGATGAAGATGGCCGGGCATTGCTGGAGAAGCTTGTGGATGAGGAGAAGGCCCATTTGGCTCAGCTGGGCAGACTTTTAGAGCAGCAGAGCTAAAAATTGTTTTTTGGGGTTAGCAGCTATTCACCAGGTCCGGGGGTTCGGTCCACAGGACTCAAAAAACTCGCTGCTAAGAATGCGTAAAGCAAAAGTTTGCTATTGGACTTCTTGAACTTCCAAAGGATCATGTTGGACTTTGAGGCTGAAATAGCGTGCACAGTTTTGCT
>CAZBUB010000069.1:3869-10490 GCA_964494985.1 uncultured Desulfohalobiaceae bacterium | reverse complement strand
ACTAGATCCCCAGCCACAGCTTCGCCAAAAAGGGCGACTGGCAGTCGCCCTTCTGCCTGTGGTAATATTGATATCATGAGTATCGACAGCGACTGCGACAAAGACCACGATTACGATTTGCTCTGCCCTCCCCTCGCTGTCATGGTCGTGGTCGTAATCGTAATCGATATGTAACTGTTCACCAGATCCAGGGGTTCGGCTCACAGGGCGCAAAAAACTCGCTCCCAAGAATGCGTAAAGCAAAAGTCTGATTTTGGACCTCTTGAACTTCCAGATGACTATGGTGGACTTTGAGGTTGAAATAGCTTGCACAGTTTTGCTTAACGCATTCTAAGTCGCTCAAACATTTTGAGCCCTGTGAGCCGAACCCCTGGATCTTGGCTTCTTCTTCGCTAAAGCTTATCAGGGCACAGGAGATGGTGAATAAATACATCGAGATTTTGATCAATACAGATTGACGCTCGCCCTTTTTCGTGGCGGATTGAAGTTTTCCATACTTTGTTGTGCCCATTTAGGGCATGAGAGTTATTGCCTTTTCCTGCGCAGCCAGGCTTGGGCCTTTTCTCCGGCTTGGGCAGTGGGCAGGTGCCTGATTTCCTGGAAAAGCTCCTCGCATTGCTCGTAGTCCAGGCTGCGGGCCAGCTGCACTGCCTGGATCTCATCCCTGGAATGGGGACAGCTCTCTGGCTCCTCCTGGATTTCCTCTTTATATACGATCTTGTTGTAGATCAGGCTCTGGGCAGCCAGCAGATCTGTCCTGGGACCCTGGTAGTCCGGCCTCCAGGTGTAGATCAGGGTCAAAACATCCCCAGGGCCCAAGATCTGCCGCTTGCCGATTCTGGGCTTGAAAAAGCTCTGCAAACTGTAGAAGGTCTGCAGGCTGTAGGATTGGGGCAGCCTCTGGTAAAGCTCTTTAAGCAGCACAAAATGGATATATCCTGCCTCCACATACATGCTCTGGTAGAATCGAAACAGATCCTGCAGGGCCTGGCCCCGCATTTCGTCCCTGAGCCTGCCTTTTTGGGCGTCCATGCGGGAGAAGTCCTTGACTGCCTGGACTATCCTGGCAAACTCCCTGCTTCGGGACTTCTGGTAGAAGCTCAGCAGTCTCCCGGTCCAGAGCTTCTCGCAGTCGTAGACTTCTCTGGTGGTAGTGCCTTTCGGGATACCTGGCGGGCTGCCGCCGGCTGCAAAGTACTCGTGGATGTTGACCAGCTCCTGCAGGAAAGGCTCCACCTGCAGGATGGTCTTGCCTTCAGCGTACAGCTCCTGCAGCAGCCTGCACTGCTGCCTGGCGAATTCAGGAAAGCCGAAATCTGTGAGCAGCAGATATTCTTCGATATCCAGCTCCTGGCGCAGCATTTCCTTAAAGCCCGGAGTAGGCGGCTCCTCCAGGGCGATGCACTGGTAGCGGCGCATCCTGTTTCGGACAAAGGGCAAAGTCTCCAGACGATAGGAGGTGTAGCCCAGGCAGAGAGTGGTTGCTGGCAGGGAGTTGTCCCCAGTGCCATGTATCATCTGCTTCTCCAGGAAATCCTTTCCAGGGGAGCGTTTTTTGCATATGCCGCCATGGCCGATCTCAGCCCTTCCTGGCTGTAGAGGATGCTGGGAGTACCAGCCAGCTCGACTGGCTGGTCGAATTCCAAATCCGGGTCTGCCTGCAGGACCACCAGCCCCCCGAAGATGGTGTTGGTCCCGCCTGAGAACAGCTCAAACTCCTGGGATTCTATGCTGCTGATGACCAGGCCCTCATAATGCACATTTCCAGTGATTCTGGCTCCATCCTTGAGTATTAGGATGCCTGCCCCGTTCACGCTGCTGAGATCCAGATCCTGGACCACTGTGATCTCCGGACTCTCCCTGGTGCCTAACTCCTTCAGCTTCTGGGAGAAATCCTGCACCATTTCTTCTTCTGGACCCTGGAGCGTCTTATTGGCGATGGATTCGAAATATTGGGCCTGCTTAAGCCAGTCCTGATTGTCCATTGCGCTGGAGCCAATGCTGTCCAGCAGGCTTTGATAGTCAAAGTTCTCCAGTTTTTCAGGTGCGCCTCTGGTATCTATGTCCTGCTCTTCCATGTGCTTTTCTGCGTACAAGGGCAGCTTTTCACCATTTTCCTGGCCTTGGGCAAAATTGGCCTCGAATCCTGTGCTTTTGCTGAAGTCGTCAGGAACCTGGTGGTTCTTGCCGCTGACAAAGCTGCTGCCCTTTAGGACTAGCTCTGGGTCCTGATGGAAAAGGGACAAAGGGGATTGCAGATGGAGAGTGGTATCCTCCTGTTCCACCTGCAAGTTGATCACTGACTCGGAACCCTGCTGTTTCCCGATTGCACTTAAGGTAAACCAATTCCTGTCTGCCTGGGCATGTTCCCTGGGCTGGATATCTACCCTGGCTGCAAGACTTCCCTGTTGCAATACCTGTATGCTGCCCCCCTGTTCATATAGACTGCCCAGATCTGGATTGATCTGCAGCACATAATCCGGTTCCAGCTTGAGTTGGGAGGCAGCTGTCTGGGCTGCATCATCCAGGTAGCTGCAGACCATGGAGTGTCTAAGGGCCTCCAGGCTCAGGGCCAGGCCTGTCTCAGCATTATTGAAGGCCTGGCTCTGCAGCTGCAAGTTGCGGGAAATCTGCAGGTCCAGGTCCACGTCAGTGGAGAAGCTGATGATCATGATGCTCAAGGCAGCCAGGACTATCAAGGCCATAACCAGGACGCTGCCTTGCTGACTTTCTGCTCCAGGCTTGTCCAGAACTTTCAAGGCCTGTTTCCTCCGGTGGCCAGCCTGTGCGCGGAGAGCTCCTTTTGGCCTTGGAATTGCCAGCTGGCGGTTACATTAATGCTCCACAGGGGCCAGGCCTGGCTTAAGGGTTCTGATCCAGCCTGAAGTTGCTTTCTGCTCAGCTCCCAGCTCAAGGTATACTCAAACCCTTCCTGGGTGCAGGTTTCCTGGTCCTGGCAAGTACTGTTGTTGCAAAATCGCTCAGGATCTAGGGCCAGCTCCTCGACTTTGGACTGCAGCAATTCCTCTGCTACGGTCATGGTCCTGCTCTGGCCTCGGCTCAGCACTGCTTCTTGCTGGGTATGCACCCAGGCCAGGATGCCCACCACCAGGATGACCAAGGCAATAAGCACCTCTATCAAGGTGAAGCCCCAGGAAAAGGCATTTGTTTCTGACATGGATGCTCCATTGGGATTTATGGTCAGTTTAGAATGAATTGCGCAGAGTCACTTCCCCGCGGCTTAACATGCGCACATATCCGTCATTGAAAGGACCCGCCTTGTATATGTGGCAGTACTGCTCAGCATCCGGATCAATCTCCAGACACATGTGGTCCGGGTCAGCCAGGTTCTCTTGCCTGTCCCGCAGCTCAAATGTCTGCTCTTGGGCCTCGGGGACTGGATTCTGGCTTTTGCCCAGGATCCAGAACCTGATCTTACGGATATCCTGCAGATTTTCTTCAGCAACTTCATCCCTCCAGGTCTTTCCATCTAGGGAGTATTGAAACTGCAGGTCCTGGATATTGTCTGCAATACTCCAGTATTGGTCCCGGTTTATAGGCACGGTCTGATAGGAAAATATCTGCTGCTGCAGGGTGTTCTCCTGGAGATGGATCCTGGCTGGAGAGACCATATGCACGCCGATTTCCTCTTCTTCCGGGTCCAATCCGGCAAAATCCAGCTTGCGGGTCAAAGTGATCTCTCTTTGGTCCACTTCCTGCACAGTATAGAATCTGTTGCCTTGCTGATGGGGGAAAAATGACAGGTAGCGCTTGAAATCTTCCCCCAGGGTGATGCTTGGGCTGGGGTTTTTGGTATTCAGCTCTATTTTCTTGTCTGTGAGTAGGGATTCCACATGGGCCAGCTTTTTAAAGGCCTGGACCAGGATCACGGAATCAGGTCTCAAGTCCTGGCCCTGGGTTTTTTGATCCTGGATGTGGGAGACAAAGGATGTGATCTGCAGGCTGTCAGTCATCAAGGGATCCTTGCCTTGCATTTCTGCTGGATCGTTTGAGCTGAAGGAATCCCTGCTGCCCAGCCCGGCGTGCCTGATAATACTGCTCAGCCTGGCGCTGGCTGCACGCATGTTCAACTGTAGGTTCAGCAGCTCTTCCTCCTTGGCTGCCAAGTTGCTTTGGGATCTAAAGGCAGCGAACAACGCGCCTAGAACCAGGAGCGTGGTGGTCATGGCTATGAGCAGCTCCACCAAGCTCAAACCTTGTTCCTGGCTGCAAGGGAGAAATTTATTGATCCTGTGCTGTAAGCGGCCCACGAATGCTGATCCTTCCTGTGGAATTGATCTGTAGACAATAATATTTGCCTTGGCTGTTTTGGAGGTGCAGATGGGCATTAGAGGCGGTGCCCAAGGGGGTGAAGGTTATTGTACTTTCATTGTTTCCCAATGGCTCCAGGTCAGCATTCAGGGCCTGCAGTCCTTCAGGGAAGTGTACAGGGGAGCTTTGCCAGGAGCCCTGGTATTTGTCTGCAAACACCTGAATCTGGGCGGATGCATTCTTGCTTACCGCTTCTGCTTTGGCCCTTTGCAGGCTGGAGCGCAGGTTGTTGGCCTGGGAGCGCAAACGGAAATCAGCAGTGTTTAGGTAGAACAGGCTAAAGCCTGCCAGGATGGAAATAATCAATAGGACCAGGAGCAGCTCGGTAAGGCTCAGGCCGGCTGCACAGGGCAATTGGTAAGAATCTTTGTTGGTTTTTACGCCTGCGGCCATGGCTGATGTTGGGCGACTCAAGCCATATTTGTTATAGAGTAGAGTCTATATAACAATATTCTAGATCAAAAGCAAAAGGGGAAGCAAATTTTGCAATAAAGTGACGAAAACTGTCCAGTACAAAATACATTTTTGAAGTAAAAGATCAGCTTTTTTTAAAACTGCAGCAGTCGTAAAGCCCTGTCAGAAGGCCATAAGGTGAAGACCAGCCTATAATTGTCCCATCTTAGCCTAAACATTGGCATGTGGGATGCAACTTGCTGTTGTTGGCCTTTTTTTGTGGGTTGTTTTTGCCGGGCCGGTGCTGCTCAGTACTCAAATCCCCTTGATTGGGGCAAGGAAAGATATATGAGCTTGCGCTCCGCATCAGGACTGACGCTTTTGGAGATGGTCATGGTCATGGCGATATTGTCCATCATTGTGGCCATAGGCGTGCCCAGTCTGAGTGGTCTGACCAAAAACAGTCGGCTTACCTCCCAGGCGAATGAATTCATAGCGACGTTGCACCTGGCCAGGAGTGAAGCCCTAAAGCGTGGGGAACAGGTGGTAGTCTGCAGGAGTGCAGATCTGGAAAGCTGTGCCTCGGATGGTGACTGGGATCAGGGCTGGATTGTTTTTGTGGATTTTGATGAAGATAAGGCTAGAAGCAGCGATGAGGAGCTGCTTCGGACCAAGGAAGCACTAAAAGGCAGGTCCACCCTTATAGGTGGTGAGAATTTGAAGGAAAAGGTGATTTTTTTGCCGAATGGAGCTTCCAACCAAAATGGAGGCATCACGCTTTGCAATGACCAAGACGGTTTGAAGATGTTGATTATTCGATCAGGCCGTGTGCGAACTGAGGAAGTAGGATGTTCCTGATGCTTTTAATCTCTACAAGGGATAAGCAATTTAGGATCGGTAACCATCAGGGATTTACTCTGGTAGAGGTTCTTGTGGCCCTGATAATCCTTGCTATAGGCCTTTTGGCCTTGGCTGGCCTGCAAAGTAGTGGGCTGCGCAACAACAATAGTGCATATTATAGCTCCCAGGCTACTATACACGCTTATGACATACTGGATCGCATGAGGGCCAACAGAGAGTATGCCAGATCAGGGCAGTATCAGATTGATATTGATGAGGACCCTGGTTCAGATCTGCCTGAAGTGGTAAAAGATGATCTAGAGGTCTGGAAGGCTTCCTTGGCTGATGCCCTGCCAGGTCCTGGGGATGGCTCAATTAGTGTGCAAGACAGTCAAGTCACAATAGTTATCCAATGGTATGAGTCTGACAAGGATGCGGATAATGGTTCGACCCCGGAAGAGTTCCAAACTGTTTCCAGATTGTGAACGGATGGTGAGCAGAATGCGCGGTGTTCATGGTCCAGAATCAGGCCTAAGTTTAGTGGAGCTGCTAGTGGCTATGGTCATCAGTCTTTTGCTTTTGGGAGGGGTATACAGCTTGTTTCAAAACAGCTCAGCCAATTATAGAATGCAGGCTGGTTTGTCCAGAATTCAGGAAAGCGGCAGATTTGCGATAGATTTTCTGAAAAGGGATATAAGAAGGGCTGGCTACCAGGGCTGCTCTTCTTACGGGCCTTTGACAAACACGCTTAAAGATAAGGATGCCTGGGCCTATGATTTTGAGGTCGCAATAGAAGGTTATGACAATGTGGGTTCTTCGGTTGCAGATCTAGGAGGACTGGAAACATTGCCTGGTACTGATGTTGTAGTGATCAGGACCTCGATTGGGGAGGGAGTGTCAATAGTGGACAATAATGATTCTGACAAATTGTCTGTTCAGATTACTCAAGAAGAGCCAAATGCTTGTGCAGATGATACAGATAGGGTTAGCGGGATTTGTGAAGGGGATATTGTTATGGTTTCTGACTGTAAGAAATCCAGAGTATTTCAGGCCGGT
>CAZBUB010000069.1:0-3769 GCA_964494985.1 uncultured Desulfohalobiaceae bacterium | reverse complement strand
GATGCAGAGCTGATCAAGTTTGCCACAATTATCTATTTTGTTCGAGATAATGCAGCTGAGGAACCTGCTCTTTATCGCAAGGTCGGCAAGGATAATGCCCAGGAAATGGTGGAAGGGGTGGAAAGTATGCAAGTACTATATGGGGTGGATACGGATAATAATCACAAGGTGAACGAATACCAATCAGCAGCTGATGTTGCTGATTGGGAAAAGGTGCGCAGTGTAAGGGTTGGCTTTTTGCAGCGCACTCCAGATCCTGTGCGGGGTATAGAAGATGATGATAATGCATATCAGGTTTTAAATGAAGAGCTGGGGCCATACGATGACGATCGTATGCGCAGGGTGTTCACCTCAACTATCGGCCTGCGCAATAGGTTGCAGTAGCTTTAGGGACTTTATGCCAAATAGCTATCCAGAGAAAGTGCTTGCAGTAACCAAAAAACGGCAGTCTGGATCGGTGCTTGTGGTGGGCCTCATTATCCTTTTGGCTTTAACCTTGCTGGGTATTGCCGGCATGCAGACTACCACAATGGAAGAGCGTATGGCTGGGAATACCCGTAACCGAGATCTGGCCTTCCAGGCTGCTGAAGCTGCGCTTCGTGAAGGAGAGTCCTTTTTGCAGGCTGCTTTCTTGCCTCCTTTTGAGAACTCCAACGGACTTTATCAGTATCCGGATCCAGCTAGCGTGGAGGAACCTTTATGGAAAAGCATTGATTGGAGCGCAGAAGCAGATGACCATATTGAATATGCAGAAGATATTGAAGGGGTGGCACAGAATCCCAGATATATTATTGAAGAACTGCCTCCCAAGGCTGAGCCAGGCAGTAGTCTAGCTGCAGATGAGCCGGTTTCTGAATCCAAGCTCTATAGAGTTACTGCC
The DNA here is from genome assembly GCA_964494985.1 of uncultured Desulfohalobiaceae bacterium. Taxonomy (GTDB): domain Bacteria; phylum Desulfobacterota; class Desulfovibrionia; order Desulfovibrionales; family Desulfothermaceae; genus CAZBUB01. The sequence goes on along the minus strand of CAZBUB010000069.1, from coordinate 2,889 downwards.
AGGGCTGTGGGTGGGACTGAGAAAGCTGTGGTTATTCTCCAGACTACCTACAGGCGTTAGTTTATGTAAATAATTCCTCGGAGTTGTTATGAGCATTTTGAATAGACTTTTTTTGTTTTTTGCCTGGAGCTTATGTTTTGGTTTGTTTGGGGTGAGTTCTGTCCAAGCCCTGGAAATTTCCAATGTGCCCTTGATAGTCAAACAGGCTGTCAAGCCGAATATCATTCTGGGTGTGGATGATTCCGGAAGTATGGATTCAGAGGTGCTGATGCCCAGCAATGATGGAGCTATGTGGTGGCATACCTCAGATCAGAGCTATGTAGGCAAGAATGAACAGGATCAAGAGGAAAGCGGAGTGTTGAATTTCAATAGGCAGGGAGGAGCGAATTCTACCTGGAAAAAGTATGTCTATCTTTTCCCTAATGGTACAGGGGATGGAGAAAGAAACTATGCTGACAGTAGCCATGACCATTTCGCAGTGCCTCCCTTGCCGCAATATGCCTTTGCACGTTGCCCAGCTTTCAATAAAGCCTATTTCAATCCAGCAGAGACCTATTCACCTTGGCCTGATCTGGGAGGGCATACGTTTGGGGATGTGGATCCGGAAAGCGCGCCTTCTGATCCGGTACTAGGAGATAGTGTCCTTGATCTGACTAGCTCGAGTAAGAATGATGCCAATAATCATACTTTCAAGATGTTTTCTGGTATGGAGATTCCATCTGGCGTCACTTACAACATCAATAATGGATCCTGGCAAGAAAGCAGTGATAAGATTGAGATAGATAATACAGTTGACGCAGGGATCGAGTATTTTCCAGCCACCTTTTATTTGCCTGCAGGGAGCTCATTGCCTGACGGATATGGTTATGTTGGGAATGAGCTGGCAGGTGAGGCCCCGGATGGCAGTAATCTTGTTGGTTATGAGATTCGCGAAGAAAATTTTGAATCTCAAGAGGCCTATGATGCAGCAATTCAGAATTTTGCCAATTGGTTTACTTATTATCGCAAACGCCATGCTGCGACCCGAGGCGGGATCGGCGAATCGTTCCAGGATATGGACAATGCGCGTGTGTCAAGCTTTCGGATAAACTCTAGGTCTAATGTGCAAATGCTGGATTTGGATGATGCAGAGGACCGAAGTAGTTTTTTTGACGGCATTTATAGTCTTGTCGGTTCTGGCGGCACTCCCAGCAAACAGGCAGTTCAGCATATGGGCGAAGAGTTTATGCGTAGCAATGAAAATGCTCCCATAGCTTATGAGTGCCAGCAGAATTTTGGTCTTTTGTTTACAGACGGCTACTCCAATACATGGTGGGATGCGAATGTGGGCGATGTGGATGGTGACAAGGGAGAACCCTTTGCTGATGATGTTTCAGATACTATGGCGGATATTGCCATGCATTATTACACAACCCATTTGCGGGAGGATCTGCCCAGGGGTGAGGTCCCAGTTCCGTCCCAGTGCTCCGCCCCTGATCCCCATCCCAGTCTAGATTGTAATCAAGATCTGCATATGAATCTTTTTGGAGTCACTCTAGGTACAAAAGGCCAGATTTTTGGCGTGGACCAAGAGGTTACAGAAGATCCGTATGATAATCCTCCGGATTGGCCGAGCAGGGAGACCCTGGAGGAAAACAGGCATCCTTCTGCTGTGGATGATCTCTGGCATGCCACCCTCAATTCCCGAGGCAATCTTCTGAACGCAAAGACCCCTAAGGAAATCAGCCAGCTTCTTAAGAAAGTGCTAAGCGAGATTGCCCTTAGCACCAGCTCGGCTGCCTCAGTGACTACGAATACCACCAGGTTGGATACTGAAACCTTGGTTTATCAGGCCAAGTTCAACAGCGAAGGCTGGAGTGGTCACCTCTTGGCTTATTCCCTGAACATGGACGGCAGTATCAAGGAGTTGGAGTGGGATGCAGCAGAGGAGCTTCCAACTGCATCCAACAGGGAAATATTTACCTATGACAACTTAGAAGGCACAGGTCATGAGTTTACTTGGGACAAACTGACTGATGAACAAAAGGAGCTGCTCATTGCAACTGATTCTGAAAGTTTAGGCCAGGATAGATTGGATTATCTCAGAGGAGACCAGTCCCAGGAACAGAAAAACGGGGGAGCGTTCCGCAACAGGGATTATCTTTTGGGAGATATTGTGAATTCAGATCCCTTGCTGGTTAGAAATGAGGATTACGGATATCAAGCTTTGCCTGAGCATGAGGAATCGAGCTATAGTCAGTTTAAATCCGATCAGGCAGATCGAATTCCAATGCTCTATATTGGAGCAAATGACGGCATGCTGCATGCCTTTGACGCCACCAATGGCCAAACAAATAGCGGCAGAGAGGAATTTGCCTTTGTTCCCGCATCTGTCTTCCATAAGCTCGTGAATTTGACAGATCCTAATTATCAACATCAATTTTATGTGGATGGCTCCCCGAGGGCTGGAGATGCATATATAGATGTTGGTCCGGGCAAGCAATGGAGGACTGTGCTGGTAGGGTCTACTGGTGCCGGAGGACAGTCTGTCTTCGCACTGGACATTACCAATCCCGGTAATTTTGATGAGGATGATGTGCTTTGGGAGTACAGTCATGCAGATGATCAGGAACTGGGCTACAGCATTGGACAGCCCACGATCGCCCGCTTGTCTGACGGCTCTTGGGTGGCTTTGTTGGGAAATGGCTATGGAAGTGATAGTCAGCAAGCCAGCTTGATTATTCTGGACCTCGCCAGCGGAGAAAAATTGAAAACAATCGAGACTGAAGCCGGCTCAGATGAAAATTCGAATGGACTTTCGAGTCCAATTCCAGTAGATACCAATGGCGATAGGGTAACAGATTTCGTTTATGCAGGAGACTTGCAGGGCAATATGTGGAAGTTTGATTT
>CAZBUB010000068.1:0-10613 GCA_964494985.1 uncultured Desulfohalobiaceae bacterium | reverse complement strand
TTGCAGCTGCCTGCGGCAGGCAGCTGCGAAGTCCTCTGGGAAATGCCCGCTGATGAAGCGATGCTGGGCCTCGCTGAAAGACCCTCCGGACCAGGGCAGTTTGGGCAAAAAGGAATATAAAAGGCGCTGGGAACTGTCCTGGTCTGTAAAGCGCTTGCTGAGCTCGATGCTGGTCACCATCCTGGTCCCCAGGCCCTCCAGGACCCGCAGGGCCAGGAGCATAGCCCTATCCAGGCTGGCCCTGCAGGCAGAGTCAGCCTCCAGGATATTGCCCACCTGCCTTAAGGGCATGAGCTGCAGCTCCCACTGGGAGACCTGGGCCTTGGGCACAAAGAGCATCACCTCCTGATCCTCATACACCACCAGGCTTGACTTCCCAGGCCCTGCATCCGTGCGCTGGTTGGAGCGGATGCAGCGCAGCAGATCCTGGAAAAAGTCCTGCCCGGTCTCTTGCCTGTACTCCCGGACCACCTCCGCGACCATGTCCCCGCAGGCAAAAGCCGGAGCCCCATCTTCCTGCCTCTGGCTGCCTAGCATGGCCTCTGCTCTGCCAGGCAGCAGAGCAAACTGCTGGTGGATCTGCTGGTGGGAGCCGTGCAGCTTATATCTGGTAGGGGAGAAGTCAAAGCCGAAGTTCCAGCCCCACAGGGCGCAGTCCAGCCTTAGCTGTCCCTGCCCGGACTGTATCCCTTCCAGGATTTTTTGCCGCAGCTCTTCCAGCTCCTGAGCCTTTAAGGCCTGGTCTGGAACTTGCAGTCCTAGCTCTGCAGCCAGCCTGGCATAGCTCCTTTGATAGTACAGGTGCCTCAGGCCCTGCATATCCGCCTGGGAGAGGTCCCTGATCCGGTACCTGACCGTGTCCTGACCCATATTGGCAGCGAAATGCCCCCAGGGGATATAGCTGTTGCGGCGCAGGTACTCATAAACATGCGTACCCTGCTCCTGGTGCAGATAGTCCCCCACGATCTCGCTGGAGCCCTGGGCGCCTGGACGCAGCAGCATGGCCTCCTTGTAGGCATCAGGCAGGCAAGGGTTGTTGCCCACTGCCTCATACAGATCCTTGTCCTGGATCACTGCCCTAGGCTTGCCCTGGGAGTCTGGGGCATAGGCCAGCTCCCCTGGGCTGTTTGCATCAGGCAAGCGGCTGAACTCGCAGGCCAGCCTGGCCAGCAGGCTCAGCTCCTGGGAATCAGTGGAAGTGGTGGCCAGGGCCAAAAGCACAGGCGCGGGCAGGGCTCGGTACAGCTCCAGATCGGCCTCCGGAGCGCTGTCCTGCAGCCAAGGCCTTAGGGACGTGCGCAGCGAGACCTCAGGGGCAGGAATTATCCTGATCTGGGCTGGATCCTGGGCCTTGGGCCCGGCCCAGGAGGCATCTATAAAGGTGCTGCCCCGAAAAGGCAGGGCATTGGGAATCTCATATACCGTGGAGGCCTGCTCCACCTGGATCTCCCCGGCTGGAAAATTGGCCTGATTGTCCACAGGACTACCGTCAGGCAGCCTGCCCAGGACCTGCAGCTGGTCTTTTTGTCGCAGATTCTGCACCCTATAGCTGGGACGGTGCACTGCATACTTGAACTTGCCTTCTGGAGTCACGCAGGTCCGAAGCTGCATAGGCTTGGCCTCCTTGCTGGGAAATGGCCCTAGCCTAGACACGCCAGCGTGGAAGGTCAATGCTCAGCAGCTGCGGATTCAAAAGCTTATCACCTGGCCTGCGCCTCCAGGTATGTATTTATCCGGATAAAGACTCTCAATCTCTGCCTTATACAAGGTACAGTGCGTGGGACAGATCCATTGCATATCCTTAAGCAGCTGGAAATCCGCAAACCCATGCAGGCCGCCCACAATGCCGCTGACTTTGCCGAGCCGGGCCACAGCCTGCAGTATCCTGTCCAACCCAGGATGAGAGCATCCTGTTACCAGGAGCGCATAATCGCCTGTTTCCAGCACAAGGGATTGTTCAATGCCAGCCAGCTCGCCTGTGGAGTACATGTGATCTGCGATTTTTTGGGGCTTATCCAGGCTCAGGATATTCTTGTGGCCCCCAGTCTTAAAGGAGCTAGGCACGTATACCAGGGCCTGAGTGTTGGCCTGCAGGAAGGTCTGCAATCCGCCTGCATGATCAAAATGGCCGTGGGAGATGAACACTATGTCTATATCCCGGGGATCAATTCCCATTTTTTCCATGTTGTCCAAAAGGATCCGGCCATTGGCCCCTGTATCGAACAGGAGCCTGGGCAGGCCTGAATCCTGGATCAGACAGGCAAAACCCCAGTCTGGCTGCAGATAGCTTAAGTATGCAGTATTGTCGTATACAATGCTGATCTTCATGCCTGGAGCTCAATAAGGAGTAGACTATGCACAGGGTCTTCTGCTGTGCATGAGATTATGACTAAACAAAACTTGCGTTGCCTTAGCTTGACTCTGGTCCCGTCATTCCGGATCCTGAATCCTGTTCAGGACAGGCTTGATTCAGACGTCATCCCGGCCCTCGGTCCGGGATCCAGTCCAATCTCGAGCTCCGACTAGACGTCTGTTCTCAATAAGTCCTGGCAGGGCTGATTGTAAGAAAGCTTCTTCACTCGAAGCCTCGTTCTAAATGACAACAAAGATACCAGATTAGAGTCTGTCATTCCTACGAGGACTCAGGACAGGCTCTAAGTGAGTCTGCGAACGTAAGATCTCTCTGCCAAGACTTATTGAGAAGTTACGACTAGAGCCTACAGGGCCACCTGCCGGGGAGGGATTCCGGCAAGTGGCCCCTGGCCTGCTTAAACCACCCCTATTCCTGGGCCTGTTGCCCGGTTTCCAGCTCTTGCAGACGCTTTTCCAGACTGGCTAAGGCATTGCGCAGATTCTGGGCCTCATTTTGCAGGATCTGCTTCTCCTGCTCCTGGCTCATCTGCTGGTATGGGGCAGCTGCCGATCCTGCCCAGGGCGCATAGAATTGCGGAGCCATCCACCTGGGCCCGAAGTAAAAGCCGCGTCCCGGACCAAAACCTCGACCTCTGCCCCGGCCACGACCCCTGCCCAAGCCAAAGCCTGCACCTGGTGCAGGGTTGGTAAATCCAGGGGCAGCAAACCCCGAGCAATACCCTGCTGCCCTGCCTGTCCTGGGCCCCATGCCCAAAGGTCCTGTCCTATCTCCAGCTGGCATAATACACCTCCTGTATCTTATGTTTTATTTATTTATTACTGCTCAAGTCTGGGATCTGCCGGCTCCGCCCCGGCCCTTCTGTCCAGCTTGACCTCCCTGGCCGCGCTGTCCTCGTTGCCCGAACTGGCTACGCTGGCCTTGGCTTGCTGGGCCTTGAGGCTTGCGAAACCTGGAAAATCTGGCCTGGCCTGATCTTCCGCCTACTGCTGTATTCTGATTTTTGCCCCTGCCGCAGGGACCCATGCCCCTTCCTGTACCCGGGCCTTGGCCCCTGGGACCTGTACCGTCTCCCCTTGGCATAATCAACCTCCTTTATATACAAGGTGCCATTCAAACTAGCTACTCAAAGCTGAACTGAACAACTATCAGTTCTGCCTAATTTTTAGCATAAAGCATGCCAATAAACTGCGTCTCGCAATGCCCGCTTCCAAGCCTGTCCCTTGCTGCAAACACAACAGCATGGCGCATCATTTGCCCATTACGACAATGGGTGGACTAAATCTGCGCCCTATACACCCTGAGCCAATGCCTGTCCAAGGCTCCTGCTCAGCGAAAAAAGAGCACCTGTTGTAATTGGCTCGTCAATTCCGATAGACAAGCATTGATTAGCCAGCAGGCTGTCTCTCAATGCTGCACAGCCTGCTTAACTGAAGATGCATGTAAGTCGACCCGGCTTGAGTTGCAGCAGGTTGAATTTTGGTTGCAGCAGCACATGCCTGCATTTTCCCTGCTAACTTAAGCAGATAAGCCAAATTTCAGCCTGTTGTTTGGCTTGTTGCTGCAACTAGTGATGCAACACTGCCAGACCCAGAACCAGAACAAGCGCAAAATACAAATGCAACACCTTAAAAAGACTACAAAATATCTTTATCTCTATCTGGGCATGCTTTATGCTAACAATATTCCAACATGGAGTATCGCTGCTGGACTCTGTTCTGATCAGCTCCCTGCTGTGTAATTCAACACCTGTAAAGAGTGCCCATGCCCTAAATGAACATAACGAAGCATGGAAAACTTCAATCCGTAATCACAAGGGCGAGCGCCGCTCGCCCCAACTGGCATCGCAGCAGCTCGTCACTTTAATACAGGCCTGTATGAAGGCACAGGCTTGTAGCTGTTGCTGGAGATCCAGATTTCCATACAAACAGGAGGTCTCTTAGCCATGCAGGTAAAGATTGTTTTAGCACTCTTTTTGTTAGCAGGCATTTGCCTGCTGGTCTGGCCGGTCTACTCCCAAGAACAAAAACAGAAACTTTGCTTTGAAACCAGCCTGCACCACACCACTAGGGGTATGGCCACCTGGTATGAAGCAGAGGACGGCTTCTCCGCCATCACTGATGTGCCCTATGAAGATCTGGGCTGCATGGAGAGCTGCCATGTGGCCTCCTGCAATGACTGCCATTTAGAACAACAAGATGACAAGCTGGCCTACACAGTTTCCAAGGCCAAGAATTCAGAAACCTGCCTGAAATGTCATTCCAGGGAAAAGGCTACCATCGCCATGGATAAGGCCAATGACTCCCTGGGGGTGCATATGCGGGCTGGAATGCAATGCGCTGACTGCCACTCAGCCCGGGAGGTGCACGGAGACGGCACCAGTTATGAGAGCATGCGCGCCCCTGGAGCAATGGATACCGAGTGCAAGAACTGCCACACAGAGGATGCACAGGATTACCCTGCTGTGCCCCGAACCCAGTCCCATTTTATACACGGGGACAGACTGGACTGCACAGCCTGCCACGTCCAGAACTCCATGACCTGCTACAACTGCCATTTTGGGGTCTTAAAGGAGACAGACAGCAAGCCCAAGAGCATGGTGGGCCAAGCCAAGGACTTTCTGCTCCTGGTCAAATATGAGGACAGGATTACCAGCGGGACCATTCAGTCTCTGGTGGGAGCAAAGGATGAGCCCTTTGTGGCCTATGTGCCCTATTTTACCCACTCAGTGAGCAAACAGGGCCTCAAATGCGAAGAGTGCCACAACTCCAAGGCCCTGCAGCAGATCAGCAAAGGCGAAGATTTCAGCCCGGTTCAGTATAAGGACGGGGAGCTTTCCTTTTATCAAGGCGTGATCCCTGCAGTCCCGGACAGGCTGAGCTGGATATTCCTGCACAAACAGGATGGGGCCTGGGTGCCGTTCGAGTCTGAGAGGGAGGCTCTGCAGCAGATGGCTGTTTACGCAGAGCCCCTGAGCGATTCAGAGCTGGAGGGCATGGCCCTGGAGCAGACCTACTCCCCTCCGGAGTAAGGCTCTGGGCCGACAAATAATTCCTTGCTTAGCTCAGGGCCAACTCCTCACACTCCTCGTCCGGGAGAGTCATTTCCCACAGCGGCAACTCTATCAAGAAGACCGTGCCCGGCTCTGAGCTCTCAGTCTCTATCCCTGAGAGGTATTTCATGGGGGCCGGGCTCAAGACATTGATCCTGCCCCCATGGTCCTTGATGATCCCAAAGGTCACCGAGAGCCCCAGGCCGGTGCCCTTGCCCACCGGTTTGGTGGAGAAGAAGGGATCAAAGATCTTGTCCAGCATATCCTGCTTGATCCCGGAACCGGTGTCCGCAATGGTGATAGCCGCCCTGCGTCTGTGGGCGCAGAGCTTGGCTGAGCTGACCTCATCCACCAGGCTCTTGAGGCGCAGAAAATTCCTGGCCAGGATAGGCTCCTCAGCCCGGTAGGCCAGATTGGAAGTCACCAACTGGCCCCGTTCCTGATTCTCCTGGATCAGTCCCGTGGCTGCAATTTGGGTGGTTATCAGTCCCTGGATCAGCCCCAAACTTATGATCACCGCGCACAGACCCAGATTGAGCTTGGTCTTGAACTTGAGCCCGGGCAATGAAAAGCGTCTCCTACTCACCCTGCCCTCCCTCCAATCTGAGCATAAGCCTGCGCACAGGATCGAATTCCTGGTCACGAGCAGGGATGATATCCTGGATCCTGGCCCGGGACAAAATCTCCTCCTGCTCGGGCTGTTCCATATCTAAAGCGCACAAGGCTTTTTTAATGCTTTGTACTGTTTTTGGCTTTAAACCCTGCCGGGTGGCATAGACCCAGCCCGGATAGCTCCTGGTGTGGGCCAGGACCCGGATTGCGGAGACATCCAACTGATCCTGCATCAGCTCCAGGGTGCCTTCCCGGATAGAGCCGATATCGTACTCCCCCAGGTACACAGCCTGGACCACCTTTTCCTGCTTGCCCCCGGAGCCAGGGGAGAAGTCAATGCCCCTGAAGTCCTCCTTTTCCAGGCCATGTTCCTGGAAATAGTCCAAGGCAAACAGATATCCCCCTGCTGACAACGGCGAGACAGCTATCCAGCGCTTGTCCCTGCAGTCCCGTATGTCGGAAATAGCCTTGTTGTCCTCCCGAGAGATGATCTGGCCCCGGAAATTGGAGCTGCCGCCCTCCTCCACCACCCGGGCAATGGCCCGAGCACCGAACCTGTCTGCGATCTCTGCATAGACCATGGGATTGGAAAAAGAGATATCTATCTCTCCTTTGCCCACCATTTCAACATGCTGGGCAAAGGAGTCTGGGAACACCTGGCGCACTGGCAGGCCTGTCTCTGCAGCCAGATACTCCACCAAAAGGTGGTGCCTGGCAAAGGACACCCGGTGAGAGTACTGGGGCAAATAGGCATAGGTCAGGGAGTCCATTTCCTGTCTGGTCTGGGTCTCCTGCCTCTTGCTCAGATCCACCTTGATGGGCTCCTCACCCTGGTCGCAGCCAGACAAAAGCACGGCCAGCATAACGGCTGCAAGCAGCAGGAGCCTTCTGTATACTTGTGTGAAAAACATCCACATACGCTAGCAATATTTTATGGCCCAGACAACTGCCTGCAGCTGGGCCTTGCCATTGGCAGCAGGCCGAAATACATGTAAGATGTCTCATGGAAGTTCAAGAGGTCCAATATCAAACTTTTGCTTTACACATTCTTAGGAGCGAATTTTTTGAGTCCTGTGGACCAAACCCCCGTACCTGGTGAATCCTGCATTAATTTTTTTAACTCCCAAGCTCACCAGCTCTCAGGAGGCAACAATGGCTGTTATCGCGGTCCTGGATGATGTACTGGATGCTGCCGTGATGGTGCAGAGGATACTCGGCCGCCAAGGGCATGCTGTACACCCTTTCACCGAGGAAGATGAATTCTTTGCCTTTGTCCAGGAAAACCAGGTGGACCTGGCCATCCTGGACATCAAGCTCAAAAAGCTAAGCGGCATAGAGGTCTTAGAGGAAACCAAAAAGGCGGTTCCAGAAATCCGGGTGCTGATGCTTACCGGCTATCCTACCCTGGAGACCGCGCAGAAGGCCCTGCAGCTCGGGGCTGACGAATACCTGGTCAAGCCTATAGACAAACACGAGCTGGAAGAAAAGGTGGCCCAGTCCCTGGCTTCCAAAAGCTCAGGATCTGAGTAATGTGGCTCAGTCAACTGCTTAGCTACTGGTCCAGGCAGGTCTTGGCCCCTGGCACTCAACTGCGCAGAAAGTACCAGTACTTTCGGGACCTTCTGGCCCAGGACCGGCATTGCCTGGAGAAGATGGCTGAGATAGAGGAGATCCACTATCGGGGGCTGCCCTGCGATTATGCGCATATCAGCAGCAGGTGCAGGGAGCTGGTCCACGAAGTGGAGCTCATGCTCAAGAGCCTGATAGCCATGAACCCCTTGCGCTATCGGGATCTCAGGCAATATCAAAGCAAGATGGCCTTTTATGTGGAGCTGGCCTTGAGCCTGGACCCTGCCCCAAGCCAGCCTCCCTACACCCTGGAGCTGTCCCCTTGGCACTGCAGCCAGGAGCTTGTGGGCGGCAAGGCCCTGCACCTGGCCCAGATCAAGGAACAAGGCTACCCGGTGCCTGCTGGCTTTTGCATTTCGACTCGGGCCTTCAATCGCTTCCTGGAGGTGAATCAGCTAAGGCCCAGGATCGATCAGATCCTGAGCCGGGTCTGTCTGCATACAGATAACCTGTTTCAATACTCCCGGGAGCTGCAGGAGCTGATAATGCAGGCAGATGTACCTGAAGACTTGGTGCTGGAGGTACAAGAAGGCCTGAAGGACTTCCAGGGCCGTAAGCTCGCCCTGCGCTCCAGCGCCTTTGGTGAGGACAGCGAACTCAGCTTCGCTGGACAGTATGTCAGCCTGCTCAACGTGGATCCATCTGATTGGCTTCAGGCCTACAAACAGGTCCTGGCCAGCAAGTACTCTGGCCATGCGCTTAGTTACCGCATCAGGGCCGGCCTGCCTGACGAGCTCTTGTCCATGGCTGTGCTGGTTTTGGAAATGGTCCCGGCCCAGGCCAGCGGAGTGGTCTACAGTTCTGATCCCTCATATCCTGACAGAGCAGGCTTTTACATTGTCCAAGGCCTGGGGGACAAGCTGGTTGGTGGTACAAGCAGGGCTAGGGAGATATTCCTGGCAAAAAACCAAGGGCCACAGACCCTGGCTGAGCAGGCTCCCTATCTGCCCAGGCTGGCAGAGTATGCCAGAGCCCTGGAAGAGTTTTTCGGCTGCCCCCAGGATATTGAGTGGGCCGCGGACGCACAAGGCCAGCTCAGCCTGCTGCAGGCCAGACCCCTTCAGGGCCGGGCTTCTGACTGGGAGCCAGAGCAGCTGGAGCTTCCAGTTTTGGCCCGCGGTCAGTGGGCCTCTTCTGGATTGGCCAGCGGGCAACTGTTCAGGCTGGACTCCAGGCAGCGCATCCCGGACATCCCTGAAGGAGCTGTGGTGCTGGTCCAGGGGCTGTATCCGGAGCTGACAGAAGCAGTGCACAGCCTGTCTGGGATTGTTGCAGTCCAAGGCAGTGTGGCCAGCCACCTGGCTACTGTGGCCAGGGAAACCGGTTTGCCGATTGTGATCAACATAGATCAAGACCCTGCCAGCTGGGAAGAGGCCAGCTGGATAACCCTAAATGCTGATCAGGGCCTGATATACTCTGGAGCTGTTCCCAGTCTGCCCAAAAGACAGTCCCCCAGGCAGACCTGGCTCACTTCCAGAATGCAGAAGATCCTGAGCAACATCTCCACCTTGAACCTTAGAGATGCCCAGTCCCAGGAGTTCGTGCCCCAGAACTGCCGCTCCCTGCACGACTTGATCCGCTTTGCCCACGAAATGGGAGTCAGGGAGATGTTTTCCCTGGCTGATCCCAAGGGCAAGGGGCTGGGCAACTCCAAAACCCTGCAACTCAACATCCCCCTGGCCTTCAGGGTCTTGGATCTGGAGCAGGGGCTAAAGCAGGAGGCCAGGAACCTAAGCAGCATCAGCACAGAGCAGGTGAGCTGCAGGCCTTTTAAGGCCCTGTTCAACGGCCTGACCCAGGAAAGCATCCCATGGGACCCCGATTTATGGCACTTTGACTGGCAGGAGTTCGACAAGCTGAGCGCCGGTATCTTCAACCCCAGCAAATCCGCGGCCCTCAGCAGCTATGCCCTGGTGGCCAGGGACTACATCCATGCCTTATTTCGCTTCGGCTATCACTTCGCGGTCCTGGATGCCCTGCTCACTCCCAATCAAGAGCAGAACTACGCCCAGTTCAGCTTCAAGGGCGGAGGCGGAGGCGAGGAGCAGAAGATTCTCAGGCTGCAGGCTATACAGCAGGTCCTGGAGCATTTCCGCTTCCAGGTGGAGATCAAGGGCGAGATGCTGACAGCTGAGATCTCCAGGGAGTCCGAAGCCAGCACCTCCCAGGCCCTGGCGGTTTTGGGCTACATCCTGGGCAGGACCAGGCTGCTGGACTTGGGCCTGGACCCCCAGAGCACTTCAGCCCTGGGTCAGAAGATCATCGAGGAGATCCATGCGGCTTTGGCCATTTAAAAAGAAATCTGCAACAGAGCAGGTCCTGAGTTGGGTGACTTCCAGTCTGGCTGTGGGGCATGCGCCCATGTCCTACCAGCATCTGGACCTGCTCAAGCAGGCAGGCATCAATGCCATTTTGAACCTCTGTGCCGAGTTCCCTGACCTGCCCTTGATCGAGCAGCAGGCAGGATTCGAGGTTTACTATATGCCTGTACAGGACGAAGAGACTCCGGAAATGGAGGCCATGGACAATGCCCTGGAATGGTTGGACGAAGCCATCTTCCTGGGCAAGAAGGTCCTGGTGCACTGCAGGTTTGGTATCGGCCGCACCGGGACCCTGGTGTCCGCCTATTTGCTGCGCAAAGGGCTTAGCCCCAGACTGACCAGGAAAAAGCTCAGCCTGCTAAAATCCAGCCCTGCCAACTACACTCAATGGAGCATGCTGCGCACGTACCGTAAGCAGCAAACCAGTCTCAAAATGCGCGAGCCCAGCCTGGAGCAAAATCAGATGGTGGACCTGGCCCCATTTTTTGCAGACCTGGAGGCTATTTTCAGCTACCTGGAGGAACAACTTCCTGAGCAGGGACTTTGCGGCCGAGAGCATATGCAGTGCTGCAGCAGCAGGGTTCAATTAAGCCTGGCTGAAGCAGTGTATATCTCCAACAGGATCAAC
>CAZBUB010000067.1:9745-10806 GCA_964494985.1 uncultured Desulfohalobiaceae bacterium | reverse complement strand
CTAGTGCCGCTTCAATTTCTATTGTCACATCCCAGAGACAATCCATTTTGTTTCTGGTTCCCTTCATTGCCGCTTGCCTTCCAGGCGGGAAGGAGGGGTTAGGGGAATGTTCATAATATTCGACACTCGTGATGTGTTAGATCTCTAGAGCCTGGAAAAAAACACCAATAAGGACTTCCCTATGCAGATCAAGACAGAAAGCACCCTGCCCTGCAAGGTCTATTTCATAGGCGCCGGGCCCGGAGACCCGGAGCTGATCACTGTCAAGGGCCAAAGGATCATCCAGGAGGCTGACCTGGTCCTCTACGCCGGCTCCCTGGTGCCCTGGAGCATTGTCAGCCAGGCCAGACCCGGGGCCAAGGTGGAAAATTCCGCACCCATGACCCTGGAAGAAACCCATGAGTTGCTATCAAGCTGCATCAGCTCAGGGGGCTCAGCAGCTAGAGTGCACACTGGAGATCCCGCCCTGTTCGGGGCTATCCAGGAACAGATCCAGCTTCTGCGCCAGGAGGAGATAGATTTCGAGATAGTCCCAGGGGTCAGCGCCGCCTTCTTTGCTGCAGCCAGGGCAGAGGTCTCATTTACCCTGCCGGAGATCACCCAGACTTTAATTCTGACCCGGATCAGCGGCAGGACCAAGGTCCCGGAAAAGGAGGACCTGGAGCTTTTGGCCAGGCACCAGTGCTCCCTGGGCATCTACCTCTCTGCCTCCAGGGCAGCTGAGCTGCAGCAAAAGCTCCTGCAGGGAGGATTTTCGGAAAAGACCCTGGTGGTCATAGGCTGCAGCCTGGGCTGGCCAGAGGAGAGGCTCTTGAGCTGCAGCCTGACCGAGTTGCCCGACTTGGTGCAGGAGCAGGGCATCAGCAAGCAGGCGGTGTTCTTGATCCTGCCAGGCCAGGAGCAGGAGCTCAAATACTCCAGGCTCTACAGCCCAGAATTCAACCACGGCTGCAGGCATTAAGAATAAACAAAACAACGAAGTTGAAACAACACAACCTTTCGTGAACATATGGGGGCTGCTCCCAATACCTAGGCTGGACGCAGAACTGTAGGGGCGAGCG
>CAZBUB010000067.1:0-9645 GCA_964494985.1 uncultured Desulfohalobiaceae bacterium | reverse complement strand
CTGCTCCCAATACCTAGGCTGGACGCAGAACTGTAGGGGCGAGCGGCGCTCGCCCCTACTACGAATCCCAAAATAGTATCTTCTCTGCAAACAATACTTGATGGACCAGCAAAATTTCATCATCTACGCCCTCACCAGCCAGGGAGCAAAGCTGGGCCACAGGCTGGCTGAGCAGATCAGCGCCCAGCTCTGGCTGCCCAGGCAGCTGGCCCCTGAGTACCAGGCCCAGGGCTTCGACGCCCTGATGGCAGCAGTAGCAGCCAATTTCAGCCTCTACTCAGCTCAAATATTCATCTGCGCCACTGGGATTGTGGTTCGAGCTATAGCCCCTTATCTGCAGGACAAGACCCAGGACCCAGCTGTTCTAGTCCTGGACCAGGAAGGCAGATACTGCGTAAGCCTGCTTTCCGGACACCTGGGCGGGGCCAATGCCCTGACCCTGCAAATTTCCAGAATTCTGGGAGCTGAGCCGGTGATCAGCACAGCCACAGACAGCGCGGGCATCCAGGCCGTGGATCTCCTGGCCCAGAACAAGGATTTGCACATTGCCAACCCCAAGGCTCTGGCAGCTGTCAACTCTGCGCTTCTGCAAAGCGCGCCCTTGCAGGTGTTTGATCCTCTGGACCGCCTGGATCTGGCCAAAAAGGAGCAAAAAGGCTACTATCCGCAGCAGGTCAGCTCTGCCAGGGATTGGAATAGCCAGCAGCCCGGCATTTGGGTCCAAGAGGCAGCCAGGCTGTCCCATCTGCGCCAGGACCTGCACCTGCAGCTTATTCCGCGCAGCCTGGTCCTGGGCCTGGGCTGCAACCGGGGCACCAGCGGCCA
This sequence comes from uncultured Desulfohalobiaceae bacterium, assembly GCA_964494985.1. Classification (GTDB taxonomy): domain Bacteria; phylum Desulfobacterota; class Desulfovibrionia; order Desulfovibrionales; family Desulfothermaceae; genus CAZBUB01. Next base: position 8,820 of record CAZBUB010000067.1, on the reverse strand, counting down.
GGAGATCCTGGAGCTCATTTTGCAGAACCTGATCAAACAGAATCTCAGCCTCACGTCCATTGCAGCCCTGGCCAGCATCCAGGCCAAGTCAGACGAGCCTGGCCTGATCCAGGCCGCCTATAGTCTGAAAGTGCCCCTGGAATTTGTCAGTTCTGAAGAAATTGGCCAGGTCCAGACCCCCAACCCTTCAAAAGCGGTTTTTGCCCATATGGGAGTATACAGCGTATGCGAAGCAGCAGCCATGATAAAGGCCAGGAGCAGCAAGCTCCTTATGGCCAAGACCAAGAGCAAAAACGCCACCCTGGCCATAGCCCGCAGGGAACCTTGAGTGTAGTGGGCCTAGGGCCTGGCGGAGAGGAACACCTGTCCCCCAGGGCCAGGCAGGTCCTGGAGCAGGCCGGGACTATAGCCGGCTACAAAAATTATATTAAGCTCTTGGAGCCTGATCTGCTCCAGGACAAAAAGCTCATCAGCACTGGCATGACCGCGGAGATAGAGCGCTGCAACCAGGCCCTGGATGCAGCTGAGCAGGGCGAGGATACCGCCCTGGTCTGCAGCGGGGATCCTGGCATCTACGCCTTGGCCGGGTTGGTGCTGGAGCTTTTGCAGCAAAGGCCAGATCCAGCCTCCATCCCGGTGCAGATCATCCCTGGAGTGCCTGCCATGTGCGCAGCCTCGGCCCTTCTGGGCGCACCCCTGGGCCACGACTTCGCCAGCGTCAGCTTAAGCGACCTGCTGACTCCCTGGGAAGTGATCGAGAACAGGCTGCATGCAGCAGGTCAGGCTGATTTCTCCCTGGTCTTGTACAATCCTAGATCCAACAAGCGCCACTGGCAGTTGGAAAAGGCAATAGAGATCATGCTTGAATACCGCAGCCCCGAGACCCCGGTAGGCGTGGTCCGCAACGCCGGCCGCAAGGGAGAGCAGGTTTTGATTTCCAATCTGGACAGGATCCAGCCCGAGCTGGTGGACATGTCCAGCATCGTGCTCATAGGCAATTCCCAGACCCGAGTCCAGGGTCTATGGATGTACACCCCCCGGGGGTATATGCAGAAATATGCTCAAAACAAAGGAGAATGAATATGCAAGGCTATGTACAGGTCTACACCGGAAACGGCAAAGGCAAGACCACTGCTGCTCTGGGCCTTGCCCTGCGTGCTGCAGGGGCCGGGCTGAATGTATTCGTGGGCCAGTTCATCAAGGGCATGCACTACTGCGAGCTGGACTGCCTGCAGAGCTTCTCGGACAGGATCACTATCGTCCAGTACGGCAGGGACTGTTTCATCCACAGCGACCCTACCTCAGAGGACATCCAGAAGGCCAGGGAGGGCTTCCAGGACATCAAGGACAAGATCCATTCCGGCCAGTATCAGCTAGTTATCCTGGATGAGATCCACATTGCCACCTACTACAAGCTGATCGAGGTGGACGAGGTCCTGGAGCTGATCAGGAACAAACCCCCGGAGGTGGAGCTGGTGCTGACCGGCAGGATGGCAGACCAGCGCATCATCGATGCCGCGGACCTGGTCACCGAGATGCGCGAGGTCAAGCATTACTTCCAGGAAGGGGTGCAGGCCAGGGCTGGGATTGAGAAATAGCAGAAAAGGGCGGCTGCCGGTTGCCCTTCTGCCTGTGGTAGGAAGAGATCATTTGTATCGATAGCGATTACGACAACGACCACGATTACGGTTTCCCTGTCTTGCCCTCGCTGTCGTTGTCGTGATCGTAATCGATATCTTGACCAATACCACAAGGACGAGCGGCGCTGGCCCTTGGCGTTACAGATTCAGGCCGGGAACCAAGAATGATCAGGCCAACTTCATTTATGCAGCAAACAGCTCTAAACAGCACGTGCCGGGAAAGCATCATCAAGATCCTGGATGCCCATCCAGAGATCGCTTTTGCCTATCTGCACGGCTCTATTCTAGAAAGCACATCAGCCAGGGATATCGATATCGCAGTGCATATCCGGCCTGAGCAGCTTCCTCAGTCTCAGTTCCTGTATGAAGACGCCCTGCAGCAGGAAATCCTTACTCAGGCCACTCCCAAGCTGCCCATGGATGTCAGAATAATGAATCAGGCCCCTCTACCCTTCCAGTTCCAGGCCATCAAAGGCCTGTTGCTTGTGGACCATGCCCCAGAGTATCGATTGCAGACGATTTGCTATATTGTCTCCAGGTATTTGGACTTAAAGCCAATACTAAACCATCATCTTAGGGAAGCCTTTGAAGATGAGCCTAAATATTGACCGCTTACGCAGCAAGCTAAACGATATCAGCAGGTCTTTAAACAGGCTGCGCAGCTTGCAGTCCCTGGATAAAGAAAAGTTCCTGCAGGATGAGGATGCTCAGGATATCGCCCGCTCCAGGCTGCTCACTGCAATGGAAGCGGCGCTGAACATCTGTTATCATATCTGCGCGAAAAAACTGAAAACTGTACCAGAAGACTACAGTCAATGCTTCCTGCTCTTGGCTGATTCCGGCCTGATCTCCCAGGACTTGGCCCGAAGCATGGCCTTAATGGCCCGTTTCAGAAACCGCTTGGTGCATCTATACTGGGATATAGACTATGCTCAGGTGCATGAAATAATGGCCAGTCGTCTAGATGATTTGGAAAACTTTGCCTCTCAAACAGCGACCCTGATCAATCCCAATGCTTAATGTTCCCAGGCATGAGCCTGCTATTTCCTGGACTTGGTCCCGGAACAGGTAAAGGCCTTTTTGTCCATGCTGAAGTAGCTGCCCTTGTCCTGGCCCACGGCCTGGCCACAGGCGCAGAGCAGCCTGCCCTGGCTGACCTGGTACTGATACCCCCTGCTGATCCTGTGCTTATGGCAGCGCAGGACGTGACCCGGCCCGATCTTATGGTACTTGAACAGCTTCTGCTTGCACCTGGCGCACTTGATGGTCAGCATTTGCCTTTCTCACACAGCATCCCGCAACAACCAGTCCACGAATGACAGCGTATTGAGCCAATCCAGAACATCCAACCCGGGCTGGAGGCTTTCCGCCAACAAAATGGCCTAGCCTTGCGGCACTGATTTTCTAGCGACTTCAAGCCACCTGAGTTCCCTGAATCAGCTCCCCCTGGGTGGCTGCCAGGCGCCCTTCTGCCTGTGGTAGGGAAAAGATCATGAGTATCGATAGCGATTGCCCGGCGGTATGCGCAGTTCTTCCACTTGCTGCACCCTGTGCAATTGGGCAAGCTTTTGCTGAGCGATCCGGTCAGGTGCAGATAAGCCCGTAACAATCCCGGGGGGAGACGATTCTGATACCCCATGTTTGATCCTGAACATAAGAAAAATGCTTCACATTCCCGGTGACGATGAACTCAGCCCCGGCGGCAAATGCGACTTCGACAAAAGGCAGATCATCTGGGTCTGGCGCAACAGTGGCGTCTTTCCCAAGCGGAGCTGCCACAACATTGATGCCTGTGCGGGCCAGATAATCAAGGATATCCTGCCGCTCCTTCTCGGAAATGACAGTCTGAAACCTAGGCCTCGACAAGACCTCCCTGTATTCTGTCATGATTCTGTCATCGTATGCGCATTGGAGTCTCCCAATGCAAATCATATCAATAATCCTGGCTGGGTAGGAATACAGGCCCAGCAAACCTGAAACCAGGACGTTCGTGTCCAGGACAATTCTCAAGGTGAATTACTCCTGCCGCTGCTTACGGACTGCATTGATTTCCTGGTCTATTTCTGCAGTTGAGAGTTTGTCTAAACCAGTCTCTGCAGCTTTTCGGCGAATTGAGGACAGGGCCATCTGAGCCCGAATTCTGGACGCAAGCTCCAAGATGTCATCGACTTCAGATGGGTCCTTAACAGGCAGGAGCACCGCGTATGGCTTGCCTCGACTGGTCATGACAACCTCTTGGTTGGCAATCTCCTTTCTTACCTTTCCAGGCTCGTTTCGAAATTCTCTATCGCTGATGATTTTCATCTCATATCCTCCTCAAGTTTGGCCATAAAACTTATCCAAATTATAAACGATTTATCCTCGTAGTCAATTTTTTTAATGGGGGACAAAGCGGAGCTCGCCCTTACGGTGCGGATTGTTTCCCATGAGCTAGAGCCGAGCTGGAGCTCGGCGCTCCCAATCCGGAAAACCCCAAACACCAGCGTAGCCAAAAACCCGGCCATCCCCAGGATTAGCATCTACCGCATCACCCATCACCTAAAACCACTTACTCCACGACACCTTACTCTTTGTTTGCGCCGGTCCTGTCCTTCAGCTATGATAGCCTAAGCGCACAAAACACAAGGAGCCCTGATGGACCACGACCAAAACTTCAAGAACCTGATCCTGGACTCAGGAGGCAGAACTTATGAGTACATTCGCTGAAAGATTTCGCCAGGAAGGCCGTCAAGAAGGCCGTCAGGAAGGTGTGCAGCAAGGCCGCCAGGAAGGCATGCAACAGGGTGAAGCGCAGGTCCTTTTGCGCCAGCTGTCCAGAAAATTTGGAGAGTTGCCGCTGGATGTCACTCGGAAGATCCAATCCGCTGATTCCGAGCGCCTTTTACAGTGGTCCGAGAGAGTGCTCACAGCCCGCAGCCTGGATGAAGTGCTGCAGTAACGCGAGCTTCCATTTAGATCCAGCTACCACAAGAAATGGCAGTTCCTGTTCGTGGAAATTCGGATTTATTCGAGCAGATTCGTGATCCCTCTTTCCTTCATGCCCAGGCTCAAGCCTGAGAACAGAGGCTAAATACTCAATAAATCCTACGTTCGCGTGATGGGGATGAGATCAATTATATCGATTACGATTACGACAACGACAACGAGAGCGATCAGAGGGCGGTGAAACCGTAGTCGCAGTCCTGGTCCTAACCTCTTTGCATACTAATGACATCTACCATCTAACTCCGCCTTGCACAGCACCTCCCAGGCTTTTCCAACCGCAACTGTGCTCTGCCTTCTGTCTTCTGACCACCGACCTCCGACGACCCCCGATCTCTGATCTCCGACCTCTGCCTTCCATCCTCCATCCTCGTTCTTCTGCTCTCTGCCTCCTGATCTCTGATCTCTGACCTCTGACTTCTGTCTCCCGTCCTCTGATCTCCGACCGCTGATCTCTGACTTCTGCCCTCTGTCTTCTGTCCTCTGTCCTCTGCCTCCAAACCACATATCCCAGCACTCCATCATACCAGCATCCCAACATTCCAGAGTACAATAAATTATACGGTAAAAAAATTTTTACTTTTTTGCCTCAAACCCCTTGCAATTTGTTTTCAGTTTGATTACATCTGTACCCAGTTCAGCTTGGGGTGGAGAGCTGGCCCGGCTTCTCAGCTGGGCCAGCGCCCCGGCTCTCGTTTAGAAGCCAGTGCTGAGCAGGCTTGGTTTTTTTCATTTGGCTCGAATTTCTAAACGGGAAGGCAGAGGTAGTTCGCACCAGGGTAGTTTAGGTGGAAACAGAAACATGCAAAAGGGGGAAAAGTTATGAAGAAGGTATTAGCGTTAATGATTGCCGCGGCATTTGTGCTGACCATGTACGTACCCGCGTCTGCTGAGAACCCTGACTGGGATCTGTATGGACATGCTAGGGTAAACACATTCTGGACTGACTACAGCGATGAACGTCCAGACAATGCTGACACCACACAACTTGACCATGACCTGCAGGGCAACGCCCGCATTGGCGCTACAGTAGATCATGGAGCCATCGGCGGTGGTTTTGAGTACGGCTCTGGTGTCAACGTGCGTAAGCTGTACGGCACAGTGGACATGGGCCAGGGTGAACTTAAGATCGGCCAGGACTATGCCCCTTACGGCGCAGGTGCATTTATCAGTACCCAAGCCTATGGAGATGACGCAAATATGCTGCAGTTCGTGGGATATACAGGTCGTAAGCCCATGGTCCAGTATTCTGTAGATAACTTCAAGATTGCTCTTGTTGAGCCTCAAAAAAACGACTTGCAGGGAGATTCCCCAGATCAGGAAGTAGTTCTGCCCCAGCTTCAGGCTAGCTATGATTTAGCTATTCAGGACAATGTCAACATTAACATGGCTGGTGCATATCAGACTTACGAATTAAAGGACGACACTGAGGGTTGGGATGGCGAGAACCTGGATGCTTGGGGTCTGTCCACTAACATCAGACTCACTGCAATGGATCCTTTCTATGTAAACGTGGGTGGCTACTATGGTCAGAATGTGGGTAACTTTGGACAGAGTTACGCTACAAATACTACTGCTTTAAATGATAATGATAGTATATACTTTAATGGCTTGGCTGAGCTGGATGGCGACAGTATAGAAGATACTGATTCCTACGGTGCACTTTTGGCTTTGGGAACCACTGTAAATAACATTGGACTGGAAGCTGGAGTTGGCTATCTGGAAAGCGACAATGATGCCTGGGAAAAAGAAAATGAGCTGATGGCTTACTATGGTCAGGCTAACATTCCTTTGACTGCCAACGGCAACGCCTTCATCGTACCTGAAGTCGGCTACTATGACTACGGCGATGAATATGATAATGATAGTGGCGATGAAATGGGAGACGAGCTCTACGCCGGCCTGAAATGGCAGGTGAATTTCTAAACTGCCCTTAACCGTTCCAAGCCTGCTTCAGCAAAAGGCCGGGGATTCGTCCCCGGCCTTTCTTTTTATGGTTCCCTCGCCCTGCGCAGGGATATTTAAGAATAAAGAGGAACACTGATCCACCCTAACAATAAAGGCACTGATCCCCACGAACTAGTAATTCATGTTCGCGAAAATCAGGGCTGATTCGTGCAGATTCGTGTTCTTTCCTTGTTCCCAGGCTCCTGCCTGGGAACGTGGCCTCAGCGGCTCCTGCCGCTCACCCAACAGTGGCAGATACCACAATACCATCTGTCCCCAGGCAGGAGCCTGGGAACGTATACCACTTGCGCCTTCTGACGCTTTTATACCATTATACAATTGCCCTAAAACCAGTATCTCACACCAATGGTATTGGCATTGTGTCCCTCGCGGAATTCGCCCAATGTCCTATCAGCCCCGGAGCGATGGTGCAGCCTGTAGACCAGCTCCCAGGACTGGAACTGAGAAAAAGAAAGGGCTATCTCCGGGCTAAGATAGAACAACAAGCTCGCGTCCCTGTCCGTGTCTTGATTCTCCCGGTAAGCCTCAGTACCTATTGCCTCATCCACCAGGCTCACACCAAAGGAAAGCCCTGGAGAAATGGTCAATACGTTTGCTATGCGCCATCCCTGGTGCCTGAAGGCTACAGCCCCCCAGGCCTCTTGAGCATGTTCGTCTCCAAAGCGGTTGCCGAAACCCAGCTCAAAGCCGAAGTATGCTCCCCAGCCTGGGCTAAAAAGCTCCCGGTAGTAGTCTATAGCCAGGATGTAATTGTCCTCGTACTTGGCCTCGTCCAGTTCAGCAGTGCCGCCGATGCTTTCCCTGGTAAACTGCCCGCCGAACATGTGCAGGCTGTTCTTGGGCCGGCTCAGCTTCACCTCTGCCGCCTGGGCCTGGACACACCATAAAATCAGCAGCAAAAATCCCCAAAGCCAAATCCTGTGCTTCATCTCTGTGTCCTTCCTCTTCGTTCCTAGGCTCCTGCCTAGGAACGCAAGCCATGAGCGGCTCCTGCCGCTCACCCCAGATGTGGCAGGAGCCACAAGAGCTGATGTTCCCAGGCAGGAGCCTGGGAACAAGGCGTGAAGCGACAATAGACGGCCTGCTCGGCATACTGTCCAATCGCCCCATGCTTGAAGAGCCTGGATTTCCTCGTACCTAGGCATATCCCCCGCTATCGTGGTCGTGGCCGTCATCGTCATCGATGTGCCTCAGATCATCATCCTCCTTATCCCAGCAGCTGCTGGTACTCCGGCACCACATCCTGGGTGAACAGCCGCATGCCCTCCAGGGTTTTATCGTGGATCAGGAGCATGGAAATCACCTCCAAAGGCAGGGTGGCAATATGCGCCCCTGCCAGGGCAGCCTCCCTGGTCTGCCTGGGATTGCGCAGGCTGGCGGCCAGGACCTCTGCCTGAAGATTGTACAGATCCAGGATCTCCACGCACTTGCCCACCAGGTCTATGCCGGAGATTATGCCTGCATCACTGGGAATCTGCGCGGATTGCATACCTTCTGCCGGGAAATAGTCGGTCTTCTGGAAAGGGATCTTGTTTTCCTGGCGCAGAAAGTCGTCCACCCGGCCTGCAAACGGGCTGACCATGGCTGCGCCTGCCTTGGCTGCCAAAAGGGCCTGCTCCGGAGTGAAGACCAGGGTGCAGTTCACAGGGATGCCTTCTTCTGACAGGGTCTTGATAGCCTGCAGACCATGGAAGTGACTGCCATCCTCCAGATCCTGGGCAGGATTCACAGGCACCTTGACATTCACGTTGCCTGCCACAGGATTGAAAGTCTGGTACAGATAGCGGCCCTGGCGCAGGATGGACTCATAATCCAGGCCGATCACCTCCAGGCTGACCGGGGCCTCCCCAGCCTCCTCAAGCAGGCGCTGGATATAGCCCTGCATGTCTACTTCCTCTCCCCTGGCCTGCCTTTTCACAACTGCCTTCTTGATCAGGCTGGGGTTGGTGGTCACTCCGTCCAGGATCCCGTAGGACCTGGCCTGGGCCACATCCTCAATATCAGCGCTATCCAGGAAAATCTTCATGAGTTGCTCCTTTGTGCGTTTAAGGAAAAGTTCCCATCACGACCCTCCCCTACCCCCTCCCTAGCCAGGGAGGGGAATCAGAATTTATCTTCGTTCCCAGGCTCCTGCCTGGGGACGTCTCTTGCCTGGGGACGTCTCTTTAGCGGCTCCTGCCGCATTTTTTTCTTTTTTACTGCTCCTACATCGCTATCGTTGTCGTAATTG
>CAZBUB010000066.1:8420-10866 GCA_964494985.1 uncultured Desulfohalobiaceae bacterium | reverse complement strand
CCCTGGTGGCTGACCAGGACATCCAGGACGGCAACAAGTTCAAGGGCTCCAGCTTTCCTTCCGCCCTGCCCCACACCCTTCAGCAGGAGCTGATAGAGCAAAGCAGAGCTGTCGGCCGCTGCTTGGGCCAGAGTGGATACAGGGGCATCTTTGGCTGCGATTTTGTGGTGGATGAAAAGGGAAAGGTGCACTTCGTCGAGGTCAACGCCCGTAAGCAGGGCACAACCATGGAAATGTGCTGCAGCCTGGAGAATCTCTTGCCAGCGGGCTCTCCTTCTCTCCTGGAGCTGGAGCTGTATGCAGTCACCCAAGGCAGGCTGCCGTCAAAGACCCAGGAGCTGCAGCAAAGGCCTGGACATCTCTGCTGGCGGACCTACAACTATAAAACAGAGTCCCGGGTCTGGATCCAGGAAACCCTGCAGCAAGAGCAGGATGAACGGAAACTCTTCAGGCAGGTAGCCGAGAGCAAGCAGGAGCAGGGTTTGTTGATTCTGGAGCACCTGGGAGCCGGAGTCCAGGCGGAGCCAGGCACTTTTGTGGGCAGGGTGGCTGCTGTATCCAGACATCACAAAGACTTGCAGCAGGCCATTCAGACAGGTGTGCAACGCATTGCTAACTCAATTCAAACCCTAGAAGGCCAGAAGCCATGAACAAGGACATCAACATTACGGAATTGGACGGTTTTAGTCAGGAGCTCTTCCAGGAGCTGCTCAGGCCTGCAGAAAAAAAGGCAGAGCCTCAGGATCAGGAACAGCAAAAAGCCGAGGATCTCCTGCAAAAAGCTCAGCAGGAGGATCTAACCCAGCCTATTGTGGATCTGTTTCAGGTCCTGCTTGAGCTACGCAGGAAAAAAGGCCTGACTCCTTTGGATCTAGGACTGCAGGAAAAGGAGCTTTTACAGCTGGCTATCAAGCACCAGGAACTGGACGAGCACCTGGTGAGCATTGGCGGCCGGGTGCTTAAGGCCCTGCCTATTGTACAGGAGGCAGACCAAAGGATGGCCGAGTACCTGCAAAAGCACCCGGAACAGGCCCCCAGTGGAATCGAACTCTGGGACAGGATCCAGGAGAACCAGGAGCGGATCAAGAAGGTCCTGGGCATGCAGGACCAGGACTGGAGCTCTTTTACCGGCCAGATGCAGTTTGCCATAGAATCGGTCCAGACCCTGTCCAAGATCCTGGATCTGCCCCAGAAGGCGGTGCAGGATATCCAACGGGTGACCAAACAATACCGCATGCGGCTTACCCCGTATTACTCCAGCCTGATCATGCCCGGGGTGATCAATGATCCAGTGCTTTTGCAGTCCGTGCCCACCGGGGAAATGGTGGATAATGTGGGCGAAGAGATTCCGCCAGTGGCTGCGGACCACTCCCCTGCCAGGCTGATTGATCAGTTCTACCCCAGGGTGGCCACCATCAAGGCCACCAACATGTGCGGCATGTACTGCACCCATTGCCTGCGCATCGCGCATATCGGCAAGAAGGACCGCATCTACTCCAAAAAGGCCTACCAGGAAGCCCTGGACTATATCCGCAGGAACACCAGCATCAGGGATGTCCTGGTCACTGGCGGAGACGCCTTTGTACTGCCCAACTCCTTGCTCAGATGGCTCTTGCAGGAGCTGGATGCCATAGAGCACGTGCGGCTCAAGAGGCTGGGCTCCAGGATCCCGGTCACCACGCCCCAGCGCATGGACTCGGAGCTTTTGGACATCCTGGAGGAGAGCAACGACAAAAAGCCCCTCAGGGTAGTGACCCAGATCAACACCGCCCAGGAGATCACCCCGATCTCCAGGCAGACCTTTGGTATGATCTCCAAGCGGGTCAGCGCAGTGCTCAACCAGGCTGTGCTCCTAAGGGGCATCAACGACACCCGGACCAAGATGTGGAAGCTGTGCGAGACCATCCAGGAGGCCCATGTCAGGCCCTACTATGTCTTCAACTGCAGCTATCGCAATCCCCAGTTTGCGCACTTAAGGGTGCCGGTGGAGGTGGGCCGGGATATTATCGAGTCCATGTACGGCAATATCTCCGGAGACGCCATCCCCAGGTTCATCGCCACTGCCGGAGGCAAGATTCCCCTGCATCGCAGCAATGTCCAGGGCTGGGAAGGCAGCGAGCTGATACTCAAGAAGCCCTGGAACCAGGAGGAGGTCCGCTACCCAGACGCCTCCCGGGAAGAGCATGCCAGGGAGGATTTTTCCTTTGCCAGATATGGGGAGGGTGGTTATTGAGGATGGGATCATTTGTATCGATTACGATTGCGACCTTGACAACGACAGCGATGAGAAAGGACCCCTGCAAACTTTGAAATCGTAGTCATTGTCGCTGTCGTAGTCGTTGTCGATCCCAATGACATCTACTTTTATAACGATTATGATATTTTAACATGCAAAGGAGGACCTCTTGCCTACTGAGCAGGAGCTGGCAGAGCAGATACAAGCCTA
>CAZBUB010000066.1:0-8320 GCA_964494985.1 uncultured Desulfohalobiaceae bacterium | reverse complement strand
CAAAGGAGGACCTCTTGCCTACTGAGCAGGAGCTGGCAGAGCAGATACAAGCCTATCTCGAACCTAGGCAGAGGCAAATGCTGGATCTTTTAAGGGAACTGGTCTTGATCCAAAGCAGCAGCAGGAACAAACCTGGGCTGGACCGGATGGCCGAACAGCTGGCCCAGGCTATGCCTCAAAGCCTGCAAGCAGAAATACTGCCCCAGTCAGAATACGGGAATATGCTCCTGGTGCGCAGCAAAAAGGCAGCCGTAGGGCAAAAGCAGCTGCTCCTTCTGGGTCATACAGATACTGTCTTCCCAGAGGACACAGACTTCAACTATTTCCATGAGGATGAAGACCAGGCCTACGGCCCCGGGGTCATTGACATGAAAGGGGGCCTGGTCTGCGGGATCTTCGCCCTTTTGGCCCTGCAAGAGCTGGGGCTGCTGTCAGAGATCCCAGTAGCAATGCTCTGCAACTCTGACGAAGAGATAGGCTCCCCTGCGTCCTGGGAGCTGATAAGCCAGGAAGCAGAGCGTAGCTTTGCCGGGTTTGTCCTTGAATGCGGCGGCCTGGAGGGGGAGATCGTTACTGGCAGGAAAGGCAGAAAAGGCTACCTGCTCCAGGTTCAGGGTCAGGCCGGGCATGCTGCCCAGGCAGACAAAACCAAGCCCAGCGCCATTTTAGAGCTGGCGCACAAAATCATCGCCCTGGAGGAGCTGAACCAGACCCCTGCCATCACTTTGAATGTGGGCCGGATCCAGGGCGGCATCGGCCCTAATACTGTGGCCAAGCAGGCCCAGGCCTTCATAGATTTAAGATTTCTGCAGGAAAAGGACGGCCAAAGCTTGGAACAACGCATGCAAGAGATCCTGGCCAACCCCCATATCCCAGGCACTTCCTGCCATCTGAGCTATCAGACAGGCAGACCACCCATGCCCCAATCTCGGCTGAACCAGGAGCTCTTCAGGCTGGTCCACTCCAGGGCGGAAATGTTGGGCCAGAAAGTGCGGCCAGAGCTCAGGAATGGGGTCTCAGACGCCAATATCTTGGCCTCCAAGGGCGTGCCTGTACTGGACGGTCTGGGTCCCATGGGGGATATGGACCACAGCGAGGATGAATATCTGCTCAAATCCAGCCTGGTGCCCAGGGCCTGTCTTTTGGCCATTTGCATTTGGTCTTGTTGTCAAAACCCGCAAGGAAAAAGTATAGAAGAATCTCTAACATAAAAAACAAGCCCAATCTTGAGCTGAGCGCATCTTTCACCTGCTGTGCTCGAAATTTGAAAACTGCTAAGGCCAGGGTCCTGCCTGGGAACCAAGTACGGGAAATATAGCAAAAACTTGTTGACATATTTTTGTAAACCAGACATAAAAAAACAATAGTGAACAAAGAATCTTTGTTTATTAAACCGCAAACCAGAAAGGAGGAGAGCTATGAGTTGGAAACGGGGTTTGCTTTTCTTAGCGGTGGTCCTGGGTCTGCTTGCTAGTGCTCCTGCAGCGCAGGCAGCCAAGGACATTCTTTTCGGTGGAGCGTCCACCACCGGGGTCTACTACCAGGTAGCCCTGCAAATCAGCAATCTGATGAACAAGAACGTGGACGACAAGTACAATTATGTGGGCCGGCCTACTGGCGGTTCGGTTTTCAACATCAACGCCATCAAGAGGGGGGCATTCGATTTTGGCGTGGCCCAGTCCGACCGCAACTGGCAGGCCTACCAAGGCAAGGCTGACTGGGAAGGCGAGCCTATAGAAGATCTGCGCAGCGTATTCAGCATGCATCCAGAGACAGTGCTGCTGGTCGCCAGGAAGGATACCGGTATAGAAACAGTCGAGGACATCAAAGGCAAGGATATCAATATTGGCAATCCAGGCTCTGGCCAGCGGGGCAACGCAGAGGACGTGCTGGAGCTCTACGGCATTGACAAGGACAAGGACATAGACGCTGAGGGCCTGCAGCAGCACGAGGCTTCCAGGGCCCTGGTGGACAAGAAGATTGATGCCTTTTTCTACACCGTGGGCAATCCCAGCGCTGCTATTGAGGAACCTGCCAACTCCACTGACATTCGCATTATTCCCATCAATCACAAAAAGATCAAGAAGATGGTAGATGACAGTCCCTACTACATCATGACCACCATTCCCGGAGGAACCTACAAGGGCGTGGAAGAAGATGTAGAGACCTATGCTGTGACCGCGACCGTCATTACCAGCGCCGAAGTAGACGAGGACACAGTCTACGACATGGTCAAGACCGTGTTTGAGAACCTGGATGAGCTAAGAGGCTCCCATGCGGCATTCAAGAATCTCAAGCCGAAAGAGATGCTCCAGGGTCTGTCCGCCCCATTCCATCCCGGAGCTGAAAAGTACTACAAAGAACAGGGCTGGATGTAGACCAGCCCTGGCTCTGCAAGAGGCAGGCGCAGCTTCAGGGCCGCCTGCCTCTTTTACTTTCTGCGCTCTAAGAGGAAATCCCTCTTAACCCTCTTGCCCTGTTGGGCACAACGAAGCAGGGAAAAAGCCAACCTGCAACCCAAAGGGCGAGCCCCCTCGCCCCTACTAGGATCGCAGGAGCATTGCCCTTTGATACAATCCCATGTAAAATCAAATGGGTGGCTGGGAGTCACCCATTTGCAGAAAGCAGTTCCTGGAGATATGGTTTTCTATACAAACTTTAAGCATCAGGACTCTTCCAGTTATGGCCCACCAGGATCAGATACAGAGCAGAAATGAACAGGAGCAGCCAGCTGACAATGGCGCACAAAAGGCAAAGGACCTAGTTGCTACTGTTGAGGCCGGGGCCAGGGAGCCCAAAAGCAGGGTCATAAATTGGCTGATCACCCTGCTTTGCCTCTCCTGGTCAGGCTATCAGTTGTTCATTGCTTATCACCCCATAAACTCCCATATTGCCAGGGCCTGGCATTTAGCCTTTGCCATTTGCCTGGCCTTTTTGCTGTTTCCCGCCTACAAACAGCATAGTCCACCTTCACTGATTAACTGGACCCAAAAATTTATCCCTAAGCTTTCCCAAAAGTCCAACCGGACTCGAATTCCATTCTACGATATCCTGTTTGCCATACTGGCCACTTTGGCCTGCTTGTATATCTGGTGGGACTACGAGAATCTGATCAATCGTCAGGGCCTGCCTTCCAGCCTGGATATCTGGATGGGCATCATTCTCATAATTTTTCTTCTGGAAGCGACACGCAGATGCCTGGGTCCTCCTTTGGCCATCCTGGCCCTGTTGTTTTTGCTCTATAACTTTGTTGGTCCCTATATGCCCGAGATTCTAAGGCACAGAGGCATGCCCCTGGATTTTGTAATCAGCGACATGTACCTCTCCACCACTGGCATCTTCGGGGTGCCTTTGGGAGTGTCCACTGATTTCGTGTTTTTGTTCGTGTTATTCGGGGCGCTTTTGGACAAAGCTGGCGGTGGCAAATACTTCATCGACGTGGCTTTTTCTGCCCTGGGGACTTACCGGGGCGGGCCGGCCAAGGCTGCTGTGGCTGCCTCAGGGCTGACCGGATTCGTCTCAGGCTCTTCCATTGCCAACACTGTGACTACCGGGACATTCACCATCCCTTTAATGAAGAAGGTGGGCTTTCCCCCATACAAGGCTGCTGCCGTAGAAGTGGCAGCCAGCACCAACGGCCAGCTCATGCCCCCGGTCATGGGCGCTGCAGCCTTTATCATGGCTGAAATCATAGGCATGCCTTATATAGATGTGGTCCGGGCCGCACTTTTCCCTGCTCTGCTTTCTTACATCACCCTGTTCTACGTGGTGCACCTGGAGGCCCTGAAGCTGGATCTCAAGCCCATGTCCAGGGAAGAGCTGCCCAGATTCCTGAAGACACTCCTCAGGGGCTGCCACTTCATCATCCCGGTGCTGGTGTTGATCCTTTATCTGGTGCTTTTGCGACGCTCCCCTGTGGTCTCGGCCATGATGGCCATCCAGGCCCTGTTGGTGATTATGTTCGTGCAAAGGCCAATCATTGCCTTCCTCAGCCTGGGACTGCAAAAAAAGGAGGGCAGCCTGGATCCCAACCTGAACCTGGGTAAGTATTTGGGCTGGGCCTTTATCTCCGGCCTGCAGGACATCTGGCAAGGCTTGATCGCCGGGGCCAGGAACATGATCTCTGTGGGCGTAGCCACAGCCACTGCAGGGATTATAGTGGGCGTGGTCTCCATTACCGGTCTAGCCGGCAGGTTCGTCAATCTGATCGAGACCCTGTCCATGGGCTATATTGTGCCCATGCTGGTCTTTACAGCCCTCTCCTGCCTGATCCTGGGCCTGGGCATGCCTACTACGGCCAACTACATCATCATGGCCTCTTTGACCGCGCCGGTAATCGTCGAGCTGGGCACAGACGCCGGGCTGGTTTTCCCTTTGATCGCAGCCCACTTATTTGTATTCTACTTCGGCATCCTGGCTGATGACACACCGCCTGTAGGTCTGGCTGCCTATGCAGGAGCGGCCATTGCCAGGACAGACCCCATCAAGACTGGAATCCAGGGCTTTACCTATGACATGCGTACTGCTGTGCTGCCCTTTATCTTCCTGTTTAATACAGAAATACTGATGATCTCCGGCATCAACGAGGAAGGCCAGATCATCTGGCTACAGAGCATCCCCAAGATAGCCTGGGTCTTTTTTGCCGGGCTGATCGCCATGTTCGCCTTTGCCTCAGTCCTGCAGGGCTATCTGGTCAGGCACTGCCACTGGTGGGAGAGACTGATACTGCTGGGGGTGTTCGTGATCACCTTCAGGCCTGGGCTCTTTGAAGTGCATATGCCTTTTGGCCGGGAAGCCTTGCAGGTGCTGGGAGTGTTGATCTTTGCCTTATTGGTTATCCTCCAGAGCTGGCAGATCAAAAAGGCGGAGAAATTGGCTGTGGATACAGGATAGCAACACCAAGGGCCAGCGCCGCTCGCCCCTACAGGCATCGCAGCCAACACCCGGGACGCTGCAATGGGCAAATATGCGTAACCCCTTTGGTTATTAAATCAAAAGGTTGAGGCGGTCATTAATGGCGACCGCGGTTACGACCACGATAGCGATAGCGTGGGAAAAAAGAACACTTGCAAACTTTTAATCCCTAGTCACAGTCGTGATCGTTGTTGTAATCGCAGTCGATCCTGAGAACTTCTACCACTATTATTCCCCTCCCAGGACAGGGAAGGGTCAGAGGCGATATGACCATGTACAAACACATCCTACTGCCTGTGGATCTGCAGGAAGAAGAAGATTCCCTGCCCAGGAAGGCGGCAATGCAAAGGGCTGTGGAGCTGTCCAGGTTCTATCAGTCCCAACTGCATGTGCTGACTGTGGTTCCGGATTTGGGCATGCCCATTGTGGGCCAGTACTTCCCTGCTGATTCCGGGAGCCAAATTATCCAGGATGCGGAGAATGCCCTGCATAGCTTTTTGCAGAAAAAAATTCCCGGGGATATCTGGGTCCAGCATATGGTGGCCCAAGGCTCTATCTACCGCAGGATCATTGAGATGGCCGAAGAGGTGCAAGCAGATCTAATCATCATGCCTGCCAACCGCACCAAGTTCAGGGACTATCTGCTGGGTACCAACACAGCCCGGGTGGTCAGACACGCCCAATGTTCAGTGCTGGTGGTAAGAGAACTGAGCTAATCCCTGGGCAGCCTTTCAGTTGCCAGATTTCCTGCTTTTTTGCACTGCCATCCTGGTTAGAACAGCTAGGACACCACAGACCATGCCCAGCAAGAGGGCCCGCAAGGGATCCACTCCAGTCCAGCTGGCGATCAGGCCTACTGAGCCTCCAAGGATAATTCCCCGTACGATGCTGTTTTGCATACCTTTTCCCAGGGTCTTCAGAGTTCAAGGCTCTGGGGCACTGCTTTCTCTGATGCAGCCCAGAGTCTGCTTAAAGCAAGGATTTAGCTTCAGTTCGAGAGCACGTCAGATACAAAAAAACCCAGTCTCGATAGGACTGGGAAATTTTTGTAAATGGCGGAGAGGGAGGGATTTGAACCCTCGATCGGGGGTTAGCCCGATACTCGCTTAGCAGGCGAGCGCCTTCAGCCAGCTCGGCCACCTCTCCTTTGGCTTTGCGTGCAAATATTTATTTTGCCTGCTTTGTTTTGTACTGTCAACCTAAGTCAAATGACCAGCCATATCTTTTGCGCTTTACAAACGCCCAAATGGAGACTATTCAGGGGCTGCCCATAAATAAAGCTTGTTCAAAAATCGCAACTATCCACCACGTCCGTGGTTTCTTTCTCGGTAATGTCTATCCGAGCATAGTAGATGGTGAATAAATACCAAAAATCTATCTCTCAATCAAAGCCATAAAAGCGGATGCTGATTCCATGCCAGCAACAAGGCTAGGACCTTTTTTTTTAATACCCTGCATACTGCTCTTTCTGCTTTTGTCTCCTTTTCTTGACCCTTGCTCTGGGCTGGCTCAGGGTCTTTTGCAACCCACCAGGATAGATCAAGAGCTGCCCTGGGTTCTGTTTTCCCAAGAGCTGCAGATGGACCAGGAGCTGAAAATCATTGAAGCCAGCGGAGATGTGGAGCTAACACGCGCAAACAATCTGCTTGAGGCCGACTATGCCAGGTATTACTGGGAGACAGGCTGGATATATCTGCAGGGCAATGTGTATGCTGAGCTGGACAAGGATCGGCTCTGGGCCCGGGAGGCAGAAATCGATCTGAAAAGCCAAACCGGCTGGCTCAAAAAGGGTAGGATCTTCATGCCTGAGCCCAACATGCACATCCATGGCCAGCATCTGGAAAAAACCGGCCAGGAAACCTATAGTTTTGAGCAGGCCAGGGTTACCACCTGCGACGGGCAGACACCTCCCTGGTCCCTGCATACTTCCCAGGGCAGGGTCACCCTGGAAGGCTACGCCCATCTGGAACAACCCAGATTTAAGATAAAGGACAGATCTGTCCTTTATGCCCCCTATTTGGTTGTTCCTACCAAACAGACCAGACAATCCGGATTCCTGAGGCCAGAGTACTATACCAGCACCAAGGATGGCACAGGTTTCAACCTGCCCTACTTCCAGGTCATCAATCAGGAACAGGATATGACCTTTTACCTAAACTACATGAGCAAACGCGGCTTCATGCCCGGACTGGAGTACAGATTGACCCCTGATCCTTTAAGCAAGGGCTTGTTTAGACTGGACTGGGTCCAGGACGAAGTCCGCTACGATTCTGACGGGGACAGTGATGCTGACAATTTCCCCAGGGACAGATTCTGGCTGCGCAGCAAGTTGGATGGCTACCTCTTGAAACCAGAATGGAAGCTGCTTATGGATCTGGACTATGTCTCTGACGAGTACTATTTGCGAGAGTTCAAGCGCGGCTATAGCGGGTTCGAGAA
This sequence comes from uncultured Desulfohalobiaceae bacterium, assembly GCA_964494985.1. Classification (GTDB taxonomy): domain Bacteria; phylum Desulfobacterota; class Desulfovibrionia; order Desulfovibrionales; family Desulfothermaceae; genus CAZBUB01. The sequence goes on along the minus strand of CAZBUB010000066.1, from coordinate 967 downwards.
AAGCAGGGAGGATTTTCTGGAAGAATTTGGCAGGGACGTGGCTGACAAGGACTCCAGCACACGCAGCAGCCAGCTTATGCTCTCCCGCAGTTGGCAGGATATCGGCCTGCAGACCAGGCTGGAGTACAACCAGGACCCCAGCTTTGAAAGGAAGGACAAGGACAGGTCTGAAGACGATACCTTGCAGAGGCTGCCGGAGATCAACCTGGACATCTACCGCGGCTACCTGGGCCAGAGCCCTTTCCAGTTCGAGGCAGTAAATCAGGGCACCTATTTCTGGCGCAGGGCTGATGAAGTTCAGGGTCTGCGCCTGGATATGCATCCCAGGCTGCTTTTGCCCCTGCGCTCAGGGTTCGGCAATGTCCTGCCCAGCGCAGGCTGGCGTCAGACTCAGTACTATCTGCAGGATACCCCGGAAGACATGGAGAAACAGCAGGAGCGCGGCATCTGGGATTTGAACATTGATGCCTCCAGCGAATTACTGCGCATATTCGAGCTGGAAGCCGCCAGAGACATGCAAAAAATCGCCCAGGGCAGGGACAATTCGGCCTGGACCAAAATCAGGCACAGTTTGCGGCCTGAGCTGGAGTATTCCTACATCCCTGATCAGGAACAAGACCAGGCACAGGATCTACCCCGCTTAGACAGTCAGGACCGGATTCAGGCGGAAAACCAGATCACTTATGCCCTGGACAATATTTTCACCCGCAGGAAGGATACTATCCGAGAAAACTCAAAAGGCACAGGCTTCAACCTTAACAATGATTATCTGGACTTCCTGGAGCTCAAGTTTGAACAAAGCTACGACTTCAATGAGGCCGAGCGTGATGAAGACCTGGATCAATATCCCAAAAGACCGCTTTCAGACATCAAGACCAGACTGCTGATCAGACCCTTTCCCTGGATCCACCTGCGCAGCTCCACCTGGGTCTCCCCTTACACCAGGGATATTCACGAACACGAGCAT
>CAZBUB010000065.1:0-11336 GCA_964494985.1 uncultured Desulfohalobiaceae bacterium | reverse complement strand
TTACGTGTGGCTTCTTCCTCTCAAACTTCTCCTTAGCCATATTTACCCCCTGATTTCGACAGTTAAGATCCTGAACACTGACTGCTGGCCCAAATCCATTGTTAAGCTGAAGTAGAAGAATTCACATGGAGCCCACGACCGGATTTGAACCGGTGACCTCTTCCTTACCAAGGAAGTGCTCCACCTCCTGAGCTACGTGGGCTGTCACGGGATAATTTGGAGCGGGAAACGGGACTTGAACCCGCAACCCCCAGCTTGGAAGGCTGGTGCTCTAGCCAGTTGAGCTATTCCCGCACAATAAGTAGTTCCTTGACCTTACTAAGTCTCCTACTTATACAGCGCCTTACATTCAAATGGTGGAGGGAGGAGGATTCGAACCTCCGAAGGCTTACGCCGGCAGATTTACAGTCTGCTCCCTTTGGCCGCTTGGGTATCCCTCCACATCTGGAGCTGGCGATGGGACTCGAACCCGCAACCTGCTGATTACAAGTCAGCTGCTCTACCAATTGAGCTACGCCAGCAAAAAATAGGGAAATTAACTAAATTCCCCTTAATTGGCAAGAGGAAATAGTAACCAATTTATTAATTATTGACAAGGGGGAAATGAAGGTATGCTGAAAATTTTTCAGCTAAATTTCGAAGATCTGCTTAGCTCCCAGGGACGGGGGCCAACATCTGCCAGGCCAGATCTCCTTGCTGTTCTTGGTCAGCTTCCTGGTCCTGCTCAATAAGTTGCAGACAATATTCCTTTTCCTGCTCCAGATGGCAGACAAACTTGTTATTAAGCTCATGTCCTGAACAATGTACCTCAAAACTACCCTGAACAGGAAAGGGCATCAAGGCTAGATCCCCAATGAAATCAAGGAGTTTATGCCGAACAGGCTCGTCTGGAAATCGCAAGCCGTCAGAATTCAGGGCTGCACACTCATCTAGAACTAATGCGTTCTCCAAAGACCCACCCAGAATCAGACCCTGGCCTTGTAGCCTCTCCACATCATGCAAAAAACCAAAAGTCCTAGCCCTGGAAAGGAGCTGTACAAAATTGTGAGCACTGCCTTCATACTGAATGCTTTGTTGACCCAACAATGGGTGCGGGAAATCTATAGTGTAGCTCACCTTAAACTGGGCGCAAGGATAAGCCCTTATCCAACGCCCCTCCTCTTGGACGCCGCACTCCTGCACCACTCGCAATACCTTACGCTTAGTCTTTTGTTCCTTCAGTCCAGCCTGGTGCAACAAAAACACAAACGAGGCAGCACTCCCGTCCATAATGGGCACTTCATCCCCTTGGACTTCAATGACCACGTTATCTATCTCCAAGCCTCTTACAGCCGCCAGAACGTGCTCTATCGTGCCCAGCCTTATCTTTCCATGAACTAAACTCGTGGCAAACCTCGTCTCAGCCACGAGCTTGGGGTCTGGATCAAGGAAGCTGGTCCCGTTCGGCCCTTTTACAGCAAAAGTTATCCCTGAGCCTGCAGGGGCAGGGTGAAACTCCAGAGCCACCTTTTTACCGCTATGCAAGCCAACTCCAGCACAACTTACAGACTTCTCAATGGTTCTTTGCCACATACATGCCTCCGCTGGAGTCCCTTGCAAGTCCTGTTCCTTGACACGCTGGAAGTTGCAACATACTGAATCCAAATACAATCTCTATCTCACTGCCCATTGAACTGTTTCTTTTGTACAACATGCTGTTTTATTTATCACACACTTTATGCAAGACCAGAACTCTGTCTTTGTCAGCCAAGTCCTTGTGCACCTCGACACACAACCCCTGCAGCCTATACAGTTCTTCAGCCTGAAGCACATTCGCAATCTGCCTGGGAGCTGCCTCCAGCAGGCAGAGCCCGCCAGGCTTGAGCCCGGGCCAGATATTCTGAACCAAGTCCAGGGCCATTTCCTGGCCTTGGAAACCACCCCATAGAGCAAGCTCAGGCTCAAAATCCTTGATTTCCCTGCTCAAAACAGCCATGTCCGAACTAGAAAGATAAGGAGGATTGGCCAGTACCAGGTCCAGGGATCCAGGCTTCAGAGCAGAGCCCAGATCTTCTCGGGCCAACAGACATCTGCAAAGCATCTGATGTTTGCTGGCATTTTGCCTGGCAACCTCCAGGGCTGTCGAGCTGATATCCAGCAGCAAGCCTTTGGTTCTGGGAAATAGCGTCAGAAAAGTAATCCCAAGGGCCCCACTGCCAGTGCCTACATCTGCAAAAAAAAGCTCTTGGGCAGGATCAAGGAAGTCTTGCACTAAATCCAAAATCAACTCTGTTTCAGGTCTAGGTATCAGGACCCCTTTGTTTACGAAAAAATCAAGACCGTAGAACTCTTTAAAGCCTAAAATATAGGCCAAAGGACAGCCTCTGGCCCGGAGGTGCAGCATGGTCCATGCCTTGTGGAGCTCCTTCTTGGCCACAATCTTATCCTGGCCAAGTATAAGTTCCAGCCTGGATATGCCTAGCACATGTCCCAGGATAAGCTCTGCTGAGAGCCTGGGGCCATCCACCTTGTGATGTCTTAGGTATCGAGCACCCTGCTGCAGGGCATGTCCAAGCGTCTCCACGGATCACACCTGAAGTCTATGGGAAGCCAAACATGCGCTCCAAGGATTCAAACAGCGCTTGTAGCATATTGCAGAGACCAGGCCTGCAGCTCTCGAATCAGTGGATCCAGCAATTGATCAAGATCCCCAGCAAGTATGGACTCCAGATTATGGGTGGTAAAATTCACCCTATGGTCTGTAATTCTGCTTTGAGGGAAATTATAGGTCCTAATACGCTCTGAGCGATCACCACTGCCCACCTGCTCCCTTCTGCTTTGATCCATTTCCATTTTGGCCTCATCCTGTTTCATTTTCAAAAGCCTGGAGCGCAGGATTTTCATGGCCTTGGCCCGATTTTTATGCTGAGATTTTTCATCCTGGCAGCTCACCACCACTCCGGTAGGTACGTGGGTCAAGCGTACAGCAGAGTCGGTCGTGTTCACACTCTGTCCGCCAGGCCCAGATGACCTGAAAACATCTGTCCTTATCTCATTGGGATCTATTTGGACATCCACTTCCTCTGCTTCTGGCAAAATGGCCACGGTCACTGCAGAAGTATGCACCCTCCCTTGTGACTCAGTGCTGGGGACCCTCTGTACCCGATGTACGCCTGACTCATATTTCATGCGTCTGTAAACGTCTTTGCCGGAAATAGAAGCAATAGCTTCTTTAAAGCCGCCGCTGCCTGTGCTGTGGGCATCCATAAGTTCCACACGCCAGCCCTTTAGTTCCGCGTATTTAGTGTACATTCGCATGAGATCCGCAGCAAACAAAGCAGCCTCTTCCCCTCCTGTGCCGGCCCGAATCTCTAAAATTACGGCCTTTTTGTCCATAGGATCCTGAGGCTGCAAAAGCTCCTGCAGTCTTTGCTCTAGCTCATTGAGCTTTTCCTGTTGCTCCTGGATCTCTGCCTTGGCAAGCTTCCTGATCTCTAGATCTGAATCCTCCTGAAGCTCAAGATTTTCCTCAAGTTCGGCATTGATCTGCTTGTATTCACGATACAACCCTACAATCTGGGAGAGGTCAGCATGGCTTTTGGCCAACTCACTATACCTTTTTTGGTCCTGGTATACATCAGGAGAGCTAAGCTGCTGCTCGAGATCCTGATATTCTTCTTCCAAGCTATCTAGTTTCTGTAAGAAGCCCATAATTTAAGCGAAAAATTGAAGGCCTAGACCTATCATCAGGCCTAGGCCAGTATTTTAGTCCTGTTGCAGACTCGTCTCTTGCCCATGTCCAGTTAATGTGCTGTACACAAAATCAAAGGCTATTTCTGAGTCTGATTCTGGCTGGTGTGTCCGTATTTTTTTCTAAACCTATCAATTCTTCCAGCAGTGTCCACAAATCTTTGCTTGCCTGTATAAAAAGGGTGACAATTGGAGCAAATTTCCACCTCTATCTGCTCCCCCCTCGTGCTCAAGGTCTGGACCTCAAACCCACAAGTGCATTGAATCTTGGCCTGATGCAATTCAGGATGTATCTCCTTCTTCATAACTCTTGCCTCTTTTTTGCTGATTTAAGGGATTTCCTCGTCAATCCTTCATTTCCAAGATCGCATCCCTGATCTAGAGAAAAGTCGATCTGGAATTCGAAATAAAGTTAAGATGAAATTTTAACCTATCTCCATTTTATTGGCAAGAAGTAGAATTTGACCTTTTTCATTTCGAAAAGCTAGGACTGACCTCTGCTTATATTGAAAGCTAAGGAAATCAAATAATTTGAAAAATCTACATAATCTACGCAAACATCTTGAGGGGCCTGAATCCTGCCTGGCGCAAAGTTGATAATTCCCTTAATGCCTGCTTCTATCATATGATTTGCTGCCCGTTGGGCCCTTTTGGAAGGAGTAGTGATAAGCCCAATTTGAATCTGCTTTTCCTGAACCACTTCCTGGAGCCGTCTGGTGCAAACAACCTCATGTCCAGCCACTACCTCACCAATTTTAAACGGATCACAGTCAAAGGCTGCAACGAGATCAAAACCTTTTCGCCGCAACTGGTTATGCCTCAGCAGGGCCCTCCCCAAATTTCCTACTCCCACCAATGCGCAGTTCCAGGTTTGATTAATGCTTAAAAAATGTTTGATGGCCTGGAGTAGGTCGTGCACGTAATAACCTACTCCTCTGACCCCGAACTCGCCGAAGTAGGCCAAATCCTTTCTGATCTGGGATGGGTTCACCTCGCAGATTGAAGCTAGCTTATCCGAGGAAATCACTCTCTGATCTTGGGCCAGCAAATCTTCAAGGATCTGCACATAAATGGCCATCCTCTGAATAGTGGCCTTTGGAATGCGTTGTGTCTTCACAGCCTGTACCCGAATTTTGAGAAAAAATTCACAAGTATGTTCATTAAAAGGGGCCTGGATCCAGGCCCCTTTTAATGGAGAACGATCAGCCCTTACAAAAAGGGGTTGGCAAAGAGCAGTATCAGGTTCACCACCAGGGCGTAAATCGCCAGGGACTCAATCATAGCCAGACCAATCAGCATCGTCACAGTCAGCTTGCCGCTGGCTTCAGGGTTTCGTGCGGTACCTTCACAGGCAGCCTTCAGACCCATACCCTGGCCAATGCCGCAGCCAAAAGCAGCAATGCCCATGCCCAATGCTGTGGCCAAAGCAATATTGGAGACCACGCTTGGGTCAGCCTCAGCAGCAAAAGCGGCTCCAGCACTAAAGACCATGGCCACAGTGGCCAACAAAACCAGAATAACCTTGCGCATAACTCTGATCCTCCTACAGTTTTATAGTTTCGGTCCCAAGACCATTTCCCCTGCTAGTAATGCCCTAGTGGGCTTCTTCAAAAGATTGCTGCAGATAAATCATGCTGAGCATGAAAAAGACAAAGGCCTGCAAGGTCTTGATTAAAAAGTAAAGAAAATAAATAGGCAAAGTGGAAATAAGAGGCAAGAGGAAGAAAAACAAAATCAGAGTCATTTCTTCGCCAAAAATATTTCCAAACAGACGAAAGCTCAATGATACCGGCCGAACCAGGTGGCTTATAAGCTCTATGGGCAGCATAAGCGGAACCATCCACCAAACCGGGCCAGTAAAGTGTTTAATGTACTTAGCTCCGTGCAGCTTCAGACCAATATAATTATAATATATAAACACGCAGATAGCCAAGGCAAAATTGGTATTCAACACTGCAGTAGGAGCGTTGCATCCAGGCACAAGACCTATCAAATTGCCAAAGAGTATGAAAACAAACAAGGTGACCAGAAAAGGAAAAACCCTGCGGCCGTTCTCGCCCATAGAGCTGACCACAAAACTCTCCATCCCGCTGATCAGAACTTCCAGGAAATTCTGTAACCCTTTGGGCACGATGGATAACCTCCTTGTACCCATCCAGGATAGCACAATAAGGATGAGCATAACCAGCCAGGTGTACAGAATATGCTGAGGTATAAGGCTGTGCCCTGCCTTGTCCACTAAGCCCAGCACTCCCATAAGCTTTTCCAGGAGCACGACATGGGGAGCAATTTCTACAGCTGCCATCTGAACTATGCCTCCTTATTTTTTTGGATCCAGTAAGACCTGGCAATCCAGGCACTTGTACTGACCACCACTGTGGATAACCCAGCTACCAAGGCAGGCAGGGAAAATCCTGCCCAGACAATACAAAAGGTTAAGATACCCGCAGCTAGCCCTAATCGAATATAAAAACTGAGCACCAGTACAAAGGTGCCTCCACCCTTTTCCTGCAGTACCTTGGGCACCATTTTGGCCAGGAAATAAAGATTGAGGGTTACTAGTAAAGAGCCAGTGATAAAGCCTGGAACAACACTGGACTGCAGCAAAAGCAAAACTAAAGCGCAACATACAACCTGGTAGAGCTGGAACTTGAGGATCCAACGCACTTCTGGGTTGTCTAACCCTCTGCGGCGCAGGGCAGCGTCAATTCTGCTTGTCCTTAGATTTGGCTTCATCCTGCAATATACTCTTCACATCTCGATGCACATTTTTGAATCCTGCCGCAATCCCTAATAGCAGAAAAACGAGGGTCAACCAAGGCGTGGTCTGCAGCCATTTGTCCAAAAAATAACCAATTGCCAGTCCGGCAAAAGTCCCAGCTACAATATGAATACCTAGCACAGAGGCCCGGAAAAGACTGCGCAGGTAGTCCCGATCCATATTCTTAAAGAACATACACGTTCCTTCATTCACAAGCTCGTTTTGAATAGCATAGCCCATTGCCAAAGTCAATGAGTTCACCTAGTATTAGCAAAAATTCAGCTTTCTGCGACATGTACGGCACAAGCAAAGCATAAAGAACAAAATCAGACAGGTGCGGGGCAAACATGGGAAGCGATTGGCTGCAGAAAAAACAGGACGAATTGGTCACTGATATACTAAGAAACTTCTGCTATATTCAGCAGGCTCTAGAGCAGGAGTTTCAAAAGTATAAGTCTTCTGGCTATCTGGACTTCCAGCGCCTTTCCGAATTAGTAGGCAATGAGATGAACCAAGGGAGGCTCTGGCGTCTAAAAGACACCGCCCATCTGCTGTTCAGATATCTTCCTGATCCCTCGCTGAGCGGTAAATTCTTGGACTGGGCCCTGGGCTATATCTTCCATGAGTGTATGAAACTCAAAGAGGACGCCTATCAGCAGCAAAATTACGCAGCCTGGTTCAGCCAATTAGAACAGGATCCTGAGCGGAGTCCCCAGGAACGGGAGATCAGCAAAAATCTTTACCAGCTCGTCTCCCAGACTAAGGAGAGCATCCGCAGGGAAGTAAATCGCATTACCCATATACTTAATATCTGTCGAAAAATCTTTATCCAATATCTCCCCATGCATCAGGAAAATGCCTTATTAGCAAGATTTATTTTCACCCAAAATGATTTACTGCGCTCCACCTTCCGTACTGCTTATCCTAGACTGATTTTGGCTATCTACGGCCAGCAGCAGGAAATGCTGTATTGTTTGGCAGCCAAGAGTCTGCGCCAGGGAGGATGGCATAACTCTGCAGCCAATGCCCTCCATCAGGCCTTAAAGGTGAATCCGAAAAACCAAATGGTCCAGCAAGAAAAAAGGTACCTGGAAAAAATCCAGGTCTAAATACAGTCAGGTCTAATCCAGGCGCAGAATCTCTGCACCTGTAAAATCAGCCAGGTCTAACAAAGCCATGGACCTGCGCAACTTAGGCTCTCTACCACAAAGTATATGTGCTGCTTCTGCGCACTGCATCGAGGCTATAGCAAATACCGCATGAGGGAGACAGCCCAGGGTCTCTTCAGCGCCTACAGTGCCCTGCCAAAAAGAAAGCGGCCCAGGATCTCCTGGAAAAACAGTGCTTACATAACCCATCTCCCCGGCCAATGCAGCGCTGACCACAGCTAGTCCGGCCTTGTGGGCTTGGTCATGCAGGATCCTGCGTACCTGGAGCCCACCTAGGGCATCCAGGACCAAATCCTTGCCCTGTATGAATGCTGGATAGTCCTCATCCTGCAGGAATTCAGTGCAGATTTCCAGCTCTACAGCCGGGTTTACCTGACTGCATCTGGTTTTCGCAGCTTCAGCCTTGGACTCTCCCAGGCTGGACACGGTGCAAAGCAACTGTCTATTGATGTTATGCTCGACAAAGATATCTCCGTCAGCCGCTTTGATCCTGCCCACTCCCAGCCTCGATAAGAGCTCCAGCAGCACTCCGCCCAAACCACCCAGCCCTACCAGGGCCAGGTTGGACCTTAATAGCCGCAGCTGCTCATAAATAGTAAACCCCTGAAGATTTCTCAAATATTTTCCAGGTACGATCCCCAGCTCTAAGGCCCTGATTTCCAGCTGTAGCAAGGAAAGCTCCCCTTTGCTGCAGAGACCTTCCAGCTCCTCACTGCCTATGACTGGAGGAGCTGCTGAGCCCTGGGATCTGGCCATTGCCTTGAGTTCAGTATCTATACCTCTCATTTACCTGCCATAAAGCTCATCAAGTTGACTTGCGGAATAATTCCTGGATAATAGGGGCTCGGTCCTGCAGCAACAAGCTTACAGACCTGATTTTGAGAATACAACTCCTGGAAAATATGAGAGGCCAATGCATAAGACCCATTTGAGGATTCCTGAAATCAACCCGGGCTTTGGGCTGCAATGGTTCCTCTCGGCCTTGCTGCTTATTTGTTCCCTGCTGCAGGCCTGTACGCCTGCAGGCCTGCAGCAGGGAACAAAGCGGGCAGAGCAACAGGAAAGTGATCTGCAGCGTTTTGCAAATCATCACGAAGAAGGAGTGGCCTCCTGGTATGGGCCTAAATTCCATGGCCGCGCCACCGCTTCCGGGGAAATCTACAATATGTATGAGTTGAGCGCAGCACATAAATTGCTTCCCTTGGGCAGCAAGGTCAGGGTTACCCACTTAGAGAAGGGCACGTCGATAACAGTGCGGATCAATGACCGGGGGCCTTTTGTTAAGGACCGGATCCTGGACCTTTCCTACGCTGCCGCCAAAAAGCTGGATATGCTAGGCTCTGGGACAGCAAAAGTTCGAGTCGAGGTACTGGATCTGCCCCACAAGAAATCCGAAGGGACCTACTACATTCAGGTAGGCTCTTTCCTGAGCCAGAAAAATGCTGCTGACAGGCTAAGCCAGCTCAAAGAGCAAGGCTACGCCCAAGCCAGAATGATAAGGGCCGATATATCCGGACAGCGCTTTTGGCGTGTGCAGGCCGGACCTTACCCTGAGATCTCCAAAGCCAGGGATGCGCTACAAAAGCTAAGACACAGACACCCTGCGAGCTTCATGATTGCGGATTGAGCTCCGCCCTGAACTTCCTGGAAAGCCTGAAAACACATACTGTTCGCGGAGACAAGGTAATACTCTCTTCAGTCTGTGGATTACGGCCCTTGCGAGCTTTCTTATCATAGGCTTCAAACTTTCCAAATCCGCTAATTAGCAGGGAGTAGTCTTGTTTGATAGACTCCTTCATGAGCCCCAGAAGATCCTCGACCTGCTTTTTGACCTCAGCCCTGTTACGTTCGGTCCGTTCGTAGATCTCTTCCACAATATCGGCTTTGGTTAAAGTCTTTTCAGCCATTTTCCCTCCTTCGAATGCTGGTGGAATTCAAGACTTGGCTCTTAATCGCGGTTTCCATGACCTGGAATCAGCTCACTAATCTCCTGGGCTAGTCTTTGCATGGCCTCCTGGGACTCATATTCGCCCTGTTCCCAGCTCAAAAGACCATCTCCTGCCTTTCTGGGTATCAAATGCCAATGGGCATGCGGAATGAGCTGTCCAGCAGAACGATGATTATTCATGAGCAGATTCAACCCTTCTGCCCGTACCGCCTGCATCACTGCTTGTCCCACCTGTTGCATGGCCCAAAGCATCTCCTCTGCTAGGGAACCTGGCAGCTCAAACACAGTTGGATAGTGCCCCCTGGTAACTACTAAAGTATGTCCCGGTGCAATAGGCGCAATATCCAAAAAAGCCACCAGGTTTGCATCAGCATAAACCAAAGAGCTGGGCACCTCTCCAGTTACTATTTTACAAAAGATGCAATCCTGCATATAACTCCCCTTGTAAGAAGGATGAAGCATATAGCTTTGTCTTAGAAAACAATCGCTTATTTTTTACCCTTATATCCAAATGTGTTATTTTTGGCAAGCTGCTAACCTATTTTTTTTCTTATTTTCTGAAAAGTTAGCCTAGAAAATAGTGATGCCCTTGCAGATAAGATTCCCAGCTCCGAATCCTGACAGACCCAAGCAAAGGATTTGGCCGGTTTTCCTGCCCTTTTGGGGTTGCCGACAAAGGTGTATTTATTGCGCCCAGGAACTTCAGACCGGCAAGACCAGACAGAGCCTGAAGCAGCACTGGCTAACCCTGCGCACAGAGCTCACCCAGGCCTGGCAAGCAGGCAAACCCCCTTTGCAACTAGGCTTTTATGGGGGGACCTTTACTGCCCTGCCCCAGGGCTGGCAACTCAAATTCTTGGACTTAGCCCGGGAATTTAAGGAAAAGGGCCTCATCACCAGGATCCGCTGTTCCACCCGTCCGGATAGAATTTCCCTGCAATGGCTTTATGAGCTGCGTCGCCGCGGACTGGATATGTTAGAGCTCGGTGTGCAGAGTTTTTCCACCCAGGTTTTGAGCATCTCCTCTCGAGGCTACACTCAAAGTTTAGCAGAACAGGCCTGCGCTTGGGTCAAAAAATCTGGGCTACAACTGGGGATCCAGCTTATGCCCGGCCTGCCCGGACATAACCTGCCCCTTTGGAAAAAGGATGTAAAAACAGCCTGCAAGCATAAACCTGCCCAGGTCAGAATCTACCCCTGTTTAGTCCTGCGAGGCACAGGCCTGGAAGAGCTCTGGCAGCGCGGCGCATACACCCCCTGGTCCCTAAATGATTGCATTCCAGCACTGGCTGGGACCCTGCTTAAATTTTGGCGTCAAGGGATCCTGGTTACCAGAATTGGTTTGCCCCAGGAGCCCAGTCTGCTTCCCCACATCAGATCTGGCCCCTGGCACCCTGCCTTAGGGGACTTGGTTCAGGGCAGGGTATTACTGTATGTTCTCTTGACCCAGGCATTTCTTTTAGGCCCCGGCCCTAAAGAGCTTTTATGCCCCCAAAAACTACAGGGCCAAATCTGGGGGCCAAAAAAAGCCAACCTGTCCAGGCTAAAACAGGTTGGGATAAGCAAATCTAGAACTATCTTCTATCCTGGCAAGGAATTTGTTCTCAAGAGACTGATGCATTGATTGACAACTCTGTATGAAACAGCAAATTTAAAAAGATAATCAGAGTATTTACCCGGCAGTTGCCTTTAGCTATACTGCTCTTCGCGCCCTAGGTCTAAAAACTGA
>CAZBUB010000064.1:0-11481 GCA_964494985.1 uncultured Desulfohalobiaceae bacterium | reverse complement strand
TTGGCTTCTTCCTCTGTAAAGCTTATCCGGGCACAGGAAATGGTGAATAAATACCTTTTTTCTTGATTTTTGCTTGACGCAAGATTGGGTTGGAGTCAGTAGAAGAAGCAAATAAAGGCAGAGGGTGCAAGGCACCTAAACTTAAAATAGCTGCGAGCTCCATTTGAGATGGACCTGTGGCAAGGAGAAGAGGAAATGCCAGATCAGTACAGCCTTGAGGTGCAGGAAAGGAAAGACACCGGGAAGGGCCATGCAAAAAAAATAAGGAAAAAGGGCTATATACCGGGTGTCTACTACGATAGAAAAGGTGAGAATATTCCTATCCAGGCCTTGTATGGTCCTTTGGAATCTATTTATTACCGGGCCCAGAAGAGCAATGTAATTGACCTGCTCATCCAAAAGGAGGGTCAAGTTACCAAGAAGCCGGTCCTTATTTGGGGCCTGCAGGAACATCCAGTCAAGAAGCTTATCACACATGTGGATTTTTTGGGCGTGGATTTGACCCGGAAAATGGAAGTGGATGTGCAAATAGAAGTCCAGGGTACTGCCAAGGGCGAGGAAGAAGGCGGCTTGGTGACCATATACAGGGACAGCATCGGGGTTGTCTGCCTGCCTACTGCTATACCGGACAGCATTGTGCTGGATGTTTCCAATCTGGATATTAACGACAGCATTTCCATAAATGATATACAGTTGCCTGAGGGGGTTGTCCTGCAGGAGTATGAGGAGAACTTCGCAGTTGTAGGTGTGGCTCCTCCGGGAAGCGGGGCTGAGGCCGAAGAAGCTGAGCTCGAGGAACAAGAGCCAGCTGAAGAAGGATCTGGTTCTGAGGAACAGGAATAGGCTTATAGTCCAGCGACGGCTTTTCGGGATGCACTCAACATGCATTACAATGGCCTGATCGTGGGCCTGGGCAATCCGGGCAGCAAATATGCCCGTACGAGGCACAATATGGGGTTCATGGCCTTGGAGGAATTGACCAGGTTGCATGATGCCGAGATCTCGGAGCAAGGCCGGATTGGGGGTAGGCATTGCCAGGCCTGGATTTGGAGGCTGCCTGGAGCAGAAAAGCCCTGGATACTTGCGAAGCCTTTGACCTATATGAACCGCAGTGGAATTGCGGTGCGGGAGATTTTGAAAGGCTGCGGACTGAGTCTTGAGCAGACATTGGTTTTGCATGATGAATTGGATTTAGGTTTAGGCAGCATGCGCTTAAAGTTTCAAGGTGGTCTTGCCGGGCACCGAGGTCTAGGCTCAATCGCTCAGGAGTGTGCCGGCAAGGAATTCTATCGGTTGCGCCTGGGAATCGGCAGACCAGATTCTGGAAATGATGTGATATCCCATGTGCTCTCCAGGTTTGCGCCCCAGGAGCAAGAATGCTTGCAGGATGTATTCCCTGCGGCCGCGAAAACTGTAGAGCTGTTTTGTCTGCAAGGGATGCAGAGCTCCCAGGAATATCTCCAAACATTGCGGCTTTGTGCCTGAGGCAGGAAGAAGTCAGACCCTATTTTTGTTTAGCTACTGGACTGCGTATCAGGGATGGGGTATACTGCTCCTAGTCTGCATTGTATATTGCGCAGGCAGGAGGCGAGAAAATGTTTAAGGTTAATGAATTAGTGGTTTATCCCGCCCAGGGAGTAGGCAAGGTAGAGTCTATCACCAGTCAGGAAGTGGGGGGAACGCAGAACGATTTTTACGTAGTGCGCATCCTTAGTAATGACGGTACGCTGATGGTTCCAGTGCATAATGCTTTAAATGTGGGCCTGCGCTCTATATGCGATGCTGAGTATGGAAGATCAGTGCTGCAAGATATGCAGGATCGTTCAGATTTTAAAGGATATGCAGGTCAAAATTGGAACAGGCGGTATCGGGAATATTCAGAAAAACTGAAAAGCGGTGATTTGGCTGATGTTGCTTATGTCCTAAAGGAGCTCTTTTTGATTTCCCAGGACAAGGAACTCTCTTTTGGAGAACGCCGGCTCCTGGAGCAAGCTATGGAGCTTTTGACCATGGAATTGTCTTGTGCCCTTTGCAAAGGACGGGAGCAAATCCAGGCAGAAATAGAAAATATTTTTAGTGATGTCTTGAAGACCAAGGAAGCTTAATCTCTCCGGGCTGTTGCCTACTAGGCAAAAGGTCTCGCCAGGCCCGGAACAAGTTTATCAAGCCTAGTCCCCGAACATTCATATTCTGTATTACAAGGCACAGGCCTTGCATGCCTACAGCTCTGAATTTTGTTTTTTGCAGCCAACTTGGCCTCACACCTGTTTTTGCAAGCAGGTTAAGCTTATTCAGGATGCACTGGGTGCTCTTTATTCTGCACAGCAGTGAGCAGTGCAATAAAGAGAACCACTGAATGGGCTGGCTCGGGATATGCAAGAGCCGGACTCACGCTGTGACCAGCAGAGCACTGGAATGCGCTTTGAAAAATTTTCTTGAGCCACACGAGATTTCACTGAGGCCTTGTCTGGCGCCCACCCTTCCAAGCCATGCTTTGGGCTTTAGCTGGAACTTCTCCTGCAGAAGTAGTCTAGGTTAGTCAAGGGAGCAGGCTCAAAGGGAGAGAGCGCAAAAGGTCTCTTGGTCTGTGCGGCACCTGGAGTCTTGAAGGCATGTGGGATAATCTGGCGAGGTGCTAGTCTCTTGGTTTATTTTTAGATCCAAAGAAAAAAAACAATTAACCCAAGCTTTGCAGAACAGGTTTTTTATGGCGACAACAATTATGAATCTCTCTGAACTGAAGAAGAAATCCATGCCAGAGCTCATGGAGCTGGCAAATGAGTACCATGTGGAAAATCCCAGCAGCATGCGCAAACAGGAGCTGATCTTCTCCATTTTGCAGTCCTGCTCATCCCAAAACGGCAATATTTCCGGAGAGGGTGTGCTGGAGGTCTTGCCGGACGGATTCGGCTTCCTGCGCTCTCCTATGTACAACTACATGCCCGGGCCGGACGATATTTACGTTTCTCCTTCCCAGATCCGCAGATTCGGTCTGCGCAAAGGGGACATTGTTTCTGGCCAGATCCGACCTCCCAAGGAAGGGGAAAGGTATTTTGCTCTGCTTAGGGTGCACGAGGTTGGTTTTGCTCCGCCTGAGGAATCCAAGCATTTGGTCCTTTTTGATAATCTGACCCCCCTTTATCCAGAAAAGAAGTTCTTAATAGAAAACGGGGCAGATAAATACTCCGCCAGGATCATTGACCTCATGGTCCCCATTGGCAAGGGGCAAAGGGGACTGATTGTAGCTCCTCCCCGGACAGGCAAGACTATGCTTCTGCAGACCATAGCCAACTCTGTCATGACCAACCATCCAGAGGCATATCTGATCGTGCTGTTAATAGATGAGCGGCCTGAGGAAGTTACAGATATGGAAAGGACCGTGCGTGGAGAAGTAGTGAGCTCTACCTTTGATGAGCCCCCGCAAAGGCACGTTCAGGTGGCGGAGATGGTTTTGGAGAAGGCCAAGAGGCTGGTGGAGCGCAAGAAAGACGTGGTTATCCTTCTGGACAGCATTACCAGGCTAGGAAGGGCCTACAATGCTGTGACGCCATCTTCAGGGCGCATCCTTTCCGGAGGTTTGGATGCCAATGCCCTGCAAAGGCCCAAGAGGTTCTTTGGTGCAGCGCGCAATGTGGAGCAGGGAGGGAGTCTTAGCATTATCGCCACTGCCTTGATTGATACTGGATCCCGTATGGATGAGGTCATATTTGAAGAATTCAAGGGCACTGGCAATATGGAAATTTACCTGGACAGATTCCTGGCGGACAAGCGGGTATTTCCAGCCATAGACATCAACCGTTCCGGGACCAGGAAGGAGGAGCTGCTTATTTCCCAGGATAATCTGAACCGGATCTGGATATTGCGCAAGCTGTTAGCTTCCATGAATTCCATTGACAGCATGGAATTTTTGTTGGAGAAAATGCAGGGTACCAAAAGCAATCAAGAGTTTTTAGATATGATGAATAAGTAGGATCCACAACCTGCAATCCTATGCCCTATAAACTTTGGCTGAAAAAGCTACTCATCCTGCTCCTTTTTATTTCTTTGCTCCTGCCTGTCCAAGTAAATGCTGCCTTTGGTGATTTCAGCATCCAGGACGAAAAGGAGCTGGGCCAAAAATTCGAGGTCCTGGTCACCTCAAGGCTTCCCTTGGTGCAGGATCCTTGTGTGCTTAACTATGCCAGGGATCTGTTGCAAAAGATGGAAGAAGCCATTCCTGCCCAGCCCTATGAGCTGGAGATCCATGTCCTGCAGGATAATTCCTTAAACGCCTTTGCTGCCCCTTCAGGCAAGATCTTTTTGCATACCGGACTGATCCTGGCCTTGCAGGATGAATCAGAGCTGGCTGCTGTACTGGCCCATGAGCTGGCCCATGTCACCCAAAGGCACATAGCAGGAAATATCGAACGTTCTAAATGGATAAGTCTGGGTTCCTTGGCCGGAGTTCTGGCTGGAGTTCTTGTGGGTGGTGGTGCTGCAGGTCAGGCTTTGGCTGTGGGCTCCATGGCTGGCGGGCAGACTGCTGCCCTGAAGTACAGCCGCAGCGACGAGCGCGAGGCTGATCAGCTGGGATTGGAATATTTGGTCAAGGCTGGCTACAATCCCCAGGGCATGGCGGCTTCCTTTCGCAAGATCAAACAGCACAAGCTTCTTGGAGGCAGCAGCGCTGAGATTCCGGAATACATGCTCACCCATCCCGGCTTGGAGTCCAGGATTGGAGGGATGGAGGGCATGGTGAACCGCATGGATTCGGATTTTTTGGCCAGGGAGAGCGACAACAGCAGGCTGCGCAGGGTGCAGATGTTGCTTAGGGCCAGATACCAGGATCCAGGCCGGGCCATGGCCTATTTCCAGGATTCAGAAGGGGAACAATCCTGTCTGCAGCTGCTGGGCAAGGCCATTTTGCAGCAGCGCAGCCACAAAATGACTCAGGCGGAGGGCACCCTGGCTAAGGCCATGCAGTGCGGAGGAGAGGATCCACTCTGGCAGAGGGAGGCAGGCAGGTTCTACTTCCAGCAGGGCAGATTCCAGGAGGCCAAGCCTTATCTGGAAAAAGCCCTCAGTCAGAATCCTGCAGATTTCATGGCCCTGTATTATCTCTCCAGGATAAGGGCAGAGCAGGGGGATGGGGAGCAGGCAGCCAGGGATCTGCAAAAAGTGCTGCGCCAGGTGCCCCGCAATAAGGAAGTACATACCATACTGGGTAGACTTCTGGGCCAGCAAGGGGATGAGTTCTCAGGCTATTTGCATTATGCCTATGCCTATCTCTACCAGAACAACCAGGAAAGAACCCGATATTATATGCAAAAAGCCAAAGAGCGCATCTCTAATACAGAGGAGAAACAGCGCTTTTCAGAATTCCAGTCTGAGTATGAGACAGTGAGCCAATTCTGGAAGGCAAAAAAGAGCAGGCTTGACACTGGGCTTGTTTTGTAGGTAGTCAGCCTTCATCCCTTTGAAAACGGTTCGGGAAGCGCTTTAAGCGCTTTTTTATTTATAGCGGGCCCCAGGGCTCTGAAACCTTGCAGTGAATAAGCAAATCAGGAGGGACTATGTTCTGGCAAGATGTGGCGTTTGCAATGGGCCAGCCAGCTGGCGGAGGCGGGGCAGAAGGCAATCCTTTGGTAGCCTTTTTGCCTTTGATCATTCTCTTTGTCATATTTTATTTCCTGCTTATCAGGCCCCAGCAAAAAAGGGCTAAGCAGCACAGGGAGATGTTGGATGCCCTGCAGAAGGGGGACTCGGTGATTACTGCCGGGGGGCTTTATGGCAGAATCAAGAATCTTTCAGAAGATGCCATTACCCTGGATCTGGGCAACAATATGGAAGTGAAAGTTAACAGGGCCTATGTTTCCATGAAAGTGGATAAGAAAACCGGGGAAAGCAGCAGCCAGTCTTAAGGTACTCATTGAGAGCAGGGATTTTATCCAGTCTGTAACAGTAAGGAAGCAGCATGGGCGGACGATTGTTGTGGAGAGTGGTGCTTGCGGTTTTAGTGCTGGGCCTGGGGCTTATGTATGCTTTGCCAACGTTCGTGTCCAAGGACAGCAGCCTGCAGAAGCTATTGCCTGACAAAGAGCTTAACCTAGGCCTGGATCTTAAAGGCGGCATCAGTCTGATACTGGGCGTAGAGATGGAATCTGCTGTGCAGAACAGCCTGGATCAGCTGGGAGATGAGCTACGCTCCAGGGCAAGGGACGAGGAAGTTCTCGTGCTTAATCCTACCAGTCTGCCCAAGGGCAGGCTGCAACTGCTGCTTTTGAATCCGGAGCAGTCCCAGCAGTTGCAGGAGATTATCCAGGAAGACTTTTCTAAACAGTTGCGGCTGGAAGAGGTCCAGGATCTGGAGGAGGACAGGCAACGATACACTCTGTCAGCACGGGAGGATTACCTGGAAGAGCTGCAGGAGATGACCCTGGATCAGGCTTTAAAGGTTATCCGGTCCAGGATTGATCAATTCGGAGTAGCAGAGCCGGATATCCGCAGGATGCAGGACAACCAGATCCAGGTCCAGCTGCCAGGCTTGGAAGATACAGATCGGGCAGTGGATCTGGTGCAGCAAACCGCCCATTTGGAATTCAGGCTGGTGGATGATGATGTGGATTCGGAGCAGGCCCAGAAAGAGGATCTGCCGCCAGGCACAGAGCTTTTGCAGATGCAGCAAAGACGGCAGGATGGCAGCTATGATAAAAGACCCATAGCTGTGGAGAGACGGGTTTTGCTTACTGGGGAACACATCACAGACGCGAACGTGGCCTTTGACAACTACAACCAGCCCTACGTGGCCTTGAGCCTGGATAGGCAAGGCTCAAGAATATTCGAGCGGGTGACTACAGAGAATGTACAAAGAAGGCTGGCCATTGTCCTGGACGACAAGGTTTATTCCGCACCCAGCATCAGGGAGAGGATTAGCGGTGGCCGGGCCAGTATAACAGGACAGTTCAGCACCCAGGAGGCCCATGATCTGGCCATTGTGCTCAGGGCAGGCTCCTTGCCTGCGCCGGTAGAGGTCCTGCAGCAAAACAGCGTAGGCGCCTCATTGGGACAGCAGTCTATTGATCAGGGCCTGCGCTCCATGTTGGTGGGTGGGCTTTTGGTTTTACTGTTTTCAGTGGTTTATTACGGCTGGGGCGGGGTGATCGTAGATATCCTGCTGGGATTGAATATAGTGCTCATTTTGGCTGTACTGGCTGGATTCGGTGCCACTTTGACCCTGCCTGGAATAGCGGGGATAATCCTGCTTATAGGTATCGCTGTGGATGCCAGTGTGCTGATCTATGAGCGCATCCGGGAGGAGCTGGCCAAGGGGCTTAGCTCGCGCAAGGCAGTGGATGAGGGATTTTCCCGGGCCACGTTGACCATTGTGGACGCCAATGTGACCACTTTGATGGCTGCGCTAATTTTATATCAGTTCGGCACAGGGCCGATCAGGGGGTTTGCAGTGACCTTGAGCGTGGGCACCTTGGCTTCTATGTTCACTGCGATTTTTGTCTCCAGGATCTTCTTTGATCTCTGGCTCAAAACCAAGCAGCCAGGCTCCAGCTTGAAGCTGTAAGATCTAGTCAACAATCTGTTATAGGAAAATGAAATGGGACTGCAGCTGATACCGAGACAGACGAACGTGGACTTTATGGGCAAAAGGAAGATTGCCTTAGCTCTTTCCGGGCTGGTGATTCTGCTAGGTCTGGTATCCATTTTAGTTAGGGGCGGTTTGGAGCTGGGGATAGATTTTGTCGGAGGCACAAATGTGCAGCTTAAGTTTGAGCAGGATGTGGAAGTGAGCAAGCTGCAAGCAGCCCTGAACGAGCTGGACTTGCCCCAGGTCAGGGCTCAAGGCCTTGGTCTGGAAGGGCAGCATGAATACTTGTTGCGGGTCTCCTCCCAAGAATTGCAGCCTCAGGAGCTGCGAGACAGAATTGCCAAGGGCCTGGAGGAAAAGCTGGAGTCAAAATTTAGCATCCAGAGGGTGGAAATGGTTGGACCCAAGGTAGGTTCTGATCTGCAGAACAAAGCCCTGCAAGCCCTATTTTACGCAGCCCTTTTAATTTGTATCTATATCTCGGGGCGTTTTGAACAGAGGTGGTTTGCCTCCGGGCTCATGGCAGTTGGTCTACTGGGCGGTGTCTATGTGCTCCAGCTTTTGAATATGCCCATAGCTTATCTGACCCTGGCAGCCCTGCTGATCACTCTGGTACTTTGCTGGTATCTTGTTCTGAATTTTGCCTTGGGCGCTTTGGTGGCGTTGATTCATGATGTACTTATTACAGTAGGCATTTTTTCTCTTCTGGGCAAAGAGTTCGATTTATCCATAGTCGCTGCCTTGCTGACTATTATCGGCTATTCCCTGAATGATACTATTGTGGTCTTTGACCGTATTCGAGAGAATCTGCAGGCCAAGCTGCAGCTGCCCCTGCAGGCTCTAGTGAACATGAGTGTAAACCAGACCTTGAGCCGGACTATCCTCACCTCCGGGACCAGCCTGATGGTGATTTTGGCGCTCCTTATCCTGGGCGGCGGAGTGATTCATAACTTTGCCCTGGCCCTATTTATAGGTATCCTCGTGGGGACCTACTCCTCGGTATTTGTGGCCGGCTCCCTGCTGCTGAACCTGGGGCCCAGTCCAGAGGAGGAACAAGAGGAGGCCCCAGGTACTGCAGATGTTTAATACAAGGAGCTGTGGAGCATGCTGAATATTAACGAGAATTATCTAAAGCTGCAGGCTTCGTATCTGTTTGCGGATATAGCCCGAAGGGTCAACAAATTTCAGGAGGAGAATCCAGAGCAGGAAGTGATTCGCCTAGGCATTGGGGATGTGACCCGGCCCCTGCCTTTAGCCTGTACCCGGGCCATGGCTGAAGCGGTACAGGAGATGGGCCAGGAGGAAACCTTTCGGGGCTATGGTCCAGAGCAGGGCTACCCTTTTTTGCGGGAGAAAATAGCCAAATTTGATTTCCAGGCCAGGGGGGCGGATATCTCCGCGGATGAAGTGTTTATCTCTGATGGAGCCAAGTGCGATACTGCCAATTTCCAAGAGCTGTTTTCCGCTCGTGCGAAGGTGGCCTTGCCTGATCCTGTTTACCCTGTCTATTTGGACACCAATGTCATGGCTGGACGTACAGGGACGTATCAGGATGGCAGGTTCCAAGGTCTGGTCTATCTGGAATCCTTGCCGGAAAACAGCTTTATCCCTGATCCGCCTGGACAGGATGTAGATGTGATCTACCTTTGCTTTCCCAACAATCCCACTGGCGCAACAATTGATAAGGCCAGGCTCAAAAAATGGGTGGACTTTGCCAAGCAGAAACAAGCAGTGATTCTTTACGATGCAGCATACGAAGCTTTTATCCGGGATCCGGAGCTGCCTAGGAGCATATATGAGATCCCTGGGGCCAGGGAAGTGGCTGTGGAGTTCAGGAGTTTTTCCAAGACAGCAGGCTTCACAGGTACTAGGTGTGCTTATACTGTGGTGCCTAAGGATTGCATGGGGTATACTTCCCAAGGGGAGCAGGTGGCATTGCACGGCCTGTGGCTGCGCAGGCAGAGCACTAAGTTCAATGGGGTCTCCTATCCTGTGCAGCGGGCAGCAGAAGCTGTTTACAGTGAGCAGGGCAGGTCCGAGATCCAGGAGCTCGCAGACTATTATCTGCAAAATGCAGCCTTGATCTTGGAAGGCATGCAGGCCTTGGGCCTAGAATGCGCCGGGGGCAAAAACTCGCCCTACATTTGGGTCAATGCAGGCCGGGACTCCTGGGAGCTGTTCGACATCCTGCTTACCCGGGCCGGAGTGGTGACTACTCCTGGGCCTGGATTTGGCAAATGCGGTGAGGGCTTTATACGCATCAGCGCCTTTAACCATAGGGATCTGGTGGAAAAGGCCCTGGAGAGGATAAAGCAGGCCTGGTGAGAGCCTGTTATGATAGGCAAAGCAAATGCCTGATTGGTCCAGATTGCTGATCTTCTTGGGCGGGCTCTTGATCATCCTGGGCTTGGGGCTTCATTTTTTGCCCCGCATTCCCTGGCTAGGCAGACTGCCTGGGGATATTGTTTATGAGCGGCCCGGGCTCAAGGTCTACTTCCCATGGGTTACCTGCCTTTTGCTGAGCCTTTTGATCAGCCTGATCTTGAGCTGGTGGCGCAAATAAGACTTAAATGGAAAAAACATCCATGCCCAAATGGGCACAACGAAGCATGGTAAACTTCAACCCTTGAGGTGGCTCTCAAAATATCGATTACGACCACGACAACGACAGCGAGGGGAGGGCAGAGCAAATTGTAATCGTGGTCGTTGTCGCAGCCGCTGTCGATACTCATGATATCAATCTTTCCGCGAGCAGAAGGGCAACCCGGCTGTAGCCCTTTTTGGAGAAAGCTGTTGATGGTGATTTAGTTGTGCATACAACTGGTGGAACGCAGTGCGAAACTTTGAACAGGAACTAGAAGCCCATGCAACAAAAGCTAATGGTCCAGCAGGCGCTGCAGGCAGAAAATCCCATACAGGAAGTTTTGCTCCAGGGTTGGGTGCGCACCAAGCGCGATTCCAAGGGCTTTTCCTTTCTGGAGATAAACGATGGGTCCTGTCTGCAGAACCTGCAGGCCGTGGTCGACCATGACCAGCCCGGGGCCGAGTTGTTAGAGGCGATTCATACCGGGGCTGCGGTCAGCCTGCAGGGCAGCCTGGTCGAATCACCTGGCAAGGGGCAGCGCTGGGAACTTAAAACAGAGCACATCGAGCTCCTGGGACCTGCTGATCCTGAGTCCTATCCATTGCAGAAAAAGCGGCACTCAGACGATTTTTTGCGCACCATCCCCCAGATCCGGGCCCGGACCAACAAATACGGGGCCTTGTACCGCATCCGTTCCGAGCTGGCCTGGGCTGTCCATTCCTTTTTTCACCAGCGGTCCTTTTTTTACGTCCACAGCCCGATCATTACCGGTCTGGATTGCGAAGGTGCCGGGGAGCTCTTTCAGGTAACTGCACTGGACCTGGATCGCTTGCCGCCCAGTACAGAACGGAATGGGCATGACTTTTTCGGTCAAAAGGCCTATCTTACAGTATCAGGTCAGCTGACGGCCGAGGTCCTGGCCTGTGCCCTGGGCAATGTGTACACTTTCGGACCTACCTTCAGGGCTGAGAACTCCAACACTCCCAGGCATGCGGCTGAGTTCTGGATGGTGGAGCCGGAGATGGCCTTTGCCGACCTGGATGAAAATATGGATCTGGCCGAGGAGCTGATCACCTTTTGTATCCGGCATATTCGCCAGGAGTGTGCCCGAGATCTGGAGCTCTTTGCCCGCTTTGTAGATAAAGGTTTACATGAGACCCTGGATCTGGTCACGGCCGGTCCCTTTGTTCGTCTGCCCTATGCCCAAGCTATAGACATTTTGCAACAGGCCAGCCAGAAGAAAAAATTCGGATATGAGCCCGTCTATGGGGCTGATTTACAGACCGAGCACGAACGCTACCTGGTGGAGACCCATTTT
>CAZBUB010000063.1:0-11819 GCA_964494985.1 uncultured Desulfohalobiaceae bacterium | reverse complement strand
CCGGACCTTTTCTTTATCCAGCGGGGTTATCTGAATGGCAATCACTTTGTGTATCGCAGATGTCCAGTAGTCCTGATAGATACCGGCTATCTGGGCTGTCTGCAGGAGACCAGGGAGCTCTTGGCCTACTTGGGAGTGGATTTTAGCCAGGTGGAACTCATCATAAATACCCATTGCCACTGTGATCATGTGGGCGCGAATCAGGCCATCCAGCAGGAATCAGACTGTGAGATTGCCCTGCACTCTATAGGTCAGTATTTTATCAATAGCAGCGACGACTGGGCTACCTGGTGGAAGTATTACAATCAGGAGGCCAGGTTTTTCCAGGCCAGCCGGGGTCTCCAGGATAGAGAAATAATAGCTGTAGGACCGTATACATTCCGGGTACTTTACACCCCGGGGCATAGCGCAGACGGATTAGTTCTCTATCATCCAGAGCAAAAGATCCTGCTATCCTCTGATACTCTCTGGGAGTTCGATGTGCCGGCGATTACCGAGCGGGTGGAGGGAAGCAGGGCCTTGTTCAGCCTGCAGGAGTCATTGCAGTACCTGGAAGGGCTGGAGGTGGATAAAGTCTACCCTGGGCACGGCAGGCCATTTTCTGACTTTGCTTCTGCCTTGCACAAGGCCCAAAACAAGGTGCAGCGCTACTTGGAGGACAAAAGCCTGCTCGGCCGAGACCAGATCAAGAAGATCATGGTCTACACCCTGTTGACGCGGGGCAACACGCCTGAGGCGGGCTTTCTGGAGGACCTCATGCACACCTATTGGTTCCCCGAGAGCGTAGGGCTTTACTTCCAGGGCAGATACCAGGAAACATATCAGCAGTGCCTGCAGGAGCTGCTGCAAAGGCAGGCTGTCTACAGACAGAAGGGTTTTCTGTATCCCGGGGTTGCAGCCTGAGTCTGTCTAGCTGCTGCCGTTGTAGCCAAAGTTTTCCAGGAGCTGCTGGTATTCGTGCTTGACCCGCTGGTATATCCTGGCGTTCTCTATGGCAAAGGCGCACTGCTGGGCAATGGCGTCCGCGAACTGGATCTCTTCTTCCGAGAAGGAGCGCTCTCCGCGGGTAAAGATGGTCAGCTCGCCGATGTTCTTGGCCCGGATATGCAGGGGCATGGTCAGCATCTTGTTCACGCCCTCCGCCAGGATGGCATCCTGGTACTGTATCCTGTTATCCGAGGCCACGTCGTCAATGACCACGATGTCCCCGGAGTGCTTGGTGTCCAGGGAGTACTGGGCTTCCACCCCCCTTCTGGAGCGTACCGGGCCAATATTCATGAACTCCTGGCTCAGGCCGTAGGAGGCTGCCAGCTTGAGCTTCTCAGTTTTGGTATCCAAAAGCCTAATCTGGGTGCCCTTAACTCCCAGGACCTCGGAGATTTTCTGCACAGCCAGCTCTAAGACCTTGTTGACGTTCAAAGTGGAGTTGATGGTATTGCTGATTTCCTGGAAATTGCTCAGGAACAGGCGCTGCCTATTTAGCAGGGCCTCCATGTTGCGCTGGTTGATCAGGGAGGCGATGCCCCTGCTGGTCAGGGCCTTGGCAAACTTGATGTCCTCCCGGTCCAGATCGCCCTGCTTTTTGTCGAACAAGGCCACAGTGGCCACATTCTGCTGGTAGACATCCACCGGGAACATGAACAGGGCCCGCATGCCCTCGGTCTCCATGAGCTCGAAGTCCGGGCCGGGTTTCTCCAGTTGCTGGATGTCCTGCACATAGACGTTTTCCGCAGGGATGCAGTTGAATATGCTGTCCTGGGAGTTGGTCCTTTTGGAGTACAAAAAATCCTGGCTCAAACCATAGCTAGAGAGAAGCTCCAGTTTGCTGCCTTGGGGGAATTTGACCTCAAAAGTGCTCTGGCCCAGGCCTAAAGAGTGATGAGCGTGCTCCTGCTCTTCACCGGAGAGTACCTTGATGAAGCAACCGGCAAGATCCAGGGTTTCGGTGGCGTATTTGGTGATCAGGTTGACCACTTGCCTTTCGTCCACACCTTCGCAGATAGCCCTGTTTACCACTGCAAATGGGGACAGATAATCTCTGTTGGCCATTTTTGCTCTCCCTGGATTAAAGGTGCTGGAGTTTAAAATATTTCAATTCAAAATAGCCTGAGCCAAAGTCCTGGGTCAAGGCCTTAAGTATTTCAAAGGTTACATCAGGCTCGAGAACGACAACGATTACGACAACGACCACGATTTAAAGAGCTGACCGTTTCTAGAACTCCTGGGGCAGCTGGTTCAGCTGGGCATTCGTGAACACCGGCCCGTCCACGCAGACGTAGTGGGTGCCGATGTTGCACCTGCCGCAAAGACCGATGCCGCATTTCATCCGCTTTTCCAAAGTGGTGATGATCTGCTCGTCCTCAAACTCCAGCTCTTTGAGCCCTTTGAGCACAAACTTGATCATGATCGGAGGCCCGCAGGTCACTGCCAGTGTATTGTGCGGGCTGGGCGCTTCTTCTGCCAGCACGGTGGGCACAAAGCCCACCTTGCCATCCCAGTTCGGGGCCTCCTGGTCAATGGTCAGGGTCAACTCCGCGCCCTGGGAGCGCCATTGCTCGAACTCGTAAGTATAGCAGAGGTCCTGCGGGGTTCTGGCCCCGTAGATGACCGAGATATTGCCGAAATCTTGCCGGCTGTCCAGCATGGTCAACAGCAAGGTGCGAAGCGGGGCCATGCCTATCCCGCCGCCGATAAATACAATATTCTTGCCCTGCAAGCTCTGCAGGGGAAAGCTGTTGCCCAAGGGGGCCCGGACCCCGACCTGGTCCCCTGGTTTTAGGCTGTGCAGCCTGGTGGTCACCTCCCCGGCACGCATGATGCTGAACTGCAGGTAATCCTTCCTGGTAGGCGGGGAGTTGATCACAAATGTGGACTCTCCAGTGCCGAACATAGACAGCTGGGCCACCTGTCCGGGTTGGAAGGAAAATTCCCGCATCCTTTGCTCGTCGTTTAATGTCAGCCGCAGGGTCTTTATGTTCGAGGTTTCCTGGATTACCTCCTGGATGGTGGCCATCTCAGGCAGGTAGGGGTTATGATTCCAGGGCATGGGCGCGCTCCTTGAGCTTGAGAATAATACTGCGGATATCCACACAGGTCGGGCAGTGTTTGATGCACCTGCCGCAGCCGCAGCAGGCAAAGCTCTGCTGGTGCAGCTGGGGATAATAGCTGAACTTGTGCCCCACCCGGTTCCTCAGCCTATGGGCCTTGCTGGGCCTGGGGTTGTGTCCGCTGGCCTCCAGGGTGAACAAAAAGGACAGGCAGTAGTCCCAGCTGCGGATCCTGCGGCCCTTAAGCCCTTGATCCTCGTCTGTGATATTGAAGCAGTAGCAGGTGGGGCAAAGGTAGGTGCAGGCCCCGCAGCTGATGCACTTGGCTGCCATCTGCTCCCAGAATTCCAGGTCCTGGAATACATCCAGGGCAGCCTGGGGCACCTCCTGCAGGTCCGGGGCCTGGGAGAGCTGGCCCAGAGCCTGTTCCCTGGCCTGCTCCAGGGCCTTTTGCTGGTCCTGGTCGGCTGGGGCAAAAAACTCGGACTGCATAAGCTCCTGACCCTTAGGAGTCACAGCCTGGGCCAGGAAGCCTGCTTCTCCAGGCACCAGGAGCAGGTCAGAGCCCTGGGTCTGGAACGGGGAGCCGCCCACCCAGTGGCAGAAGCAGGTGTTTTCCGGGCTGAGGCAGGCCAGGGTAATGAAGCAGGTGTTCTGTCTGCGCTGCTGGTAATAGGGATCCTGGGCCTGGTCTGATGAAAAAACCTGGTCAAAGACCTCGAAGCCCTGCACTCCGCAGGGCCTGGCTCCGAAGACGATGTTTTGCTCCTGGGGAAGTCTCTCCTGCAGCTGGAAACTCACTTGCTGCGGATTCTCCGGATCCTTTTGCCTGCGGAAGTCAAGCAGGGTCTCTGAGCATGGGAAGACAATGTGCTTGGGAGGCAGGGTGGGCTGCTGCTCCAGCTCTATCTCTGTTTGCGGATCAAAAGGCCTGAAGACCAGGCTGCCCTGTTCGTGCACCGGGGCGAAGACCCGGCTGTCTTTGCTCAGCTCTTCAAGCCAGGCATAGAGTTTGTCTTTGGGGAGGAATTTTAGCTCCTGCATTACTCACCTCGAAGGTCTTTGTTTTGCTCCTCCACCTGGAAGGTCAAAAGGGGCGGCACTGCATGCTGGTCCAGGCCTGCCTGGTAGTCAAACAGCTCCTGCACGATCTGGTTCAGCTTGCGCTTTAAGGTCAAGACCGGGATATCCATGGGGCAGACCCGCTCGCACTCCCCGCAATCGGTGCAGCGGCCAGCCAGGTGCTGGGCATGGATCATCTGGTACATCAGATTCTGCTGGATGTTGTTGTCCTCGCTCAGCCAGTGCGGGTTCCTGGTCTGAGCGATGCAATGGTCCCTACAGGCACACAAGGGGCAGGCGTTGCGGCAGGCGTAGCAGCGGATGCAGCGCTGCAGGTGGTGCCGCCAATAGTCCAACCTGTCCTGCAGAGATTTGGTCTCGAACTCCTCCAGGTCGAAGTAGCCCTTGTCCGCGGGCTGGAACTGCTGGCCAAAACTATGGTCAGCCAGGACCGGGTTGGGGTACTGGCAGCTCAGGCACTTGCGGGGCAAGAGCTCGGATTTTTGCAGCTCATAGGTTTTGTCCCTGGTGCTGATCCGGACCTGATCAGCCTGGAAATCCACTGCCTGGATGGTGCCTGCAGCAGGGACTTGGGCCTGGACCTTTTTCAGATCCAGGACTCCACTGCAGCTCAGGCCAAAGACAGTCAGGTTCTCCCTTTTGACAAGCCCTTCCTGCAGCAGCTGGACCACTGACCTGCTGTCGCAGCCCTTGACACAGACCCCCACTTTTTTGTCCTTCAGCCAGGGCAGATACACAGCCAGGTTCTGCACGCAAAGCGGATTCCAGACCAGGTTGTCCACATCCTGGCTGTCCTTGATAAATGCCGGGGTGGCGTGCAGGGGATCGAAGCCCTGCTCCCAGCCGATTAGCATATCCAGATTGGGCAGGGCCTCCTGGACAGAAGCCTTTAATTCCTGAATCGGGTCCACGATCTCTCCTTGGCTCTCCTTGCAAAGATTCTAGGTGTGGGCAGGGTCCTGGTCCAGCACAGGACCAGGACCCAGGGCGTAGATCTGCTCTGTAAACTCGCTGACCACGCTCTGCCACCTCTTACCCTCAGAGGCTGAGACCCAGGTGTACTCAAAGCGCCTGGAGTCAATGCCCAGGGTGGGCAGGAATCTCTTCAGGACTTCCAGACGCCTTCTGGCGTAGAAGTTGCCCTCTGAGTAGTGGCAGTCATTGGGATGACAACCTGAAACCAGCACGCCGTCAGCCCCGCTGCTCAAGGCCTTGAGCACAAATAAGGGGTCCATGCGGCCGGTGCAGGGCAGGCGGATGATGCGCAGATCCGGGGGCTGGGCCAGCCTGGCCACGCCGGCTGTATCAGCCCCGGCATAAGAGCACCAGTTGCACAAGAAGCCGATTATTCGAAGCTCTCCTCCAGCCTGGGCTGACATAGGGCATTGACCTCCGCAAGGATCTGATTGTCTGTGAAATGGCTAAGCTGGACAGCACTCTGGGGGCAGGTTACCCCACATAGGCCGCAGCCCTGGCAGACAGTCTCGATGACCTCGGCCTTGGGCTGTCCTGCCCGGTCCTGGATCTCCTGGATAGCCCCAAAGGGGCAGACCCGGATGCACTTGCCACAACCGATGCAGCGCTGCATATTGACCTGGGCCACCTGGGGATCTGACTCCAGCATGTCCTTGGAGAACAGGGCCAGGATCTTGGCTGCGGCGGCGCTGCCCTGACCCACAGAAGAGGGGATGTCCTTGGGACCCTGGCAGGCCCCGGCCAAAAAGATGCCTGCAGTATTGGTCTCCACCGGCCGCAGCTTGGGATGGCTCTCCATGAAGAAGCCATACTGGTCCGCGGAGATCCTGAGCTTTTCAGCCAGAGCAGGGGCGTCAGCAGAGCATTCCGCGCCCACTGCCAAAACCACCAGGTCAGCCTCCACCTCCACCTGGGCGCCCAGCAGGGTGTCCACTCCCCTGACCATGAGGTTCTCTCCGTAAGGGTAGATCTGGGCCACCCTGCCCCGGATATATCTTGTACCGTATTCCTCGATGGCCCTTCTGGTGAACTCGTCGTACTGCTTGCCTGGGGCCCGGATGTCCATGTAGAAGACAAAGGACTCAGACTCCGGAAGATGGTCCTTGGTCAAAATGGCCTGCTTGGCGGTGTACATGCAACAAAAGCCGGAGCAATAGGGCCTGTCCACTGACTTGTCCCTGGAGCCCACGCACTGCACAAAGACCACTTTCCTGGGCTCACGTCCATCTGAGGGGCGCTGGATGTGTCCGCCTGTGGGGCCGGAGGCGTTGAGCAGCCTCTCGTACTGCATGGAGGTGATCACATCCTTGTATCTGCCCCCGCCATATTCCCCGTATTTGGAGTGGTCAAAGAGATCGAAGCCAGTGGCTACAATTACTGCACCTATTTCTTCAGTGATAATCTCGTCCTGCATCTCGTAGTCTATGGCCTGGGTGGGGCAGACATCAGCGCAGATACCGCACTTGCCCTTGAGCAGCTTCAGGCAGTGCTGGGCATCTATGCTGGCCCGCTTGGGTATAGCCTGGGGAAAGGGGATATTGATGGCAGGGGCCTTGGTCAGGCCTTCGTTGAAGCGGTCCCTGCCCTTCTTGCTGGGGCACTTGTCAATGCACAGGCCGCAGCCGGTGCATTTCTCCCAGTCCACGTAAGTGGCCTTCCTGCGAATGCTGGCCTGGTAGTTGCCCACATAGCCGGAGAGCTGATCCAGCTCTGAATAGGCATACAAGGTGATGTTGGGATGCAGGGAGACATCCACCATCTTGGGGCTCAGGATGCAGGAGGAGCAGTCTATGGTGGGAAAGGTCTTGTCCAGTTTGGCCATCTTGCCCCCGATGCTGGGCTCCTTTTCCAACAGCAGGACCTCCAGGCCGCCCTCAGCGCAGTCCAGTGCGGCCTGGATACCGGCCACGCCAGCGCCGACAATCAGCACCCGCTTGTTGATCTCAAAGTACTTGGGGGTCAAGGCACTGTTCTGGCGCAGCTTCTCCGTGGCCATGTTGATCAGCTCTTTGGCCTTGCTAGTATTTCGGTCCTTATCCTTGCTGATCCAGGAAGCATGCTCCCGGATGTTGACCATCTCAAACATGTATCTGTTCAGGCCGGCCCGCTCCACCGCCTTGCGGAAAGTAGGCTCGTGCATCCTGGGAGTGCAGGCTGCCACCACCACCCCGTCCAGGCTATGTTCCTGCACCGCCTGCTCGATTGTGCCCTGTCCGGCTTCAGAACAGGCGTACATGGTATCAGTGGCAAAGGTCACATCAGGCAACAGCAAGGAATCATTCGCAACCTGGGCCACATCCACATTATCCGCAATATTGCTGCCGCAGTGGCAGACAAAGACACCGATTCTCATCCCTGGGTGCTCCTTGCAGGACTTTCCTGCTTGGCCTTATCCTGTTTCCCGGCCTTTTTTTCCTGTTTTTGTTCCTGCCTCTGCTGGGCTTTGATCAAGGCCTTCCTGGGCGGCACACAGAGCTTATCCAGGCCCAGGCTGCTCTGTTCCAGGCCAAAGGCCAGGCCCATAAGCTGGGTATAATAAAAAACAGGCAACTCAAAGTTTTCCTGCAGGAAGGAGTTGATCTGACCCTGGCGCAGATCCAGGTTCATCTGGCACAAAGGGCAGGGTACTGCCAAAGCGTCCGCGCCCTGGGCCCGGGCCAGGTCCAGGAGCTTACCTGAAAGGCGCAGGACCACCTCCTGCCTGGGTATGCCATAAGAGGCTCCGCAGCACTCCACTTTAAGCGGAAAGTCCACTACATCGGCGCCCAGAGCCTTTAGGATTTGGTCCATGGCCACCGGGTTCTCTGGATCGTCGAAATCCATGATCCCTGGTGGGCGGTTCATGATGCAGCCGTAATAAGGGGCAATCTTCAAGTCCTTTAAGGGGCTCTGGGCCTGCTCCTTGATCCTGCTGGGACCCACATCCTCCACCAGGGCCTGCAGCACTGACTTGACTGCCACCTGGTTCTTACAGGGCTGCTCCAGGTACTGGTTCACCTCCTGCCGGAAGGCCTCATCCCGCATTCGCCAGGTGGCTACCTTCAGGTTGGTCAGGCAGCTGGGACAGGGGGTGAGCACGGTATCTAGGCCCATCTCTTCCACCAGGGCCAGGTTCCTGGCAGACAAGGCAGAGGAGAAGACATGGTCCACGGTGTGCGCGGGCGAGGAGCCGCAGCAGCTCCAGTCCGGGATTTCCTGCAGATCAAGTCCCAGGGCCTGGCAGACCTTGCGGGTGGAGAGCTCGTACTCCCGGGAGGTGCCCAGTCCGGAGCAGCCGGGATAGTAAGCGTAGCTGGCAGGCATCAGTTCTGCCCTCCCATGAATTTATCATAGATCTTGGCCACTTCCTGTTTGCCCTGGATTTCATGGGGCTTGGGGGAGAGCTTGCCCTTCAGGGCCAGCTTGGGTCCCAGCTCCATGTCGGTCCAGAACTTGCCTGTGCGCCTGATAAAGCCCAGCATGATCCCCAGCTCAAAGACCCGGCCGTGCTTCTGCATGGATTTCAGGAAGCTGTCCTGGAAGCTGACCACCTTTTTTTCCGTGAGGTAGCCCTGCCTCCTGGCCATGTGCCGCAGGACATCCATGACTTGGGCCACGTCGATGTTGTTCGGGCATCTGGTGGTGCAGGACTGGCAGCTGGCGCAGAGCCACAGGGACCTGGAGGAGAGGATTTTTTCCTTCTGGCCTGCCTGGAGCAGGCGCATGATCTGATGCACCGGCAGGTCATAGACAAAGGTGTAGGGGCAGCCTGCTGTACAGTTGCCGCACTGGTAGCAAAGCGCTGGATCCTGGCTGCTTTCCTTTTTTACCTCCTGCACGAACTGGGCATCGTACAGGGAATCGAGTCGGAGAGGTTGCATGGCTTGGCCTTTATTCCTATTGATGAAATCTATATAAAAGCTCTGTATATTCTGAGGTAAGAGCTGTCAAGGTTCTCGGGCAGAAATAATGCATTGTTCCCTTGTTCAATGACGCGTAGTTAAAGATACTTGACAACATTTTGCAAGGATTTTTTCCTAGGTCCCTGGCTAGTCTTTTGTGGATAGCCTATGGGGATCACAGCCATGAACTCCCCATCAGGTTCCTGCAAGAAGCTTAGGAGCTCCTCCTTGACCACGTACAGGATTCCCAACCAGACACTGCCCAGACCCATAGAAGTTGCTGCCAGCAGCAAGTTCTGCACTGCTGCTGCAGAACTTTGGATCTCCATGGTCCGGAAGAAATCCAGGCCCTGCTCAGGCTCCACCCTGAACAGCCTGGCCCCGTTGGCTATGATTTGGCCGGTGTTCATGACTGCTATGACCACAGGTGCGCTGGCTATGGTCCTGGAGGCCATGCGCAGGATGGTGGATACAGGCTTGTGGAAGTCCTGGGCCCTTTTGCCAACTAAAGCCTGCAGCTCTGTCTTTTTGTCTGCCTTGATCACGATGAAGCGCCAGGGCTGCTGATTGTGGGCTGAAGGGGCCTGGTTTGCGCAGTCCAGGACAGTCTGGATCAACTCCTGGGGCACAGGTTTGTCCAGGAATTGCCTGATGCTGCGCCGGTTATATATGCTGCAGATAGTGGGGTTGTCCTGTCCTTGGTGCATAGTTGGCTCCCTTAATGCGTATCATGCTGATCTGCTTTGAACAGCAGCTGCAGGCTGAACATGGTTGTGGACCAGAGGATATCCACAGGCAAATGCAGCTCCGCGCTGGAGTCCAGGAGCAAAGTGGCTCTGGCCGGGAACTCCTCGTCCTCTGCCCAGAGCACAATAACCAGGGGCAACCTGGGGAATGGCCAAAGCTGCAAGGCAGCGTCCCCTAAGTCCTGGGGCTGACTTGCCAGCAGCTCCCCAGCTTTGAGCAGGGCTTCAGGCTGGGTCCCGTACCTGGAGGCCAGCTCATCCAGGGGCAAGACATGGCTGCCTTTGGCAAAAATGTCTCCACCAGGCAGATCCTGGGGCTTGAGCAGCCTCTGGGTGCACTGGGCATCCTTGGCCTGCAGCAGGTACCACACAGCTGAGAGCCAGTACAGCTCAGCCAGGTCCTGGACCAGGTAGCGGCCCAGACCGGAATCTGAGTTGATATTGTGTTGGGCAGGATGTATGCGGATCTGCTGGCCCAGGCTGGTAAGGGTGTATACCTGCTGATTAGGGTCGTAGGCTGCGCCTGAGCGGCGGCAGACGTCCTCTGGGTCCAGGTTGGGGAGCCTGGACCAGGCCTTGTCCAGCCCGCCCAGGACTATATTCTGCGGGATCTGCATATCGAAGTGCTCCATTGGCGGTGGTGGTAGATATCATGCGTATCGACTGCGATTACGATAACGACAACGACTACGATCATGATTTAAAGGTTTGCAAGGCTCCTTTTCCCTCGCTATCGTTGTCGTGGTCGCAGTCGTAGTCGATACAACTGATCTCATCCTTGTTTCAACTTATGCTGCAACTTTGCAGCTCTACTTGAAAAGCTCCTTGAGATATTTGGTCTTCTCCGGCGGCCACTGGGGGCAGTAAGCTGGCTTGCCCTGCATCACCAGCTGCATGCAGACGTCTTCGCACTCTGGATCACAGTGAATGATCTCCTGCTCCCGGCCCTGGTAGACCTTCTGGGGCCACTGCGGATCAGCCCAGAGCACCCGGGCCAAACCTACCATGTCAGCCTGACCGCTGGCCAGGATGTTCTCCGCCACCTCTGCGGTGGAGATCCTGCCTGCGGTGATCACCGGGACTTGGACCTTTTTTTTGACCTCCTGGGCCAAATCAGCCATATAGCCTAATGTCTTTGATTTCTGTACGATCTCTGGCAGAAAAAAGGACTCGTAGGTCCCGCCCATTACAGAGAGGTAGGCCACCCCGGCCTGGGACAGGGCCTTTGCGAACTGTACAGACTCCTCCAGCTTCAGCCCGTCAGGCAAAAACTCGTCTGCCAGGAAGCGATAGCCCACAGGGAAGTCGCCTACAGCCTCCTTAACCCGCCTGAAGACCTCCAGGGGAAAGCGCATCCTGTTTTCCAGGGGGCCGCCGTAATCGTCACTCCTGTGGTTGGTCCTGGGGGATACGAACTGGGCCAGCAGGTAACCAGTGCCTCCATGCAGCTCCAGCATGTCGAATCCGGCCTGCTTGGCCCTTTTGGCGGCAGCCACGAACTTGGCCTGGATATCTTCTATTTCCTGCAGGCTCAAGGCCTTGGGCGTAAATCCGAAGGTTTCCACTGCTGAAGGGGCTACAGGCTCCGGGGCCGCTCCTGCGAACCTGCCTGCATGGTTGAGCTGGATGCAGGCCTTGGCGTTCTGGGCCCGGAGCACGCCCACCAGGTCCCTCAAGTCGTCCAGGTTCTTTTCTATGTCCAGGCGCAGGGTGCGGTCTGAGGCGCTGCCGTGGGGATGGTCCACTGTGGCGTTTTCCACAGTGATCAGGGCCGCCCCGCTGGCACCCATCAGGCGGTAGTGCTCCAGTAACAGCGGGCTGACTGTGCCCCCTTGCCCGGCGTAGCCCAGGTACAAAGGGGCCATAGTAATCCGGTTTTCCAGCTTGAGTCCGCCCACTTCAATGGGCGAGAAAAGATGGCTGTACATAATAAGCTTCTCCTGTTTGGCTTTGCTGTCTCATTGTAGGTGTTGTGCCCATTGTCTGTCCTCAATAACTCCTGGCAGAAGCTGATTGTAAGGTCTTATTGAGAAGCTCCGAAGTACCCTGCTGCTGCGATGCTAGTAGGGGCGAGCGGCGCTCGCCCT
>CAZBUB010000062.1:0-11904 GCA_964494985.1 uncultured Desulfohalobiaceae bacterium | reverse complement strand
CCCCCTACACCAGGCAGTTCGAGGGTGCTGGACTGGGGCTGCCCCTGGTCAAGCGTCTTTTGAACCTTATGGGGGGCAATGCCTGCATAGTGAGCCAGAAGGGTGAAGGGACCACAGTTTACGTTAGCCTGCCCTTTAGGATACCGGAGGAGTTCCAGCAGAAGATCCGGGAGACTCAGGTCAGAGTGGTTTCGGACTTAAGCAGTCTGCATGTGCTCCTGGTGGACGACGAGCAGACCACGCAGTTCTATATCCAGAGTCTGCTGCAAAAGTATGGGGCTCAGGTCAGCCTGGCAGCGGACGGGGAGCAGGCCCTGGCTATGCTTGCCAAGGAGAGCTTTGATTGTGTGCTCATGGATGTGCAGATGCCGGTCATGGACGGGGTGAAGGCCACCCGGCTTATTCGTGAAGTAGAGGCCAGAGGACAGAAGACAGAGGACAGCGGTCAGGAGTCAGAGATCAGTCAGATGTCAGAAGATAAAAAACCATCCTCAACTTCCCAGTTCTCCAATTCTCCAATTTTCCAATTACAAAAAGCCAGAATACCGATCATTGCCCTGACCGCCTATGCCATGAGTGGGGACCGGGAAAAGTTCCTGGAGGCCGGCATGGACGACTACCTGGCCAAGCCGGTGGACAAGGATGAGCTGCTGGCTGCTTTGAAGAGGAATGTGCCTGGCTCGAAATAGACCAAGGTTTGTAGTAGCAGCATTAAGCCATGACATGGAAGGACAGGCTCCAGCAGGAAAAGCCCTGGGCAGTGCTGGGCTGGAGCAGGAAGCAGTGGAAACATTCCCGGTTGTAGAAGAGGGCAGTGGTGAGCGAGGAGAAAATGGCTAAACTTATATCATATCGTTGATATGATCACAAGTTATTCCAGGGAATTGTCTCTTCAAACCGATGTATTGGATTATGCTGACTCTGAAATTAAAAATGGGTCTTCCGCAAAATTTGTGGGTCTAGCCACCTCAATTTGAGTTGATTTCAAGGGAGTAAAATTCCATAAGAAAGGTGCATCCCGCCTCCTTATCTGATATGATGGGTTTCAACCACAAAATCCATCCAGACAAAGGAGAACGGGATGCTGGTCAAGTCTATACTGAATCACGTTCAACCGCAACGGGGTTTTGTCTATGGAAATATCCGTTGGCGGGAACATCGAGATCGACTGGCCCTGGATATCGAAATATCTCCCCGTCGGGGAAGCCGACCTATTTGCTCCGGGTGCCATAGGCGCGGTCCAGGATACGACACCCTGGCCCAGCGGTATTTCGAATTTGTTCCCCTCTGGGGCATTGCCGTGTTCTTTCTCTACTCCATGCGCCGCGTTGACTGTCCATTTCTGCGGTGTAAAGGTAGAGCTGGTTCCTTGGGCTAAAGGAAAGAATCATCTGACAACTTCCTGGCGAATCAACATACAGCCTAAACGGTCGAGCCCTACGCCTATCTGCGCTATCTCTTCGAGCAGCTGCCCCTGGCTAAGGGTGAAGAGGATCTGCGCCAGCTCATGCCCCAGTATATAGACCCGGCCCTGCTCACTTCATCCTCCGCAAGCTAGAGCTCCCACGCAAATACAGCATGGCCTGCTTGATCCCAAGCAGGCCTTAGCATATCCTGACCAGCAGCGGCAGGTGTACCTGCTCGTACGCTTACAACTCTCTGTTGCCAAGTTTGTGGTCCTTTTGCGCCCAGTGAAGCATCCGTTCGATCCCATCAATTATATTGACAATCCTCAAATATGGTATTACCATTACCTGTAATACATACAACTGGAGGTTGAGTTATGAGGGTAACCACAAAAGGTCAGGTCACAATTCCCCAACATATTCGCGAGAAATTGGGGATTACGCCTGCAACTGAAGTCGATTTTGTCGAGGAGCAAGGCCGTATCTTTTTGGTTAAACGAAAAGAGGGAAAGGCCGCTATACGGAAATTTGCAAAATTACGTGGCTCTGCAACTGTCAAAATGACCACAAATGAAATTATGAATTTAACAAGGTCTGATAAATGAATGGCCTTATTGTCGATTCGAATGTCATATTGGATATTTTTCTTGATGATCCTAAGTGGGCTGATTGGTCTATAACTGCATTGGCAAATGCTAGCTACAATTCAACGCTTTATATAAATCAGATAGTCTATTCCGAAGTATCAATTGGTTTTAAAAAGATTGAGGAGTTGGAATTAGCTTTGCACAAGGGCGGATTTCAGATGTTAGAAATGCCAAAAGAAGCACTTTTTCTAGCCGGAAAAGCTTATCTCAATTACAAAAGAGGCAGGGGTACCAAGAATTCACCTTTGCCTGATTTTTATATCGGTGCGCAAGCTGCTGTGCTTGGCATGGATTTGATCACGCGGGATAAGGGACGGTATAGGACATATTTCCCTACAGTTAGAATAGTATGTCCGGAGTGATGAGCTATGAGCTTTACCTGGAAAACCAGAGGCGCAAGGCAGAAGGACAGACCCAGAAAGTACCCCCTGTGGATAGCATCCTTGACCTTGTGGTAACAGCCATGAGCCTGGGCCAGGAGTTTCTCAGGCAATCGGCCTTCACAAGATGCAAAAACCAATCCAGGACTTACTTTCCTCGGTTCGCAATATTGGTCCACTCCTGAAGAGGCTTCATGAGGCCGCGCGTGCCCAAGGTATGAAAGGAATGCAGCAGCCATTCCCAGGACAAACACCCCACCGTTTTGGATCGACCGGAGATACTGGCCGTAGTTTTCCATCCCCGGCCTGATACGGTGTCTGCATCGGAAGGGGGAGGACAGGATCTGCTCATTCCGCTAGAGTCCGGTGTGACGTTCATGGCCAGGGTCCATCAAGGACCTGCCCAGGGAGCTAACCTCCTCTTTTTTCACGGCAATGGAGAAATTGTCCCTGACTACGACCATTTGGGTCCGATCTACACCCAGATGGGGATGACCTTTATCCCGGTGGATTACCGGGGGTATGGCCAGTCCACAGGGTCGCCCAGCATCAGCGGCCTGCTGCGGGACAGCCACACAGTCTTTGATGAGGTCCGATCCTGGCTTGAACAAAGAGGCCATACCGGGCCGCTCATCGTCATGGGCCGTTCTCTGGGCAGTGCCGCGGCTCTGGAATTGGCCGCAAATCCTCAGCAGGAGTGTCAGGGGCTGATCGTGGAGAGCGGGTTTGCCTTGACCATGCCCCTTTTGACCTTGTTGGGCCTGGATGTGCAGTCCATGGGGCTGGACGAGAGCAAAGGGATGGGCAACCTGGAGAAAATGGTCCAGGTTCACCTGCCTTGCCTGATCATCCACGCGGAGCTCGATCATATCATTCCCATCAGCGATGCCAGAGCACTGTACGAGGCCTGTCCATTTCAGGAGAAAACCTTTGTGCGGATCCCAGGGGCCAATCACAATGACATATTCATTCGGGATTTAAACGCCTACATGCAGGCTGTTCGCAATCTGGCGGACGTGGTGAGTAAGGGATGAAGCCAACCAATGATCACCGTTCATGTC
This sequence comes from uncultured Desulfohalobiaceae bacterium, assembly GCA_964494985.1. Classification (GTDB taxonomy): domain Bacteria; phylum Desulfobacterota; class Desulfovibrionia; order Desulfovibrionales; family Desulfothermaceae; genus CAZBUB01. The sequence continues at coordinate 8,410 of CAZBUB010000062.1, read as the reverse complement.
CGGATCTACGAGGAGCTCAACCAGTTTCTTCCTTCTTCTGAGCGCAAACGAACCGTAGCCCGAACTTTTCACCGGGGATCCAGGCTCAGCCGGCTCCTGGAGGCCCTGGGAATCTCCTTGGAAGCGATCGATCCGGATCTGGCCTGGGTGAATAATCTTAATCGCTTTTTTTGCCTGCGGAGCAGAATTGAATAATTAAATATACTCCCTCCTACTGGGAGGTTCGACTCGCTCGATGTTGGCTGTATTGTCAAAATCTCCATCATAGCTATAAATCTCTTGAATGGCGTGAGCCTGCATAAAAGCGGCATTGAAAGCATCAGCAATAAGAGACAAAATGACAGTCAAGCCCTTACTCTGACATCATCGCACCAGGTGTGTGGATAAATCATGGTCAGACCTCTGCGAATCGAGTATCCCGGAAGTTGAAGAGGAGAAACGGAATATGCCATATGTAGCAAGTGTGGAAAGGATTGGAATCGAAAAAGGCAGACAAGAGGGCATCTTAGGGGTTTGCCTGTCGTCTGCTGAAGAAAAAAGTATTCTCTTGCCGGTGAGGATGTCTCTGCTTTTATGAGCGGTCTTACCCCTGAGCAGTTGGAGGTAATTGGGGGAGTTCTTCTGGACGCAGAGAATGTGCCGGGAATCCACAGCTGAAGAAATAGATGTCCTCAAAATCCTTCTACCAAAACCAGGCCCAGGCCTATTTTTCCCAGACCTTTGGCGTAGATCCCTCTTCGTTTTTGCTCCCTTTGGTCAGACACCTTTCTCCTGGCGCACATATCCTGGATGTTGGCTGCGGAGCAGGGCGGGATATGCTGTGGCTGGAAAACAGGGGATTTTCCTGTGTTGGCCTGGACTTTTCCCCGGCTCTGGCTGAGCTGGCCCGGCGGCATACTGGACTGCCGGTGTTCGAAGCTGACTTTGAGAGCTTTGATTTTCAAGGAATGGACATGGATGCATTGCTTCTGGTCGGGGCTCTGGTCCATGTGCCTTATGAGCATTTTCAGCTCATATTTTCGCGCATATTGAGTGCCCTTAAACCCCAAGGGCTTGTGCTTGTGACTATGAAGCAGGGGCAGGGCGTGCAAACCAAACCTGATGGGCGGGTCTTTTACCTGTGGCCAAAAGCTGATCTTATGCCCATATTCGAAGATTGCGGCTTGATATGTGTTGAGTACTTTGAACAGCAATCCAAGGTCCGGACCAGTGATGCCTGGATGAGCTTTGTGCTTCAAAGTTTGCAAAAATTACAAGATCTAGAAATGAAAGGATGATTTTACTTTAATGTTCTTACTTTTCCTTTTGAAGCTCAAGTTGTTGAATATCAAGAGAAGGGCTCTTTGCATCTTGGAGATAGGGTAGAAGTGGTCAATATTGCCGGACATGACGATCTGTATGGTGTATTGGTTAATATTTTATTTGATGGGAAGGATTATGTTTTTCCATTGTGTGATTTGCAGGCAGCTGATGAATATTCAACGACGGGATCTCCTGAATTTCTGGCTTCCCGGAGCCAGCGCTGCAAAGTGGAGAGGCCGACTCCCATTTGGTCAGCAACTTGCCTTGTAGATTCAAGACCCGTCAATGCCTTTTTAAGTACTGTTTCTCGAAATTGCAGGAAATACTGCACTGTTCGTCAAGGAGCCGGATTTTTTTGCCGCTTATATCCTGCTTCGGGCTGTGGGTGTGGCAGCCCCTGGGTAAAGCCGGAGGCTTGCCGGAGCAAGCAAGAGAATTTAGTTGGCGCTGGTGCCTGGCGGCCCACGCGGGCGAAGACGCGCGGTTTTGGTGGATGCCCCCCCGGTTGCGTTGTTAAGATGGTGGATGAGCTTTGCTTATCCACCCTGCGGGCTTATATGATTAGAGCTTTCGTTGATCAGTCAGATGAGGTTACCGCTAGAAATCTCAGCCAGTTCACTAAAGAGCAGACCCAAAAAGCCCTGTCTTTGCTGCCCCAGGATTGACATCCTCAAAGGATCGCAATCATAATCAAAATAGAACTCAGGAGGTAATCCATGCAGGATACACAGGTGTGCATTATCGGTCCGGGAGCCATGGGCTCCTTTTATTATTGGAAGTTTTATCAGGCCGGCTTTGAGCAGACCGCCCTTCTGGCCGGGGGAGACCGGGCCAGGCGCCTGCAAAAAAACGGAGTCCGGATCAATGGTCAGACTGTTCCGGCCCGGGTGGTCAGTCCGGAAGATACAGATTTCCGAGCTGATCTGGTACTGGTCGCGGTCAAGTACCATCATCTGGATCAGGTAGCAGCGGATATGACCAATCTGGTTGGCCAAAACACCCTCATTCTCTCGGTGATGAACGGCATTGATTCCGAAGAGATCCTGGCCCGCACTTACGGCTGGGACAAGGTGCTCTACGCCATAGCCCTGGGCATCGATGCCCAGCGGGAGCCGGACCAGGTCCGGGTGACCAACGAAGGTACGGTCTATTTCGGGGAGGAGCGCAATGAGGAAGTCACCCCCAGGGTCAAGCGGGTTGAAGATTTGTTCGCAGCTGCGGGCCTTGCCTGCCAGATCCCGGAAGACATGATCCGGGTCATGTGGTGGAAGTATATGATCAATGTGGGAGTCAATCAGGTCTCAGCTGTTCTGCGGGCCCCGTTCGGCACCTTCCAGAAATCTCAGGAGGCCAGGGAGCTGATGCAGGAGGCCATGCAGGAGGTCATCGATGTGGCTTTGGCCAAGGGTATTTTGCTTGGTCCGGAGGATATAGGATCCTGGCTGCAGGTCATGGATACCCTGGACCCGGAAGGCAAGACCTCCATGTGCCAGGATGTCCTGGCCGGACGGAAGACGGAAGTTGAAATGTTGGCCGGAACCTTATTGGGCATGGGCCGTGAACTGGACGTGCCGACACCGCTGAACCGCTATTTGTTTCAGTTCCTGCGGGCCATCGAGCAGGATACTGGGGCCTATGCCTAAATAGAGAAGCGTGAATTTCGTAGGCGTTGACCAATCACATTACCCAAGCCTTGCTTTTGGGGCCATTTGGGCCGTGCACAGCGTCTTGAAACCATTTTTGCAGCTGCAAGTGGATCGTCTGCGCCTGCTGATACAGGCCGGGCTCTGCCAGAAACCCTTCCCTGGCAGGTGCCTGGGACAGGACAAAGTCAGCTGGAAGATTCTCCGGCAGATCAGCACGCCGGGCCAGAGCCTTCCAGACCCCAGCCGGATCGGCGCACAGTTTTTCATATTCGACAAAGAATACGGCCTGATCCATCCTGCGCGCCTGCCGGAGGACAAAGCGGTAGACCCGAACCCATTGCTCCAGCCAATAGCTGGGCGATTCCGGCAGATGCGCGCTTGGCTGTTCATCCACCTGGAAGGGGCGATGGTCGCTTCCGAATTCATGATGAACCAGCCATTGCATGTATTTTCTGGAGAACGGGTCTTGGCTGTGCACCTGGCAAAAGTGACGGTGCTGGGCCAGCAAAGACAGGGATTGCTGGATCGGGTCCCGGAAGGGAATGATGATCAAGGCCTGGGGAAAGGCCTCCTGGATGGAGAACAGCCTGAGGATGTTGTTGTTGTTTTTGGACAGATAGCGATCGGCTCCGTCAATTTCCATGAGCCTGGCTATATATTTTTGGAACAAATCAATGCTTTTGGAGTCTGCCTGCATTGGTATCAAGCTATCCGGCAGTATATAGCGCTGCCCGCAGAACACCCGCCAGAAAACCTCTTCCAGGGCCTCCGGACTGTCGAAGCTTACCAGCATCCTGTCCCCATGGGCCCGTTCGCGCATATCTCCCTCCCGGGCGGAGCACCCAAGGAGGGTCTTCCTCCACAGAAAAGGGGCCAGGGGAAAGGGCATGTCCCGATAGGTTAAAGAACAGAACCGTCCTGTGGCATACACAAGGCGCATGATGGCTGTGGTGCCGGCCCGGGCCAGGCCGGAAACAAAGATATGCTGTTTATCCAGGGCTGGGGCGGGCTCAGTCCTTCGCAGCACCTGATCGATCTGAAAGGAGAGCTCAGCAACCGCTCGGGAAGAAAGGGCCAGATGATGGAGAAGGCGGGCCCCGAAACCATACTCATTTTTTGCCATAGCGTCCTCGCACCAGGCCGTAGGCAGCTGCAATACATGTGGCCCCGATGATTCCGGTCCAGGAGGACACAAAGGAAAGAAAACCGAGGTCAAAGGGCTCGGCCAAAAAAATGGCAATCAAAAACGGCGCGAACACAAGCAGCAGGGACAGCAGCAGGCGAACCGATCCCTTGAAGATCATCCAGGCATAGGCGGGCAGGACTTTCTCCTTCCAGTGATCAGAGATGCGCTTGTTCGTGAGCGTGCGCATGGTTTTGCCAGACACGGCCCGCATCTGGCGTATGGTCGCAAAAAGTCCGGCCCTGAGGAGAAGCTCTACAGCGCAAATGCAGCAAAGAGCAGTGACAATCCAGACCACGTTTCTTTCTTCCTTATCATCGGTTCGGTGCACTGCGTCCTGGAGTTATTTATTGGGCTATTTATTGGGCGGTGCAGAATCAGAGGGCTCTGCCCCGGCATCCCGGGAATTTGCCCCGGGAGCTTTGGCATTGTTTTTTCTCCCGAATATCCGCTTCAAGGGATACCAGATAACGGCAAACAGGGCCAAAAAAACAGAGGCTATGACTCCAAGGACAACAGCGACAGTCCCGGCTCCGAGTCCAGGACCAATATAGGCAAACGCAGGTGAGGCTGAGGTGATCAGCAGCCCGGCCAGTATGGCCATTGATTTGAGATACATTCGTGTCATGTCTTTTCCTCCTGAGCAAAATACAATAGCTTGGACCCACAAGCTTAAGGTTTTTAATAAACAGTCCATCTCTTGCAGCCTGCTTCAAGCAGGCCCAATCATGATGATGAACATTCTTTGTCTTTGAGCTCAAAATCGAAAAAATCCTCTGGCACCCAGATCGCTTCTGAGACCAGGAGGGCCTGCTCATCATCATATCTGTTGAAGAATTCAAAAACAGTCTCTCCGTCCTGGTTTACAAGCAGGACCCTGCCCTGTTTGGGGCTGGTTATGAGCATTGATCCATTGGGCAGCAGCTGATGATTTCCCCTGATGCTGGAGTAAAAGTTGTCTTTTTTGCCATTATACAATGTCTGCAGCTTCTTGTCCCGGAAATCAAAGCTCAGGATACGGCTGAATTTGGGATCTTTTCTTGAATGGAGGTCTTGAAACCGGGTTTGGTTGTCATAGACCGAAATCTTGCCCTCTGGCTGCCAGTCCGGATCGTGCTGCCGGGAAAAGGGTCCCATCTTCCACCACTTGATGTGCAGCGAATCCTGATCCACGACCATGAGGGTGTTTTGCGACCTCAGGCTCAACAGCAGGTCACCAGCATCAAAATCAGGAAATGCGTCTGCATATTCAGCCGGGAGCGGGTGGACATCATTAATGTGCCACCGGTCCTTGAGCCAGGTCTTATCCATGTCGTCATACCGCAGGGAAAGGATATCCACATGGGGGTTTTCTTTTATAATCTCCGCAAGCGTGATTGTGCGCAGGGTCTTCCCGTTTTCCGCGTCAATCTTGCGCAATACTCCGGCATTGTCACCATCAATGGCCCAGATGCTGGAGTCGTTGTCTGTCTTGGTGATTCGGTGGCTGTACCTGCCGAGCTTGACCCAGCTGGGCTGAGAGCAAAAATCTAATTTCTGCATTCCGTTGCCCGGGTCACTGTCATTTAAGATCAGTGATCCATCTGAAAAGAGGGCTATGCCCTGGGGAAGATTGTCTGGGTCATTGTATTCAAGTTTCTCTTCTTCCTCCCCCTTGTCTGCGTTGTGCTCATCTATCTTGTGCCGGAATGCGTCCTGGTTTGGCATCCACGTATGGACAATGTCTCCGTCGCTGTCCAGGAGGATCGCGGCGTACATATTCTCCTTGAGATCAAATGCGCCCCAGATCAAAATATACCCCTGGGCAAACGCCTCTTTGTCTTTTACATACAGCAAAGGAGAAGACCGGTCATCTGAGAGCCCGTTTATGGGCAGTGACTCGTACTCGCGGTCAGGATCTCTTTCCTGTTTCTCAAGCATGCGCTTGGGCTGGATACCAGCGTCATGGATGAGCTTGTCCTTCATACTGCGCTCACTGTGCCCGTTTCCAGTTGCAAAGGACTCGATGTCTTCCTGGATCGGCTGTATTGCCGGCCCGGGAAAGGCTTGATATTCAGCCGCGAGATATCCCCAGCTGAAAAAGGATATGCTCAATAAAAAAACAGCGGCGCCGATACTTACATATTTCATTGCCCAATGCGCTCCTTGAAGACTCGGACATGAAGGAACAACCCAGGGTGATTGCCAGCCCTTAGCTCTTTAGCAAGATGCATACCGGATTTGGAGCTCATTGGGGAGAATTTGGCCTACTGTTGAGCCGGTTTGTGCGAAGGGCGGGCTTGACCCCAAGCCCAGCCCTCTTCATGCTCTGTTTCATTCTTGGTCAAACTGGGCGGCTGCGGCCAGCGGCGGCGTTGAACACTGAACACTAAAACCTGAACACTCCTGGCTTCTTACACCTGAGAACAAAATCACCTTGGCAAGGGGGTAAGGGGGCTTGACCAGACAGATTGGGCCAAAATGGCGCATGTGTCATGTGTGCTGGTGGTGAATAAAAATACAGATCGAACCCTTTTCCGCACTGCATCAGCCAGCATCATCTGGACACTGTTTTTCATCCAGCTCAAAATCGAAGAAATCCTCTGGCACCCAGATTGCCTCTGAAAGCAAAAGGACCCGGTCATCACTGAAGGGATAGAAAAACTCAAACACCGTCTCCCCTGGTCATTGACAATTTTGTCCAGTAGCGCTGGGAAGTTAAGGCAGATATATCCACGGGCCGCACCTGGTGCACAGCCAGATTCTTGTACCAGACAGGCAGTCCCAGCTTTGATCTGGGCTCGACCATTCTGTTAAAGGCGGCATACAAAAAATATTCATCTAGTGTCGGTCCTTTTTCCCGAGGTTTTGCAGGAATGACCGAGTTGATGATCTGCACAAGGTCGAGATGCTGATCCACAAAATGAGCCAGGAACAAAGAGCCAAACTCCTGGGCCTGGATTTTGCTCAGGTAAGTGGGCCATGCCCATTGGTGAGCATCTAGGGTCTTACATGGGAATTTGCGCTAACCTTTTAGAATAGCAGGAGATCATGCCCGCCAAAGCCGCCAAGAACGAAACTTGGGTTGGAGATCCAGGACCCGTCAACATTTTTTTAGTGCGGTCTCTCGTAGTTGCAGGGAATACTGCTGAGGCATACAATGTTTCCAAGTCCCTTGTGTGATTCATCAAAGCAGGGGAAGCGAAGCTGAACATCGACCCCAGGCAGATCCCCGGGGGCACCTCCCTACCGGAGCTCCGAGGTCTTCCCCTAAGCGACAACTATTTTGACACATGGGGCCATTGCGGATGCCTACGATGCTATGACCAGCGACAGGCCCTATCGTCAGACATTAGCCCACGAATATGCGATAGCAGAAATAAAGGTTTGCTCCGGAACCCAGTTCGATCCGGACATGGTGGATAAGTTCATTGAGATCATATAAAGAATGGGCAAATATCATCATGTCCAACTCCCCAATAGGGTGGGCAGTAGAGATAAGGTTGGTGTCGAATTTCTACATACCAAGCAGCGGAATCAGAATCCCACGATAAAATGCTAATAATTTCAATAAAATAGGAGACAAAGGACTAACCCTATAAGACAGGAAACGAGAAGGCCATGCAAAGATGTATTTTCTGCTTCCTTTTTATCTTTTTGGTGGCTTGCCCTGCCTGGGCAGTGGACAAAAACAGAGTGGATGTTCAGGTCCTGTCCCGGTCAAGTCAAAGCTGGGATCGGAAGACCTTGCCCGAGTATCCTGACGGTGAGCCTGAGATTCAGATCTTGCGAATTACTATTCCTGCCGGGGCAAAACTGCCCATGCACATGCATCCAGTGATCAACGCAGGAGTACTGCTTGCAGGAGAGCTGACGGTAATCACAGAACAGGAAAAGACCTTACACCTCAAGGCCGGAGACCCCATTATTGAAGTGGTGAACACCTGGCATTATGGTCAAAACCAGGGTGAAGAGCCTGCAGAAATCATTGTGTTTTACGCTGGGACCAAAGACTTGCCTGTGACAATAAATCGGGATGGATTTTGATGCTTACTGGAACGACAGAAAGGTTGATTTGGAATCCAGTGAGGCGGCCTGGCCGGAGGATTTGGTATCTGCGGTGGGGACTTGGGAAATGTCTGGTCTTGACCGGTTCAGGCTGAGACACTGTTGTATGAGTTGTTTGTCCCGGCCCGCCAGAGAGAATACAGCGGGCCGGGGAAGGTTGAGGGCAGATCAGTTGCTCTTCACGCCTTTGGCGATCCGGTCGCCGATATCCTTATCTATGTTCCGCCAGCAC
>CAZBUB010000061.1:0-11921 GCA_964494985.1 uncultured Desulfohalobiaceae bacterium | reverse complement strand
AATTTTTACTATTAGCTTTAATTTTAAACAAAATCAAGGAGCTGAAGATGAAAAACTGGAAGTGCACAGTATGCGGGTATCTGCACGCCGGCAACAAACCTTTGTCCCAATGCCCAGTATGCAAGGCTGATCAGAGAAAGTTTATCCCTGTGCAGGAAGGGGAAAAGGCAGAACAGAAAGGCTCCTATACAGAAGTTGGCTCAGACCAGGTACAACCTATCGACATACCTTTTCTAGGTACTCGTTTCAGGGGAATTTTTGCGCTGCTCATCAGACGGCACATGCACCCAATTTCCTCACATGTGCCCAATGGCGTGCTGCCTATGAGCGTATTATTCATTGTGCTTGCTGCAATCTTTGGATGGCAAGGCGTAAGCCAAGCTGTTTTATATAACATGGTCTTTGTCCTTCTGGCGTTGCCTTTTGTTCTTTTCAGCGGCTATCTGGAGTGGAAATTCAAGTACGGTGGACACTGGACCTGGCTGTTTCGGGTCAAGATAAGCTGTGCTCTGGCTACCTTTGCGCTGGCCTTATTGCTTACTGTCTGGTTGGCTCTGAATCCTGATCTGTTGACTGTTTCCGGTGAGGGACGAGCTGTCTTTGTGCTTCTGGGTCTGGCTATATTGGCCGCAGCTGGCACAGCAGGCTATCTGGGCGGCAAGCTGGTTTTTAAGGATTAGATTTGACATGTTCTCCTAGGGCAAGTTGACAGGGGCATGGATTTGAGTTAAGTTTTTTCCTTGTGTCACGGTGTTATAATGCCTTGTTATGAGAGGTAACCTAGGAAATATGGACTATCCCAGTAGTAGTTCAGTGTTTAAGCCTACTGCACTGATTTTGGCAGTTATCGCCCAATACCCGCCCACAGGGCCGGCTGACTCGGAGCAGACTAGCCTGAGCTGATCAGTCTGATCCGCCTTCCAGCCGCACTCTGTGGTGCGGCTGGCTTCGGAGGTGGATCATGGCCATCAATACCCTTGCCTATGCCCAGCAGTGTCTTGCTGCAGCCCTGACTGGAGAGGAACAGAGCCAGCAGGAGCTGCAGGAGTGCCTGCAGAATTTGCTAGAAGCAGGTCAGACCCTGGAGCTGCGCAATTTTTTCCTGGATCTGCATCCAGCTGACGCAGCCCAGATCCTGGAGCTTTTCGATTCCTATCAGGCCAGCTCCATGATTCAGAACCTGGATCTGGAGAATCAGGCCCAGATCTTCAACTACCTTTCTCCCAGCATGGAGACCCAGTTGGCCTTTGCCCTGGGTCGCAAGGAGCTGGCCCGCATCATCGGGGCCATGTCCCACGACGAGCGGGCTGATCTGTTTAACCGCCTCAGCCAGGAGCAGCAGGAAGAGATCCTGCCTGCCTTGGCCCAGGCTGAGCGCGAAGATATTCGCAAATTGGCCTCTTATCCGGAGGGCAGTGCTGGTGCGGTGATGACCTCTGACTATGCTGTTTTGAATTCCTGGCTGACAGCCTGGGCGGCCCTGGAGAAGCTGCGCAGGGAGGCTCCGGATAAGGAAACCATTTACCTGTGCTATGTGGTGGATGAGAAGCGCAGGCTCATTGGCGTGGTCTCCCTGCGGGAGCTGCTGACCGCCTCCCCCCGGGCCAAGGTGGAGCAGATCATGAACGACAAGCCTATTTTCGCCTGCGTGGATGACGATGCGGAGCAGGTGGCAGAGGTCATGGCCAAATACGATCTGATGGCCATGCCCATCATCAACGGTGATAATAAACTGGTGGGCATTATCACCTTTGATGATGTGCATGACATCATCCAGGAAGAAGCCACCGAGGACTTCCATCGCATGGTTTCAGTCTCCGGGCCAGGGGAGAGCCTGGCAGGGGGCAATTTCAAGGAGGCCAGCACCTGGCTGCTCATGCAGAAGCGCTTCCCCTGGCTTTTGATCCTGGTGTTTGTCAATCTCCTGTCCGGGGCAGGCATAGCTTTTTTCGAGAACACCATCGAGGCGGTGGTGGTCCTGGTCTTCTTTCTGCCCCTGCTTATAGCCAGCGGGGGCAACGCCGGCTCACAATCCTCCACTCTGATGGTCCGGGCCCTGGCCACTGGGGATGTGCAGATGAAGGACTGGGCCCACCTCCTGCTCAAGGAGGTGGGTATTGCCCTGGGCCTGGGAGCTGGCATGGCGGCCGCAGTATCCCTGATAGGTGTGCTCAGAGGAGGGCCGGAAGTGGCCCTGGTGGTAGCGCTGGCCATGATCAGCGTGGTCCTGTTCGGCAGTCTGGTGGGCTGCCTGTTGCCTTTTTTGCTGGCCAAGCTGAAAATCGATCCGGCCACAGCCAGTGTGCCCCTTATCACTTCCATTGCCGACATAGGTGGAGTGCTCATCTATTTAAGCATAGCCTCCTGGGTTTTGAATATCCCCGCTCCCTCTTGAGAACTCTGGTAGCGTTATAACGTTACAAGTAGCGCTACCAAGCTGCTGGCAGGAGCAGGGGTGTTCCTCCCGGAGAGCAGCCGGCCTCAAGCCTGAACACGAATTGGCCCTGCACCGAGGGGAACCTCGGGCAAGGCTGTTTTGTTTGGCACCTTCCTTGCTTTGTTTCTGGAGCATGTAGAAACAAGCAGGGCATGTTAGCTGCACCGAGCACAAAGGCAGTTTTGGAATGAGCCCTGCAAAAGTTTTTGGCCTGGCAAGGCAGTTCCAATCTCCAACCTAAAGGATGCGTTATGTGGAAGATTCTCTCTATCATCAGCAAGCACTTGACCCTGGCAATCCCGTCGATGATGATTCTGGGTTTTTTGTACGGGGTGCTGTGGGATTCTTCTCCCCTGCAGGCCCTGATTATCCCTTTTACCTTCCTTATGGTCTACCCCATGATGGTCAACCTGAAGATCAAGAAGGTTTTCGAGGGCAGGGACTTCAAGGCCCAGGTCATGACCCAGGCCATAAATTTCGGCATCGTGCCATTTGTGGCTTTTGTCCTGGGGCTGCTCTTTTTCAGGGACAGCCCCTATATGGCCCTGGGTATGCTCCTGGCAGGGCTGGTGCCTACCAGCGGGATGACCATCTCCTGGACCGGGTTCGCCAAGGGCAATGTGGCTTCCGCTGTAAAAATGACCGTTATAGGCTTGACCCTGGGCTCCCTGGCCACGCCCTTCTATGTGCAGTTCTTGATGGGCGCGAATATCCAGGTGGATATCCTGGCGGTCATGCGCCAGATTGTGATTATTGTCTTCATTCCCATGCTGGCCGGGTTTATCACCCAGCAGGCCTTGATACGGCGCTATGGACAAAAGGGCTTCCAGCAGGACTGGGCCCCGAGATTCCCGGCCCTGTCCACCCTGGGCGTGATAGGCATAGTATTTATTGCCATAGCCCTGAAGGCGGATACGATAGCCAGCTCTCCGCAAACACTTTTGTACATCCTGTTCCCCTTGCTTTTGCTGTACGCCTTTAATTTCACCCTGAGCAGCTTTTTGGGCAAGAAGTTTTTGCCCAGGGGGGATGGCATAGCTCTGGTCTACGGCTCTGTGATGCGCAACCTGTCCATAGCCCTGGCTATTGCCATCAATGCCTTTGGCCCTGAAGGCTCCAGTGCAGCCCTGGTGATCGCCATTGCTTACATAGTGCAGGTCCAGGCAGCAGCCTGGTATGTGAAGTTCTCGGACTCCATTTTCGGACCCGCTCCTGCTGAGGAGCCAGAGGTGGCAGAGCAGAAGGCCCCTTCAGAGCCTGCTGCAGTCCAGGCAACCCAGCTGCAGGAGCAGCCCCTGGCTATCCCGGAGCTTAAGAAGATTCTTTATGTGACTGATCTGTCCCAAAGCGCCAGGAACGCTGCCCAGTACGCCTGCAGCCTGGGGGTCAAGTTTGAGGCTGAAGTTACTGTGATGCATGTCCTGCCGGATGTGCTGGAGGAGCTTTCAGAGAGCGCTGGCGTGGACATCTCCTCCCATGTGGATAAAAAAACCTGGAAAGAGTTCAATGAGACAGGCATGGAGAAGGCCCAGCAGGAAATCCGCAGCAGGATAGAGGCCACATCCAGGGAAGTGGTCAAGCAGATCCCGTACTGTCCCATGACCACTGAGAATATTCGGGTGGAGGTGGGAGACCCGGTGGAGAAGATCACCAAGGTGGCCCGGGATGAGGGCTTTGATCTGATTATATTAGGCACCCAGGGACATGGGGCCTGGTCTGAAGCTTTTTTGGGCAGTGTGGCTCATGGAGTGATTCGCAAAAGTCCGGTTCCTGTGCTGTCTGTAAATCTGTCCACTTCCAGCGCACTGGCCTGAGCCAGGACCTGATGCAGGCAGTAAGTAATCTGTTGTGAGTCTAGAATATAAGCAAAGGAGGCCATATGCAGGAGACAAGGCTGTATTCCACACAAACCAGCAAGCAGCTCCAGGATTTCCTGCGGGATCTGAAACAGGCTGCTGGCAAACGCGGCTTCATGATCCACAACGAGGACAAGATGGAAATGGCGCATATCTTTGGCAAGCATGGCATAGAGGTAGCAGAGGATTTTGATCTGCACATGATCCAGGTCTGTAAGCCGGAAAAGGCTGCTCCCAGCTTGAGCGCCAATCCGGAGCGGGCAGCCCTGATGCCTAAATTCATTACCACCTTTAGCAAAAATGGTATGCTGCAGATCAGGCTGCTCATCTATGGTCAGGATTTGGTACAGGAGCTGACAGGAGATTCTGATTTTGCCCAATCCCTGAGCACCTCCTACCAAAGCATAGTGGAGATAATCGAAGAGGCTAAGAATTAGCTTTCTGCCAGGGCTGGGAAGCAAGACAGGGGGCAGGGCAAATCCAGGCTTGTTGTCTTGATCCGGAAAATGGTTTACAAGGCTTGCTTAAGGCATAATCACATCCTGATTGCTTAAGGAGGCCAAGCTATGCAAGACCCTCTGGATTCATTTATTTCCCAGCTCCAGGAGGATATCTATCAGCAAACCCTGCAGGACTATGGCCCGGAGCTTTTCCAGCGCTGGAAAAATCCGGAATATATGGGTCAGATGGAGAATCCCAGCACAGCTGCAGCCTTAGAGGGCAGCTGCGGAGACCAGATGCAGATCCAGCTGCAGATCCAGGACCAGAGCATTGTTCAAGCCAGATTCATTACCACAGGCTGCGGGCCCAGCATCGCCTGTGCCAATACCGCCTGCGAGCTGGCTCAGGGCAAGAACCTGGAGCAGGCTGCTGGAATAGAAGGCCAGGATATCCTGCAGATCCTGCAGAATGTGCCTGAAGACCATGAGCATTGTGCCCATCTGGCAGTCCAGACTTTGCGGGAAGCCATCCGCAAGTACTGGACTCAAGGTTGATTTTTGTGTGAGTGCTTGGCATAAAACAAGCCCCAGGGTCCTGACCAGGGCCTTGGGGCTTGAGGACTCGTAAGGCGGCAGTCTGCAGTCTATTCCTTTTGCTTCATGCTGCTTTTCTGTTTTGAGCTTTTCCTGCCAGAAGATTTTTCTTGGCTGCTGGACTCTTGATCCTGTTCAGCCTGTATATCCAGGTGATAGCGTACCGGCCCGCGGACATTGTTCTCCCCGAACCTGGTATGCAGGGCGCATTCAGAGCTGGGATTGGACCAGGAAGTGGCTATGGCCACATGCCCCTTGGGGAAAGGGGAGACCTCGGCATCTACGTAGTCTAGGGGTGCCAGGGCTGTCTCCCGTTCCACCAGGCTATCGCTCTCCCCGTAGCAAATTTGCCATTTGATGCCCTTTTCCTGGATGCTTTTCATGTTCAATTTGCGACCAAAGGCCTGGAAGGGCAGATCGCCTTCCTTGCTGATGGGGGTATTATAGGAGGCAAAGCTGAGCTTGGTGATTTCCAGGGGCAGGTCGTGGCGCTGGTAGGTCAGCCAGTAGTTCAGGGCCGCAGCTGTCTTGCTGATCTGAAGGCCCTTCTTGTTCAGAGTGCGCATCATGGCCAGATCCCGGAAAAAGGCCACTGTGGGGGCCTCCTCTTCTATGCTTTTGATCTTGTAGACCCAGGCCATGAGATCCCCATCCGCTACCAGATTGCCGTTATCTAGCCTCTTGGTCCCATAGGCCAGATCGTTGAAGCTGGAGGGCAGATTATGCAAGAATTTGGAAAAGCCTTGGCTGCGTGAGCCGTCAATAGGAGCTACGCAGGTAATGTGGGTGTCCACCAGCCCGTCCAGCTTGCCTGAGAGCAGGTTGGCCAGGGTCATGAGTCCTCCCTGGCAATAACCGTTCAGGGTCAAGGCCCGGCCGTGTCTTTCCTTTATCTTAGAGCAAAAGGCTTGAGAATCCAGAATATCATCCTCCAGGGCTATGTTCTGCACGGCAGGATTGCTGTCTATGTGCTTAAGGATGCGCACATAGGTAGGGATGCCCTGGTTGGCAAAGTTGTGCACATAGCTTTTACGTTCACCAGGTAGAAAGGCCAGGATGTCCGCGCCCAATACATAGGGATGTACGATCAGGATAGGTTTGCCCCCTGCCTGCACCTGCACCCCAGGTTCGTTGGGCAGAACCTGGTACAGATAGAATCTCTCTGTTTCCTGGACCAGCTCATAGGATCCGCTTTCAAAATGAAACCCGTACTCAGAAGCAATATTCAGGATTTCTCGAGGATAATCCTGGGTGAGTTTTTTAGTGATCTGGGCCTGAAAGGATATATAGTCAAAAATATCCTGTCCAGTGACATCCTCGTTCAGGCTGTTCAGCCAAGAGGCAAAGGCCTTGCTCAGCTCAGGCAAATGATAATCCAGAATGGCTTCTAAGCTGTTCAGACGATCCCGGTGATAGATCTGGTAGTTGTACTGCAGGAGCTCAGTATACTCTCGCCAGGTCTGTAAAGGATCACGGTTCAGAATCCTTTGGCCCTCCACTGTGTTGAAAAAGGCCATAGCCTTGAAAAGGGGTCTGAAGAAGTCATTTTGGTACTTTAAAAGGGCAGTAGAATAGTTCTGAATCATGGATATGGAGTCTGCGGAAGCTGTTAAAGCTTTGAGCCCAGTCTGGAAAAAGGGTTCCCAGACCTTGTAAAGGTTTGCTTGATTATTCTCCTGCTCGTGACTCATGTGGCACCTTACCTTTGTTATTCATTGGAGTCTTGATTTTTGTTGTGGGCTGATGAGCTCTGGGAAGCAAATCTCTGCATCCATTCAGGCATGGAGAATTGCTTGAGCATGGACTCCTGGGTCTTGCCGGAAACATCCATACCCAGATCCAGCCACTGCTTGAACTGATTGTCCAGCATGGAACGATAGCTCATATAGACATCTATCATTTGCTCCAGATACTTTTCAAAGAACTCGCTAAGGAGATTATCTCCATATCGAATTATCATGTGTAGCAGGGAAACTGGTAAGATAGTGTTTTCTTTGGATTCTTCGAGGATGATCTGGGTTAGGATAAAAGCAGTGACATCAGCCTTGGTTTTGGCGTCCTGCACCTGGACCTGCTCGCCTTGCTTGATCAGCCGGGAAAGCTCTTCCAGGGTAATATAACTACTGTCCCTGGTGTTATAGAGTCGTCTGTTAGCGTATTTTTTGATCAATATATTCTGATTCATTGCAAGATCCTTTTTTTGCAATGCACATTAGCATGCAAGTGGTTATTAATAATTGCTAGCATGCTTTGCCTTGAAATGCAAATTTGCAGTGCACAAAAAAGATTGGCTTAGGCTAGGCCCGCCTGTGGCCTGCTGCAAGCTGTGGTTTATATAACTGGTTTGAATTGAGGGATATTATAGCATAGTTCTTTTATTAGGATTGACTTGAAGTCCTGAAAAAATATTTTTTATTAAAATTTTTACTGCAATATCAAACTATTAAGCTTTTTTGAGGTCATTATACTGCTGGGCAGACCTTAACGGTTTTGTGGAAACTGGATTTTATATGCAGTGCAGTTATGTTCACCATTAGTATTTGAAATTATGAGATAAAATTTTTATGTGCAATGCACAATTTTTTCTTGACAGCCAGTCCGCTCTCCTCTAGTCTGTTTTTAGCAAGGAGTTCTTGTGGAGCTGTTTGTCAAAGCTTGGTTTTTTTGTCTTATCTTCTGCATAAAATTGTAGGAGATAAGCTCAGTAGAAAAAAAGGGGGTATGAGTAATGATGCAAGCTCAATGGATGCAACCAGTGCTGGAGAGTAACAAAATGGCCTTTCAGGTCTGGTATCAAACAGTCAGTCATATGCAGGATCAAGCTGAACAGGTCCTGGATCAGCTTTGGGAGCAATCACCGGTGGCTCCTGAGGCTGGAAAGAAAGCCTACAAGGAGTGGATAGAGTTGTGCAAAAAAGAGCGGGAGAATCTGAAAAAGACCTGGGAGCAGGGCTTTGAGACTTGGGAGAATCTCCTGGCCGGGGCAGAGCCTGCACAGCAGCAAAGGCCTGAAAAGGCCAAGCAGCAATCAAGCAGCAAGTCTGCTACTGCTTAGACCAGCGCTTTTTGAATTCGTGATAAAGTTAAAAGTCAACAGCAGCTTTTGTTTTGAATGCTGAGCCAAAAAAAGGAGAAGAAGTTATGGAAATGAATAAGCTGACCCAGCAAATGATCGAGTTCCAGAAGACCACTTTCAATAATACCTTCAACACAATCTCTATGCTCCAGGATCAGTCGGAAAAGATGATCAATACTTTTCTGGAGCAAAATCCCATGCTGCCCAAGCAGAACAAGGATGCCCTGAACGAGTGGATCAAGGTTTGCAAAAAAGCCAGAGAAGACTACAAAAAGGCTATAGACGAGAGCTTTAAGAACCTGGAGAGCTACTTTACTGAGAGCTCAAAGGGCTAGTTTGAACTAACTTCTCAATAAGTCCTGGCTTACCTGGTCAGGGGGGTGATGACAGCGTTGATATCACCCGTTATTTCGAAAAGTCTTCGACGAAGCAATCTCCAGCACATAACTGTCCTGGCTAAAACCAGGGGATTGCTTCGCTCTGCTCGCAATGACGGTCTTTCACCAACTTTTCAGACATCACCTGAATGCTTACGTCCTGGCAGCTCTGCCAGGACTTATTCATTTTTGGAGAAAGTTACTGCTGGAGATTTGGTTTTCCATGGCATTGTTAACACCAAACCAAAAAACATATAGGTTCTTCAAAAATGGATAGCAGGCTCATGGAGCTTTGGGGAAATTTTCTCTTACAGGCTGCAAAAAATCAGCAATTCCTGGAACAATTTCTGCCAGGCTACAAAGAAAGCCAGGAAAAAGGCTGGGATTTTCAGGATTGGGTGAGCTATTTTTTTGAAAACCTCTCTGGTTCACAACCTTTTGCCCAGAATATCTTTGGCTTGGAACAGATGAACGAATATGGGCAGCAGTCTCTGCAGGCCTGGCAGAAAAGCTGGGAGGAGTTCTACAGGCAATGGCAGGAGATGATTCAGATCTTCGGACTTGTGCCACAAGGGGAGTACCAGGAACAGGTGCAGGAAAATGAGCAGTTGCGGCAAAAGCTGCAAGAGAAGGAACAGAGAATTGAGAGGCTGGAGCAGCTTTTGGAACAAAAAGCAAGTCTGGATCTGGAGCAGAGTGCTCAGGAGTTGTCTCAGCTCTTTGAGCAGCAGAACAGGCAGTTCTCTCACTTTGTGCAGACTTGGGAAAAAATGTGGATGCCCCGGGATTCAGATACCCAAAACCAGGACTCTGAGTGAGCAGCCTGTCTTGCCTTAGAGCACGTTGCCTCGCAGATGGTTGTACAGGGACATCTTGAGCCGACCTGAATTCAGCCCCTCAAAATCCTGGTAGCAATCCTGGCAAAGCAGCATTTGTGAATCTAGCCTGAGCTGCTCATAGGGCACAATCTGGCCGCACCACTCGCACTCATTGTACAGGAAGCTGACTCCCACTTTGTAAGCCATGGAATCTGCAGTTTCCAACTTTTGACACCAGCGTACTGTAATCAGATACAGCCTTTGCGTCTTCTGAGCAGTGCTGCTGGTTTGCTGAGGGGCCAGGAAAAAGAGCTGCAGTCTGCTACCCGGCCTCAAAGGTTCTCTGGTCTGGAAGCAGAGCCCTCCATAGCCTTGGTTCAGCAGCAAGGCCTCCTGGGCTCGGGCATTGCCTAGCTCTGGGCACAGATACTTGATCTTGCTATTTTGGCTCTGTCTGGGAAAGAACCTGGAATCCTGGGTGCGGGTCAAGCTGGTAACCATGGGCCACCTCCTTGGATGAAGGTTGATATGATATCACCACTCTCCTGGACCCCCTGCCTTATAAAGGTAAGGGGTCAGGGAGTGGTATTGCCTGCCGATCAAGGGACTAAGATTTGTCCCTGGGCGCACTGACCAGGGCCTCTCCATCCACGACAGTCTTTCCTGCCTGGTTCACGCAAGTGGTCTTGAGCTTTACCCTTTGCTTATCCTCGATGCGCTCCACTACCTCTGCCCTGGCGGTGAGAGTCTCCCCAATATACACCGGGGCCAGGAACTTTACCTCCTGCTTCATGTAGATGCTTCCCGGACCTGGCAGCTGGGTGCCGATCACAGTGGAGATTAGGGAGGCAGTCAGCATGCCATGGGCGATCCTGGACTTGAACGGCGTGCCTTGGGCATAGTCCTCGTTGACGTGGGCTGGATTGAAGTCCCCGCAGATTCCGGCAAACTGATAGACATCGGTTTCAGATATGGTCTTGCTGAACTCTGCAGCATCGCCTACCTGGATTTGGGAGAAAGTCTTGCCCTGCATTTCGAACCTCCTTTAGAACCAGAGTCTGTGGCTCCAGATGTCGTTTTCCAGATCCTGCATATCTTCTTTGAGCTTGGTATACATGGAAGCGTTCTGAATCGCCAGTCCGCCTATCTGAGCCAGGGACTGGACCAGCATGATCTCTTCATCCTGGAACTCCCGCTGCTCACCGCTGTAGAGCCGAAGCCCCCCCAAAACCTGGTTCTGGGCCATAATGGGCACGGATAAAATAGAAACAATGCCTTCCTTTTGCTTGGATTCCTTGTACTTGACCCTTTCATCCTTTTGGACATCCGGGATATAGACTGTGTGTCCACCCAGGGTCTGGCGCACGCTCTCCTCTATGACCAGTCTGTCCCTGGAGGCGTAGTCCTGGCTCAGCCCATAGCCGGTAATGAACTGCAGCCTTTCCCGGTTCTCATCGAAAAGCAGCACAGAAGAGCCCTTGAGCTCCAAGTGCTCTGCGATGTCCGCAGTCAGTATGTGCAGCACTTTCTTGAGGTTGAGGGATGAGTTGATGCTGGTGGTGAAGTCCAGAAGGAGCTGATTGTTGTTATGGAGATGCTGCACCAGCCGGGCATGTTCAATAGCATACCCTGCCTGTTCGCCCAGGGCTATCATCAGCTCTATGCTCTGGGAGGAGAATTCCCTGGGCTGAGAGGTGTAGCAGGATATGCCGCCCAGGATCCTTTTCCCAGCCTGCACCGGGACAATCAAAATAGAGGCAATGCCTTCCTTGGCCTTGGCCTGGTGGTGGTCCAGCCTGGGGTCCTGATCAGCACGTTCTGCGAAAAAATAGCCATTCTGACGCAGGCTCGGGGCCCAGCTCTGGGGATTGGTGACCCCGGTGCGCATGTATTCCTCAGAGAGTCCCTCCTGGTACATGGGCATAATAATGTTTGAGGTCTCGCTGATTAAATAGATCGATGCAGCCTTCAGGTCCAGGACCTGGATGCTTTCCTGGACAATGAGTTTGACCAGGACCTGCTCGTCCATGGTGCTGTTCAGGGTGTGGGATATACTCCGCAGAGCTTTGAAATGGTTGTTGACTTCTGACATGGGGCCTTCTCCTTGATCTAGCTATTTTTGTGGGCAAAAGCCTGCACTGCGTTAGAGTTGCCAGCTATGTTTTCAACCTGTTTGCTGTTTCGATGCTTGGCCTTTAGAGGCTGCCGCCTTCCGGCTGGTGGTTTTGGCTTTGCTCTTGCTGCCTTTGGCCTTGGCTTTGGGCAGAGCGTCGCGCTCCTTGAGCCAAGAGCAGACCTTGGGCACAAACTCCTTCTGGGATTT
>CAZBUB010000060.1:0-12663 GCA_964494985.1 uncultured Desulfohalobiaceae bacterium | reverse complement strand
TTTGCAGTTTTTTGAGGAACGTGGTCTTGCCAGTGCCTGCCTTCCCGGTCAAAAAGACATGCTGCCCGGTCCTCTCTACAAAGCCTTCAGCCAGCTCCAGCTCCTGATTGGTCTGCCACTCATTTGACATCAGCATCCTCCAGCATTTCGCGTACCTCCCAGATGGATCAAGGCCCTTTCGGCTTGCTCTCATGCCCCAGACCGTGATCACCCGGACTTTTATTTAGCTCTGGCCGGAAGATCTTCTCCGCCCAGAAGACTTCCTCCCGATAGCTGCTCTTACCCGTCTGCCTGAAGACGTGCTGTTCAAAATACTTCTATTAAAAAAAAACGCATAACAAACTCCACATCTTGTGAGCTGGTCATGGTTTAGAAGAAAAAGGACTCAATCTCTCAGAAAAGCCTTCTTCCAACGGCTGGCTGGACTGGAAAACCGGACTTTTTCCGGGTCAAATGCCTCAGGATCATACGGGTAGTAGTTTTTGAGATGACCCTTCAGCCAGGAGAGTGTCTCCTTGTATTCCTCATGATCTGGGTCTTGGAGGATATCCAGCAATTCATAGTATCCAGACACACTTCCGCAGTCCTCAGGCGGACAGGCCCTCTGGCCCCCAAGACACTTGGGATATTTGGTCCCTTTTGCTTTGACCAAAAGGCCTTCAAACAGCACATCATGCACCCATGCATCCCCAAAGTCGTATTCGTATTCCATCCATTGCCCCGGCTCATGCAAGTACGTCGAAAGCTTTATCTCCCACCCTGGAAGCGTTTCAATTACATCCCATTCCTCATCCGGAATACCGATTTCTATAGCCTCTCGCTTATGCTTTGGCCGGAACCTGAAGGCGTGCAGATGATAGTCCAGCCAGCCCATGGCATCCTGAATCGCAACGTGCAGACCCCAGAAGGTATAGGTATCCGGGACCTGGATTCTCCTCCATATAGGCGGTTCGATCTCCTGCAGCCTGATGTAAAATTGATAGATCAATTGGCTCATGATTGTAATCCCTTATCTCTTCATGAAATTTTATACGCAGAGTACTCAACCCTGGATTGATAAACTTAGTTCAATAGACTAAAGTTCATTCATAAACCAATCAGGAAGGGAGAGCGCATGAAAATCGTCAACACCCATGAAGCAAAGACCAAGCTTTCCGCCCTTCTGCCAGAAATCGAAAAAGAAGGCCAGCAGATTCGAATCTGTCGACACGGAAAACCTATTGCCGATCTCCTCCCCTGCAAGCGCCGTGATCGGCTTTCCCCCATCCGGTGATGAGCAAAATTGGCGTTGATTACGATCCAACCGAGCCCTTGACCGAGGAGGAATGGCCGGAGCATGAACTATGATTCTAGATACCTGCGCACTTCTGTGGCTGGCTCAAGGCAGCAGCGCCTTATCCCCAGAGACAGCCGAGCTAATAAATACCGCGCCTATGGTCTATGTGTCCGCAATCTCAGGATTTGAAGTAGGGGTCAAATGGCAAAAGGGGAAACTCAGGTTGCCAGCTTCTCCTCTAGACTGGTTCCAAGCGATTCTTGAGCACCATGACCTTGAAGTCATCCCCTTAAATATTGATATTTGTCTCCGCTCCACCGAGCTTCCGAAGATTCACAGAGACTTATGTGAACGGATGATTATTGCCTGTGCCCTTTCATTTTCAATGCCAGTCGTTACCCATGACCCTGTGTTTGCAGATTATGGAGTCAAGATCTTAAGCTAAGGTTTCTCCCAGCAAAACAAAACTCACTGTCTCAGGCTAAAGAAAAACTCCTGTTCATCTGGTGCTGCAATTACATGCCCCAGACAGTGATCAGCTGCCCTTTATATTCCTCTGCCCGCTTAAAGATCTTCTCCTCCCAGGAGACATCCTCCCTGCGGTCAAAGACGATCAGGTGCCCCTCTTGGGCCTCGCAGCGATCCATGTACTCAAAGGTTTGGGCCAATCCGTCCGCGATGGTTCGCTCCAGGCTCTTATGCAGGATCTTCAGCTCAATAACCGCCTTTTGCACCGGACCCTGCCACCTGGTCCAGGAGGGCTTTTCTGGCCTTGCTCCTGTGAGCGGCCAGAGGACCAAAAGATCGGTCCGCATCCGGCCCAGACCGAACTCGCGCTCCACCCGGCCCCCGGAGTTGACCACCCGCTGCAAAAAGGCCTGCATCAACAGCTGTGGTCCGGCCTCCTTATAGGCAAAGCGCTCCAGCCAGGCCTCGGAGTGCTCCCGGAAAAAAGACTGGAACGCGGCGATGAGCGCGTTCATGTCCAGGGCGCCGTCGGCCCGGACGTACCAGGTTGTCTGGTGGCTTAAGGAAAGCTGGGTGCCGTAGGTAAGCTCCCTGGGAATGATCTCCCTGTAGATAGGATTGGCGATATCCACTTGTCCTTTTGTGGTGATAAGTCCTAGATCCTGTACATATTCCAGATCGTCTATGGGCAGACTTGTGGGGTCCTGCACGCCTTGCAAAAGCGGCCCGACCACTCGCTGCACGCGTTTTTCCTGCAGCTTGTCCCCCAGCTGATCCAGGTGCGTCTCCCGCCTGGAAATCAGATTCTCCTTAGCCTGGTCCACCATTTCCTTATTGATAGGCATAGACCGGTCCCGGCCTTCCTTCATCTCAAAGCAGATCTCATAGGCCAGGGCATTGACCAGCCAGGGCTGCCCCTGACTCAGGTGCCAGATACAGGATAATGCTTCAGGGGTGAGCTCCTGTCCGGTTTCCCGGGTATGCTGCATAAGCAGGGACTCCACCTCTGAGCGAATAAAATCACCCAGTCGCAGGGATTTGGCCTTGATGTTAAAAGCGCTGCCCCCGGTGATGATCTCCTTGCTGGAGCTGGAGTGAATGCGGTAGTCCCGCACATCCCGGACGCCGCAGAGGATAATGGACTGGGGGAAATACTCAGGGCGCTGGTCATAACCCTCTCGCAGCTGGCGTAAAACTGCGATCAGGGTATCTCCGACCAAAGTATCGATCTCGTCCAGCATCAGTACCATTGGTTTATTTACATGCCTGCACAGAAAGCTCAAGACCTCGGTCAAGGCGGTGTAGGGGCCATTTTGTTCAAAGATATGGGGCCAATGAGACTGCAGATGGGTATCATCAAAGGCGTAGCGATACCGATAGTCGATTTTGGCTAGGATGCTGTACACTCCGGCCTGAACGTCCTCCCTGGCCGCTTGCGCGCCTTCCACGTTAACGTACAGACAGACATACTCCGATCCTGCGTTTAAATGTTTTTGTAAAGCCAAAAGTGAGCTGGTCTTGCCCGTCTGCCTGGGAGCGTGCAGCACAAAATACTTCTGCTGCTCAATGAGCATCTCCACCTCAGGGAGATCCAAACGCTCCAAGGGCGGCAGACAATAATGCCTTTGGCAGTCAACAGGACCGGCAGTATTAAAAAAACGCACAATATACTCCGCATTTTGTTATTTGTATATCCTGCAATGCACATTCCAGTCAAGACGTGACTCTGCAGTCCAATACTGTATCTTGTGCCCATGATTTCAGGCCTTGATTACTGTCATTGCAGGTGCTTGTATCTGCTAGTGCTGCCTGGGTCAATCCGTATATTGACTGTCCTTTCAAATGATAGCATATTCTTGGACGTGCCTTTGGGCTCGAAGGGCAAGAACTTACTAATGGACATAAAAATTGTTCATGGGAACCCTGGAAGGCAGCAGCGGGAACACATATGTTAGACAAATATGAATTGCAGCCAACAATGGTACAACATGTCTTGGCCTCAATCCGTGTCGATAAACTGCGAGGCATGGTCAAAACCCTACACAAACTTACTGAACATCAAACTGGCAAGCACATTGAAAAACCAAGGTTGGGCCAGCCCGCCTCCCATCGTAAAGGTGATGTGGTTGACTGGCTTGCAGGGGTTATCACCCAGCCCCAGACAGCCAGATTTGTCTACCAGATGATGACTTCCCTGGAAAAGTCTGCCTTAAGCGAGGTGATCCATAATACTCTGGGGATCCTGGATCCAGTACAAATAGCTGCCAAGTACGGAATGTACCCAGATATATGGGGCGCAGGAAGGTTTGATGCCCAGGATCTGGACATGAATAACACCCGCACAGAAGATTGCCCCTTGCTGAGCATTGTCCTGGCCAGAAACAAGATTGTGGCCCAGGATGTACGGAAAGTTTATAAATCCTTTGTCCCCAAACCTGCTGCGCCTGTTCCGGGCCAGATCGAATCTCTTCCGCAGAATTTGAGACTTCCCAGCGGCGAGCATACCTCCGAATACAGTATCCAGCTCACAGAGCAATGCGCGCTTATCGATGTCCAGTCCATGCTCAATCTGGTGGCCAAAGGTAAAATAGGGGTGGGAGCCAAGACCGGACGGATTTCCAAAACCGGGGCCAAAAATGTTCGTCAAGCCCTGTGTCAAGGAGATTTTTACTCTGAAGACGAGGGAACCGGAGATCCCTACGAGGTACACATAGGACAGGCAGGCATCCGGCCCTTTGCCTGGCCTATGCTTCTGCAGGCCGCAAATCTGGCCCAAGTCCAAGGCAGCAAGCTGGCTTTGACCCGCAGAGGTCAGGCGGCGCTGAAGAAAAAGCCCCATGAAGTGATAAAGACCCTGTGGGAACGCTGGCTAAAGACGTCTCTTTTGCACGAAATGAACCGCATTGAGATCATCAAGGGCCAAAAATCGAAAAAAAAGCCTTTGCATCAAGCCAGGATGGGGAGAGAAAATCTGGAGCAGGGGCTGGCTGAGCTTGAGCCCCAAAAATGGATCCTGCTGGAGGATTTTTTCAAGCATCTCTTTGCCCGGGGTGATGCGGTAAACATAGTGCGCAACGATTGGGCCTTGTACATTCTAGATCCTGAACACGGCAGCTTTGGTTACTCCCATATCACCTGGGACCACTTGACTGGCCGCTTTGCCCGGGCCTTTTTGCTTGAATATGCAGCGACATTGGGGATCATAGATGTGGCCTTGGTTCCGCCCTGGGGGGCTGTCTCAGATGTCCGGAACCTCTGGGGGGCAGACGATTTGAGCTGTTTGAGCCGCTACGACGGCCTGATTGCTTTGCGTCTGACCCCTTTGGGGGCCTGGGTTTTGGGACAAACCGAGACCTACGCCCCTGCCTCGCCTACATATTCCCTGCAGGTTGTTTCCGATCAGCAGATCAGGGTCATTGACCCCGGTCCTGCTGCTGACGCCAAAACCAGGCTGGAGCGTTTCTGCTTGCAAAAAGATGAACATATCTTCAGCCTGGACGCAGGCAAGGCTCTGCAGGCCATTGAACAGGGCATGCCGCCCAGTGAAATGCGGCAGACTCTGCTCAATGGCAGCAGCCAGGAACTACCGGGCCAGGTCGAGGCGTTTTTTGAGCACATGGAGCAACGGGCCGGGTTGTTCAGGATTGCTGGCCAGGCCGTTATGGTGGAGTGCAGTGACCCCAATATCCGGAATACAGTCCTTGGCGATCCGGAAATGCGCAGCTTGTGCCTTCCGGCCGGGGACTCGGCTCTGGTGGTGCGCAAAGAGGATGAAGAGGCCTTCAGGGCCTGTTTGCACAAGCTGGGATATGCATTGCCCTTGGGGTAAAGAAATAGACAAGTGACCGAAGGCAACGGACTGATGACCAGAGGCAAAGGACATAAAGAGAGAGGACAGAAACATACGATGAACCAGGCCCAAAATCACGGCCTGCAGGTCTATGAGCAGGAGCTCAGCCCAGAAGAACGCCAGCTCATGCAGGTTTGCGCCTTGTTTCAGGAGCCTATCAGCAAAACCAACCTACTGAAAACCCTGCGCAAAATCGGACCATCCCCTTGGTCGAGAATAAAGAAAGTCGGGGATCTGGAACCATATATCCAGAGTCTGCAAAGCAAGCGGCTCCTGGATTCGGACTTGATGTGCATGCGTTTCATGCAGGAGATTGTGGCCCGGAAAGCAGCCGGGGAAGAATATTTTCCAGATCTGGTCGCGTATATCAGCCAGGAATGGCCGGCTATGTTGTCTCGGAATCGGTGGCTCGAAAGTTCATACAGCAGTCTCCGCTTGTTCCGGGATCTGCGTCTGGAGCTGCTTGGTCATGACTTCACGAAACTCCAGACTACATATGAGATCATGCAGGACCACTTTGGAGATGATCTGGAGCATGTAGTGCCGCTCCTTTCCATCACCACCAATCCCTTCGATCCTGAGTGGATGCAGACACTGCCCCTGAATGCCCAGGTTATGATGCTCAGCGATGTTTTGGAGTTTGGTGTCTACACCAGTAAGCCCCATCCTGAGGTAGTGGCCTATGCCAGGAGTCTGTCCATAAGCGCTTCTGTTCCCAGATATCAGCGGATTCGTTTTTTTTCCGCCTTGAGCAAATCGATGCTCCTGGCTTTGGACCTGGATCAGGCTGAGAAGGCCCTGGCCAACGTGGAAAAGCAGACCCAAGCCAAAAAATTGCAGGCCTGGCATATGTTTTTGCAGGGCAGGCCGGACAAAGCAGTGGATATCTTTGAGCAGGCCCTACAGCTGTTGCGCAAAAACCACAAGTCCAAGACAGTCTATTTTAGCGATGAATGCGGTCTGATCTTTGTCTTTTGCCTGCTGAAAGTCCAAGACCGCAAGGCCTGGAACACACTGAGTAGCATCATAGAAGATGCCCAACTCAAGCACAATGTGGGCACGCTCTTCCTCCCGGGCTATGTTGCCCTGCAGGCAGTGCTCCTGTACCGAGAAGGGCAGATGGATCAGGTGCAAAAGATCCTGGCAAAAGCGGATGCCCAACCCTTTGGAACCATAGCCCAATTGACTGTCTTCCTGGCCAAATATTGGGTTGGAAAAGAATTTAGTACCCGCGAACAGAAGCATCTGCATAATGTGCTAAGAAAAGTACACTCCCAGGGCATGGACTGGCTGGTTTTCGAGCTCGGGGCCCTGCTGCAGCAAACAGGCAAACGGCTCCTTTCCCGGACTGAAAACAAAGCGGTACACAACATACGGCAGAAATATGGGCTGACCCCTATGGCCGAGGTGCTCCAGATGGAGGAACCCTGGCGTCAGGCCCTGCTAGCCTTGCAAAGGATAGCCGGAGAATCCAAAGCCCAGCAGACGGACTCCCCGGAATATCGCCTGGCCTGGCTGGTTCAGCCCCAAGGTGACACATATGTCCATGTACAGCCCAAGCTACAGAAGAAAAATGCCAAGGGGGAGTGGACTAAAGGCCGAAATGTGGCCCTGAACAAGCTTTTTCACCAGGCTGGGCAGATGGATTATTTGACTGACGAGGATCGAAGAATCCTCTCTGCTCTGCAGCACCACTACAGCCCCTACAGCGGCAGCTGGTACGCATTCGACCCCATAAAGGTCATGCCTCTGCTGGTAGGCCATCCCAGGCTCTTTCTGGAATCTGCCCCGGACACCCCGGTAGAGTTTGTCCGGGGAGAGCCTGAAGTTACTGTCCAGAAAGCAGGAAATGGCTTTGTACTTGCTATGTCACCGGATATTGAGGGATATTCGTTTCAATTGCTTCAAGAGAGTCCGACCAGGTTCAAGGTCTTGCACCTAACTGACAAACATAAACAAATTGCCTCTTTGCTTCGCTCAGGCGAATTTTCCATCCCCAGGTCCGGATATGAGGAATTGGTCCGAACGGTCTCTTCCCTCTCAGGCCTGGTTACCGTGCACTCCGACATTGTGGCCCAGGCTGAGGACGCATCCCAGGTTCAGGCTGATTCAAGGCCCTATGTGATTATCACTCCGGCTGGGAGCGGTTTTCGGGTGGAAATGACGGTTCGGCCTTTGGGCCTGCCAGGCCCGTCATTACAGCCTGGACAGGGACAAAGCATCATCATGGCTGAAGTACAGGGCCAGCGAATGCAGACCGCCAGGGACCTAAAGGAAGAGGAAAGACTGGCCAAGGAAGTGGAGAACGCCTGCCCCAGCCTAGCCGGATTTGAGGACAGGGATTGGAGCTGGATCTTGCCCGATCCCCAGGCCTGTCTGCACTTTTTGTCAGAAATCAAGGCCATGCAGGATGAGGGCCAGGTCCAGGTCTTGTGGCCGGAAGGCGAAAAGCTGTCTGTAGCCAAGACCGTGTCTTTAGACCATCTGCACCTCGCCTTGCGCGGAAAACAGAACTGGTTTGAAGTACAGGGGCAGATAGACGTAGACCAAGAAACGGTCCTGGAGCTGAAAAAACTCCTGCAGGTCAGCCCAAACACGCGCTTCATCCCCCTGGATGAAACACATTATGCAGCCTTAAGCCGCGGACTTCGCCGCCGCTTGCAGGAGATTGGTCAATTGGCTGAAGTGCATGGCAACTCGGTCAAAATCCCTGCCCATGGGGCCCTGATCCTGCAGGAGCTGGAACAGGAGGTGGGGGATTTCAGTGCAGACCAGAACTGGTCTAGGCAGACAAAAGCCATCAAGGAGGCCGCGGCCTGGAACCCCTCTGTGCCATCCACCCTCAAGGCTGAGCTCCGCGAGTATCAAATCCAAGGCTACCAGTGGCTGTCCAGGCTGGCCCAAATGGGTTTCGGGGCCTGTCTGGCCGACGACATGGGCCTGGGCAAGACTCTGCAGGCCCTGGCCCTGATTGTGGAGCGGGCCCCCCAGGGCCCGACCCTGGTCGTGGCCCCCACATCAGTTTGTTCCAATTGGCTGGCCGAGGCCCGCCGCTTTGCACCTACCTTGCAGCCTACCCTGTATGCGGGCAAGGAGAGAGAGCATATTTTGCAACAGGCAGGACCTTTTGATCTGATCGTCTGCAGTTATTCCCTGCTCAACCAGGATGCGGAAGCCCTGGCTGGATTGTCCTGGCAGACCCTGGTGCTGGACGAGGCCCAGGCCATCAAGAACTGGAATGCCAAGCGGACCCAGGCGGCCATGCAGCTTCAGGCCGGGTTTTCCTTGATCACCACTGGTACGCCGCTGGAAAACAACCTAAATGAGCTATGGACCCTGTTTCGGTTCATCAATCCAGGCCTGCTCGGGCCCAGGAAAAGATTTCATGAGCGATTTGCCGTGCCCATCCAAAAGGAGCAGGACCAAGAACAAAAACGCGTCTTGAAACAGATTATCAGGCCCTTCATTCTGCGGCGCCTCAAGTCCCAGGTCATGGAGGAGCTCCCGGCCCGAACAGAAGTTACTTTGAAGGTAGGCATGAGCGAACAAGAGGCTGCCTTGTACGAGGCCATGCGCCGACAGGCCTTGGAAAATCTGGAAAGCACAAATGCGGGCCAGGGACAAAAGCATTTGCAGATCCTGGCCGAGCTGACTAGGTTGCGCCAGCTGTGTTGTGACCCCAGGCTGGTCTACCCGGAAAGCGAAGTGACCGGTTCCAAGCTGGACCTGCTGCAGGAGCTGGTTGCCGAGCTTTTGAGTACCAGTCACAAGACGCTTATTTTCAGCCAGTTTGTGAAAAATCTGCATCTGGTCCAGGAACGCATGCACTCCATGGGGGTCGAGTATCGCTATCTGGACGGCAGCACCCCCAGCCGGGTGCGGGAACAGGAAATCAGTGCCTTTCAATCCGGGCAGGGAGATGTGTTCTTGATCAGTCTCAAGGCCGGAGGGCTGGGCATTAATCTGACAGCAGCCGACTACGTCATCCACCTGGACCCTTGGTGGAACCCGGCACTAGAGGATCAGGCAGCTGATCGAGTCCACCGCATCGGACAAGAGCGGCCAGTGACTGTGTACCGCCTGGTGACCGAGAATACGGTGGAGGAGAAGATTGTCCAGCTCCATGCTGAGAAGCGGGATCTGGCGAACAGCCTGCTTGAGGGCAGCGATGTGAGCCACAGGGTGGATGCTGAGGAGCTGATGCAGCTTCTGCGGCATGATGCTGCGAGATGAAGGAGCAAGTCATCAGGGAAAATAGCGCTAAATATCTTTGCAATGCAGCACTCTGTGAAAGATGGTCTTGTCGTCTACAATTGAACTACCCAGCCGGTACTCTGAATAACTCCCATGCCCTGGCGGGGGCACAACGAAGCATGAAAAAGTGTGGGCAGACACAAGGTCTGCCCCTACGGTGTATGCCGGGCGTATCTGTCTAGTCTCATAAAATCAAATACTTATACCACTATTTTCATGCAAACGCTCTTGATGTTGCCCTGAAAGTCCATCACATAATCAGCTATAAGCTCGCATCAGCCTGTTTTGCGACCAACATGGTTGCTTATCCAGGTATCAAGTTCCTCCCGAGGGATCAGGTCCAGGACTTCCAGATCTTCACCTTTCCTCCACTGAATCAGCAGACGGTAGTTGATTCCAACCCGTAGCCGGTAGACAAATGGAATTTTTTCCAGCTGTTTGCCCTGACGCAGGGCATGCGCATCATGGGTTGCAAACCCTGTTGCCGCCCGCAAGGCCTTGGCCACAATCCCGGGCGGAATATTCTTACAGCTCTTTTTGAATTGTTCAGAGTACACCGGGATATAGATCCGTTTGAGAGCAGGAACCTCCTGCTCTTCTTCTTGGTCCTCAATTAATGAGCTTTCCTTTTCTGAGGTCTCAGTTAAGGATTTTCTGGCTTCAGCCTTTTCCTTTGATTTTAGCTCCTGGTGCAGCCGCCTTCTCTCCTGTTGCTGCTCCCGAATCTCCATTTTCAGCTGCTCAATCCTTCGCTTCAAACGGGCTGCATTTTCTTGCTGCTGGCTCTGGTCACCCGCTTGCTCGTGCAGAACATTTTGATTTGCTACAGGAGTACTCCCCTCTTCCAATTTCTTGCTTAAGCTCTTGAGCTCACGCTCCTTTTCCCGCAGCTCTCGATCCTTATGCACTGCAACTCGTCGTCCTTCGGATATTTTCTTTTTCAGTTCATTAATCTCTTTCTCCTTTTCTTCCAATTCGCTATATTGCTCATGCATGTCCATAGCCCCTTCCAGGACATCTTCGATGGGATCACTATAGGTATCCAGATCAAGATCGGTGCGAGCAATGCGAATTACTTTCAAAAGTAACTCATTATCCAGGAAGGCATCAGGCTGCTCGAGCATCGCCGCGCGGGCAAATATAATGCTTAAGGCAGGGAAAGTTTTGTCAAAGCAATGGGCTAAATCAACCAGATTATTGCCTGACCTGATATCATTTTCTGTAAGGCAAAGCTGACTTTGCTGCTCCAAAGTCATGAACTGCTCTTTATTCTCTAAAAGCTCAATATGAAACTGCTTAACCCTCTCTTCCTGAAAGTCATGTTCTGGCATTATCTGCTTTATTTTTTTTGACAGCTCCAATTCTCCAGCTTCCAAAGCCGAATGCAAAAGATCATGCATGTGTTCTAAGGCAAAATCATGTTTTCCAGGTCTATCTCGCAACTCCAAAAGCATGTTAAAAGCAATCTCGTGCAATCCAAAGCCATCCGCATTGCGATAGGCGGCAAACAACTGATCTGCATTTAGATCTTTTGGAGTGAGCTTCTTTATCTGGTAGGCCCGCATCTTGTGGATGAAATCCGTCCCTTCGACCAGGCTGGGAGAGGACATCACCTGACTCATAGTCAGTCCAGCATATGGAGATGCATCGTAAAACAGCTCCTGATCCTTCTGCAGACAGCATTTCTTATACTTTTTCCCGCTCCCGCAATGACACGGATCATTTCTTCCAATTTTTGCCACCGGGCGGCGCACGGTCTGATCCTGGGCGATATACCTCGGGGGCTTTTCTTTGGGAAGCTCCTTTTGAATATCCCTTTCCAGCAATTGAGGTAGCACTGAATCCTGGTAACTATTTTTTTCCAGGCAGCTCAAAGCGGCTTGAATATAGATCTTGCCTTCAAAAGGCAAGGGCTGGTTCAGCAGTTTGATCAATACCTTCTTTACTTCTTTCTGCTGCACTGCAAATTTGACTGCCAGCTCTGCAGCCAGGGTTGCAGCTAATACATTGCGCTCTATTGAGATATCCCGGGCAAAGGCCAGCTCAAGCAAAGGAGTTATTGCCCTTTCGTCTTGTTCCCGGAAGGGGTAGGTAAAATCATCTATGTTATGCACAACTCTCAAAGTTTGACTAAGATCATAGGGATGGATCGGCAGCCTGGCAAAGGCTATAGCGTTGAGCAGGATGCCCAAGGCCCTGTCTTCACCCTCTGCAATCAAGAGCTCCATGAGCTGAGTAATCTCAGCGTTCGACAGCTGGCCGATGTGATCGGCAATCGATGCCACTCCTGAATAGGTTCGATCCGAGCTCCGCAAGGTTTGCAATAGATCTTGGTGTTGCATGCATCTCCAAGGCCTTTGGGGTTTGCCAGGGCTTAAGTCTGCCGGATGTGGTCTGCAATGTCTGAATGCAGGAGCTGCCCAAAGCTGACAGGTCAGTTCTAGCGCCAGCCTATGGCCATTACATGGACCACAACCTGATCAACCTCCTGCGTGCCCAATGAAAACTCGACAAGACCATTTCATCGGGGTTTCCAGTGGAAAACAATACCCTACTTTCTTCTCTACCTGTCCTTCTCTAGCCAGTCCTGCCCGGGTGAGGACCTGTTGGCCAAAGATACACAAAAAAGCCCCGGCCAACAATCATGGCCCAGGGCTTTTTGAGCTCACGGCCTGAGCTTTAGGCCAGCCAAGGGTGCGCTTTGATTATGCAGCCGATACTGCTGCCTTTGCGCTTAGCCGCAGGACTGGCTTGGCTCCAATGGTCTGCAGGGCTGTTGTACTCAGGATCCATTTCCAGTCCTGCCTGCCTGTAC
>CAZBUB010000059.1:0-13291 GCA_964494985.1 uncultured Desulfohalobiaceae bacterium | reverse complement strand
GCTCCAGCAAGGGTGAGCCCAAGTTACTGAATGGTGGAGGCGGCGGGAGTTGAACCCGCGTCCGAAGACCTTCCACAAGAGCTTCTACAGGCTTAGGTCAGGGCTTGTATCTCGCTGTCACTGTCCCCCCTGACCCGGAACAGCAACAGCAAGCCTTCCTTTGGTTCTCGCCTTTTTGCCGGAAGGCGGGCAAATAGGCCAGCCTGATTGTGTCGTCGCCTTCCAGGGCCTATCAGGCTTCAGCCCAGGAAGACGCTGGCCTTTTAAGCGGCCAGGGCGTAATCGTAATCGTTGGCGATTATCTTTTTTACCGCGTGTTTTACGAGGCCTCGCGGCACCTCGGCCTGCCACTCTTGTTTCACTGTCTTCGTCGAATCCTTTTCGCCCCCTCAATATTGTATAATAAACATTTCCACTGAACTATCAAGAGCAAAAAAATGGTAGCGAGGGAGGGATTTGAACCCCCGACTCTGCGGATATGAGCCGCATGCTCTGACCTCCTGAGCTACCTCGCCCCGAAAGCAAAAAGAGATATTAAACATTTTGGCCTTATGATGCAAGGAAAAATTTGCTGTAAAAGAAAAGGGCAGGAATCTGAACCCACAGGAAGTTAAGGGTCAGAATGACGATTACCACAACGTCAGGGAGCACCTGATGCTCCTGATCGCTGTCGTTGTCGATAATTGTGATACTTGCCTTAGGTTGCCTGCAGGGAGAACTTGAATTACATTTCTAGCTATGTCCCGATTTCGATTGGTAAGCAACTACGAGCCCAAAGGGGACCAGCCCCTGGCCATAGACAGCCTGTGTGCCAATATAGAAAAAGGGGTCAGGGACCAAGTCCTGCTGGGGGTCACTGGCTCAGGCAAGACGTTTAGCATGGCCCATGTGATAGCCAGATGCCAAAGGCCCACTTTGGTCATGGCCCCGAACAAAACCCTGGCTGCACAGCTGTATAACGAGTTCAAGCAGCTCTTCCCCCATAATGCTGTGGAATATTTTGTCAGCTACTATGACTACTACCAGCCAGAAGCCTACCTGCCCCATTCAGACACCTATATTGAAAAGGACTCTTCCATAAACGAGGACATTGATAAATTACGCCACTCAGCCACCTACTCCCTGCTGACCAGAAGGGATGTGCTCATAGTGGCCTCTGTGTCCTGCATCTATGGCCTGGGCTCGCCTGAGTACTATAAGCAGATGGTCATCCCGGTGGGCCAGGGCCAGAATCTGAGCCTGGAGGAGCTGATCAGCCGCCTGGTGGAGAGCCACTATCAGCGAAACGACTACGATCTGCACCGGGGCACGTTCCGGATCAGAGGTGACGTCCTGGAAATCGTCCCTGCCTATCGGCACCAACAGGCCCTGCGTATAGAGTTCTTCGGTGACGAAGTGGACTGCCTGCAGGAAATTGATCCTTTAACTGGTGAAGTTTCAGGCCAGCTGCAGCAGACAGTGATCTTCCCTAACAGCCACTATGTCTCTGACCAGGACAACCTGCAGCGGGCCATAAGTGACATCCGGGAGGAGCTCAGGCATCGTCTGCAGTGGTTCAAGGAGCAAAACAAGCTGGTGGAAGCCCAGAGGCTGGAGCAAAAGACCCAGCTGGATCTGGAGATGATTGAGGAAATGGGCTACTGCAACGGAATAGAAAACTATTCCAGACACCTGGACGGCAGGGCCCCTGGTTCGCCTCCAGCTTGCCTTCTGGACTATTTCCCTGAAGACTTTTTGCTCTTCTTGGACGAATCCCATGTCTCCGTACCCCAGATAGGAGGCATGTTCAACGGGGATCGCTCCAGGAAAAAAACCCTGGTGGATTTCGGTTTCCGTCTGCCTTCAGCCCTGGACAACAGACCCCTTAGTTTTGCAGAATTTGTGCAGCACATGAACCAGACCATATATATTTCCGCGACCCCGGGACCCTGGGAGCTGGACAGGAGCCAGGGCAGGGTAGTGGAGCAGATCATCAGGCCTACTGGATTGGTAGATCCTCAGCTGGAGGTCAGGTCCACAAAAGGCCAGGTGGATGATCTGCTTTCGGAATGCCTGCAAGCCAGGGACAATGGCCAGCGGGTGCTGGTAACCACCCTGACTAAGCGCCTGGCAGAAGACTTGACCGAATACATGCAGGATATGGGCCTGGCTTGCAAATACCTGCACTCTGACATAGATACCCTGGAGCGGGTCTCCATTATCCAGGCCCTGCGTCAGGGGGAATTCCACGTCCTGGTGGGCATCAATCTGCTTCGGGAAGGGCTGGATATCCCGGAAGTTGCCCTGGTGGCTATCTTGGATGCGGACAAGGAAGGCTTCCTGCGCTCTGCCAGATCCCTGATCCAGACCATAGGCAGGGCTTCCAGGAATGAGGCTGGCCGGGTGATTATGTATGCTGAGCAGCGCACTCGGGCTATGCAGGATGCAATCCAGGAGACAGAGCGCAGAAGGCTCTTGCAGATGGAACACAATAGCAGGCACGGGATTATCCCTCAGAGTATCAGCAAGGACTGGATCAATCCCTTATACGCCTCCAGTATACAGCCCAGGGAACAAGAATCCAAAAGCATGGTCAAAACAGATCAATCAGAATATCTGGCTGATCCGGAACAGATCTCCAAGCAGGTCAAGAAGCTGGAAAAAGAGATGCGCAAGGCTGCCCAGAAGCTGGAATTCGAGGAGGCTGCCAAGCTCCGGGACCAGGCCGCCTATCTGCGGCAGAGGCTGGTGGAGCTGGCTTGAGGAAGGGTTCAGACAACCATCGATATACGATCAAGACAACGATAGCTATACAGGATTTTGAAAAATCGTAGTCCCTTAAACAAAGGAACATCCGCAAACATGGCCAAAGAGACAGTGCAACAGGAAATCGAACAATTGCGCAGTAGAATAGAGCGCCATGATTACCTCTATTATGTTCTGGATTCACCAGAGATATCAGACTTTGAATACGATCGCCTTTTCCGCAGGCTCCAAGAGCTGGAGCAAAATCATCCAGAGCTGATCATTCCTGAATCCCCCACCCAGAAGGTGGGCGGGCAACCCAGCAAGAGCTTTGCCCATCGCAGCCATTCCCTGCCCATGTACAGCCTGGACAATGCCTTTGATCTGCAGGAATGGCAGGACTATGTCCAAAGGATTCAAAGGCTTCTGCCTGGAGAAGAGATCTGGTTCTGGGTGGACCCTAAGCTGGATGGGCTGGCAGTGGAGATCATCTACGAAAATGGTGTCTTTAGTGCTGCCAGTACCCGGGGGGACGGCTACGTTGGAGAGGATATTACCGCAAATATGCGCACGGTGCGCAATCTCCCCCTGAGGCTGCGCCAGGAAACCGTCGTGCCCGAGTACCTGGAGGCCAGGGGAGAGGTGATCATCAACAACCAGGATTTTGAACACTTGAACCGGGAGTATTTGAACCAGGGCAAAAAGGCCTTTGCCAATCCCAGGAACGCTGCAGCAGGCTCGGTGCGTCAATTGGATTCCAATATTACTGCAGCCAGGCCCTTGCGTTTTATGGCCTACGGCATAGGCCTGGTGCGCTGGGCTGATTCCCGCCTGCAATGGAGAACCCAGGAGAAAATCATGCTCGGGCTGCGGGATCTGGGACTGCGTATACCGCCTGGAGCCAAGCTCTGCAAGGAGCATCAGGAGGTCAGCAGATACTTCCAGGATCTGGACGGACTGCGACAGGAGATGCCTTTTAGCGTTGACGGGATGGTGGCCAAAGTGAACAGCCTGGAGCAACAGAAAAGGCTGGGCAGCACCGCCAGGGCCCCCAGATGGGCCATTGCCTTGAAATTCAAGGCAGAGCAGGCAGTGACCCAGCTGCAGGATATCCAGGTCCAAGTGGGCAGGACCGGGGTCTTAACCCCTGTGGCCAAGCTGCAGCCTGTAAAGGTTGGTGGAGTGACAGTCTCCAGGGCCACCCTGCATAATCAGGATGAGATCCAGGCCAAAGATGTCAGGATCGGGGATCAGGTCCTGGTACAACGGGCAGGGGATGTGATCCCGGAGGTGGTCCGGCCCTTGCCGGAAAAAAGGACCGGGGAGGAGAGGATCTTTCAGTTCCCGGAACAGTGTCCGGTGTGCGGCGGCAAGGTGGACCGGCTGCCAGGCGAAGCGGCCTATAGATGCTTGAATATATCCTGTCCAGCCAGGCTGATACAGGGCCTGAAGCATTTTGTTTCCAAATCAGGCCTGGATATCGAAGGGGTGGGGCAGAAGTGGATGGAGATATTCGTGCAGCAGGGACTGGTCCAGAGCCCGGCTGATCTGTTCCGGCTCCGGGAAGGAGATCTTTTGTCCCTGGAGCGAATAGGGCCCAAATTGGCCCAAAACATGATCCAGGCCCTGCAGGAAGCCAAGGAAAAGGCTAGCTTGGAGAAGCTGATCTCCGCCCTGGGCATCAGGCTGGTAGGAAAGCAGACAGCCAGGCTTCTGAGTCAGCGCTTTAAAGATCTGGGGGATCTGGCTCAAGCAGATCAGCAGACCTTGACTCAGATCCAGGATATTGGCCCGGAGATCGCGGCCTCGATCAAGTCCTTTTTCAACAATCCCCGTAATCAAAATCTGCTGCAGGAGCTGCGCAAGATAGGGCTTTGGCCTGTATCCCAAAAAGCCAAGGGAAAAAAGGCATCCCAGGAGCTCCCCCTGCAGGGTAAAAGATTCGTGCTCACCGGCAGCCTGAAAGCAATGCCCAGGAATAGGGCCAGGGCATTGCTGGAACAGGCCGGGGCCAAGGTCCAAGACTCGGTCTCCAGGCAGGTGGACTACCTGGTAGCAGGCTCAAATCCTGGCAGCAAACTGGACAAGGCCCGGAGTCTCGGAGTACACATATTGGGCGAACAGGAATTACAGGCCCTGCTTCCCAGGCAGGAAGAGCAAGGAGTTGATGTATGAGCCAGACAAAAATCGTGGTCATGGGGGCCGCAGGCAGGATGGGCTCCACTTTAGTGGAACTGGTCCAGGCAGATCCAGAGCTGGAGCTTGTTGGTGCCCTGGAAACTGAAGCCAAGCTGTCCAGTCTGCAGGGCCTGGAGTGCCGCACAGGCAGTGATTTGAACACCTGCCTGCAAGGACTGCAGTCTGCTGTAGTTGTGGACTTCACGCATCCGGAAAGCACCTCACATAATGTCCGGATAGCTGCCCAGGCAGACACACCCATGGTCATCGGGACGACTGGATTTAGCCAGGAGCAGGAAAAGATTTTGCAGCAAGCCGCTGACCAAGTTCCAATTTTCTGGGCTCCAAACATGAGCGTAGGCATTAATGTGCTTTTGGAGCTCATGCCCAAGCTGGCCACTTTGCTGGGATCTGAGTTTGACCTGGAGATCTCCGAGATCCATCACAAGCACAAGAAAGACGCGCCCAGCGGTACAGCAGTCAAGCTGGGACAGATCCTGGCCCAGAGCAGGCAGGAGCAACCAGAGCTTCGCTATTGCAGGCAGGGCATGATAGGAGAGCGACCCAAACAAGAGATAGGCATCCAGACCTTGCGCGGCGGTGATGTAGTGGGAGAGCATACTGTCTACTTTCTGGGTCCTGGAGAAAGGATAGATCTCACCCATCGGGTCTATTCCAGGCAGACCTTTGCCCAGGGAGCCTTAAGGGTTGCCAAGTGGATTGGCTCCCAAAGCCCGGGGCGGGTCTACTCCATGTCTGACTTTTTCGCAGACCTGATCAGTGATTGAGGGACTTCGTGACCAAGAGAATTGCGCAATTAGCTCATAAAGAGAATCCCAGGGCATTGCAGCCAAAAGGTATGCTGAGATCTTCCTGGGGGCTGCTTTTTTTTCTGCTCCTGCTCCTGGCGGCTGTAGCTTTGCAGCCAGGCCCAGCCAAGGCCAAAGATGTCTGGCAGGAGCTAGAGACTGGCCTTGAGCTGGCTACTGAAGAAAGCTTGTGCGAGCAGGACAAAGACGCTTGCTTAGGACTGAAAATACTCAGGATAGATCCTGAGTATTTTCAGCTCGTTTTACTTTCCGCTTCTGAGTCAGGGCACACAAAATACACCTTGAAAGGCTGGGGCCAAGAATACGACCTGCGGGCTGCGATTAATGCCGGAATGTTCTGGAAGGATCTAGAGACCAGCGCAGGGTACATGAAAAACTTCAAGCACGTGAACAATAAAACCATCCATCCTGAATTCAATGCCTTTTTGGTTTTCAATCCTGTTTCTTCCGAGCTTCCGGCTGTACAGCTTATTGACCGCGCAAATCAGCCGCAATGGGAAAACATCCTCCAGGACTATCAAAGTGTGGTGCAAAGCTATCGCATGATCAGCAACCAAGGCCAAAATGTCTGGGAAAAAAACAGCAAAAGCTATAGTGTCGCCAGCGTGGGCCTGGATGAGCAGGGCAGGATCTTGTTCATCTTTAGTGAACAGCCCAGGACGATTCACGATCTCAACAAGACTCTCCTGGAGCTGCCTCTAGGTATCCAGAGCTGCATATTCATGGAAGGCGGTCCGACAGCAGGCTTATATCTGGATGCAGGCTCTACGCAAACCTCCTGGCAGGGCTCATCAGAGTTTAGTTTGTGGTCCAACAAGCCCGGCAGCTACGCCAGGGTCCCCAACGCCCTGGGAATCATCAAGAAAAAGGAATAGAGATATGCCTAAAATACTTATCAGCCTGTTCATGCTCTGCATGTTGCTTTGCTGGCTCCTTCCAGCCCAGGCCAGCCAGGATCTTTCCCAGATACTGGAGGAGAATTATCAAAACATGAAGGATTTCCAGGCGGATTTTGAACAGGAGCTCACTAATGCCTCCAGCGGAGAGGTGGAGAACAGAAAGGGCAGAATCAAATTTTCCCGGCCTGATCTTTTGCGCCTGGAAACAGTTGAGCCTGAAAAAGAGCTTTTGCTTTTGGATGGGGAATTTGTCTGGCAGTACTTTGCCCTGGACAAGGTGGCCTACAAGTACTCCTTAGAGGACAAAGTGGAATCCGAAACCTTGCTCAAGCTTTTGACCGGGGATGTGGATCCAGGTCAGGAGTTTTTGCTCCAATCCCAGGAAGAGCTGGATAACGGCTTGCTCAAAGCGGTATTGGAGCCTAAGGACCCAGAACCTGAGCTTGTGCGGGCCACCATCTGGCTGGACCAGGAGCTTGGCTTTATACGCAAGCTTATCTTGCAAGACTTCTTTGGCAACAAAAACCAGATAGAGCTAAGCAATCTGGATCTCAATGTGGGTCTGGATGCTGATGAATTCGAATTCTCGCCAGATGAAGAGGTAGAGATCATGGATAATACCCAAGAAGCCAATTAAAGGGCTTGGTATCGGCTCTAGTCCCGTCATCCCGGACTCCGACCCGGGATCCAGTCTTCAGATCCCAGATCCTGGATCATGCCCAGGATGATAACCTTCCTGCCTGAATAACAACATGAGCAACTGAGAAGCTGTTCAGCAGTAACTATTCGCTAGGTCCGAAGATTCGGCCAAGGTGAAGAGTCACCCAAACGCGGATTCACTCAGAGCCTGTCCAGAATCTTCCAGTCAATGACAATCGCAGCCCATTCACTTGGCATGTCACAGGGAAGAATTTCTTTGCATTGCATAAATCCCAACCCCCAAAGTCTGAAGCAGAGCTTTGAGTTGCACACTTATTTGTCTCATAAGAGATATTATGTAAACTTTAATATATAGGTCTGCAGCAAGTTCGTATTTATTCACCATCCATCCATAAAGATGAATCCTTCATTAAGATTTTTTTCACCCCCAGGGATGAAAATTGCGAATACCGGACCAAACCTGGCAACAGGCACAGCACGGCCTGCGAAGCCCAACATTTTCACGGCAATAGTTACAAAGATTCTTCGCTTCGCTCAGAATGACGTGTTCTAGGCGCTCCGCCGCATTGTTCAGGACAAGTTCTGAGGCAGCTAAGTTGAAGAACCTGAATTTTCTACCCAGCTCACTTGAACAATTAGGCGTAGGCTCCTGGCAGATCAAACATTCAAGCTAGCGAAAATAAGCTGCTTGGTAGCTTCTCAATGAGTCTAGAATGACCCGCTCTGCCAGGACTTATTGAGAACAGACGGCGCTTGCTTATAACTTTCTGGAATTCTTCATGGAGTTTAAGTAAATTTTTGTAAACTACTCTTCAAAAATTTACAAAAGTAAACTTATTGAAGTTAGGCAAGCCTGATTTTACTAATGCAATGAGCAAACTGTTGGATGGATGCTTGTGCATCAGGCAATCCGATTGGGGGCCGTGGTGAAGAAGACGCTTTCGACCCGGACCCACAGGTGCGAGTGCGGCTACAGGGCCAACCGGGACCACGCCGCTGCAATAAACATTTTGCGTATCGGGCTGGATACGCTGGCGGCTTCCGCCGCCTAGATGCCTGGCATTTCAATGCCGGGGGCAGTCACGGCTCAGGCAATAAGCACTGCAGCTTTTCTTCCAGCCTGCTGACCTCCTGCTGTAAAAGGCTGGAGGTCAGCCTCCCCTGCTGCACTTTGTAGGGTTGGCCATAATAAATCGTGCTGACAGAACCTGGCCAGGGCAGCTGGAATTTGTCCCAGGCCTTATGAAAAACCTTTTTACTGCTGTTATAAACCCTGACTGGAACCAGATGCAGACCTGCCTTACAGGCTAGATACACCGCGCCCTCTTTAGCCTGATGTCTAGGTCCTTTGGGGCCATCCACTGTAAACACCACGTCTCTTTGTTGCCTGGAAATCTGCAGCAGGGCCTCCCGCATGGCTCGCAGACCCTGTTTGGAGCTGGATCCCCGGGCCAGACAGTAACCCAGTTTGGCCATGATTTGGGCCAAGTACTCCCCATCTCTGCTAGCGCTGACCAATGCAATGATCCCTTCCTGACGATGTATAAGGCAAGGGGTGAACAACTCGTCATGCCAAAGGGCAAATACCAGAGGCTCCTGAGCCCTGAACTCCTGGACCTGCTCATACCCTACTCTCCTGCAGCGCAGTCCCAGGATCCAGAGTCGTAGCAACGGAACAGCGAGAACAGCAGCCCTGGAAGGAGTAAATACCCTGGGGAAA
The DNA here is from genome assembly GCA_964494985.1 of uncultured Desulfohalobiaceae bacterium. Taxonomy (GTDB): domain Bacteria; phylum Desulfobacterota; class Desulfovibrionia; order Desulfovibrionales; family Desulfothermaceae; genus CAZBUB01. The sequence continues at coordinate 4,280 of CAZBUB010000059.1, read as the reverse complement.
AAAGACATGTACCCCTGACCTGTTATCTCTTGCCCAGATAATTCATTTTGATCCAGTTCCAATTCAGAAAGATGTGCAGCAAAATCACCAGACCCAAAAGGTATCCATTTGTCTGGTGCAGGGAGTAGAGCTGAAAAAATCTGCCCATGAGTATTCCGCTGCTGATCTGAAATACAGCCAACAAAAACAAAATGGGGTTGAGATATACCAGCAGCCTTTGTCTGAATTTTGGATTCAAAGCCTTTTACTCCTTTGGCGGTTACCGGTTTTCAGTTATTGGTATTCCCAGACCCAATACCAAGATTTCACCTTTCAGGAGCCTGTCAGTCAATTCTTTTATAATATGTCAACCTGAGCTGTCCACATTGCTTGACAACCCCCAAGCAAGTCTCTATTTTTGACCAACGGTCATTTATTGAACAAAAGGGAACACGTATGGCCTGGAAACAACAGGAAAAATCCAGACAGACTAAAAACGAACTTATGGAATCCGCAGTCCAGGTCTTTGGCCGCAAGGGCTTTGCTGCCAGTACCATTGCTGAGATCACTGAGAATGCAGGCTATGCCAAGGGCAATTTCTATCGCTACTGGAAGAGCAAAGATGATATCTTCCTGGAAATAATGGAGAAAAGACTTCAGGAGTACAGGGCTTCCAGGCAGCAGGGCCTGCAAAGTGCTGGCAGTGCCCAAGAGGCCCTGGATGTGCTCATAGATTTCCTGGAGACCATTATTGACGACCAAAACTGGTCCAAAGTCTTTTTGGAATTCACCACCTATGCCTTTAATAAGCAGGATCTGAAGCAAAAGATGAACAAAAGCAACTACCGGCTCTCCAGCGACCTGTTCTCGGAGCTCCTGGCGCCATTTAGCGCCAACAGCCAGGAGAGCAAGAAGCTGGGGGCTTTGGTCACTGCCCTTTTTGACGGCTACTTGATCCAAATGGCCTTGGAAACCCGGGTCCTGAATAAGCAGGACTTAAGATTCGCGATCCAGACCCTGGCTAAGCAGATGATATATTGAGATCCGTGAGAGGTATCTGGTTTGGCAATTATTTCTAATGAAGGGGGTTCATTATGCGCTGCAGCATGCTTCTGGGAATTTTGTGTATGACTCTCCTTTGGCCTTGCAGCTCGCTGGCAGAGGACAAAGTGTATAATTTAACCATGGCCACATTCTGGCCCTCTACCGATTTCCAAGTCCAAGAGGGTCACAAAAAATGGATTGAGGAAGTGCAAGAACGCAGCAACGGCAGAATCCAAATAGATTTCCATCCTGGAGAAGCCCTGCTGGGAGCCAGGGAGATCTATAACGGTGTCGTGGATGGTGTTGCGGACATCGGCACTACCTGCCCTTCCTACACCTCAGGCATGTTCCCCCTGACCGAGGCCTTTGAGCTGCCCGGCTATAAGAATGTCAACGCCACAGCCGCATCCATGACTTTTCATGAAGGCTACAAGAAAATCAAGGATGATCTGGGCATTGACGAGTTTGAGGAAGTCAAGGTACTCACCCTATGGGCTACCGGACCCGGGCAGCTGATGACCAGGAAGGATCCTGTGCATAACCTGGATGACCTCTCTGGCAAGGAAATCCGAGCCGTAGGCGGAACAGTGCCTCCCTTGAAGAAGCTGGGAGCCAAAACCCATGCCCTGCCCATGTCAGAGTCCTATTTAGCCTTGGATCAGGGTATAGTGGACGGAATTCTCGGTCCCACAGATATCCTGAAAGGCTTTAAGCTGGCTGAGGTGGTGGACTATGCCACAGAGACACCTGATCTGTACAATGTTGTGTTTATGAAAGTTATGAACCAGGAGACCTGGAATTCACTCCCCCAGGACCTGCAGCAGATTATCCAGGAAGTAAGCGAAGAATATGCCCTAAAATACGGCAAGCTCAGAGCTGAATATACCAGAGAAGGCCTTAAATACGCAAAACAGGAGCACGATCTGCAGGAGATCCAACTGGATCCTGAAGAGGAGCAGAAATGGCTGGAGCGCATCCAGCCCGTTGTGGAGGAATGGATCCAGGACAAAGAGGAAGACGGTCTGCCTGCAAGGGAAGTAGTGGAGATAGTAGAGGAACTGGACGCCGAATATTCCGAGAAATACGGGCAGGAATAGGCCGGAGACTTTAGGAACACCCTGCCCTGCCCCCCCTGCGCGCTCACTGGTTCAATCACCCAGAGTAAAAGATTGCCTGGCCAAGTGAGTGCCGGGGAGGGAAGTCAGAAGGAAAATTCCTGGATATAAAGGTTAGGATCAAAGATTACAGACCCAAATGCAAGCCCCCCTCCCTGGTCAGCTGGGCATAGCACACAGGATATCTTTTGGATTATAACATACTGAAAATTAACGTAACTGTGATTTGAGATTTCTTCATTCCGCCAAGAATGAAAGGGTATTGCCTATGCAGCAGCTGGAAAACGCAATCCACAACCTGGCCCAGAAGTTCTCTCAGCTGGCCCAAGTTGCTTTGGTCCTGGTCATGCTGATCATTGTGGCCAATATCCTGCTTAGAGCAGTCTGGAAGCCTATTTCCGGAAGTTACGAAATGGTGGAAATCCTGGGTGCTGTGCTGCTTTCCTTGGGCGTGGCCCATTGCGCTGTGCTCAAGAGCCATGTAGCCATGACCTTCCTGGTGGAGAGGATGAAACCTTTAAATCGGGCTATAAGCGATTTCTTAACTCATTTGATCTCCAGCTTATTCCTGAGCTACATCTCCTGGGGGATACTCAAGTATGCTGCCAAGGTGTACAGTCGGGGATTAAGCACTAGCTCCCTAGACATCCCCCTGTATCCAGTCTATTTCCTGACAGGCTTTGGTCTGTGCGTTCTGACCCTGGTCTCCTTCCTGGAGTGTATTCATGCACTGCTGGCCTTGTTTAAAGGAGGCAAGAAGAATTGAGTGCAGTAGAAACAGGCCTGCTGGGTGTCTTCCTGGTCTTTTTCCTCATCCTGCTGCGCATGCCTGTGGCCTATGTGATGCTGGTGGTGGGCTTTGCAGGCTACGCCTTTATGACCTCCACGAATGCGGCCCTGTCTATCGCAGCTTCCACCATGTACAATACCTTCGCCTCCTATTCTCTGATAGTAGTCCCTTTGTTCGTCTGGATGGGTTTTATCGCCTTCCATGCCGGGATCAGCTCCAGGATTTACGATGCGGTGTACAAAGTCATGGGCAATCTGCCTGCAGGCCTGGCTTTGGCCACTATCGGGGCTAGCACCGCATTCGGGGCCATCTGCGGCTCCACCACTGCCACTGCTGCCACTATGAGTGCCATAGCTGTGCCAGAGATGAAGAGATACAACTACAATCTATCCCTGGCCACTGCTGTAGTGGCCTCATCAGGTATTCTGGGGGTGATGATTCCCCCCAGCGTGATCTTTATCCTCTACGGGATTGCCACTGGCGAATCCATAGCCGAGCTTTTCCTGGCCGGAATAGTACCCGGAATCCTGCTCAGCTTTTTATTCATGCTAGTTACCTATGTCTGGGCCAGGAGTAGCCCAGGTCTGGCCCCTGCAGGTTCCAAGGTAAGCCTGCGGGAAAAGCTTACAGCTATTCTCAGCGGTGGCGTGGAGGTAATCCTGATCTTTGTGGCTGTGATTGGAGGGTTGTTCGCTGGGCTGTTCACCCCAACAGAAGCAGGTGCAGTCGGAGCTGCTGCTACGTTATTTGTGGCTCTGCTCAGAAGACAGCTGAGCTGGCAGGGTTTCCTGCACTCCCTGCGCGATGCGATCCGGATTTCTGCCATGATCATGTTTCTGGTGGCCGGAGCCACGATTTTCGGCAGGTTTTTGGCTGTGACCAAGCTGCCCACCCTAATGGCCACTTGGGCTGCAGGGCTGCCCATGCCTCCAGTCATGATCCTGATCATGATTTTGTTCATTTATCTGCTGCTGGGACTATTCATAGACGCCCTGGCTCTGATCCTGCTGACTATCCCTATTTTCTATCCAGTAGTGCAGCAGCTGGGATACGATCCCGTCTGGTTCGGGGTAATCATTGTTCTAGTGGTGGGCATGGGGGTTATCACCCCTCCTGTGGGGGCCAACATCTATGTGGTGGCAGGCACGGTCAAGGATGTGCCTGTGACCACTATCTTCCAAGGAGCCTGGCCCTACCTAGGGGCGATTATCATCTGCATTGCCATTCTGATTGCCTTCCCTGGCCTGGCTCTGTTTCTGCCCGGGCTGTTTTAGGACTTATTGAGAAGCTGCCCTTCGGACTGGTTGTCAGCCAGCAAGGTCAGGATATTGTCCCTGCAGACAGCCTGCAGG
>CAZBUB010000058.1:0-13692 GCA_964494985.1 uncultured Desulfohalobiaceae bacterium | reverse complement strand
TGGCCGACTTTCTCTCTCCCCGAGGAGGTATTCGCTTTCTCGAGAATCAAAGCAAAAGGGACAGGCTATTAATTGTTAATTGACCCTTTCCTTACCCACGGCTTACCTGATAAATAAACCAGAGGTCCACGGCAAAGCCGTACTTAGCTGGGTGTCAAGTGCGTGTTGTGCACAGCTGAACAAGGAAGGGTCAGGGGGGGGAATTCATTACGACACTCGAGATATGGCAAGTCACTACTCTTCGATCGGCAGCAGATTGAAGCTGACCAGCTCCATATCCTCCTGGAACTCCTCTCCGCATTCCAAAGCAGTGTCGTTATCCTCAGCATACATCCAGTTGACCTCCACCTGGACTCCCTTCTGGGCCGCCTCTTCCAGCCGATCAAAAAAATTCATGAATACTTTGGAGCTGCTGCTGTTGAAGTAGATCAGCTCAATATCCACCTGCACCTTGTCCTGGCTCAGGCTGCTCAAGTAGGATTCCAGCCAGTCCAGCATCGGGGTGTAAAACTTGGCTGAATTCTCTGGATAGGACTCGCCCTTTATCTGCAGATGATGCTCTTGGGGGTCGAAATGTATCCACGGAGTGGATTTGCTTTGCTCGCGAATGAATGCATCCATAATTTCTCCAATCAATCCAATCTTATGCCGCAGCTATAATCCAGACCGGATCCTATTAAATAACTGCCTTGACGACAAAGAAGCTGTAGCCATCTTCCATGTCTGCAATCTCAAACTCGATGGGCTGAGATGCCTTCCTGGCCATTTCTATGAATCCCAGTCCGGCACCCTTGCTGGCATCCTCTACTTGGCTGCGCCTTTGCTGCTTATAGAACTGCTTGAGCTCCGCCTTGTCCATGGACTGGATACTACTCAGCTTGTCCTTCAGGGCAGCCTCCTGCTCCTGCTCGATATAATTCCCGCTTATAATATAGAAGTGCTCGCCTTCTTTGCCCACCAGCAGCACTCCATAGCTTATCTCCTGCTCTGCCTCTTCTGTAGGCACCCTCTGGGCTGAATAATTGATAATATTTTGCATCAGCTCCACAAAGATGGAAAACACCTTTTGGATAATATTGGTGCTGGTCTCCTCCAGGCTCATCTTCTGCTTCAAAGTCTGCCCGATCCCTTCCAGCAGACTTTGGGAAATTGGCCCACTGAAGCTGAATATGATGCCTTTCTCCTGCAACTGCTGATAAAATTGGTGCACTTCTTTCTGCATATTTCCCGTCCTGAAGCCATGGTTTAAAAAGACTTTGTTCCAGTTGCACAGGGTCTAGGCCTGGCCCAAGCCATCATGACCCTGAATTTGATCCCGGCCTGCTCTTTTCGCAATGTATAACTGCTTGTCAGATGTCTCCAGCAGCTGCATGTACTTATCCTTTTCTGCAGGCACAGCACAGGCCACGCCAATGCTCACTGTGACATAGGGAGCGACCTGGGAATACTCATGTACAATGCCCAGCTTTCGGATGCTGGCCTGGATTTTTTCAGCCAGGCCCATGGCTGGGGAAAAACTTGTATCTGGAAGCACTGCGGCAAACTCCTCTCCCCCGAACCTGGAAACCAGATCGCTGCTCCTTTTAACACAGGAGCTAAGGGCCTGGGCTACCAGCACCAGGCAGTCGTCCCCTGCGCTGTGGCCGTAATGATCATTGAACTGCTTGAAAAAATCAATGTCCAGGATAATCAGACTCAAAGGCTGCCTGCTTCGCACAGCCCGATTCCACTCCGCTTCCAGATATTCGTTAAAGCGCCTCCTGTTAAAGATGGCAGTCAAGCCGTCCACATAGGACATCTGGGACAGCTTCTCCTTATGCTTCTGCAGCTCAGTGTTCAGCTCACTCAGATCGTTTTGCATCCGATCCCCCATCTTCACCAGGCGTCTGGTCTGCCTGAACAGCTTCTTGTAGGCATCCAGGAGGTCGCAGTAATGGCTGTACAGGGGGTTGTCAGCGAAATCCCCGGACTGCAGCACCTGTTCTGCCTCCTCAATTATCCTGTACTCCCGGGCGAAAAGATCCTGATCCGTCAACATCCCCTCCTGATTATCATCACCGCCCAGAGCCTGCTGCAAAAAGTCGTTTTTGCAGCTGAGCTTTGCACTGCCGCAATCACGGCTCCAGGCTAAAGCCCACCAGGGTCACGTCATCCCTTTGCTCCTCCTGCCCCTGATGCTCAGCGAACATCTGCAGCAGGGCCTGTTTTTGCCCCTGCATATCCCTATCCTGGATAGTCTCCAGGAAGGCCATCAGGCGCCTCCTGCCCAGGGGCAGGCCCGTGGCCTGGCCTACCTGGTCATAGATCCCGTCAGTGCACAGATAAAAGCTCTGTGTATCCTGAATGGGGATAGTATGGGTCTGGAATGGATATTCAGGGTTGGCTGAGCGGTATCCCAGGCTCTGCCTGTCTCCCTTTATTTCAGAGATACTGCCTGCCCTGAGCTGGAACAGGCTTAGCCTACTGCTGCAGAAATACAAGACCCCCTTGGAGCGGAAATACACGCAAAGCCCCATATCCAGCCCGTCCTCAGCAAAGCTGGAAGCATCCTGTCTGGAGAGCATGCTTTGTACCACCCGGCTGACCTCCTGCTGCACCCGGGCTGGATCCTCTACTCCAAAGGAGCTGACCACCCGGTCCAGGGCAGAGACCGCAGCCATGGTCATCACACCCCCTGGCACCCCATGTCCGGTGCAGTCCAGCACAGCCAGGGCAAAGCCGTCCCCATGCTGCCTGCTCCAAACCATATCCCCGCTGATCACGTCCTTGGGCTTCCAAATGCTGAAGCTCTCCGGGATCAGAGCCTGGAGCTGTTCCTGCCTGGTCAGGATAGCCTGCTGGATGGTCTGGGCATAATGGATGCTTTCCATGACCTTGTCCAGGACCTCTGTCTTGGCCTGACTAGCCTCTTCAGCCCTCTCCTTGGCCTCCTCCAGCTGACCGGATTTCTCTTCCAGCTCGCGGGTCCGCTCCCTGACCTTATCCTCCAGCTCCCTGGTGTGGCTCTTGATCTCTTTCACCATGCTGGAGAAAGCCCTGGTCAGGTCTCCCACTTCGTCAGGCCCGGCAGAGGGCAGGGAGACATCATACTCCCCTTGGGCCAGGGCAGTGGCTGATTGGTGCAGCTTATTCAAGGGCCTGAGCACTATCCTGTCCACCCCGTAGCCGAACAACAGCAGCAAAAGAACCAGCATCACAGCCAGGGCTGCCCCAGCCATGCTGATCCAGGTACCTTCCAGGACTTGCGCTGTCTGCAAGTCCACGGCAGTTGCCACGTGCCAGCCGAGATCCGGGAGCCAGGTCAGGGCCAGCAGCTGTCTCTTGCCCTCCAGTCCGGCCCAGAAGGTCTGCACTTGCCCTGGGTTATTTTCAGCCTCCTGCATGGCCTGCTCCAGCCTTTCAGCCTGCTGCGGGGTGGAGAGTTGCTGCTGCAGGGAGGGCTGCTCCTGGTCATCAGCTTCCTGCTTTTCAGCCTCTGCCCCTGAGCCAAAAGCAATCAGGCTCTGGTCCGGATGGGCTTGGATAAGGCCTTCGGAGTCCAGGATCATCGGGGTCACCCCGGGCTCCTCCGCTGCGATGAACTCCTCCAGGAAAGCGGTCAATTCCAGGCCCGTGCCTGCCATGCCGATTTTCTGGCCATCATTCCAGACCATGACATCTATCCAGACCTGGACATTATCCAGATGCACATCCGGATTGACGTTGATAGTATATGTATCAAAGTCCTCTATGGTGGTGAAATACCACTCGTCATCCGCATTATCAGCATCCAGATGGTAGCGGGGCTCCTGGCTGTATTCCTTGTCCGGACCGTTGAAGTAGTAGGCCAGGGTCTCATGGTTGACCAGGAAATAATTCTCGCCCTGGAAGGCCTCCTGATAGCTGTCAGCTTCCTGGAAAAACCTGGTCTTTTTGCTATTCGAATCTGGATCCTCCAGCCACTGCCGCAGCAGGACCGAATCAGCAAAGCGCTGCGCCAGAGCCAGCTCCCTGCTGACAGGCTCCTTGATCTTCTGGGCCCTGAGCAGTGTAAAATTCTCTGCATAGGCCCGGCCGAGATGCTCTTTGCTCTGTTCCAGGATATGCCAGCCTATAATGATGGCAGGGGCCAGGGCCACCAGGCAGGCCAGCACCAGGGCCAGCATAGATTTGGTTCTCAGTCTGAATCGAAAAACACCCATTTCACTCTATGACCTCTACAGTGTACATGCTTACAGATGGCACAAGCTGTGGCGCAGCCTGTTGTTGTCCTCAATAGCTGCTTGGAGCTAAACTGTTCGAGGATATGTGTGTTGCTTTAACATAGGCTACCAGCCCAGGGCAATCCTGATGAGCAGACAATATTGTTTCAATGAAAACCCAGCCGTAACTATTCAGCACTTGATGAACAAATCAGGAGGGGACATCCATGATAAGAAAGTCAAGTGGGAAAGCGGAGGTTTCCCATGCCCCCCCATAGCCAGGTTTGTGCGAAGTGACAAGCCTACTGTCTACCATGTCATATCCAGGACTGCCCTGCCAGGGCTGCTTAATAAGGATGCCTACAAGTAATAGGGGGCAGGCTATTTGATTGACTTTGTGGAGAGATATCGGATTGCCGATCCGGTCCTGCTTGCTCAGGAAGAAGAAATCCAGCGCTTCCACAACCGCTTTATCCTGGGCGATGAGCAGGTTTCCCTGCCTGACACTGCGACGTGGGAAAAGCTTACCTGGTGCGAACAGATCCCGTCCGGGCTGTAAAAATATGTCAATCTGTCTGATGCCATCAAGCGGGGGGATTATCCCAGCTGGACCCTTAAGGTGCAGATCATGCCCTTTGAGGATGCCAAGAATTATCGATTCAATCCTTTTGATTTGACCAAGGTCTGGCCCCATACCGACTATCCGGTGCACGAGGTCGGCCGGCTGACCTTAAACCGCAACCCGAGAGATTTTCATACCGAGATCGAGCAGGCGGCCTTTGAGCTGAACAGCTTTATCCCAGTAATGGGGGACGGGCTATTTGATTGACACTCCTGCACAGCTTTTATAACGGGTGCGAGAATATCTTTTTGTCTATAGCCCGTTTTTTTGAAAACGTGGTGGAGCCCGGTGCCTGGCACAGGGACCTTTTGCGCCGGATGAAGCTGGGAGTACCTGAATATCGCCCCCGGGTCATTTCGCATGAGCTGTACCTGCTGCTCGATGATTTCCGGGGATTTCGGCACCGGTTTAGGCACTCTTACAGCTTTGAGCTGGACTGGGAGCGGGAGAAAGTGGTGGCCAGAAAGCTGGAGCCGGCGTTTGCCCTCTTGCAGGAGGAGGTTTCATCGTTTTTGGCACAATTAAGTGTCTTGGCAAATGAGACAGATCAGGACGGCAATTGAGGGCAGGCATTGCACATCTGCGCGTGACTGCCCTCAGGGGTTATCTTAGTTTGCAGACTGAGGTGCATTCTGGCCCTGCATCATGCCTTGACCCTGCATCATTCCTTTCCCGTGCATGCCCATCCCGCGGACCGGGAGATCGTTTTCCCGCTTTTCCATTTGCATCTGGACCTTGGTGGAGTAGAACTCACCGCGCAGTTCGTTAATTTCCTCAACCAAAGTATCCACTTTACCTTGATCCGGTTCGCTGCCCAGGATCTGCACGTTCAGGGCTGCCTTCTTGGCCCTAAGCTGCAGGCGGAGGTCGTTTAGCTGGTCATAGTATTTGTCGTGGATGTCTTGCAGAGCCTCTTGCTGCTCTTCGCTCAGCTGGTCATCCCACTGGCTCATCTGAGGTCCGATGTTCGTTGCGTTGACTTGTTTTCCCTTCATCGGTGCAGCAACTGCCAGTGTGCTGACCAAGAGGACCGCCAATCCGGTAAAAATAGCTGTCTTTACGTGAAACATTGTATGTTGCTCCTTGTTTAAGAGTTGGGGCCGTAATTGACCGCAATTGTACAATAGGTTACCAATATATATCGAAGTCCTGTCAATCTCTTCTTGAGATTTATACTTTGCACAAAGTGGGCCAACGCAAATCTTATTTTAAAATACTAGACATATCAATATATTGGGGTAAATGGTGAGTAGGTTGGATTGCGGAAGAACCCGTGGGATGTATAAAAGGTATACAGTTAAATGACTTTCTCAGATGTATAAAAGATATACAGCTGCATGACTTTGTTCAATCTGGCAAATCATCATTTTTTTTGCCAGCCTGGAGGCAAAAAATAGGTCAGATTTGCCGGAGCAAAGCTGACTTGAAATTATACACTGCTGGATTGGAAAAATGGAGTGTATAAATGCAAGGTGTTGAGTTATTTTAGTTTTTTTTGATATTTATCTCGTTGCAGCCCCTGTTCAAGCAACGGATGATTGCTGCGGCCCGCAAGCGGACCCTGGCCAAGCTGGAGAAAATCAGATCATCCCGGGTCATCCTTCTGGTTCATCGGCAGGAGACCATGAGTTTTCTGGGTTTTCCTTTGATTCGTTATATAGATGTCAACGATTCGGAAGAGGTATTGCGAGCCATTCACTCAACCGACAACGAGGTGCCTTTGGATATCGTCCTGCATACTCCGGGAGGTCTGGTCCTGGCCTCTTTGCAGATCGCCCGGGCCATTAAAGAGCACCCGGCCAAGGTCACGGTCTATGTCCCTCATTACGCCATGTCCGGGGGGGCGCTTATTGCCCTGGCTGCGGATGAGATTGTTCTGGCCCCCATGCCGTATTGGGACCTGTAGACCCCCAAATCGGCCAATCCCCAGGGGCCTCCCTGCTCCGGGTCCTGCGGGATAAACCGGTCCAGGACATTGAGGACAAGACTTTGATAGCAGCGGAAATGGCTGAAACGGCTTTGTATCAGATCGAGCATGCGGTGGTTGACCTGATACAAGAGCGCTATTCTCCGGATAAGGCCGAAGAAATCGCCCAGCTCTTGACCCAGGGGCATTGGACCTACGATTATCCTATTACGTATACGAATGCCCGGGAGATCTGGCTACCGGTGACCCCGGACATGCTGGAAATGGTCTATCAGCTCATGGCCCTCTACCCCCAGCCGGTCCGCCGTAGTCTGGGGGTGGAGTACATCCCCGAACCTAGGTCCGACCCCAGGGGAAAGCGGGAGCAGTGAAGAGAAATAGACGTGAGTGGCGAAAATATATTGAGATATTAAACATGAGAAAAAGGGTATGCCCGGAAATTTGCCAGGCAGGAGGTGTCCTTGATCGGAGTAGAGTTCTCCAGTGCGGATCGGAATGTTGTGGGTTTTGAATGGGAAGCTCTTTAGTAGTGATAGCGAAGCTGGGCAATATACAGCCCATCTGCTGAAATTTTGTACACAATTCTGTGTTCATCATTTATGCGGCGGGACCAATAGCCGGATAGGGCGTGCTTCAAGGGTTCCGGCTTCCCCTTGCCTTGGAATGGATCCCGTTTTATTTCTTTAATCAGGGTGTTGATTCGTCTCAGAACCTGCTTGTCGTTTTTTTGCCAATAAAGGTAATCGCCCCAAGCATGTTCAGAAAAAATGAGCTTCACTCAATCAGCTCCCTTTCTATTCCTTTGCCCTCTTCAATCTCTTTGATTGATTCCAGAAGCCGGTAGGCATTTTGAGGAGACCGCAAGAGATAGGCTGTTTCCTCCATGGCCAAGTAGTCTTCAAGTGAAATCATGACAACGGATTCATTTTTTTTGCGGGTGACAATGACCGGGGAGTGATCCTGACAGACATCCTCCATGGTTTTGGCCAAGTTTTGTCGGGCATTAGTATATGTTATGGCTCGCATAGCTGACCTCCACTATCTCATATGTACATTGTAATGTACAGCAAAGTCTTTCTTTTGTCAACGGAGTAATGGGGGACTGACCTAGCCAGCAGCCCCATGTGTCAGGATAGTTGTCGCTTAGGGGAAGTCCCCGGGTTTCCGGGAGGGAGGAGCCCCAGGGAGGCCCCCGGGGGCCTCCCTGGGGTCGATGTTCAGCTTCGCTTTTTTTGATCTCAATGGGCGACCCAATAAAAAAACCGGATGGGTCAGTTTATCTTGGCAAAGGTGGGTCAATTCATTTTAGCGTCGAAGGAGACAAAACGTTTATGTTGTACAGGTTTGACCATCACGAGCCAAAGGTGGGCGGGGATACGTATGTGAGTGAGACCGCCATCGTCATCGGAGATGTCCGGATTGGGGATGAATGCTATATAGGGCATGGAGCAATTTTACGCGGAGACTACGGAAGCATTCAGATTGAAAGAGGATCGGCTGTTGAAGAAGGGGCTGTCCTGCATGCCCCACCCCAACAGGTATGCAGGCTCGGTCAGAGAGTGACCATTGGGCATGGGGCAATCGTCCATTCCCGGGACATTGGCCATGACGCAGTTATCGGTATGGGGGCTGTAGTCAGCATACGAGTAGTTATCGGGCAAAGGTCCATTGTGGCCGAAGGAGCGGTGGTTCCGATGGAAAAAGAGTTCCCCGGGGATGTGGTTATTGCCGGCAATCCGGCCAAAGTTCTCAGGGCGGTCAGTCAAAAGGATCTGGATCAGTGGCAGTGGGGCAAACAGCTTTATATTGATTTGGCCAAAAAGTATCTGCATCAGGGGATGCGGCTGGTAGGATGAATACTTTATCTCTTAATACCTGTACCAGGCCAGCCTGATAAAACCATTATTCACGGTACTTCTCAACAGAAATGTTGTATCTTTTCATTTTCCGCCATAAAGTGGTCCGGTTGATTCCCAAATGTTGGGCAGTGTTTTGGATATGCCAGTTGTTGGCTTCCAATGCCCTGAACAAAGCGGCTTTTACTCCTTCTTCCAGACTGTGAGGCTTATCGGTTCTGACAAAGTAGTAATGCGGTTCCATGTCCTGTGAGGTGAGATACCGAGGCAGGTCCGGCACATCGATGGTACCCTTGCTGAGCATCACGGCATACTCAATGATGTTTTTCATTTCCCGCACATTTCCGGGATAGGAGTATTCCATGAGCAACCGTTTGGCGCTTGGGGTCATTCCAGTAATGCTCTTTCCTGAGATTGAGGCGGCCTGGGCCATAAAATGTTCCAGGAGCAGGGGAATGTCGGCAATGCGTTTGCTGAGGGGAGGGATGATGAATTCACATAATTTGAGTCGGTAGTAGAGGTCTTTGCGGAATTTCCTGGCTGCGATAAGTTGATGGAGGTCGCGATTGGTGGCGGCTACCACCCTGGCATTGAGCCATTCCATTTCTGTGGCCCCCAGTGGAAATACCTCTTTGTCCTCCAAGGCCTGCAGCAGCTTGGCCTGCATGTCATAGCTCAGCTCACTGATCTCATCCAGGAAAATGGTCCCATTTTGAGCCAGTTGGAATTTGCCCGGTTTGTCCTGCTTGGCATCGGTAAACGCCCCCTTTTTATACCCAAAAAGTTCTGATTCGAGCATGGTTTCCGGTATCGCAGCACAGTTGACCTTGATAAAAGGTCCTTGGCGGCTCAGATTGTGAATCACTTTGGCCAGAACGTCCTTGCCCACCCCTGTTTCTCCGAGAATGAGCACTGGTTTGGCGGATCTGGCGATAACGGGAAGGTGCTCAAGCTGCTGCCGCATGGTTTGGTCTTTGGTAATAAAGTCATCTATGTGGTAAGATTGATTGACTTCCTTCTCCAGGGCATCTCTGGCCCTGTCGTCCTGAAAAGATTCCACTCCTCCCACAATATTTCCGTTTGTATCGCGGAGCACTGCGGCTGTAATGGCTACCGGAATTTCCCGGCCGTAGCGGTTTTGCATCTTCAGCCTGACATTGAGGAGGTTGGCATCTGTTTCCATGGCTTGTTTTAAATTGCAATTCTTTTTGCACTGATCGGTTTGAAAGATGGTCCAGCATTTTCGGCCTATGGCTTCCTGCCGGGTATATCCGGTCAGGCTTTCGGCCTGGGAGTTAAAAAAGGTAATGGTAAAGTCCTGATCTACGGTGAACACACCGGTAGCCAAGCTGTTCAAGATCCACTCATACCATATGTCACTGTTTTGGTGAATGGCCATAACCTGTCTGTAGATCCTGATTTTTAGCGTAAATCCCAGCAAATGTAAGAAGCACAGCACACTGAGATTCTGAGAAAATGCAGATCTTCTCAGATTCTTTTAGTTAAGTATAGCATCAGATAAAGAACAAGGGAAGGATTTTGAGTTGCAAAGTTGAATCTTATGTTTCCAGATATGTTGCGCGGCGTAAACAGGAAACGAAGCTCTTTGATGAATACAATAAAAAACATTGTTAATAAAAACAGTTATAGATCAAACTTTTTATGAATATGGCATGCTTTTTGGAGGACAGAAGAAAAGAACTGCTCATATCTGGGTGAGCATAGTAAGTTCATCAAACAGGAGGTGAGAGTATGCCAAGCTATGTTGATGTCGAAAAATGTGATGGATGCAAGGGAGGGGAAGTCACGGCCTGCATGTATGTATGTCCCAACGACCTCATGGTCTTGGATGAGGAGGAGATGAAGGCCTACAACCAAGAGCCGAACGCGTGCTGGGAATGTTACTCTTGTGTGAAGATCTGTCCTCAGGGCGCGATCTCCGTTCGCCCTTACGCTGACTTTGCCCCTTTGGGGGGAACGTCTATCCCACTGCTCAGTGCTGAAGACATTATGTGGACAGTCCAGTTTCGGGATGGATCGGTCAAACGTTTCAAGTTCCCAAACCGGACTACACCGGAAGGAACAATAGATCCGTACAAAGGACATCCCGGACCGGAAAACCTGGAGGATGAGCGCACCTATAGTGAAACAGAACTTTTAAAGCCGGAAAAGACCATCAGGCAAATGGTGGAGCAGGAAGAGATGGACCATACCTATGTCTGGCAGAATCCTAATATTCAAGCTAGTTAATTGATAAATAATTTAAGGGGGATATTATGCCTCAATTGCCAACAAAAGCCAAAAGGAAGGGATTGGATCTGGCTGAACCTTCCATCAAGGAGATCCAGACTGAATGTTTGATCGTCGGGGGCGGAGCAGCAGGCTGCGGTTCTGCTGTGGAGGCTGTGGCTTGGGCAGACAAGCATGGCGTGGATGTCCTTTTGGTGGAGAAGGCGGCTCTGGAAAGGTCTGGAGCTCTGGCCCAGGGCTTATCGGCCATTAATACCTATATCGGATTAAAGCAGGGCCACAACACAGTAGATGACTATACCCGCATGGTGCACATGGATCTCATGCACCTGACCAGGGATGATCTGGTCTTTGATGTCGGCCGGCACGTTGATGACTCAGTGCATATGTTTGAAGAGTGGGGTCTTCCCATCTGGGTGAACAAGGACGGTAAAAATCTGGACGGGGCCAAGGCCAAGGAGCAGGGATTGCAGATCCGGGAAGGGGCCGAGCCGGTTCGAACCGGCTCCTGGCAATGCATGATCAATGGAGAGTCGTACAAGCGGATCATGGCTGAGGCTGCCAAGAACGCCCTCGGGGAAGACCGCTATATGGAGCGGATTTTCATCTGCAAGATCCTCATGGACGCCAATGAACCAAACAGAGTAGCGGGAGTGGCCGGAATAAATGTCCGGGAAAATGAGGTGGTAATCATCAAGGCCAATGCCGTGATCCTGGCTTCTGGGGGATGCGTTAATGTGTATCGGACCAGGTCCCAGGGCGAGGGAGAAGGCCGGGCATGGTATCCGGTCTGGAATGCCGGGACGACATATGCCCTGGCGGTACAGGCCGGGGCCGAGACGACCATGATGGAAAATCGCTTTGTGCCCACCCGGTTCAAGGACGGTTACGGGCCTGTGGGGGCCTGGTTTCTGCTGTTCAAAGCCAAGGCCACCAACGGGCAGGGCGAGGTCTATCTGGACAAGAACATCAAGATGATCGAGCCTTACGAAAAGCGGGGCTATGCCATGGGCAAGGTTATGCCCACTTGCCTTCGCAATCATATGATGATCCGGGAAATGCGAAACGGTAACGGACCGATATTCATGGACACCCCAGCGGCACTGGCTCAGCTTGGCGAGAGTCTGAGTGAAAAGGAACGTAAGCATCTTGAGTCAGAGGCCTGGGAGGATTTTCTGGACATGACCGTATCTCAGGCCAATGTCTGGGCCTGCAATAATATCGCTCCGGAAAAGCATCGATCAGAGATTATGCCTACTGAGCCCTATCTGTTGGGCTCGCATTCCGGCTGTTGTGGGATGTGGGTTTCCGGCCCTGACGAAGACTGGGTTCCAGAGGAATACAAAATCAGGGCGGACAATGGGAAGGTCTATAACCGGATGACCACTGTCAACGGCCTTTTTACCTGCGGCGATGGTGTGGGTGCCTCTGGTCACAAGTATTCCTCAGGATCTTTTGCCGAAGGCCGCATAGCAGCCAAGGCTGCAGTGCGCTGGTGTGTAGATCATAAAGATTTTGAACCTACGTTCAAGCAAGACGTCACAGGGATCAAAGATGAGCTCTATGCTCCTTGGTACATTTATAAACAGCATGCCGGGGTATCCACGGATCCGGATGTCAATCCATATTATATTACTCCGGCCAATTTCATGAAGCGGCTGATGAAGGTCTCTGACGAATACGGGGGCGGCACGTCCACCAATTACACCACGAACAAGGAGATGCTGGAAGAAGGCATCCGGTATATGGACCTATTAGAGCAGGATTCACAAAAGCTTGCAGCCAGGGACCTGCATGAGTTGATGCGCTGCTGGGAGCAGCAAAACCGGCTATGGACCGTGCGTATGCATATGCTGAACATCCTTTTCCGGGAAGAAACCAGGTATCCTGGATTCTACTACCGAAGCGACAACATGGGCATAGATGACAAGAAGTGGCGGGTGTTCACGAACGGAAAGTATGATGTGGAAACCGGAAAGCTGACCATGTTCAAGCGGCCGCTGATTAAGATCATTCCGGATAAGAGTCTGGAATTCTTCTCAGCTCTGGGCACCTAGTGGGTTTTTATAAGTCAGGCAGGGGCCGTTGTTTAGTATGCTGATAGCTCTCCTGGAGTGAGGTTCTCAAACATCTAGGTCGTAATCCAACAGGCTGCTGCTGTGATAACAAAGTAGGAGCGCTATATGCCATATATCAATGAACACAGCAAAGCGGTCCAGACAGAAGAGCTTGAACAGGGAGAGAGCATAACTCATCCATTAAATATTGCAGACGTATCTTTTTCCGATCAGGCCCAGGTGACTCTTCACCAAGCTGTACAAAAAATAGCTGAATACTGCCATATTCATCCAGACGTGCTGTTAAAAAAACTGGATCAGAAACTTTATTGGCTCGAACCGTCCGGTGTTTTGATCATTACCATTGAGGTTCCTGAGGTAAGTGCAGACATGTTCATTGAATTCCCGCCAGGGCATTGGTGGATAAATGCAGAACTCTGCAAATCCTGAGCAGGAGAAATATCCTAGTCGTTTGTCAGCTGTAATGGAAGGAGAGGGTTATGAAGAGACACTGTCCGCATTGCCCCAGGAGATGACTGCCTGGGTCGCATCACCGGAAACGATGTGGAGAGAAGTTTGTGTCTGCTTTAATAATAAATACCCCTTTTAAATTTTAAACAATCTCTAACTGGTTATTTTAAAGCTAGCTCAACTGGATAGTTGCATGCAACTAAAACATGCAACACCAAGAAATGTATTTTTATACATATAGCATATGTTCAGTGCCAATTGCTTAAAAATATTTAATAATATCATGATTGCCATTTTGGCATCTCTTATGCAAAATTAAAACCATTGG
>CAZBUB010000057.1:0-13741 GCA_964494985.1 uncultured Desulfohalobiaceae bacterium | reverse complement strand
TTACGTGTGGCTTCTTCCTCTCAAACTTCTCCTTAGCCATATTTACCCCCTGATTCTTTTCTTTATTTCTTCTGCCAGATTCGCTGGCACTTTTTCGTAGTGGTCAAACTGCATGGAAAAGATGGCCCTGCCCTGGGTCATAGAACGCAGGTCAGTGGAATACCCAAACATCTCCTTCAGTGGTACTTCACACTTTACAATCTGCGTGCCCAGTCTGGGCTCGATATTTAAGACCTTCCCCCTGCGACTGTTCAAATCTCCCATAACATCACCGGTGTACTCATCAGGGGTTAGGATCTCCACGCTCATTACAGGCTCCATTATAACTGGATCTGCTTGCAAACAGGCTTCCTTAATGCACATGGATCCTGCAATATAAAAAGCCTGCTCAGAGGAATCCACTTCGTGGTAGGAACCAAAGACCAAATTAACTTTGACATCCACCAAGGGGTGGCCGGAGACAATACCGTTCTTCAAAGCGTCCTGCACGCCTCGGTCAACTGCAGGAATATATTCTTTGGGGATTATTCCACCCACAATGGAATTCGTAAACTCATAACCCCCGCCTTGATCCAAAGGTTCCACCTCCAGCACGCAATGGGCATACTGGCCCCGACCGCCGGTCTGCTTGACGAATTTCTTCTCTGCTTTGGCTTTTTTGGTAATAGTTTCCCTGTAGGCCACTTGCGGTTGGCCTATATTAGCATCCACCTTAAATTCACGCACAAGGCGATCTACTATAATCTCAATATGTAGCTCGCCCATTCCAGAGATAATCGTCTGACCGGTCTCCTCATCGGAGCGCACCTGAAAGGATGGATCCTCCTTGGCCAGTTTTTGCAAGGCCTGACTCAATGCATCCCTGTCCTGTTTGGTCTTGGGCTCAATGGCTACCGCGATCACTGGCGCAGGGAATTCCATAGTTTCCAAAACCACAGGCCTTTTAAAATCGCACAGTGTGTCGCCAGTACTTACTTGTTTCAGACCTACTGCTGCAACAATATCCCCGGCCCAAGCTTCCTTTATTTCTTCTCGCTTATTGGAATGCATTTTGAGCAATCTTCCAATGCGCTCCTTCTTATTATTTGCAGCATTATATACATTCATTCCGCTTTCAATATGACCAGAGTAAACACGCAGAAAGGTCAGATGCCCCACATAGGGATCTGTCATCAGCTTAAACGCCAAAGCGCTCAGAGGTGCGTCGTCTTTGCATTCGCAAGCAATTTCCTCTCCTGTCTCCGGATCTTTGCCTATTATCGGGGGCAGATCCGCAGGGGATGGAAAAAAATCTACAATAGCGTCCAATAAGGGTTGAATACCTTTATTCTTAAAAGCAGAGCCGCAAAGTACCGGACATAAACTCAAATTTCTGGTAGCCTTGCGTACTCCCTCCTCCAGTTCTGCAGGAGTAAACTCCTCCCCAGACAAATATTTCTCTAGCAGGGATTCATCCTCCTCTGCGATAGCCTCAATGAGGTATCCCCGCCAGCGTTGGGTCTCCTCTTGCAGCTCTTGGGGGATATCTTCGGATAATGTTTTCTTGCCCAGACTTTGCTCATCAAAATACAGGGCTTTGCCCTGAATAAGATCCACAACTCCCTTAAAGTTTGCCTCATTTCCAATGGGTATCTGCAAAGGCGCGGGTTTGGCTCCTAATTTTTCGCGCATCATGTCCATAACCCGGAACAAGTCGGCGCCAGTTCGATCCATCTTATTTACAAAGGCCATCCTAGGCACGCGATACCTGTCTGCCTGCCTCCACACTGTCTCACTTTGGGGCTCAACCCCTCCTACAGCGCAAAAAACTGCTACCACACCATCCAAAACACGCAAGGCACGCTCCACCTCTACTGTAAAATCTACATGCCCAGGAGTATCAATAATGTTTATTCGGTGGTCCTTCCAAAAACAGGTGATAGCTGCGGAAGTTATAGTTATCCCCCTTTCCTGCTCCTGGACCATATAATCCATAACTGCCTGGCCGTCATGGACTTCACCTATTTTATGCGAGACTCCGGTGTAAAACAGAATCCGCTCTGTAGTAGTGGTCTTGCCAGCGTCGATATGGGCCATGAACCCGATATTGCGCTGCTTATGTATAGGTATCTGCCTAGCCAAAATTCCCCCGGACCGTATCTTCCCTTGCTTTGTAGCGCCTATTGCGCCTTAGGAGTTTCGCTTGTGTATTGTGATGCATTGTATTTACCATCGATAATGGGCAAAGGCTTTATTAGCTTCAGCCATGCGGTGAGTATCTTCTTTTTTCTTCACCGCGCCCCCTCGACCATGGAAGGCATCCACGAGCTCAGCAGTTAACTTATAGACTATGCCTTTCTCCCCCCTGCTCCTGGCCGCAGATATAAGCCAACGGGAAGCCAGGACTTCCTGTCTTTCAGGCTTGACCTCCACCGGAACTTGATATGTGGCACCGCCCACCCTTCTGGACTTGACCTCCAGCTGGGGCTTAGAATTCTCTATTGACTTTTCAAAGGCCCTCAAAGGCTCCTCTGAGGTCCTTCTCCCCAGCTCCTGCATTGATTCATATACAATGCTCTCTGCGAGGCTTTTTTTACCGTCCCGCATAATGCGATTTATAAACTTTGCCACCAGCTGGCTTTTAAAGCTGGGATCAGGCAATACTTTCCTTTTTGGAACCGGTCCCTTCCTGGGCATGAACCCCCCTCCTTGCTCATTTCCTGTATTTATTTAGGCCGCTTGGCTCCATACTTGGACCTGCTCTGTCTGCGGTCCTGGACCCCTGCAGTGTCCATAGTACCCCTTACCACTGTATAGCGCACACCTGGTAAGTCCTTGACTCTGCCGCCGCGAACCAAAACCACTGAATGCTCCTGGAGATTGTGGCCTTCGCCAGGAATATAGGAGGTAACCTCAATGCTGTTGGTCAGCCTGACCCTGGCCACCTTGCGCAAAGCTGAGTTGGGCTTCTTTGGGGTGGTTGTATATACCCTGACGCAGACCCCCCTTCTCTGGGGACAGCCCTGCAATGCAGCGGTTTTCTTGCTGGCCTGTATCTTTTTCCGCTGTTTGCGGATCAGTTGATTTAGAGTCGGCATCTGGCCCTCCATGGATATTGTTCCTGAAAAGCTGAAATTAATAGTACATCTCTGAAACGGTGTCAATCTTTTTTTGCTGGTGCTGATCCTACTCTTGCTCTTCCTGGCTCCATTGTCCTTGCTCTAGCTCCTCCATAAAGCTGCTAGGCCGCTCAGGCTGCTCCGGAACATCTATATCCAGATTCATATATGGCCTGAACCCTGTTCCAGCCGGAACAACCCGGCCCACAATAACATTTTCCTTCAATCCTTGCAGATAATCGCACTTACCTTGCATGGCAGAGTCAGTGAGCACTTTGGTAGTCTCCTGGAATGAGGCTGCTGAAATAAAGGACTCTGTGCTCAATGAGGCCTGTGTGATGCCCAACACCAATGGCTGAGCAGTGGCTGGCTTCACCTGATTTTTGACAGCTTTTTCGTTTTCCAGCATGAACTTGCCCTTTTCTACCTGCTCGCCCAGCAGAAAATTGGTACCGCCAGGGTCCACGATGCTCACTTTTTTCAGCATCTGACGCACAATGATTTCAATGTGCTTATCATTGATATACACCCCCTGGAAGCGATACACATCCTGAACCTCCTCCACCAAATACTTGGCCAAGTGTTTCTCTCCTTTGATGCGCAAAAGATCGTGCAGCTCTGGAGAACCTTCTGTTAAAAACTCACCTGCCTCCACAAAGTCACCCTCCTGGACAGTAATATGCTTACCTTTAGGCACCAAATACTCCTTGGGATCCCCAGTCTCTGGGGTGACAATGACTTTGCGCTTACCTTTGACGTCAGGACCAAAGCTCACCACTCCCTCGATCTCGGAGATTATCGCCATATCTTTTGGCTTGCGCACTTCAAAGAGCTCAGCCACCCTGGGCAGACCGCCTACGATATCCTTTATTTTAGCACTCTCCCTGGGCTTTCTGGCTATAACATCCCCAGCCTCCACCTTTTCTCCATCCTTTACCATGAGGATCGCCCCTACTGGCAAATGGTACATCGCCTCTGACAGGGATTCGGGATGCTGCTTAATGTTTTCCTGCTCGTCCAAAATCGAGATACTGGGCCTATAGTTGGTAGAGCGGTACTCGATGATAGTTTTCGTGGCCCGATGGGTAGTTTCGTCAGTTTTTTCCTGGTAGGTCTTGCCCTCCACAATGTCCGCAAACTTGACCACACCTGAGACATCTGTGACAAAAGGCTCCTGAAATGGATCCCATTCAGCGAGCATCTGGCCTTTTTGCACCTTATCCCCGGCATTGAAGTAGAGCCTGGCCCCAGCTGGCAGGGTGTACCTCTCCCGTTCCCGTCCTTGCTCATCCACCACACCCAGCTGGCCATTTTTACCCATGACCATGAGCTGCCCTTGTTTGTTCTTAACCGTCCTGACTCCAGTCAAAGTGATCTGCCCATCGTACAGTGCAATTATGGAAGACTGCTCAATCTCCTTGGAAGCAGTGCCTCCGATATGGAAAGTGCGCATGGTCAACTGTGTGCCAGGCTCGCCTATGGACTGGGCCGCAATAATACCCACTGATTCGCCCACGTTTACCAGATGACCCCGGGCTAGATCCCGCCCATAACAATAGGCGCAAACTCCCTGTCTGCTCTGACAAGTAAGCACTGATCTAATGTGCACAGAACGCACCCCTGCTTGATCCACTCTATGTGCTGCAGTCTCATCTATAAGGGTATTTGCAGAAACCAGAAGTTCCTCATTGTCTGGATGATAAACATCAAACATGCTGATCCTGCCCAGAATCCTCTCAGTGAGAGTATCTTGCCCTTCTCCGGGCTGGCCATGCCGAATGATTTCAATTCCGTCCACAGTGCCGCAATCAAGCTCTCCCACGATCACGTCTTGGACCACATCCACCAGACGTCTAGTCAGATACCCTGAATTGGCCGTCTTCAGAGCTGTATCAGCCAAACCTTTCCTGGCCCCGTGGGTAGAGGTGAAATACTCCAGCACAGTGAGCCCCTCTCTAAAGGAAGAGGTAATCGGGGTCTCGATAATCTCTCCAGAAGGCTTGGCCATCAGCCCGCGCATACCAGCCAACTGGCGCATTTGATCTGCATTTCCCCGAGAGCCTGAAGTGCTCATCATGTAAATGGGATTAAAGCTCTCGTTTTGTACTTTTTCCTGGGTCTTAGGATTGATCAGGGTATCTGTGGAAATCTGGTCCATCATGGCCTTGGCCACATCATTTGTGGCCTTGGTCCAAACATCTACCACCTTGTTATATTTTTCTGTTCTCGTAATAATACCTTCTTGGTGCTGTTTATGAATGGTCTCTGCCTCTGCATAGGCTGACTCTAATAACTGTTTCTTTTGCTCCGGCAGCTCCAAATCCTGCACTGATATTGTCAGCCCAGCTTGGGTGGAGTATTCATAGCCCATATCCTTGAGCTGATCACAAAGGATCACCGTGGCCTTGGTCCCAGCCAGCTGGTAGGCCTGAGCCACCAATTTGCCAATATTTTTCTTGCTAAGCACCTTGTTCACCAACTCAAAAGGAACCTTCTGGGGCAGGATCTGACCCAGAAGGACCCTGCCTGGAGTAGTCTCCACAACTTTTCCTTGGATGCGGACCTTGATCTTGGCATGCAAAGAAATACCTTTGCTCTCATAAGCAGAAATGACCTCCCAAGGCGCGGTAAAGACCTTGCCTTCCCCTGGCTCAAAGGCTCTGCTTAAACTCATGTAGTAAAGCCCCAGAACAATGTCCTGACTGGGCAGAATAATGGGTTCTCCATTGGCAGGAGAAAGGATATTGTTCGTGGAAAGCATCAATACCCGGCATTCTATCCTGGCTTCCACAGAAAGGGGAATATGCACTGCCATTTGGTCGCCATCAAAGTCAGCATTATAAGGGGCGCAGACCAAAGGATGCAGCTGAATGGCCTTGCCTTCAACCAATATGGGCTCAAAGGCCTGGATGCCCAATCTGTGCAAAGTAGGTGCGCGGTTTAGCAATACCGGATATTCCTTGACCACTTCCTCAAGCATATCCCAGACTACGAGCTCTTCGCGTTCTACCATACGCTTAGCACCCTTGATGGTACTAGTATAGCCCTGTTCTTCCAGCTTAGCGTAGATAAACGGCTTAAACAGCTCCAGGGCCATCTTTTTGGGGAGTCCACACTGGTGCAGCTTGAGCTTTGGTCCTACCACAATCACAGAGCGACCTGAATAATCTACACGCTTGCCCAGCAGATTCTGCCGAAAACGACCCTGCTTGCCTTTGATCATGTCACTCAAGGACTTCAAAGGCCTGCCGTTAGTGCCAGTTATGGCCTTCCCCCTACGCCCGTTGTCTAAAAGCGCATCCACAGCCTCTTGGAGCATCCTTTTTTCGTTACGGATGATGATCTCAGGAGCGCCCAGCTCTAAAAGCCTCTTGAGCCTGTTATTCCGATTGATCACCCTGCGATAGAGATCGTTCAGATCAGATGTGGCAAACCTTCCACCATCCAAGGGCACCAAGGGCCGCAGCTCAGGGGGGATTACCGGAATCACCTCCAGAATCATCCACTCTGGTTTATTGTCTGACTCGATAAAGGACTCCACCACCTTGAGCCTCTTAGCCAGTTTCTTTTTCTTGGCCTGGGACCTGGTGCTCAAGGCTTCTTCCTTCAGCTGGGCCCTGAGGGCCTCCAGATCAAGCTCCTCCAAGAGCTCCTTGACCGCTTCAGCGCCCATGCCTACCTTTAAAGCCTCTTCACCATAGAGATCGATAAGCTGCAGGTACTGGTCCTCGTTGATCAACTGATACTTTTTCAGGCTGGTCTGCTTAGGATCGATCACTATATAGGTGTCAAAGTAAAGCACCTTCTCCACATCAGCCATGGTCAAATCCAACAAGGTGGCGATCTTGGAAGGCATGCTCTTCAGGTACCAAATATGGGACACAGGAGCAGCAAGCTCTATATGAGCCATGCGATCCCTGCGCACCTTGGAGGCGATGACCTCCACGCCGCATTTCTCGCAGACAATACCCCTGTGCTTCATACGCTTATATTTGCCGCAATTGCACTCATAATCCTTAACCGGACCGAAAATCTTGGCACAAAAAAGCCCGTCCCTTTCAGGCTTAAAAGTTCTGTAGTTAATGGTTTCTGGTTTTTTGACCTCTCCAAAGGACCATTCTCGGATGGTCTCAGGAGAAGCCATGGATATCTTGATGCCCTTCAGATTCTGGCTTTTTATACTCTGATCACCAGTGCCGTGCATGGTGAAAAGATCATCCAATGTCATATATTCTCCAACTCCTTTACCTGTGTACAGGCAATTGGCTTATTCAATGCGTCATTGCATGGTTAAGTGGATCATTCGGGCTGCTTGTAGAGCAAGGACTATTTTCTCTTTTTATCCTCTGCAAGCAGACTTACGTCCAGACCCAGGGCCATGAGCTCCTTGATCAATACATTAAAAGATTCAGGCATAGCAGTGGTCAGGTAATTTTCCCCCTTGACAATGTTCTCATACATCTTGACCCGGCCTTGGACATCATCCGATTTGACTGTCAAAAACTCCTGCAGGAGATAGGCTGCGCCATAGGCTTCCAGGGCCCAAACCTCCATCTCTCCGAGCCTTTGGCCTCCAAACTGAGCTTTGCCGCCCAGTGGCTGCTGGGTAACCAGGGAATATGGGCCAGTGGAACGGGCATGTATCTTCTCATCCACCAAATGATGCAATTTTAGCATATACATGTAGCCCACTGTAACTGGATTATGGAACTTCTCCCCGGTGCGTCCATCAAAGAGATCTGTCTTTCCCTGAACAGGGAGACCAGCCCTTTGTAACCAATCCCAGATTTCCTCTTCCCGGGCTCCATCAAAAACAGGAGTTTTGGTTCTGATCCCCTTTTGCAGGTCGGCTACGGCTTCTTTAAACTCCTCGTCCTGCATATTGTCCACTAGTTCAGAAATCTCCTCGGACTGATATACTGCCTTGACCTCTTGCCTGAGGCTTTTGAGATCCACATTTTGCTCCAGCATATTTGAAAGCTGTACCCCGAGCTCTTTGGCTGCCCAGCCCAGGTGAGTCTCCATGATCTGACCGATATTCATCCTGGAGGGCACCCCTAGGGGATTTAGCACGATATCCACAGGAGTGCCGTTTTCAAAAAAGGGCATATCCTCTTCAGGGAGAATGCAGGAAACTACTCCTTTGTTACCATGCCTGCCCGCCATCTTATCTCCCACGCTCAGCTTGCGCTTGATGGCCACGTAGACCTTGACCATTTTGATTACCCCTGGGGGCATATCATCCCCCTCGGTAATCTTGGATCTTTTGTTCTCATATATGTTTTGGATAAATTCCAGCTGCCTATTGTAATCCTCAAGTAGCTCTTGCACCCTGGCGTTGATCTCTTTACTGCTGAATACATTCTGCAGCTTTTTTAAGGGCACCTGGTTCAAGACGTCCTCTTTTAGAGGCTTGTTGGCCTCTGCCAAAACTTTGCCCTTCTCTTGGCCCAGTATCGACTTGGCCAGATTTTTGCCCTGTATAAGATCCCAGAGTCTGCGCCTGGTATTCAAGGTCAAGCCGTCAATATGGAGTTGCTGCTTGCGATCCAGTTCCTGGAGCTGCTCTTCTTCTATCTGCTTGGTGCGATCGTCCTTTTCTGTGGAACGGCGATTGAACACCTTGACATCCAAGACTGTGCCCTCGATTCCAGGTGGAACCTTCAGGGAGGTGTTCTTCACATCCCTGGCCTTATCACCGAATATCGCTCGCAACAGTCTTTCCTCAGGAGTAAGCTGAGTCTCGCCCTTAGGGGTGATCTTGCCTACTAAAATATCATCTGGCTTGATCTTGGCCCCTATGCGAATTATCCCGCTGTCGTCCAGATTGCGCAACAGCTCCTCGCTTACATTAGGAATATCTCGGGTCACCTCTTCTGGTCCGAGCTTGGTGTCCCTAGCCAAGACTTCGAACTCCTCTATATGCACTGAGGTAAACACGTCATCCTTAACACAGCGCTCCGAGATCAGCATAGCATCCTCAAAGTTGTAGCCGCACCAGGGCATAAAGGCCACAATCAGATTTTTGCCAAGGGCCAGATCTCCGTTCTTAGTCGAAGGACCGTCAGCCAAGACTTCGCCCTTTTGAACTTCTTGGCGTTGGGAAACCCTGGGCACCTGGCCAAAACAACTATTCTGGTTAGACTTGTGATATTTTTGCAGATTATAGATTTTAGTCCCGCCACTTTGAGGATAAAGGTTCTGCTCCTGGTAGCAAACCACGATATTCTCTGAATCTACATAGCTCACTATTCCCTGGCCTTCTGCCAGTGTGCAATTACCTGAATCCCTGGCCACCAAGGCCTCCATACCTGTGCCTACCAGAGGCGGCTCGCTCTGCAATAAGGGCACAGCCTGACGCTGCATATTAGATCCCATCAGGGCTCGGTTTGCGTCATCATGTTCAAGAAAAGGTATTAAAGCTGCTGATACGGAAACAATTTGACTGGGCGCAATATCCATCAATGTCACTTGCTCCCTTGGTACCAGGGCAAATTCCCCTTTGTCTCTGGCAGCTACCTGATCCTTAACAAATTGCCCTTGCTCATCCAACAGCGCATTGGCCTGGGCAATTGTCTCTTTATTTTCCTGGGAAGCATCCAGATAAACTATCTCTGTGCTGACTTTGCCGTTATGGGCCACCCGGTAAGGGGTTTCGATAAAACCAAACTTATTTACCTGGGCATAGGTCGTCAGGGAAACAATAAGCCCAATATTCGGACCCTCAGGAGTCTCAATGGGACAAATCCTGCCATAATGACTGGGGTGCACGTCCCTGACCTCAAATCCAGCTCTCTCCCTGGTCAGCCCGCCAGGACCCAGGGCAGACAACCTGCGTTTATGGGTCACCTCGGATAAGGGATTGGTCTGATCCATAAATTGAGACAGCTGGGAGGTACCAAAGAATTCCTTGACTACCGCAGTGACAGGTTTGGGGTTTATCAAATCATGCGGCATCAAGGTAGCAACTTCCTGTTGGGTCATTTTTTCCTTAATCGCATTTTCCATTCGCACCAGACCAATGCGGTACTGATTCTCAACCAGTTCCCCCACTGGCCTAACTCGTCTGTTGCCTAAGTGATCAATATCATCAGCTGGACCATGGGACTCCTTGAGCTGAATCAATTGCCTAAGGGTTTGCAGTATATCTTCATTACTTAAAGTACGTTGATCTAACGGATAATTCAGCCCGAGCCTTGTATTCAGCTTATATCTGCCTACAGATGACAAATCATAGTAATCCGGGTTGCGAAAAATATTTTCAAAGAAGCTCACAGCCACCTCAGGAGTAGGCGGAGAGCTGGGCCGCAATCTGCGGTAAATTTCTATCTGAGCACTCTCTGTATCCTCTGTCTTATCCTGCTCCAGGGTATCCCTCAGGGCTGTGGAAACTTCATAGCCTTGAGTATGTAATACAGAAAGCTTATGGAAGCCTCGCTTCTGCAATAAATCCAAGAGCTCAGGGGTAACTGGATCGCCTGGCCCAGCTAATATCTCCCCAGTCTGCTGATCCAGGATACTCTGTGCCACATACTCCTGAAGCAGGGAGGAAGGGTCCACTTCGATTCGATGAATCCCGTTTCTCATGATTTTTTTCCAGACCCCTCGAGAGAGCTCTTTTCCACCCACAGCCAAAATTTGACCTTGATCGTCCTGGATATCCTTATAGGCATTCTCCCTGCGATAGAACTCAGGCTTTATTTCTCGAAATACTTGATCCCCCTCTAAAAAATAGTCTTCCGTATCATAAAAATAATGCAGGATCTCTTCCTTGCTCAGACCCATGGCTTTCAGTAAGATGGTAGCAGGCATTTTGCGCCTGCGATCAATGCGAACATAGAGGATATCTTTATGGTCAAAGTCAAAATCAAGCCATGATCCTCGCATAGGTATGATCCGTGCGCTATAAAGGACCTTCCTGCTTACATGGGTTCTGCCTGAGTCGTGCTCAAATAATATTCCTGGAGAGCGTTGCAGCTGATTTACCACTACCCTCTCAGTGCCGTTGATAATAAAAGTAGCCTTCTCAGTCATCAAAGGAATAGTGCCAAAATAGATATCCTGTTCCTTGATATCACGTACTGTCCTGTTCTCAGTTTCTTCATCCACATCATAGACTATCAACCTGACTTTAAGCCGTATAGGGGCTTCGTAACTCAAACCCTTTGCCAGGCATTCAGTGCGGTCGAACTTGGGCTCACCAATCTCATAGCTGACATATTCCAAAGTGGCTGTCTTGTAGAAGTCCTCTATTGGAAATACAGATCGAAAAGCCTCTTCCAAACCTTTATTCTCTCGGCTCCCAGGGACAGTATCCGCTTGGAGCAGACTATTGTAAGAATCAAGTTGCAAGTTCAATAGATGCTGAATCTCTAAAACTTCACTGATTCTACCAAACTTTTTTATCAGTTCTTTCATCTTTTCCCCTTGATCTTGTGCCTTTTTTGTGGTGAAATCCAAGAGCATTAGATCGTTTTCATTGAGTTGCTCGAATCGAGATTTTAGCCCTGGGATATCTTGATCTCAATGGGATAAATGTGTTATAAGACAAATAGTAATATTCACGGCAAGAAAAAATAAGCGGCAGGTTGAAATACCATAACTATCTTTTATCCTAGAAGGTGAACCAAACTAAAAAAGCAAAGATACTGATCTGACATTTTGCAAAATTTTGAGCGAATATAGAGACAATCAGCCCAAATTATTTCTGAAAGAGAATAGCTGGCGGACTCATAAAGTGTGCGGGGTATTTTATTGTTCTGAAATAATGTCGCTATAGTTCCATCTTTAAAGTAGCAAAGGCAATAGGGCATTTATAAATGCCCTATTGCCTTTTTTTATATCTTTGATCTGCAGACTATTTCATCTCCACTTTTGCCCCAGCCTCTTCAAGCTTCTTCTTTGCCTCTTCTGCTTCTTCTTTGGCCACGGCCTCTTTGATTGTGGAAGGCAGCTCATCAACTTGGGCCTTAGCTTCCTTGAGTCCCAGGCCTGTTAAGGCACGCAGGGCCTTGATCACAGCTATTTTATTGTCACCCACACCTGTGAGCACCACATTAAACTCAGTCTGCTCCTCTTCTTCAGCAGCTCCGGCCTCAGCACCAGCTGCCCCAGCTGGTGCGGCAGCAGACACAGGTGCGGCAGCCGAAACTCCGAATTTTTCTTCCAACTCCTTTATGAACTCGGAGAGCTCCAGGACAGTCATGTTGGAAATAAAATCAATTACTTGCTCCTTGCTCACTTCTGACATGTTTTCCTCCTTAAAAGTACTTTTGGCTTTGGCTAGCTCTGGGCTTTTTTGTCTTGTATGCCTTGCAGAGCATACAACAAATTACGCAGCAAGTTGGCGAACAGGCCAACAAAATTGGTAGGAACAGCATTGCAGGCCCTAAGCAGCTGAGCCAAAAGTTCCTCTCTGCCTGGAAGCTTGGAAAGGTTTACAATATCCTCAGCGCTTAGTTTCTGTCCCTCGTAGCTACCAAAACGTAGCTCAAACTTCTTGTTGGCTTTAGCGAATTCCGCCAGAACCTTAGCGGCTACAACTGGATCATCGTACCCTAAAGCTAAGGCACAACAGTCCTTCAACTCATCCTTGATCACATCATGGGGGCTGCCTTGCAATGCCAATCTAGCTAAGGTATTTTTTACCACTTGGAAAGATACATTTTGTTCTTTGAGCTTGCCGCGCAGCTCCTCCATCTCTTCCACCTTCAGTCCCCTAAAGTCAGTCACCAAGGCTATGCTGGCATGGTTCACCTCTTGCTGCAGCTTTTGGATTACTTCGGCTTTCTCTGCCCGGTTCACATCTACCTCCTATAAAGAGCCAAAGCCTGTCTCGGCAGGAAATTAAGGCCTGCAGGCCGCCTGCTGTCTTTGACTCCAGTCCTTTTTGGAAATTGGGTTAATCGACTATACCGCGCAGGGAGCCAATATCTATCTTGACCCCTGGGCCCATGGTAGTAGACACTGCCATGGACTTAAAATACGTGCCTTTGGCTGTGCTAGGCTTGGCCTTGTAAAGACTGTCCAAGAGCATTTGCAGGTTTTCCATAAGCTTTTGGGAACCAAATGACACCTTGCCTACAGGTGCATGCACTACCCCTGCTTTATCCACCCGGTATTCTACTTTACCTGCTTTAATCTCCTTGATGGCCTGCTGTAAATCAAAAGTAACAGTACCTGCCTTGGCATTTGGCATCATGCCCCTGGGCCCTAGGATTTTGCCTACCTTGCCCACTAGAGACATCATGTCAGGAGTGGCCACAGCCTTGTCAAACTCTAACCAGCCCTGCTGGATGCGCTGCACCAAATCCTCGGCACCTACCTCATCAGCCCCTGCCTGCCTAGCCTCTTCTTCTTTTTCGCCCTTACAAAAGGCTATCACTCTGACTTCCTTGCCCAGGCCATGGGGCAGGGTAACGCCCCCCCTGACCATCTGATCTGAATGTTTAGGGTTGACACCCAAACAGACAGCTACGTCAAATGTCTCGTCAAATGCTGCATAAGACGTGGACAGCGCAAGGGAAACCCCTTGTTCAAGAGGGTACTTAGTATTCCTGTCAATGTTTGCGCTAACCTGTCTATACTTCTTTCCGCGTTTTGGCATGTCTATCTCCAAGCTATTTTGCCACTTCTATGCCCAT
>CAZBUB010000056.1:0-13842 GCA_964494985.1 uncultured Desulfohalobiaceae bacterium | reverse complement strand
CAAGGCCCCTGCCGGGTGCTCCTGGATCCGGAAAAGGTATGCATCTACACCCTCAAACAGGCCGCAGAGATGTCCTCTAATCATCTGCTCTCCGGAAAAGTGCTGCAGATGGCAGCAGAAGGCGAGCACATCAAAATCCTGCTGGATATAGGCTTTCCTGTACGGTCCATAGTAAGCAGGCCAGGGGCGGCCGCCTTGGGGATCCTGGCAGGTGACGAGGTCAAAGTGGATTTTGCCCCAGGAGCAGCAAAGCCTGCACCTTGAGCTTATGCGTAACAAGCAGATTACATTAACAAGTAAACCAGTATCAAACCCTAGATTCATGAACCTAGGTAATGTGTATCAGCATAGTCCATGGAACGTTCTACAGTCGCAATAAGTTCTGGGGCTTTTTGCAAAACAGCCTCAAACAGGGCCGGCAAGTCATCAGTCGCGTACTCATGGCTTATTTCATTGCGCAATTCTCGAATTTCGAGGAATTTATCCGCCGACTCTACCAATCCACGTTTTTCAGCCCGCAAGAGCACATCCAAAAGAGTCCCGCCTTCAGAAAGTTCCACAACATCCAAAGCACGAAAGAATTTCTGCAGCAAGATGTCACTGACTCTGGCAAACCTGCTGGTGAGAGCCTCAAATGCATCGAAATCATCTGCTGACCAAGCATTGCGCAGGCCTTTATGGCTGCATTTCTCCACGGACCGCTGCAGCCAGCCCAAAGAGCTTTCCAGCTCTTGTCGTGTCTCAGCCAATAGCTGTAGATGCAATGCATGCTTCATAGAGCAATACCTTCCTCCAGGGCCTGACGGACAAATGCTTTCTTCTGATCCTGGGCCAACAATATATCGATCTTTTGAGCCCCGAGGCGGCGATACAGGTCCAGCTTGATCTTCCGTCGTTCAGCAAGAGTAAGTTTCTGGGACAAAACCAGAAGATCTATATCCCCTCCTCTCTGACTGTCATCTACCCGCGATCCGAAAAGGTAAATCCTGGCACATGGATCTCGTTTGAGAATGGCTTCCCGGATGCTTTTGATCTCTTCGTCCTTCATCCTCATGGTATACTTTCCTGCAAACTGTTCCAGCCTGGTTATTGCCCGGCCTACTGTGGTCTTTGCTGAGCGCAAGAAGAGGAAGACCGGCCGGAAAAATCGGGAGGAAATCAGGCCCTAGCTCTCCTGCAGAGAAGACAGATCCCGCATAGCGAACACCCTGCCACTGTCCTGCTCGCTGTCTCTTGCAGCCAGGGCCAGGGCCAGCCTGGCCACTTCCTGGGTCGCGCGCAGCTGGCCCTGTTCCTTCATCTCCATGAACTGCCTGCGCAAGGGGCCCAGCTGCTCGGAGTCCAGGCTGCGAATCCCGGCCTGCATATCAGTATCCAGCACTCCAGGATCCAGGCCCATGAACTGCACACCCCTGCCCTGGTACTCCTGGGCCAGGCAGCGGGTCAGCTGCAAAAGGCCTGCCTTGCTGGCGCAGTAGGCGCTAAAGCGGGGAAAGGCCATGGAGGCCAGCCCGGAGACCACATTGATCACCCTGCCCCTGCCCCTCTGCAGCATTCCGGGCAGAAGCGCCTGGATCAAGCAGGCTGCAGCCTGCAGGTTGATCTGCATCGTCCTTTGCCACTGCCTGCACTCCTGCTGATCCAGCACAAACCTGGCCGGACCAATACTGGCAGCATTATTGAGCAAAATGTCTACAGGACCAAGGTCCCCTAGGGCACTTTGCGCAGCCTGCTGCACCTGGCCTGGATCCTCCAGGTCTGCAGACAGTGCCATAGCGTGGACTCCCTGGGACCTTGCCTCCTGGGCCGCATCTTCCAGCTCCTGCCTGCTGCGGGCCACAAGAATCAGATCCGCGCCTGCACTGGCCATAGCCAAGCTACAGGCCCGGCCCAGGCCTCGACTGGCCCCGGTGATCAAGACTCTCCTGCCTGCCAGCTGCATTTGGAGCTCCTTATTCAGAAGTGATGAACTATTCCCGACTCAGTCATCCTGAGCGATGTCGCAGACCTGGCCCTGGGTGATCTGTACCAGATCCTGGATATGCATGGGCACTCCAGAGGCGTCTGTGCCTGCTGCTGGGTAAATATGCTCGTACTCACCCAGCCCCTGATCGATGAAGATCTGCACCCCATTTAAGCCAAAGGGGCAGACCCCACCAATATAAAAGCCGGTCTGTTCTTGGGTCTCCTGGGCAGTAGCCATTCTGTGCTTGACCCCGGTCAGCTTCTTGACCTTGCCTGAGGCCAGCTTCCTGTCCCCGCGCAGCACAGCCATGCGGAACACCCCGTCCTTACCCGCCAAGAGGAGAGACTTGGCGATCTGGGCCACCTCTACTCCAATTTTCCGGGCAGCCATCTCCGAAGTGGGAGTGCTGCCCGGCTCGAACTCCAGAGGGCTCAGCCCATAGAAGTCCAGAACAGCTTTTACTTTATGTGGAATCATAAAAAACTGACTTATGATGCAGGCCTTAGCTCAACATTCCAAGGCAAGCGCTCATACCTTTATAATCAGGCTATTGATATAAGTGCAAGCCAATGATTGGAGCCATGACTTCAAAATCTTTATCATTGTGCAGCAGATACAATCCGTTCTCCATAGCTATCTGTGCAATGAGACAGTCAATGGTACTACGGATGGTAACTCCTTTTTTACGACAAACAAAATAAATCCGGGCTGCCTCAGCATAGGACCTTACTGCGTCCTGAGGATAAAAAAAACGCTGACATATAAGATAATCCCTCAACACCTCAAACTCTTCCTCTGAACTCGCTCCCTGCAGTACTTCCTGGTAGGTTACTGAGCAGATGCCAAAGGGAACCTTGTGAGCCAAAAGCTTGCGCATTATATTGGCAGGGTAATTGGAAACACCCTGAAACAGGTCAATTAATACTGAAGTATCTACCAATATCATGTGCCTGTCCGTAATCTCTTGTAATCATAGTCGTCCCTGAACTCTAGCTTACCGTCCAGGTCCAGAAGGCTTAGCTGGTTGCGGGTCTGCACATATTCCTGCAAAGCCTGAGTAATCAGTTCTTTTTTAGTCTTGGCCTTACTCAAACGCATAGCCTCTTGAACCAGATCATCATCCAAAACAATATTCGTGCGCATAACATACCTCCTATGTGTATGACTATGCACCTCATAATGTGTGCTGTCAACAGAAGGTCTCTAAAACTGCAACCATTGCTCACATCTCCTTCTTGCGCACCCAATTCCGATTCTGGTCCTGCACAAAATGGCCGTCCTCTGCCAGACGGTACATGCGGATCCGATTCTGCTTGGCTACCTCCTGCACTGCAGCGTCTGTCTCCTGGGCAATGATCTTAAACAGCTCCTTGCGATCCTGATTCTCGGCCTGGACCAGATCCTGGACCTTTTGCGACGCATCATCCTGGACCACAGCCACCAGGCCGTTCCAGGCCTCGCCCACCAGGCCCTGGTCTTTGGCCTGCTGGAGCTCCGAATGCCTGTCTTTCATGCTCTGTACCACTTCCTGCTTGTCCCTGGCCTGGACTCCTGTGACCAGCAGCAGAACAAAGCAAACGATCAAAAAAAGAATCTTTTTATGATGTCTCGCACACATGTCAGTACCCCTTTTTAGGATATATTGTGATCGTTTTCCAAAATTGAAAGTTATAGGAACAAGGTGAGGGTTTGCCTACTCCAGCTGCTTGAGCTCCTCCTCACTGAACGCGTCCTCCATGCTGCCCTGGAAGCTCAAGGCCTCATCCAGGGCCTTTTGCACCTTGAGGTTCACATCCACAGTAACATGGATGGGGGCGATCTCCACCTTGTGCGTGGTGTCGGCTGTCACGTGGTGCCTGCTGCAGCCAAAGCTCAGCAGAAGTCCTAGGAGCAGGGACATGTAGAGCCATTTTCGCATATTTTACTCCAGGTTTATAAATATTCTAGGGCTCAGAACCAAACAGCTCATCTAAGGCATTGCGCAGCGCTTTTTCTTTACCCAGCTTCAGGGCCTGATTCAGGGCCTGCTCTACATTGCTTATATTCAGCACCAGACTGCCCACCTTTTGGGGCGGATCTCCCCTGACCCCCTGACCGCGCAGCTCTATCCTGCCAGTCACCTCATCCTCCTGGGGCAGCAGACGAAAGGAGAAGAAGTCGTACTCGAATTCCCGCAAAGCCTGCTCCAGACGCTGGCTGAGCAGGGACAGGTATTCCTGGCCTTCCATGCTCTGCCGCACATAGTAAAGCAGCTTCTCCAGCCACTCTTCGTCCTGGATGCCCAACCTGCCCGTGCCAGGCAAGGCATGCAGATGACCGCCCCTCAGGCTGGCCCCCTGACTGTCCCAGCCCAAAGCAAAGCTGCCGCTGAACAGGCCGCTGCCCACCAGCTTACCTTGTGTAAAATCCTGCACCAGCCCCAGGGCGTCTATCTCCTGCAGGTAGATCCTGGCCTGGCCCTGCTGTTTCCCAAGATCCCAGCTGCCCTCATGGATCCGGATCTCGCCTTCGGGCTGCAGACTGCAGGAGCCACTGTCCAAATAGAGTCTATCCTGTAGCAGGCGCAGCTCAAAGCCCCCTTCCTGCAACTCCAATTCCTGCCAATGAAGCCTGGAAAATGCTAGATTTATACCCTGCCCTCTGGCAGTTTGCAATGGGGCCAAGCTGTCCAGAGCTACAGTTGCAGCCAAACCTTGCAACTGTAAATCCTGCTTTGTCTCATTGATCTCAGCCTCCCGCAGCTCCAGCTGCAGATAAGGCTCTATATCCTGGCCTTGAAGCTCTGCCCGCATGTCCAGCCTGGCCAGGCCGGAAAATTCCAGATCCAGGTCCTGCAGCAGCGGGCTGAATCTCTGCAACTCTTCAGGTTCGGGCAAAGCAAACCAGTCGCTAAACACCCTGCAACTGCCCTGGAGACCTTTGTCCTCAAGGGCCAGGTCCATATCCAGCTGCAGCAAAATTTCAGGCAATACCTGCCAGATGCCCTGCAACTGCAGCTTCTGGTTCTGAAACAGCACCGTGCCCCCAGGACCGGGCAGCTCAGCACCCTGGGCCTTTATCCTGCCCACATGGAATCTGCCTGGCTGATGCCCCACCCTGCCCAGAACCAGAGGCAACTCAGCAGTAATGGACTCCAGGGCCAGATCCTGCTTTGGCAATTCAAAGCTGCCCTGCTCCAGGCCAGCCCGCAGCACTCCTTGCCAATCCTGGGCTTCAGGCAGCAGCAGATCACCCTTGAGCTTGAGCCCTGACAAGGAAGCCATAATATCCGGCCCCTGCAAGCTAACAACCTCTGCCAAGCTCAGATCCAGCAAAACCTCCTGCTTTCCTTCAGGATAAAGAATGTATTCCACCCAGGGGCCTGGCTGAGAACTTAACTGCAGACCCTGCAACTGATATGCCTTGCCCTCAGCAGCCAGTTTGCCAGTCTCAATTCCCAGTGTACCCTCACCTCCAAGCCTGGCTTGGAGCCTTTGTTCCTGGAGCTTTCCCTGCAGCGGGGCACGGAAATAAAATCCTTCCAGGCTTAAACCCGAATCCGGCCAAGCCAGATCAGCAGGCCCAAGAAAATTTTTCTTGGCCTGGAGCTCCCCTTGCCAACTCCAATCTCCTGAAGAGCGCTCTACTTTGCCTTTAAGCTTGCCGGCACTTTGAAATGGCAGGGCATTCGATTCCAGAACCGAGTTATCTGCCGCCCTGTTCACCAGCTCCCTGGGCGCTTTGCCCTGCAGCTGGTACTCAAAGCTGCCCTGCCAGGCTACGGGCCTTTGCAAAAGCTCCCAGAAATCGGTTTGCCTGCCCTGCAGGGCCAGCTGCAGCTCTGCCGGCTCTTGCAACGCAACATCCAGGCTCAGCTCTGAGCCTGTTTCCTTGAGCTCCAATTCCAGGCTGGAGAGCAAGTATTCCTCAATCCTCAAGGACTTGAGGTGCAGATCCGCTTCTAGTCCCTGCAGCTCTAGATCTTGATCCATTTCAGCCTGTAGGCTCAAATAAAGCTCCTCCAGGCTCAGATCCCGGCCTGGCCAGCTCAAATCCGCAGCCTGCAGAGCGCCTTGCAAGCTGCCCTGGCCAGCACCTTGCAGCTCCTGCTCCCAGCCGAAATCCATGCCTGCTCGCAGGGAGGAACTGCCTTTTGTTCCCCTGACCTCGGGCTTGCCTGCCCCAGGCACCCTGCCCTGAAGCCTGAATCTGCCCTGCTCCAGGTCAGCTTGCCCCTCCAGCTGCAGGGGGATCCCCAGCAGGCTGCTTTTGAGCCTGGCCTGCAGCTGGCCTTGATCCTCCTGCATAGAGATATCCCCGGAAAATGGCTGGGGCCAGGATAGGCCAGAGTGTTCCCAGAGCAAATACGAGGAGCGCAGTTGAATCTCCTGCACAGGCGGCAAAACAAGGGCCTTGTCAGATCCGGATTGCCTGCCCTGCACAAAAGGCAGTCCAGGGTCCAGCCTGGCCCCTTTCCAGCCCAGTCTCCATTCCAGGCCGCGGATCTCCAGCATGTCCGCCCTGCCCTGCATAAGCCCCTGCAGGCTGAAATGCAGGTTTACGGACTGCACCTCCAGACCCAGATTCTCGCCGGCCAGACTACTCAAACTTATCCTGCCTGGCCTGAGGGCCTGCACAGTTACCTGGGGCTGCTCAATACCCAGCTGCCGCATTTGGGAGACAATGATGCGCTCCAGAACAAAAGGAGCAGCCAGCACAAGGCCTAGGCCAAACACCAATAGCAGCAGCCCCAGCAAAAACAGTCTGGCTCCCAAGCGGCCCTGCGGCTTTCGTATGTTCGTGGCTAAAGAGTTGGACATCCTGCAGCCTGGAGAAAGATTTTAGGTTTTACCCAAAACACGCTATGCATAAAATGAGTAAAAAGGGGGGCAAATTACTCAAAACATGCCATGCGTAAAATGGGTAATTTTTCTCGGTTACCTGGACCTTTTTTTGATTTTGACAAATTTTGCTTTTCTGGTACTTGAAAACCCAAGGCCTGAGTACTGGAAACATTCAGCGCAGTCGCCATTTTGGAGAAAGCTGGGCCTGGAAGACCAGTTTTTCTATTAAATATATATTTATTCACCATCTCCTGTGCCCAGATAAGCTTTAGTGAAGAAGAAGCCAAGGTCCAGGTGAACAGTTACTTAAATATTTGCATAAACAGGCACAAAACATTAAAACCCCAAAAACCCAGAATAACAGCCATGACCTTTACTGCTATCAACCCTGCCAACGAAGAGATTTTGCAGAGCTATGTCAGCCTGGACCCAGGACAAATGCGCAGCAGGGCCCAAAATAGCCAACAAGCCTTTGAGAGATGGAAGCGCAGCTCTTTTGCTAAGCGCTCTGAGCTTATGAACACCATAGCCGGGCTGCTGAAAAAAAACAGCCCTGAATTCGCACGCCTGATCAGCCTGGAGATGGGCAAGCCCATCACTGCGGCCCAGGCTGAGATCGAAAAATGCGCCTGGGTCTGCGAGTACTACGCTGATAATGCACAAGGCTTCCTGCAGGATGAGCCCATGCAATCCGGCTGCGGGAAGAGCTTTGTGACCTACAACCCCTTGGGCCCCTTACTGGCGGTCATGCCTTGGAACTTCCCCTTCTGGCAGGTATTTCGCTTTGCAGCCCCTGCCTTGATGGCAGGCAACACAGTGCTGCTCAAGCATGCCTCCAACGTACCAGGCTGTGCATTGCAGATCGAGGATCTCTTCCTGGAAGCCGGTTTCCCAAAGCATGTTTTCTCTACCCTGTTGATCCCCTCTTCCCTGGTGGATGAGCTCCTGCAGCTGCCGCAGGTCAAAGGGGTCACTCTGACCGGCAGCGGCCCTGCAGGCGCTAAGGTGGCCTCCCAGGCGGGCTCCATGCTCAAGAAAAGCGTCCTGGAGCTGGGCGGCAGCGACCCTTACCTTATCCTGGAAGACGCTGATCTGGAGCATGCAGCAAGGTCCTGCGCCGTATCTAGACTTCAGAACAGCGGCCAAAGCTGCATTGCAGCCAAGCGATTTATCGTGCTTCAGGACGTTTTGCAGGAATTCACCGAGCTTTTCCTGCAGCAGATGCAAAAAGTAGAATATTCAGATCCCTTGGATCCTAACTGCACCCTGGGGCCCTTGGCCAGGGGAGATCTGCGCCAGGAGCTCATGGAGCAGGTGCAGCGCTCCCTGGATCAAGGGGCCCGGCTGGAGCTGGGGGGCCAACTCCCAGAAGGGCCGGGATTCTGGTATCCGCCTACCGTGCTCTCCCATGTCCGTCCGGGCATGGCCGCGTTTGAAGAGGAGCTCTTCGGTCCTGTGGCTGCGATTATTGCAGCAAAAGACGAAACAGAGGCTATCCAGCTGGCCAACCAGTCCAGATTCGGCCTGGGAGCGGCTGTGTATACCAGGGATGAGACCCGGGGCAGGCGCATTGCTGCCCAGGAGCTGGAGGCCGGATCCTGCTTTGTGAATCGCTTTGTGAAATCAGACCCCAGGCTGCCCTTCGGAGGCATCAAGGATAGCGGCTACGGCAGGGAGCTCTCCTATCTGGGCATCAGAGAGTTCATGAATACCAAGACTGTATGCATCGCTTCCCCAGAGTAAAGGACAAGCAGGGCCCCAGGGAAAAACTGTGCTGGGCGTAGTGCCTGACCTGGGGCCTTTGCCCTTGCCTTCAGAGCCTCTTCTCCAGCTTATAATCGTCCATGACAAAGCCCCCGCCTATATCTGCCACCAGGGAACAGGCATACTCAAACCCCATTTTCTTGTACCAGGCAATGGAACGGGAATTGTTCTTATTCACTGTGAGCCAGATCAGATCCAGACCCAGCTCAAGGCAATCCCTTTCCAGCTGCTGCAAGGCTGCCCTGCCCAGGCCCTGATTCCTATAATCCTGATGCACATAGATCTTGCTCAGCTGCAGCCCAGGGCTGCCTGGCTGCTGGACATAGGCCAGATAACCTGCTGCACGGCCCTCTGACAGGAGCAGATAATAAACATACCCCTCCTGAATCTGGCTGGCGATGGCTGGAGCGCTCTGGAAGCGATCCAGCATGTAGCGCACCTGCTTTTGGCCTATAATCGGAGTGTAATGCTCCTGCCAGATCTCCTCGGCCAGATTCTGTACCAGGGCCAGATCTCTGTCCCTGTCCTGCTGAACCAATCTGAATTCAATCATGCATTATCAATCCCATAATAAGGTAGAGATCATCCGTACCGATTGCGATTACGATTACGACAACGATAAAAAGCAAGATGCCCCCATGCTCTGACGGGCACACCGAAGCATGAAAACTTCAAGCCGCAACGCAGTTGTATTCGTGGTCGCCATTTACATGCAGATCTCACTCCTTGCATCGAACACCCAGAAGCTCCTGCAGGCGCTCAGCATTCTTGGGAGCAGCTAAGCCGTCCGTGTTGTCGAAATAGATATGTGCTTCCCTGCCCTGCTCCAGATGGCCCTGGATCCATTCAGCCCAGTCCTTGAGCTCCTGTTCGCTGTACCAGGACCGATAGGTCTCCTGCCAGCCATGCAGGCGGATATAGACCAGATCCCTGCCTGCAGCATCCCACCTGGGCCAATCCGCTGCATCTGAAACACAAGGAGTGAGCCCATACTCATCCAGCACCTCCTGCACCTGGGGCTCAAACCAGGAGCTGTGCCGAAACTCCAGCACATGCGCCAGACCCGGCCAGGTCTGCAGATCCTGGGCAAACCCCTGCAAAAGATCCATATTCCTGCTCAAGGAGGCAGGCATCTGCCAGAGCACCACCCGCAGCCTTTTGTCCAGGACAGCCAGATTCTCTTTCTGGAGCTGAATGGAATCCTTGGCATTCTTAAGCTTCCTCATGTGGGTCACATAGCGGCTGCCCTTGGCAGCAAACATGAAATTCTCTGGCGTTTTCTCCAACCAGCCCTGCAGGGTGGTTTCCTTCTGCAGACGATAGAATGTAGCGTTCACCTCTAGCGCACTAAAGCGGCTGGCATAGTGCTGCAGCCATTCCTTCTGCTTGACCCCGGCATAGAAATCATTCTTCCAGGCCTTGTAGTTCCAGCCGCTGGTGCCCAAATATATCCTGGAGCCTTTTCCAGTCATGACTCGCTCCTTTTAGAGCAATATACAATACACGGTGTCTGCAAAAAATATTTGTATTTCCAGGGGCCTTTTAGTAGATTCCTATGTTTTGCCAAACATTAAGATCCAAACCAGTCGTCACCAGCATATGCAGAATACAGTCAAATCTCAAGCAGTCCCGCAAAACAGCACTGCCAAAGGGGCGGCCATTGCCCTGGTCGGGGTGTTCGTGCTCAGCTTCGATGCCTTGCTCATTCGCATTGCTGGAGCGATCTCCTGGGATATCCTTTTCTGGCGGGGACTGCTCATGGGCCTGGCCTTGGGCGGAATCTCCTCCTGGCATTCCAGGCGCTTTTTTCTAAACACCCTGCGCATACAGGGCAGGGCTGCCTTTGCCAGCGGGACCATGTTCGGGCTCAGTGGGGCAGGCTTTGTGCTGTCCATCATGCATACCCATGTGGCCAATACCGTGCTCATCTTCAGCACTGCCCCTTTGTTCGCAGCACTTTTCACTTGGATCTTTCTACGGGAGAGGATCGGGGTAGCAACCTGGCTGGCCATACTGGCGGTCATGCTGGGGGTGGGACTGGTATTCAAGGGTTCCCTGCAGGCAGCAAATATCAGCGGAGACCTTTTCGCCCTGGCAGCTGCCATGACCGTAGGCGGGAATTTCACTCTGCTGCGACGAAATCCTGATCTGGACCGGGCTCCCATGGTAGCCTGGGGCGGATTCATTTCCGCTGCCGTGGCCTGGAGCTGGAGCTCTCCCTTGAGCCTACCTGTGCAGAGCTATCTGGTACTCGCCTTGATGGGCCTTTTGCAAATGCCCCTGGCTCTTTTGCTTTTGGCTGTGGCCACCCGCATGCTTACCGCCCCGGAAGTGAGCATGGTTTTGCTCCTGGAGGCAGTCCTGGGTCCTTTCTGGGTCTGGCTGATCCTGGGGGAAACCCCTCCGGAAGCTACCTGGCTGGGCGGAACCATTATCCTGGGCACTTTGGGGCTGTATTTTGCATCCCTGCTGCAGGGCAGTCCTCAAAAAACATGAATAGTCACGCCTTTTTTACTGTCCGTCCAAAACCTGTCTGACTTTGATTGCCAATTGGTCCAGCTGGAAAGGTTTATTCAAAAAGCCCACCAGCTGTGAATTTGCATCCTGGAGACTTTTGATGTCCCCTACTGCATAACCACTGCAGACAAGCACCTTGGGCCTGGAATCCAACTCCAAAATTTCCTGCAGACAT
The DNA here is from genome assembly GCA_964494985.1 of uncultured Desulfohalobiaceae bacterium. Lineage (GTDB taxonomy): Bacteria > Desulfobacterota > Desulfovibrionia > Desulfovibrionales > Desulfothermaceae > CAZBUB01. The sequence goes on along the minus strand of CAZBUB010000056.1, from coordinate 2,597 downwards.
CTGCGACCTCCCATTCCGGGCATACTCAGGTCTAAAATCACCAGATCAATTTCTAGATTGTGACTGCGGCATATCTGTAAGGCGCTTTCTCCATCAAAAGCACATAACACGCTGTAGCCCAACCTCTGCAGGGCTTCTTTGGCCAGCTCCCTAATCCCGGCTTCGTCATCCACTACCAGAACGGTCTCTGAGCCTGCGACTGGCATTTTTTCCTGAACATGTTTCCAGTCTTGCTGCTCCTTTGTTCCTTGGGCAGGAAGATAGATCCTAAAGGTTGTCCCCCGACCTTCCTCGCTATAGCAAAAGACCTGACCCTGCAGACCCTGCACAATACCATAGACCGAAGCCAGACCCAGACCTGTACCTTGACCCACCGCCTTCGTGGTAAAAAAGGGATCAAAAATCTTATTTTTAACTTCCTCGCAAATACCACAACCAGTATCAGAAACCGCAAGTTGAACATATTCGCCAGGATTACAGCCCAGATACTTACTCCAGGAGGTCTCATCCAGGATAATGTTCTTGGTCTCCAGGATCAGCCTGCCTCCCTGGGGCATGGCGTCTGCGGCATTACTGGCCAGGTTGATCAGAACTTGTTCGATTTGTACCGGATCTGCGTTGATACTCCACAGCCCTTCTTGCAGCCTGGCCTCCAACTCTATCATTCTGGGCAGGGTTTGCCGCAATACCTGGCTTGTTTGCTGCACTTCCTGGTTCAAATCCAAATTGCGCAGCCTGGGCTCGCTGTTGCGACTAAAAACGAGCAGGTTCTGGACCAACCCCCCAGCCCTTTGTACTGCCCGTTTGATCTGTTCCAGGTCATTTATATCCTTATCCTGGGCAGTTCTCCTGTCCTGCATCAGCTGGGCGTAACCGCCAATGACCTGCAACACGTTATTGAAATCATGGGCTACTCCCCCAGCCAGAGTGCCCAGGGCCTCCATTTTGCGGGCCTGTTGCAACTGGGCTTCCATGTTTTTCTGTTCTGTAATATCCACATGACTGCCTACCATGCGCAGGGCCCGGCCCTGGGAGTCCCGCCTGACACCCTTGCCCCGACCCATTATCCAGCGTAAGCTGCCATCTTTAGCCTGCATTCGGAATTCCACCTTGAAGCTCCTTGTACGGCCCTGGATACAATCCTGATTTGCCTTCCAGACCATATCTTTATCATCAGGATGCACCAGCTGCAGCCAAGTCTGAAAGTGCTCCGGAAACTCCCCAGGCTCATAGCCCAGCATTTGAAAGTATGCAGGGCTGAAGTAGGCTTGACCGCTTTGCAGCTCCCAGTCCCAGATTCCGTCCTGGGTGGCCTCAAGGACATGCTGCAGACGTTCCTGGCTCTCTCGCAGGGCACTTTCAGTTTTCTTTAACGTGCTTATATCTGTATAAAATGCCACCACGCCCTGCAGCTGACCATCAAGGATTATAGGTGCTCCTGAGGCAATAACCTGCACCTTCTCCCCTTTCTTATTATAGCGCAGGCCTTGTTTGGGATACATGCAAGCCCCAGACAGAACCAGGCTGGTATTTTCCTTGACTTCCTGGCTCACCCCTGGACCACTGACCAAATCGTCCAAATCCTTACCTTTGGCCTCCTGGCTGCTGTAGCCAAAAAGCCTTTCTGCTGCCGGATTCCAGCCCAACACTCGATGCTTGGCATCCAGAGTAACTATGGCATCACCTGCATTTTCCAGGATGGACTCCAGGTACTTTCGCCTAGCCAGGAGATCTTGTTCACTCTTTCTGAGCCTGGCCACTTCCAGCTCGAGATGCTCAAGCCTCTGTTCCAGCTCAGCGTAGCTTGGTTTTCCTTGCATTTTATTTTTATCTACCTTTTAATTGCAGGCAACATCTTGCAATTATACGATACAGCAATTTGCCACCCAACTCAGAATTTGCTACAGCATTTGTCATCCAAGATACTGCAAAAACAAGCAGCACACAACTTTATCAGACTTACAAATATGCCAGGATAATAACAAGAGCTGCCATGATTTTAGAGCTAATGTCCAGCAGGATGCTCATTCTGGGTTGCGGCAATACCCTTTTTGGAGACGACGGCTTCGGCCCGGCGGTGGTTGAGGCCCTGGAAGATACAAAGCATCTCCCAGCTGGAGCCTGCGCTCTGGATGTAGGCACCAGCTTGAGCGAACTGCTCTTTGATCTGGTCCTGAATCCACAGAAGCCAGATCTGTTGCTTATCCTGGACGCCGTGGATTTGCCCGGCCGCTCACCTGGAGAAGTCTTTGAGCTGGCACTGGAGCAAATCCCGGACAATAAGCAGTCAGACTTCAGCATGCACCAGTTCCCTTCCATAAACCTCCTGCAGGAGTTGCGCTCCCAGGGCGGCGTAGAGGTACGCATACTGGCAGTTCAAATCAATCAGATCCCGGAACAGGTCAGGCCAGGCCTTTCCAGGGAAGTCCAGGCAGCCCTGCCCCTGGCTTGTAATAAGGTTCACCAGATATGCAATGAGTACTTTCGGTCCATAAGCTGACAAGCCCCGGCAACTTCGCCAACCTGAACAAACTTTGCACCTCAGCCCTAAATTTACATTTCGCGTCAAGCGCAGTATGTCAAGTTAGATTCCTTAG
>CAZBUB010000055.1:0-13941 GCA_964494985.1 uncultured Desulfohalobiaceae bacterium | reverse complement strand
AAGGGCGAGCGTCGCTTGCCCTCTGTATTGGTCAAAATATCGATTACGATTACGACCAGGACAACGACAGCGAGGGGAGGGCAGAGCAAATCGTAATCGTGGTCGTTGTCGCAGTCGCTGTCGATACTCATGATATCAATCTTACCACGGGCAGAAGGGCGACCGGCGGTCGCCCTTTGTGGAGATAGCTGTTGCTGGAGTTCCAGTTTTCCATGCAAAACTTTAAAGCGTGAAATCAGGATTCAAGGAGTAGAAAGCATGAGTGCTGAGGAAAAGCAAGGCAAGGGACTGGGCTGGTTCGAGAAGTATCTCACCCTGTGGGTTGCTTTGTGCATGGCTGCCGGGATCATTCTCGGCGCCCTGTTTCCTGCTCTGGCCAGCTTTATCGACTCCCTGGCCATCGCTCAGGTCAATTTACCTATAGGCATCCTGCTGTTTTTAATGATCTACCCCATCATGATCCATATCGACTTTAAGCAGGTCAAGGCAGCCTTTCAGGCCCCCAAGCCTGTATTGACCACCCTGGTCATCAACTGGGGCATCAAGCCTTTTACCATGACTTTTTTTGCCTGGCTGTTCATGTATTTCATCTGGTCCGACTTTATTTCTACGGAAATGGCCAATGAATACTTCGCAGGCATGGTCCTTTTAGGTATTGCACCCTGTACAGCCATGGTCTTTGTCTGGAGCTATCTCTCCGGAGGCAACATGGCTCACACTCTGGTCATGGTAGCTATCAATTCTCTGAGTATGCTGCTCCTCTATGCGCCCTTGGGCAACCTGCTTCTGGGAGTGGCCCTGCCTGTGCCTTTTTTGACCTTGAGCCTGACCGTGGGCGTATATGTGGGCATTCCCCTGATTGCAGGCTATATCTCCCGGGTCTACCTGATCAAGAACAAGGGCAAAGAATGGTTTGACCAGGTTTATGTGGCCAAATGGGGCAATGTGGCCCTGATTGCCCTGCTGGCTACTCTGGTTTCGCTGTTTATGCTCCAGGGAGAGGTGATCCTGCAGGGCCCGCTGGTGATTATCATGATCGCTATCCCGCTGATCATCCAGACCTTTGCCATCTTTGCTCTGGGCTATTTTGCCTCGCGCTTTCTGAACATATGCTATGAAGACGCAGCCCCTACTGCGATGATCGGAGCCTCAAATCACTTTGAGGTGGCTATTGCCGTGGCTGTGACCATGTTCGGCGTCCATTCCGGGGCAGCCCTGGCTGCAGTGGTCGGCTTGCTGATTGAGGTGCCCTTAATGCTGGCCCTGGTCAGGATCTGTGTCAGGACAAGACACTTTTTTCGCTGTGAACCGGAAAAGGCCCCTATTGCCTAATTTTAAAACGGATTCAAGTTGTTGCAGTCAACAAGGAGCAAGCTATGACAGAGAAAGTGATTTACGGCAAAGAAGGTTGTCCATTTTGTGACCGGGCCAGAGAAGATTTTCCGGATTACGCATATATTGATGTGCAACAGGACTCTTCCAGGCTGCAGGAGATGCTGCAGCTGAGCATGATGCAAAGGGTGGTGCCGGTGATAGTGCACCCTGATGGCCAGACCCAGATTGGCTACGGGGGGACGTGAATGGTCTAAGAGCTCCCTCTGTGGAACAGCGGGATCCCTGGACATGGAATTCTCTTTGTCCCCAGGGTCCGCTCTGGGGACATCTTCCTCTTGTAGCTCCAGTCGACTCCTGGTGCAGATATGCTCGGCATGCTTCCATTAAGAACCAGACTGGAGCCTGGCGGTCCCTGAGGCCAAGCCGGGGGGTCACTGCCCAGTCTAGCACCGTATCTCATAAGTTTAATGTTCGTCTTTGGCAATTTCTTTGGGTCAGATTACTAGTGAGCGTTTGGTTTAGAAAGTAAAATTAGCTATGGAAGGTCAGCAGCATCCCTGGTGGATCCCTGCATAGTCCAGCTTTCTTGTATGGAGCTCTGGATAAAATCCAGCATCAGCTGCATGGACCTGGGTAGCTCAGCCTGTTTGCGGTAGATCAAATAAAAGCGCTGCTGCAGTCCCCCTTCCTTGAGCCTTATAGGGGCGATCTCTTTGGCCCGCAGCTCTTCCTGGAGCATGAAATTCGGCAGGAGGGAAAAGGCCAGTCCAGCCTTGACCATGGACTTTATGGCCTGATTGCTTTCAGAGAAGTAAACGTTCTTGAAGTGCTTGAGCCCAAGCTGTCTAGATTTTAAAAATTCTGTAAACTCCTTATATATCCCTGAGCCTTCTTCCCTGAGAAGTAAAGGATGCTTCAGCAACTCCTTTATTGATATTGGCTGGTTGGGGGCTTGGTTCGTGAATTCTTGAAACAGAAGCAATGGAACCTTGCCTAATTCCATGTTGACCAAGCCTTTATGGTGAGGCAGCAAGTCAGTTATACCCAAGTCAAAAATCCCGCTTAAAATTCCATGAAAGATTTTTTCGCACTTCAAAACACTTAAGGATACACGAATATCTGGATGCTGCAACTGCATACCTTTTAGAAGCTCTGGGAAAAAGTACTCCCCGCCAATATAACAGATTCCCAAGCGCAATGTACAAAAGCTGTTTTGAGTGCTTTTGTTCAGGCTTTGAAGCAGCTCATGCAAAAGATCTTCCAGCTTTGTAGCGTAGTTATATACGGTTCTTCCTTCCTGAGTAGGCTTTATCTTGCCAGCATGGCTTCGAATCAGCAAAGGCGTCTGGAAGTAACTTTCCAGGCTTTGGATTTGCAAACTGACTGCTGGCTGGGTCAAAAAAAGGACTTGGGCAGCTTTGGAGAAGCTTTGCTGCTCTACAACTTCCTTAAAAGTCTTTAAAGCGTAGAGGTTAAGTTCCATAGTAAAATTGTATAGTTCTTGAGTCTGAACTAGCTGAATAAATATTTTAATTCAAAACAAAAATAACAAAGAATAAAATATAAGTCTACTTAATATGTGAATAAATATATTAAATTTGACCAGCCTGTTTAAGCAATAATAAAATAAATTTAGACAGTAAGTTAAACTTAATTCCTAAACAGGAGGGAAGAGCCATGCCAGAAGAAAATTCTAAAATATGGAACAGAAGGAATTTCCTGCGAAGTGCAGGCGCTTCAGTGATCGGCTTGGCAGCAGCTGGCTCAGCCGGCTTTTTTTTGAATAATGCTACTGACGCCACTGCAAGTCAATCCAGTCAAGACTGGGCGTATAGTAAGCTGGATCCAGACCGGGCTGCTAAAAGGGCTTATGAGCACTATTTCAAGGGCGGCTGAGGCAAAGGCGCAGCCGAAGGTCTTTTCGGCTACATGGCTAAAGAAATGGGTGCTCCATATAATCAGATCCCTCCTGCGATGTTTCTGGGTTTTGGCGGCGGCGTTGGGCAATGGGGGACAATATGCGGCACCCTATTGGCTCCGGTAGCCTTGATCAGCATCGTGGTGGAAGATAAAAAGCAAAGGGCCGAAATGATAGATGAGCTGATGGCTTGGTATACTGAATTTCCTTTTCCGGAATACCAGCCTGCAGGATTGGATTTGCCGAAAGTTGAGATAGGTTCCACTTTATGTCATATCTCTGTGACCAAGTGGTGCAACGAAGCTGGATGCAGTGCCAATTCAAAAAATAAAAAGGAAAGGTGCGCCGGAGTGGCCGCTGATGTGGTCAAGAAGACAGTAGAGATCATGAATGAATGGGCAGCTTCGGGTAACTTTACAGCAAAGCACAAACCACATTCTCAGGTAGAAGAATGTATGAGCTGTCATAAAGATAAGCAACCCTACACCAGCGCCAAGGAGCAGTGCATGAACTGTCATGGAGGTAGCCTGATCAATGTCGAGGAATGCGACCCCCATGACAAATTCATGTAGTTTAATATTTTGTCCATAGGAAAAGGTCTCGCCTTAATTGAGGGCTTTTTCCTATGGACTATTACAGCTTAATAATCGGGTCAAACACAAAATATATGCCCAGGCCAGCGATTACTAGACCTGCTCCTTTACGAAACCACACCCCTACACCTTGCCAGGCAGCACTTTCAGTCAGCCTGCGCACTGCTGCAGCTGAGCTGCCTGCAATGACAATCGGCAGGCAATGGCCAAGGGCAAAGAGCAGCATCATCAGCGAGCCAGCAAAAATTTTCTGTTGTACAGTGACAATAGCCAGAATCGGAGCGATAAATCCAAAAGTGCAGGAACTAGACAAAATACCATAGGCCAGGCCCAGTCCAAAGGCCCCGTGGACGCCACGCAGGTTGAGTCGGTAAAGGACACCGCCGGACAGGCTGCAGGCCTGAACTCCCAACATGCCCAGGGCCACCCATAGCAAAATGAGGCCCACAGCCATCTGAAGCCATATCCCCACATCTCCAAGCATACGCCCCAGCAGTGCGCAGACTATGCCTACTGCGGCAATGGTAATAAAAAGTCCTAAGCTAAACGACCCAGCATACCATCCAGCCCGTTTAGGGTTTAATGCGCTTTGTTGGCCGCCCACATAGGCTACAATCAAGGGGATAGAGGCCAAATGACACGGGCTAAACAGTACACTGACCATGCCCCAGATAAAGGAGGCAGCCGCGGCCAGCACGAGTCCACCAGACATCCATTGGTTTACAGAGATCAGAAGCTGGTCAAACATGTTTTCCTGTGTTTCCTAATGAACTTGATTACAGATCTTGATATTCTTCCGGCGGCTCTACACCTAAATCAGCCAGTTTTTTTATAATGGTTTCCTTGTCCATGAATCCTGTGTGGCGTTGCACTTCTTCTCCGTTAGCATTGAAAAAGATTTGGGTGGGAATGGTTTGGATGTCGTATTCTTTGGCCGCTTCTCGATTTTTCCTTACATCGATGAACACGATTGCAGCCCGTTCGGCATAGGCCTTTTTGAGCTCTTCCAAGATGGGGGCCATCATCTTGCAAGGCTTGCAATCATCCGCACCCAGGTCCAGCATGGTGACCTTACCGGGCACAGGCATTTCCTGCTCCTGATTTGTCGTCTTCTGGGGTGAAGAGGACTCAAAAAGGCTTTCACTTTGGCCAAGGACCAGGAAAGTCAAAAGTGTAAGCATGGCTGCGAATGCCGCAAGATACTTTTTGGTCTTGGATGTCATCAGCTGCTCCGATCTAGTAAACTGGTTTTGCAGTGATTAGGATTAGTTGTTCATCTGCCCAGGCCTGTAACTGGCCTCGAAGACAGGTACTCATTGAGGGGTGAGCTTTTTCTTCAATTTTTTGGCCAAGACTTCTTGAATGAATTGCAAGGCCTGCTTTTGATCCTCATCAAAGGCTATATTCAAGGCCTGTTGGACTTCTTTCCTGTCCAGCTCCACTGAAACGTCTTGGAGTCTTAACATGCCAAACCTCATACTTTGAATTTATTCTAGGCCGAATCCAGCCAGATATTCCTCAAGATCCTGCTTTTTAAACTCTTCCAGATGGGGGCAGTCTTGCGGGGAGGCAGCACCATCACAGAGCAAAGTGGCAAAGACCATGCATGTGGGCTGGCCGCATTCCCGGGGACAGCCAGCTCTGTTGGGCAGGCGCTTCAGGGCTTCGAATACCTTGGGGACGCTTCTGGCCTGGTACTTGGGCTTGATTTGGTCCCTTCTCTCCCAGATATCATTGATCTCCCGCATAAGCCAATCACAGATCTTTTGCGCCTCCTCTTCGCTTTGCAAAGCGTTGATGGCAATCTTTTGCGGATGTACTGTGATCAGCTTGCCGTGGGCCTTGAAGGTCACAGAGGGAGGATCCGCAGTAAAAGAATCTCCTTCCAGCTCTGCATTCAAGTAAGGAATGACTGCAGCAATATCCTGGTGCAGATGCGCAAAGCAGTGCAGACTTTGGGCCTCCCTGTTGCAGCGGGAGCGGAACATCTCTTTGTGGTATCCTTGCAGCAACATAGCCAAATTCCTTAAAATTTATATAAAAAATGAACCCATACCCTGACGGGCACAACGAAGCATAAAAAAATTCACCCCGCAATGCAAAGGGCGAGCGCCGCTCGCCCCTACTAGCATCGCAGCAGCACATTGCTTTAACGACAGGCCTGTCGGGAAATCATAGCCTTGGGCGACTGGCGGTCGCCCTTTTTGCAGAAAGCTGTTGTTGGAGATCCAGTTTTCCATGCAAATTTATTGTGAATGCAGCTCTTGCAGCCACTTTTCCAGCTCCTGTCTGCTCGGAACCCGGCCCACGCACTTGACCTGGCTGCCCACCACCAGGGCAGGAGTGCCCATGACACCGTAGTAGGCGATTTCCTTGGGGTCTGTGATGTGCTCCACTTCTGCTGCCAGGCCCAGCTTGGCCAGCACCTCCACCAGCTCCTTATGCAGGTTGTCGCACCTGCTGCAGCCTGGCCCCAGGACCTTCAGGCTGGGGGATGAAGAGCCGGCTTCCTTGACCTCCAGGCCCAGATATTTGCAGTACTCCTGATAAAAGGCCTGGGCATAGTCCTCCCTGGCAGGGGGCGGGATATAGTTGTCTCTCTCCAGTTTGGAGAGTAAGGCGTTTTGTATCTCCTGCTGGGAGCTGTCCTTATGGGTCTGGGAGACCTCTTCCAGGGCCTCATCCAAACCCGTGATGCCCACTTTATTGCCTTTGACCCTGATCTGGCGCACCTTGGCTGACATGTGTCCCTTCTCCTGCTGTGTGTTTCTGGCAGGCGCAAAACGCCAGTTTTTAACCCTGCTGGATCCAGGACTTGATGTCTTCCTTAGAGGGTATCTTACCTACCACCTTGACCTCGCCGTCCACAACTACTGCTGGAGTGCCAAAGACACCGTACTTGGCAATATCCATGGTCCCGGTCACCTTTTCCACATTGGCCTGGACACCGGTTTCCTGCAAAGTATCCATGACTAGTTGCTCTGTTTGCTGACATTTGGGACATCCAGGTCCGAGTACCTTGATTTCCATAGTTTTACTCCTTTTGGGTTTTGTTTGCTCAGTTTGCCAGTCAGAAGCTTTATGGTAACGCCTTCACTTTTAATCTTTCACCTTTAACTCTTAACAGTCAGATTCTCAGGCCACAATAAAGGCCCCGTAGCCCATGCCTACAATAGTGGACAGTACTACAATTATTCCGGCAAAGGTACCAGTCTTCTTCCAGCCCATCACACTGCCGATCACTATCAGGTTGGGCAGAGAAAGCGCAGGGCCGGCCAGAAGCATGGTCAGGGCCGGGCCCTGGCCCATGCCTGAGCCCAGAAGCCCCTGCAGGATGGGCACTTCGGTCAAAGTGGCAAAGTACATCAGCGCCGAGGCCAGGGCGGCTATCACATTGGCCTGCAGGGAATTGCCACCCACCAGATCTGCTATATAGCGCTCCGGTATCAACGCAGTCTCGCCTGGGCGACCCAGGAAGAATCCGGCAAACAGCACCCCGGCAAAGAGCAGGGGGAAGATTTGCTTCATGAAGCCCCAGGTGGAGTCCACCCATTGGCTGAGCTCATCGCGCTGGAACCAGGACTTGAGCATAAAGCCCAGGATAATCAGCATGAGACCTGTAAGCAGCCATTTGGCCTGGAAAATGCTCTGCCATACGGCTGCTGCTCCAGGGCCGGGCTGGGCAAAGGCGGCAAAGATCAGGATCAGGATCAAGACCAGCATGAACATGGCTTCCTGGAATAGGGAACGTCCCTCTCCTTCTTCTTCAGGCAGATACATCTGTCCGGCCTGCCTTTGCTCGTCCTCTTTTCTGAAGATAAAGTGCATGAGCAGGCCCACTATGGCGGCAAAAGCTACTGCGCCAATGGCCCTGGCCAGGCCCAGCTGCCAGCCCAGGATCCTGGCGGTGAAGACAATGGCCAGGACATTGATGGCCGGGCCGGAGTAGAGGAAGGCAGTGGCCGGGCCGATGCCTGCACCCCTGGAGTAGATGCCGGCAAAAAGTGGCAGCACCGTGCAGGAGCACACAGCCAGGATGGTCCCGGAAACCGAGGCCACTGAATAGGACAAAAGCTTGTTGGCCTGGGCCCCGAAGTACTTGAGCACCGAGGCCTGGGAGACAAATACCGCAATGGCCCCGGCAATGAAAAAGGCCGGGATCAGGCAGGTCAAAACGTGCTCCCGGGCATACTCCTGGAGCATCATGAAGGCTTCAAGGCCTGCCTGGCGAATTATTTCCTGGTTCCAGGGCACGAAATAGGCCACCAGGAAGAAGAGCACCAGCAGGAGCAGTTTGTAGCGTTCCTGGAGATTCATAGCTGATTCCTCCTAACCTGAGAGTTAAAAGCTCAAAGTTAAAAGTTTAAAGTAAATATCGGCTTATCTACAGCCTAAAAGGTTTTGTGGTGCGGATGTTGTTCTTCTTGTAGATAATTAATAAAAACAAAGGGTCGCCATGGGACTGTTGACTGTGTAGCTCCCAAGTAGACGATTTTGTATTAGTTGGCAAAATAGCCAATAAATGTTGAACATTAAAAATGAACAGTTTAAAGTAAATACAAAAAAAGTTAAAGAATCTGTCACTTTGTGCACAAGATTTATATGCTTCATTTTGGCTGTTGTTCTTGCAGCACCTCTGGCAGGCCGCGCACAAAGTCCTTGATCTGATCCCTGACCCTTCGATAGCCCTCCAGGGCTTCTTCCTGATCTGCAGCATCCCTGGCCAGGGCAGGGGGGTCGTCAAATTCCTGGTGCAGGCGCAGGAATTTGCCAGGGAAAAAGGGACAGCTCTCATTAGCGTGGTCGCATAAGGTGATCACTGCATCAAACTCCTGCTCAGGTAATTCGTCGGTGGTCTTGGACTGGTGCCCGGAGATGTCCACTCCTGCCTCAGCCATGACCTGGACCGCCCTTTGGTCCAGGCCGTGCTTGATTACCCCGGCTGAAAAGGCCTGGATCTCTTCTCCCAAAAGATGCCTAGTCCAGCCCTCTGCCATTTGGCTGCGGCAGGAGTTGCCAGTGCATAAAAACAAAACCTTTGTTTTGGACATGAGTCCCTCCTTATTCTGGATCATTCAAGCTGGAGCTTTCTGCGCTCCAAGTCTGTCTGAATCAGGTTCTCCAGGCAGCTGAAGAAGTCCAGGATACAGGGTGCAGAGAGATGGTAGTGCATTTGAGTGCCCTGTTTGTCATAATCCACCAGCCCGGCTTCCCTAAGGATGGACAGGTGCTTGGACACAGTGGATGTATCTGCGCCTATCATCTCGGTCAGCTCGCACACGCACCTGCTGCCCCGACTTAGCTCCTCCACTATGAACAGCCTGCTGGGATGCCCCAAGGCTTTCATAATCCTAGACCTGGTCTCGTAGCGTTCCCTGATTTTCCTGTTCATGGCCACCTCTTGTTTCTTATTTGGTATAATAACCAATAAAAGTGCCTTGTCAAGTCTTTGCCGGACCACGGGCACTGTAAATCTGTGCTCAAGGTTCTTAATATATTGGAGGCAATTGGGCAGGCTTACAGAAAGCGGGTCAAATTATAGATTTCGATCATTGTGTCAAGACGGAAACATCGTATCTGCTGAATATGGTGTCGCGAGTAATGACACACAGTTTTTCCAGATTGGCCTGGGCGATGATCATTCTGTCAAAGGGGTCGCGATGGTGCATTGGCAGGCCGCCTGCCGCATATGCATGATCCGTGGTGATGGATAAAAGCTCAAATCCCTGCTCTTTGATAATGGTATAGAATTCCGCTGGAATTTCCAGTTTTCCAAGCGCCTGCTTGATCCGTATCTCCCAGATTACAGCAGCACTCACAACTATCAGATTAGCGGGATTAGCGATAGCACTACGTTCACCATCTGATAGATAAGGACTATCGTCCAACCACCACAGCAACATATGTGTGTCGAGAAGCAAATTCATTTGTCCACCATGCCCAATACTTCGGCGATATCATTTGGGAGCATATCGAAGTCATCCGCTATTTTGATTTTTCCTTTTAAAGCTCCAGGCTGGCGCTGCTGGCGGTTATTCTCATACTTGACGATGCGGGCAACGGGTTTTCCAGCCTTGCCAATAATCACTTCTTCTCCGGCCATGACTTTTTCAATCAACGCGGATAACTGAGCTTTTGCCTCGGAAATATTGGTAATCTGCATTTTTATTGCCTCCTGTCTTTAAATATAGTCTGACCAAACCAGGTCACTTTGTCAAACATTTTATAGCTGGATATGCAAAAGAGGTTGGTGCTCAGGATTGATATCAAATACCACATTGTGGTATGAAATCTTCAAAGCTATCAGGGAGATCAATGGACAATCAGGAATTCTCCCTTTTGCGCAGCAGGCTGGGCAAGACCCAGAAGCAGCTGGCTCAGCTGCTGGGCACCTCTATCAAGGCAGTGCACAGCTATGAGCAGGGCTGGCGCTCTTTCCCGGTACACGTGGAAAGGCAGATGCTCTTTCTGGTCACCAGAAAGAGGGCTTTGCAGGAGGCTTTAAGGCCCTGCTGGGACCTTATGGACTGCTCAGCCGAGCGGGTGAGGGAATGCCCGGCCTGGGAGTTTCAGGCCGGGACCCTGTGCTGGTTCATCAACGGCACCATCTGTAATGGATACATGCACCCTAACTGGAAGGACAAGATGATGGTCTGCCGCAATTGCCGGATGCTCCGCTCCATGCTGGAGCCCTGTCCAAAAGGGTGTGGTCAGTAAACAAAAGGCCCAGGCTTATGAATGAACACGTAAATCAAGTATTCGATCAGTGCGTCGCATTCTAATAGAATTTGGGGTAATATAATGAAATATAATGGTTATTTCGCACAAGTCGTATTTGATGAGGAGGCCAATGTCTTTCATGAAAAAGTTATCAGATTATGAAAATTAACAATCGAAAAGCTGTCAGGCCGGAGAATAGCAAGGTTTTTTGCGACATTACTTCGGTGGTGCCGACTCCTTGTTGCACCATTTTGGAGAGCATCAGCGACGGCGTGTTCACCATAGACATCCAGAAACGGATTACCTCATTCAATCGGGCTGCAGAGCATATTACGGGTTTTACCCAACAGGAGGCCATTGGCCAGCACTGCTTTGATGTCTTTCGAGCCGATATTTGTGAACATAACTGCGCTTTGGGACATACGCTGTCCACCAAAACCCCCCAAATCAATCTTTCGGCCCAGATCATCACCAAACAAGGCGAGCAGAAGCCAATCAGCCTGAGCACCAATATTTTGCGCAATCCAGGAGGCGAGATTATAGGGGGAGTGGAAACATTCAGGGATCTTTCCGAGCTGGAAAAACTGCGGCGGGAATTGAACAAGCAGTATGTAAAGGAGGACATTGTCGGCAAGCACCCCAAGATGCAGGCCATTCTTTCCTTTCTTCCGGATATTGCTGAAAGCGGCAGTCCCGTGCTGCTCCAAGGCCCCACAGGAACTGGAAAAGAGCTTGTGGCCCGGGCTATCCACAATCTTAGCCCAAGGGCCAGCGGTCCTTTTGTGGCAGTCAATTGCGCTGCCTTACCAGAAAGCCTGCTGGAATCCGAGCTTTTTGGTCACGCCAAGGGAGCCTTTACCGGAGCGGTTCGGGACAAACCTGGCTATTTTCTGGCGGCTGACCAGGGCACTTTATTCTTGGACGAAATCGGAACCACCTCTTTTGCTTTGCAATCCGACCTTTTGAGAGTACTGGAAAATCATTCATTTACCCCAGTGGGAGGCACCAAGCCGGTAAAATCTGATTTCAGGATCATTGCCGCCGCCAACTTTGAGCTCAAACAGCTTGTCGCAAAAGGTGATTTCAGGGAAGACCTTTATTACAGGCTCAATGTGGTCACCCTGGAGCTGCCGCCATTAAAGGAACGCCGGGAAGACATCCCCATCTTGGTGGACCAGTTCATCTCCCAGCTCAATCTGCAACAAGGCAAAAACATTCAAGGCATCAGTCCTGAAGCCCTCCACGCCCTGATGTGTTATCCTTTCCCTGGCAACATCAGAGAGTTGCGAAACTTCATCGAGTTTGCCTTCATTGCCTGCAAAGGCTCACGTATTGAACTGGAGCATCTGCCCAATGAGATTGCCCAGGGCAGCCATTCCCAGCAGCCTAAATTGTCTGCCCAGGACCTGGAAGAGGCGAAAAGGATTCAAGCTATGCTTGAACATTGCCGGCACAACCGGGAACAAGCGGCCAGGGCTCTAGGCATCAGCCGCAGCACTCTCTGGCGTCGGATGAAGAGACTGGGTCTCCTTGGCTGAAACAATCCTGAAACGGTTTCATGATTTGAAACATATTCCTTCCTTCTTTTCTCCCAGGTCTTAGCCTGCTTATCCTATAACTACCTGTTATGTTTCGTTAAATGCAACAAGGAAGATGTTGTTGCATTCATGGCATTGGGTTTGCTTCGCAATAGATAGCCATCAAAACATAGTCTCCATGTACACGCAAAAGCTGTGCATAGCGGGCGCTGTTGGAAGGTCTTTAAAAATTCTATTTATCTGGGGAGCGGTTATGATCCTTAGTGTTCCTCTGTTTGGCTCAAGAATATCGCCCCACTTTGGAAGTTCTGTCACTGTTGCAGTGTATGAAATACAAGACCGGGAGATTGTCAGCAAGCGCATTGAACATTTCGGAGAATCCTGTGGCGATCAGGCGGTGCATCTGGCCAGGCAGATAGTGGCTTTTCGAGCAGATATTCTTGTTTGCGGCGGGATCCAAAGGCAATGCAAGGAGCTCCTTGTTAGCAAGGGGATCAAAGTCTTGGAGAATTGCAAAGGAGATGCAGACCAGCAAGTTGCTTCCCTAATCGAATCTGGATCCCTTTTTGAACGGTAAAAATAGCTTAAAGGAGGGTGATACAAATGGAAATTCAAGTCATGCACATCATTGCTTTGCTCATTACAGGGCTCGGAGTCGGCTTTGCCTCCGGCCTTTTGGGTGTTGGCGGATGCTTTATCATGGTCCCGGTGCAGTTCTGGGTGCTTCAATCCATGGGGGTGGATCCGACAATAGCCATTCGCATCGCCTTTGGGACCAACCTGCTGGTTGTGTTGCCCACAGCCTTAAGCGGGGCCCTGACCCATCATACCAAGGGTGCCGTGCTTTGGAAGCAGGGTGTGATACTCGGAGTTATTGCTGCTTTTGGAGCTTTTTTAGGCGGCTACTTTGCCTCAAATATTTCAGGGGCAATGCTGACAAAACTGTTTGGGGTTGCAATCATTGTGGGCGCCATCCGGATGCTGACAGCCAAACCGCCCAAAGTTGACGAACACCCTTCGGAAAACATCCTGGTTTATGTTTTGTGGGGAATCATTCTGGGTATTGTTTCCGGGCTTATCGGCATCGGCGGCGGTGTGCTCATGATCCCGGTTATGGTGGTATTTCTGAAGTTCAGCATGCATCAAGCGGTGGGCACATCCACTGCCTTGATGATGTTTGCTGCCATTGGCGGAGTCTTGGCCTATATGCTCAATGGCCTAGGGGTGCAGGGGCTGCCGCCGTACTCCACTGGGTATGTGAACTGGCTGCAGTGGATTCTCCTGGCCGGGTGCAGCATTCCCATGGCCTTTGTCGGGGCCAGGTCTGCCCACCTCATACCAGCCAAGCAGCTCAAATATCTCTTTATCATCGTCATGTTCTACATGGGGCTCAAGATGTGCGGTGTGTTCGCTTGGCTGGGGCTACCCCTGTAATGCTTTGCTGTAAGTGGGCGGACAGCTAATTGGCTAATGGATAGAGCAAACCTTGAATGTAATGCTCCAGGTACACCGCCGTCAATGACGGAGCTGTACATTTGATTAAATCAGGGTAGCATCGATTCATTGCTGTGATGAGCAAGTTCTTTCAATTTATCCGCATGCTCCTTGGTCAATTGAATCTGGGCACGTATCATTGGTACTGCTTTTCGGAAATAGCTTTTGGTGTCATACTGGTGCCGGAACTTGTCCCGGGTTTGAACCGGCGAGTACGGGAAGGCGTTTTAACTGACAGAGATTCCCGGAAAGCAAAAAAAAATGTAACTGTTCACCAGGTCCAGGGGGTCGGCCCACAGGGTGCAAAAAACTCGCTCCCAAGAATGCGTAAAGCAAAAGTCTG